>JBGVBY010000022.1:0-6480 GCA_045226015.1 Bacilli bacterium | reverse complement strand
GCAAGTAATTCACGTTAATAGATATAGAATGCAAATTACTACTTTGTAGTAAAAGATAACTGGAGTAAAATCCAGTTTTTAATTACGTTTCCAGTGATATCCTTTGACTTTTTGATTTAAGCGAATCGCGTTATTTATAGCAGAAACTGAAACTTTAAAATAATCACTAGCCTCTCTAACCGTATTGAATTTATGGACGGTTTCGTTATTTGCGTTCAAAGCACAAACATAGACTTTTTGTTTTCTTGGTCTCTCAATATTTGGCTCATCTCTGTATTTCCAAACATATCCAAAAGCTGTATCGTATTGGCCAGTTAAACATTGATAAATTCCTCTATTTTTTGGCTCTCTTTCCATGGCTATTGTAGCTGCTCTAGTGGATGGGTAAGTTTTGATATATTTACCATCTAAACTATATTGAATTACTGGTTTAATTTTAGTATCAAAAATCCTGCCTTTTTTAAGATTATATTTATCTATCTCATTATCAGTTAAATACCTGAATTTGGTTCTACCAACATAAGCGTATTTTTTATTTAATCTATCGCGTAAAGAGTGCGGATCTAAACCATTATTTTTTGCAGCATTTTTTATAGATGGATATACCTCAATAATCTCGCCGTTTTCGCCAAGCTTTCCTACTGGCTTAGTAGTTAAAGATTTGGTTTCGATTTGAAGTGGCGGAATAGTGTCGGGAACTTCTCCGATTTTGAATCTCTTCCATTGAAGTCCTTTGACCATATTTAAGTCGCCTCTAATGCAGCGATCGATAGTGCGTTTGAAAAGATGTCTGCTCCTACATGCACTTATGGCAGTTGGATATGTTTTTACTAACTTTCCTTCGAGAGTATAGCAAGCGACGATAGTTCCAGAAACGCGACTCATAATACACTCACTATAACCCCTCGTACTTGCGTCATAACAAGGCGCTACACAGGGATTTTTAGCATGCAAAAAATCATTCAATTATGCTTGACATGATAAGGGGTGCATTCTTCAAAAATAAGGCACACAGAAAGTAGTGGTTTGTAAAACAAATCGCAAGATTGTCATGTTTTTATATAAAATTTTATTTACGAAGTAAATAAGTTGGCACTCTGGCATGGCGAGTGCTTGATTCTTCTTCTTCTTCTTCTTATAATTGTCAGCATAAGAGGCGACTCCTACAAGGAGAGACTCTAATGGTCAAGGAGTCTTAGCCATAGTGGATTTGCCTCTTTGTTTGTGATTAAGAAGATAAAAGAATAACGGTGCACATTACTCTTAACAATCTCCTAAATCATGAACGTCAGTGGAGTTAGCACTAGTCCAATGGGGACACTGTTAGTCGCTAGCAAGCTGACAAAATCTTTGATTGGTTAAGTAATCGGCCGAGTGGATATAGGAAACTCAATGGCAAGATGAACGATCAATTCACACAAAGATTTATTCATGCTCACGAGTCTATATAACCAAAACGGGCTCGGAGGTTTTGATGAAAGGAGAAAAAGACATGAATAAATTATTTACAAAGATCGTCGGTGCAGCATTAGGGCTCACCATGGCGATCGGTGTAGGTGTCGCTGTTGCGAGTAATAGTGAAGCAGTGCCAGTTCATGCTGCGGCTTCCACCGTTTCGTGGACTGCATCTGCCGCAAACAACCTTGGATCACAAATCTCTAGCGTTAACGGCACAGATACAGGCACAATTTCGACAGGAAGTTTTTCTTGGTCTTATACGAGAACACTTACTCAATTAAAAAGTGGTAAAAAAGATAATATTTCTTATGTTGGCGCAACAAACAATAAGTACATTCAGCTCGGTTCAAACAATGCACAGGAAACAATTTCTTTTACAACATCTGCTTTTAGTGGAAAAGTAATTAAATCAATTAGTGTTATTGCATTAACCAATGCTGGCGGACACAAATTATCTATTTCTGTTAGCGGTTCAACTTATGCGTCTTGCTCAAATGTAACTTTGTCTAATGTTACTTTAAATAGTGGGACACCAACGTCTACCCATGCTGATGGGACAAAAACTTATTCTGCCGATGTAACCGATTCTACTGGTAACATTACAATTTCAATTGATGGTCCAACTGCTCAAAAAGCAATGTATATTGCAGGTATTTCGGTTACTTATGACACGCCAGCTTCAAAGACACTTTCAAGCATCGCTGTTAAGACCGCACCTACAAAAACAACTGGTTACTATGAGGGTCAATGTTTTGATCCAACTGGTTTAGTTATTACTGGAACATATTCTGATGCTTCAACCGAAGACATTGCATATGCTGACCATTCCGGTGATTTCACATTCACACCAAGTACAACTACTGCTTTAACAACAGGGGATACTAGTGTGACTATTGGCTATGGTGGAAAGTCCACAACTCAATCAATTTCTGTTGTCGCCGATGTTTTGAATTCTGTTACTGTTTCAGGAACAATGAGTACTACATCTTATACAACTGCTGATTCATGGAGCGCTACTGGCTTAACCGTTACCGGAAGTTATGCTGGCAAAGGCAATGTAGATGTTACTTCAAGTTCAACATTTACGTACTATAGCAACAGCGCTATGACTTCAGAGGTTGCTACTCCAAATGCTCTTGGGGTTGGCAATAATCAAACAATCTATATCAAGGCAACTTGCTCTGGTGTTTCGAACTCAACTGGCTATAGCCAAACAGTATCAGTTGAAGCTGCGCCAGATGTTGTTTTATCAGCAAGCAACAACCCTTATCCGTCTTCAGCTACTAGCAAAGCAACTGCAACTGAAGGTCCATCAACAGAAACATTAGGCGGAATAGAGTATCAAAGTTCATATGGTTATGTTTATAACAGCGCACAATTGTCGCTTCATCCAGAACACAATGGCTATTTAGGAAATAATACAGCCTTTACTAATAATATTAAAAAAATTGTTATATCATTTAACGATACAAACTCTGCTGGAAGAGGGACTATGTACGAAGGAGCTTCTGCTCTAGCTGAGACATCGACAATTTCAGCATCAATGAGTTTAGATAATAAAACTGCAACCTATACTTTTTCTGATACAAATCAGTTTTTTAAATTTAAACAAACAAGTACAGGTTCAAGTAATTACATTAATATTCTTTCTATTAGTATTTATTTAGGAAGCGCTCATAAGTCATTGAGCAGCATCGCAGTTAAAACTGCTCCAACAAAAACAGCTTATAAAGCAAATGAAGATTTTGCTCCAGCTGGATTAGTTATTACAGCTACATACTCAGATTCTTCAACCGAAGATATTGCTTACAGCAGCAACCCAACAGCATTTGGTTTTTCGCCATCTACTATTACTGCTGCCGGCAATGTAACAATTACATATAGTGGAAAAACATGTACTCAAGCAGTTACATTAGTTACCGTAACAAATGTTACGGGTGTCGCATCTGCTCCAACAGAGGTTTATCAAAATGGAACAATTGATGCTTCTGAAGTTACATTAAATGTTTCTTATTCAGATAGCTCGGTTGGTACTGTCACTGCTGACAGTGTTTCTATTGATACTTCTGAGGTTGCTCCGAGTGTGACAGCTACTGCAACATATAATGCCGCGACTGGCACAAAAACAGCTACTTGGAGTGTGGCGGTTCTTAAAGAACCTGTATATGTAAACGTTTCTGATTCCATTACCTTATCATTAACTGGAGTTTCCGGCACAAGTTATTCCTCATGGAGCAACAAGAGCGATAAATCTTCTGCGGTTTATTCAGGAAATAACGCGGGAGGTAATAGTGTTCTCCAATATAACAATGCTTCCAGCTCTGGCTTATATACAAGTACTTCAGGCGGAAAATTGTATAGTGTTTCAGTTGATTGGAACTCTAATACAGGCTCAAGCGGAACTAGAAAACTATACATTTATGGAACCAACACAAAACCTACCGCAATTAGTGATGCATCTTCTGCGACAAAATTAGGAGAAGTTAATAAATTAACTCCAACTACAACTGTTACAGATGATGATTATGAATTTGATTACTTAATTATTACCGGTTGTGGATCTGCAGTCTATGTTAACAGTATAACAATTACTTGGAAGGTACTTGGAACCGACAATCCTATGACGGCAAACCCAACTTTGGAATTAGGGAAATCTTCTATTTCGGTTGGTAAAACAACGACATTAACAGTTACAACCACTCCAAGTGATTCTGATGAACAACTCGATGTTGTTTCAAATGATACAAGTGTTGCAACCGTTTCTGGTTCAGGAAAGAACTATACTGTAACCGGTGTTGCTGTCGGTTCAACGACAATAACTGTTACAGGCAAACAATCAGATTACACTAGTTCAATTGCTATTAGCGTTGTTGCTGCTTCAAAGACATATGAAGACAAAATTCTTACACCAGAAGCAATGGGAATTGATGCATATGATAAAACAGATCCGGGCACTTATTCTTATGATGACGCTGATTATTCGGTCTACTATGTCATGAAGAGCGGTGGATTCCAATTCCATGCTGGTGATGGCTATATTACGAACGCAGAAGAATTATATTCTAATGCTGAAATCAAGTCTGTTACCTTAATTATGAAATCTAGTAATTCTGGTACCGCTGCCGTTTATGAAGGCACATCAACCAATCCAAGTACTTCTGTTTCACCAATCACAACATATAGCGCTACTGGCGTTAACACATACTTGTTTAACGGTTCATCTACTTACTTTAAAGTAATGTCATCAAGTGGAACTTTATATATTGAGAAAATTATTGTTGAACTTGCTGATGATGCAAACAGTATTTTAGAGGAAGCTAGATTAGCTGCTCTTTCCATTTTGACTGACTTATCGGGATTATGTGGAGGCAGTGGTTCTGGTGTTGTTACTCAATCTGATTGGGACACATTAACTTCAGATTTAGCAGCATTAAATTTGAGCAATGATGCAAAATTATTCTTAAAGAATGCACCACGCATTTGTTTAGATAATTTATCTCAAGGAGGTGCTGAAATCGAAAATGCTATGGCACATTATGATGCTTGTGTTGAAAAATTTGGTTTCACACCAGACACATCTCTAACTACAGCTCAAGCATCTGCAAGAGTAATTTCAGCATTCGGAATTGTTCAAAATAGCAACACAATAGCAATCATTGTTATTGTTTCAATGATTTCAGTTACTGCTATCGGTGGTTACTTCTTTATTAGAAAACGTAAAGAACAATAATCTATTTTATGGAGGCCTCTAGAATCAATCACTAGGGGCTTCCTTTTCAGAAGAACAAATGAAAACAAAGATTCTTTATTTCTTAAAATTTAATTGGTATTTAGTACTAATCTTTTCTCTCTCAATCGGAATGATAATTGTTGGTGCTGTCTATTATAGTGTTGAGCCTCTTTCCACGTTGTTTCTATCTTTTGGCAGTGGAATTGCTTGTTCTGCAATTGTAACTATGATTTTTCTTACAAGAGAAAAGATTAATAAAACCATTGAAAGAGAAAAACGTTTTAAGGATTTCAACAGGATTATTGGTAGCTATATTATCAATATTCAAATTAAAATTGGTTCGTTAACAAACTCTAATAAAACAGTTCAAAACGGCTTGTTGCTTTGCTTGAACGGCACTGAGTTTTACGCAGATCCAATGCCTAAGGAAATAAAACTCTATGTCAAAAATTTTGTTAAAGTCCTAAATGATTATTGTAAAGAAATAAGAGATTTCTTATCCGAAAGCGAAATTGATTCTTTTAAACGAGCCTTATTTTCTCTAGAAGAATCTTTAAATAAAGAATGGGTTTCAAATTTGAATGATGGGTTCAAACATTTAAGAAACATCCCATCAATATCAAGGTTTTTGAATGCTCATTCTAACGAAAATCCTCAATGGTTGGGAAGTGATGGAAAGTAACTAATTCTTTTCCTATAAACTTTCTTTAAAGAAGAAGGCTTAAAGGAGGAGAATCAATCCTCTAACAATCTAGTAATCCGATGCATCCACCTTTAAGGTGAGGGAGCTAGAATGTTGGGCAAACGTTGAGAGGTTCCTTTCGCCCATTATTGGGATATTAAGAGCTGAGTTCATACAGCCACCAGTATACGTTTGTGATTCTTGAAATAGAATCTATGGTATCCATGAACAGTACCTACCATGGCTAGCAGATACTCTATATTGCTGTTAGTTTAGAAAAAGACACATCCCAGCGAAGTACTGACCATACGGAGGGGCGTGCCTTTTTTATTATATTAGAACTTTATTCATTATTATTTAGACGTTGTATATAAGATAAGTTATTCACAGTGTAACCATATCAAATCTCTTAAAACATAAACAAATATATTTCGTAACTGTTCAAATATGAATCATTTCAGAAATGATATTTTTTTGCACAAAAAATTGGTAAGAAATAACATTTTATAAATTATGCTTGACTTAGAGTTAACTCTAACTTTTAAACTATATTTGGAGGTGCAAAAAATAAAGACCAATCTTTTTTAAGTCGGATAATGTAAGTTAGTTG
>JBGVBY010000021.1:0-84548 GCA_045226015.1 Bacilli bacterium | reverse complement strand
TATGGGTCTATAGCTCAGTTGGGAGAGCACCTGATTTGCATTCAGGGGGTCGAGAGTTCGAGTCTCTTTAGATCCACCATATGGCTGAGTAGCTCAGTTGGCTAGAGCAGGAAGTTCATACCTTCAAGGTCGGCGGTTCAAATCCGTCCTCAGCTACCAAATAGTTAATAGAGTATCGGTTAACCGATACTTTTTTTCTAAAGTGCAAAAATAGCAAAATTGCCCTTTGGAATTGCCCTTTGGGAATAAAAATTACAAGTAATTTGTATGTGTAGAATTGTTATAAATATTAAGATATAATCAATCTAGCAAAATTATGAAAATCTACGATTCACAAAACAACGAATTTGAATATAACGAACTAATCACTAAATTAGATTCTGTTGAGTCTCCTTTTAAAGAAATTATCAATAAAGAAGACTATTCTTCGTTTTCCTTTAGTTTTTCTGAAGAAAATATTCCTTTAAGTGAATGCTGTGTTTTACTTGTAAACATCAAAGACTCTGCAAGTGTGTATTTTGTGTTCAATAATAAAGAATTTGACAAAAAGAAAACGATTAAAAGCATTGAGACACTTAAAGACATGGGTGTTAGTAATCTAGATGAAGTCAAAGCAAAGACCTCTAAGTTATTTGAAGTTGTTAAAGAATTTAATCCATACTTTGTAGTCTATAGAGCAAAAGATGGTATTCCACTATCATTAGATAACCTAAAAGAATTAAATATTGAACTTCCTACATTTTATTTAGACGCTCCTATTAAAGTTGAAGAACCCACAAAAGAAGAAGAACCAGTTAAGGAAGAAAGCAAAAAAGAGAAATATAACTTCAAGGTTGCTCTTAAGAAAGACTCAGAATTACTAAAAAAGAATAAATATCATTTTCTATTCTTAACAGTCGCTTCATTCCTTTTTGGTTTTGCTATTTCTGTTGGATATTGTAACAACATGATTGGAAAGATGATTGCGATTCTTTTCTATGTTTGTAGCTTTATAGGTGTGTTCTTAAATGTCTTTATTTATATGGATAACTATAAGAATGGCCACTATAAAGATAGAATGCTTATCATGAGTGTACTATTTAATATTTTAGGAGTTGCCTTATCCATAGGTGCTTCTGTTATCTTCTATAACTTAGATAAAAACGGAATTAAAGACGTCCTTACTCTTAAGAAATTAATCCTCTTTAATGGGGGGCTTGGAGTAGCGATGATAATTGGAAGCATGGCCTTGGCCCTTCTAATTAGAAAACTGATATCATTAAAAAAGAAGAGATAAAATCTCTTCTATTTTTTTGCTTCGATTTGAATCGCGATAATTAATATGTCCATCGCTATTTTAAGTTCGTCTTTTTCCATATAGGAAGGCGCTAAGCGGATGTGGGAATTATATGGATCTTTATGATATGGATAAGCGCATCCAGCTTCAGTAAGTGTTAATCCACATTCTTTACATCTCGCAATTACTTCTTTAGCCTTATTAGGAACATATATAGAGATGAAGTATCCGCCTAAAGGAGAAGTATAACTAATTAAGTCATCTACTTCTTTTAAACGTTTCTCAATGTATTCAAATTTTGGTCTTAATATATCCGCGTGTTTTTTAGATTGTTCAATTAATCCAAGAGAGTTTCTGAAATAACGAACATGACGTAATTCATTTACCTTATCATAACTAATAGTTTTGTATTTTAAGTCGTTTCTTATATGGTTTAGATTGTTTTTACTAGATATAAGAACCGCTACTCCAGAACCAGGGAAAGAGATTTTACTAGTTGAGAAGAATTCATATACAAGATCTTCGTTATCATATTTTTTAACTAGTTCCATGATATTAACAAGCTTGTCTTTTTTATCTTCATATAAGTCATGAACGAGATAAGCGTTATCCCAATAAATTCTAAAGTCTTTCGCGGCGGGTTTAAGCTTTGCAAAACGTTCCACTACTTCGTTAGAATATGTGATTCCAGTAGGGTTTGAATATTTAGGAACACACCAGATGCCTTTAACACAAGGATCTTTGACATATTGTTCTACTAAATCCATGTCTGGACCAACTTTAGTCATAGGAATATTAATCATTTCAATTCCTAAGTGCTCTAAGATAGCAAAGTGCCTATCATATCCAGGAACCGGGCATAACCATTTAACTTTATTTAATTTTGACCAAGGAGTATTTCCGTTAACTCCATAGATATAAGAATCAGAAATGCATTCGTACATCGCGTTAAGTGAAGAGTTACCAAACACTATTACGTTTTTACTACTTACACCTAATAACTCAGCGAATAATGCTTTGCATTCTTCAATTCCGTCTAACGCTCCATAGTTTCTAGTGTCGACATTTTTAGACATCATATCTGATTTAGAATTAAGAACATCTAGCATAGGCATACTTAAATCAAGTTGTTCTTTGCTAGGTTTTCCTCTAGTCATGTCTAAAGAAAATCCTCTGGATTTAAGTTCTTCAAATCTAGCTAGTAATTCTTTATTCATCTTTTGGTCCTGCGTTTACTAATATAATACATTCTTTGTTAGTTTCATATTTCTTAAAGTTAGAAATAAATTTACTAGCGAGTTCTTTTGCTTTTTTATTCCATTCATTTTTATCTAGATATGTATCTCTAGGATCTAAGATTGATAAATTAACATTATTAAGTTTAGTTGGTACTCTTAAGTTAAATATTGGAATTATCTTACTAGGAGCCTTATCAACTTCACCAGAAAGAATCGCATCGATTATGCCTCTAGTGTCTTTGATAGATATACGTTTTCCGCTTCCATTCCATCCAGTGTTCACTAAGTACGCTTTCGCGTTGCTCTTTTCCATGTGTCTAATTAACTCTTCGGCGTATTTAAGTGGATGCAGTTCTAAAAATGGTTGTCCAAAACAAGAAGAGAATGTTGGAACTGGTTCTTTTATACCTTGCTCAGTTCCTGCAACTTTAGAGGTATATCCACTTAAGAAATAATATTTAGTTTGTTCTGGAGTAAGAATAGATACGGGTGGAAGCACTCCATAAGCATCACATGAAAGAAAAATAACGTTTTTAGCATGTGGGCCTTTAGATATAGGTTTAACAATATTTGTTATGTGATTAATAGGATAGCTAACTCTAGTGTTTTCAGTAATGGATTTATCACTAAAATCTATGCCACCATTAGAGTCCACAATAACATTTTCTAATAAGGCATTTCTTTTAATCGCGTTATAGATATCTGGTTCAGAATCTTTATCAAGATTAATAACCTTTGCATAGCAACCACCTTCAAGGTTGAACACTCCCTCATCATCCCAACCATGTTCATCATCTCCAATAAGAAGACGTTTTGGATCAGTAGATAATGTAGTTTTCCCTGTTCCTGATAAGCCAAAGAAGATAGCGGTATTTTCTCCATTTAAATCAGTATTAGCAGAGCAGTGCATACTCGCAATACCTTTTAATGGTAAGAAATAGTTCATCATCGAGAACATTCCTTTTTTCATCTCTCCTCCATACCACGTGTTAAGGATGATTTGTTCTCTGCTAGTAAGATTAAACATGATTACGGTCTCGCTATTTAAACCAAGTTCTTGATAATTATTAACTTTAGCTTTAGAAGCACAATAAACTGTAAAGTCTGGTTTAAAGGTTTTAAGTTGTTCTTTGCTAGGTTTAATAAACATATTTCTCACAAAGTGAGCTTGCCAGGCAACTTCCATAACAAAACGAACCGCCATACGGGTGGATTTATTCGCACCACAATATGCGTCCACTACAAATAACTTTTTGTTACTTAACTCTTTGGTGGCAATGTCTTTACAAACGTTCCAAACATCTTCATCAACAGTATGGTTATCATTTGGGTATTCTTTTGAATTCCACCAGATGGTGTTTCTAGATACATCATCCATGACAATGTATTTGTCTTTAGGAGATCTGCCAGTATATTTACCAGTTAAAACATTAATAACGTCTAACTTAGTTAATTGTCCTTTTTCGTATCCATCTATTGCTTCTTTTTCTAATTCAAAAAGTAACTCGTAAGATGGATTATAGTAGATTTCTTGCGTGTTATTGATATTTTTTGATTCTAAAAATTCGATTAATTTACTCATACTTTCCGTACGTCTATTATATGTAGGTATATGTATATAGGCAAAAGAAAAAGCACATTTTTCGATGTGCTTAATCTTAAAATTTAATAATTAGTTAACGTGACTTAATGTAACAGTTTCACCGTCGCCCATGCAATAGACCTTGTCGATTGCGCTGTTGTTCTTATAATCACCAATAACATAATCAAGGTAACCTTCATCCTTTTCAATTGCTAACCATTGTGCTTTTGTTCCTTCAAATTTTACTGTATCAATATTGTTGAAATAAGAAGGTGAAAAATATAAGCACCTCTTCTCAATTTTAATAACACTAGCTGGAATTATTAATTCTTCAAGAGCGCATGTTCTACTCATTTGTCCTAACATGTTTTCTCTAAAGATACCAACTTTGCCTGACATTCTAATCTTTTTAATGTTTTCGCAATCTTTAAGCCAGCATGAATTTGTGTATGTACCATCTTGTGCATAAGTATAAACATAATCTGGCATAACAAATTCTTCCAACTCGTAACAGCACTCAAAAGCTTTTGTCTCTATACATAAAGAATTATTAGCATCTTCCGCCCAATCAATATTTTTAATATTGGATAAATAGAAACAACCTTCACCGATAGTGTCTAAAGTTGTTGGTAAGTGAATTGTTTCAATTCCACATCTGACAAACGCATACCTATTGATAGAAGTAACTCCTTCGGGAACAGTAACTTCTTTAAGTTTTGGACAACTATCAAACATAGATTGTGGAACGGCCTTACAGTTTGGTGAAAGTCTTACACTTTCTAAGTTTGGTAAACTATCAAGTAATCCTTCTCCGTGAGTATATGGAATACGGGTAATTGAATCTGGGAAATAAACGCTTGTAACATACTCGTTGTTTGGATGCCAAGTAATAAAAATTCTACTAGCAAGACCAACCTGATTAACCACTCTTCCTTCGTGTTCGCTAGGAATAACTAATTCAAATGGCTGAGTTGCTTTAATTTCTTTAATTAATGCAGCGTAATAATCTCCATCTTCTTCAAACTCCCACTCAACAGGATCGGTCTCTGGTGGATCAATAGGTGGAACATATGGTGCGGCTGGTTCTTCGGTGCCACAACTTGTGGCCATCATTAAAGAACATGCACCTAAAACTAAAAGTTTTGATAGTTTCATAATTAGTTACCTCTACAAAATATCTTACACATCTTCACGATATGTGTCATGTGTTTCTGGGTTATATATTTCACTGATCCACATAATTGTGTGGGTATCAATATCACCTATATTTTTGATTTGGTGAGTGTATCCCACTCTTATGTGAACTGGGTTTGGTTTATCTCCGCAAACGACATCAGTGATAACTTCGTTAGTTTTAACATTTCTTTGTTTGATTTCGCTTTCACCAATAACGGTGTAGAAGATTTCTTGCTTATAAGTATGATAGTGACCACCCTTAATAATGCCAGGGAAGGCAACGTTGTCACTTATTTGTCCCCATTTTTTAGACTTATATAATTCTTCAAAGCTTCCTCTAGCGTCTTCCGCGTAGTTAAAGCTATATCCTTCATCACTTAAGTAGTCACAAAAAGTCTTAAATAACTTAAGTTCAAATTCGTTATGAATAAGTGGAAGGTGTCTATCACTTTCAATTTCACCTTTGAAGTAATATAAGAGATCTGCAAGTTTACCAAGTGAGCAATCATAAATTGGGTAAACAGTTTGAATATCCTTTTTACCTTGATGATCACTACATTCGATAACTTTAAGGAATTCTTCAACAATGTCAGTAACGTAATTATAGTGAACAACATACTCACGATCCCTGATTTGAATTGGTAAATCATGAGCGATGTTGTAGCAGAATGTTGCCGCTGCTGAATTGTAGTTTGGGCGGCACCATTTTCCGAAGACATTATTGAGTCGATAAACATAAACTGGAAGGCAGCTAGAAAGAAGGAAATCTTCTCCCATTTTTTTGCTCTTTCCATAATCATTATCTAACTCAGCTTGAATGCTACTAGACATGATAATTGGTGTAATTTTTCCGGATTTTTTAAGCAAATCGACTAGTTTTGCTGTAAAATTGGCGTTTCCGTCATAAAACTCTTCAGTAGTCAAAGGACGATTAATTCCCGCTAGATGAACGATGAATTCAGCCTTAGAAATATAGTCAATTAATTCCTCTTCTTTTGAGTCTAAATCATACTGAAAAACTTCGTGTCCTTTTCTTAGTAAAAGTTGACACATATGTTTCCCAATAAAACCTTTAGCGCCTGTAACTAAAACCTTCATCTTAGTCTTCTTTTCTCCACACCATTTTATTAACGACTCCAACATAGGATTGGATGATTTTTACAACCTTATCAGAGACGTTTGTGTCGGTATAAACATCAACTGGTTTGCATCCGTTTTTGTTTAAGACTGCAACTTCAACTGCTTGAAGTAAGTTCTTGGTGTCGATACCTGCTAAAACGAAGCAAGCAGCGTCTAACGCTTCTGGTCTTTCAGTGGATGTTCTAATGCATACAGCAGCGATTGGTTTTCCAATTGAAGCATAGAAACTACTTTCTTCTGGAAGAGTACCACTATCGCTAACAACTGCGTATGCGTTCATTTGTAAGTTGTTATAGTCATGGAAACCTAAAGGTTCGTGCATAATCACTCTCTTATCAAGTTTAAATCCAGTAGCTTCAAGTTTCTTTTTGCTCCTTGGATGGCAACTATAGAGGATAGGCATGTTATAGATTTCTGCTAATTTATTAATCGCGTTAAACAATGAGAAGAAGTTCTTATCTGTATCAATATTTTCTTCTCTGTGTGCGCTTAATAAGATATATTTACCTTTTTCTAAATTGAGTTTCTTTAAGATATCGCTCTTTTCAATCTCGTTGAGATTGTTAGTGAGAACTTCAGTCATTGGAGAGCCAGTGACATAGGTTCTTTCTTTTGGAAGACCACAGTCAGCAAGATATCTTCTCGCGTGTTCGCTATAAGCAAGATTTACATCGGAGATAATATCAACGATTCTTCTATTGGTTTCTTCTGGTAAGCATTCGTCTTTACATCTATTACCAGCTTCCATGTGGAAGATTGGGAGATGTAATCTCTTTGCTCCGATAACACTTAAGCAACTATTTGTGTCTCCTAAGACAAGTACTGCATCTGGTTTTTCTTTAACCATGACTTGGTAACTCTTAGCGATAATGTTACCCATGGTTTCGCCTAAATCGTTTCCAACTGCATCTAAGTAGATGTCTGGATCTTTTAGACCTAAATCTTTAAAGAAAACACCGTTGAGGTTATAGTCGTAGTTTTGTCCAGTATGAACAAGCAATGTATCGAAATAATCTCTACACTTATTAATTACTGCGGCGAGTCTAATGATTTCTGGTCTAGTACCAACGATAATCATTAATTTGATTTTTCCATTATTTTTGAATGGCATAAGATTAATCTCCTTATCTTATTCGTGTTGTTTAACTGGTCCACCAAAGAGTTCCAACTTCTTAAGAAGTTCTTCCATACCTTTGACGTCTAATCTACCAGTGTTATGAGATGTATAGGATTCTCCTAAATTGAGTTTCTTATTTCCCTTAGAGAAATATTTATCATAGTTAAGGTCTCTATTATCGGCTTTAACACAGAAGAAGTTGCCTAAATCAACAGCCTTAAGCATTTCTTCTTGAGTGACTAAGGTTTCATATAACTTTTCGCCGTGTCTTGTACCAATATATGAGATGCCAGTTTTACTACCAGTTAAATTGATAACTGCTTTAGCAAGAGTTTCAATTGTAGCGGCTGGTGCTTTTTGAACGAATAAGTCACCTTGTTCACCGTGTTCAAAAGCGTATAACACTAAATCAACCGCATCATCTAATGTCATCATGAATCTAGTCATTTCTGGGTTAGTAATAGTGATTGGTTTGCCATCATGAATTTGATTTAAGAATAGAGGAATAACACTTCCACGGCTTGCCATAACGTTTCCGTATCTTGTTAAGCAAAGAACTGTATCTCCTGGGAGAAGTTGTCTACTTCTAGCAATAACATTCTTTTCCATTAAGGCTTTGGAAATACCCATCGCGTTAATTGGGTATGCAGCTTTATCGGTAGAAAGGAAGATGGCTTTCTTAACTCCGTTACGGACACAGGCAGTAATAACATTATCACTACCAATGACATTGGTTCTTACAGCTTCCATTGGATAGAATTCACATGAAGGAACTTGTTTTAAAGCAGCAGCAGAGAAAACATAATCAACTCCTTTAAAGGCGTCGATAATGCTATCGAGGTTTCTAACATCTCCAATATAGAATTTGAGTTTAGAGTTGTTATAAGCTTTTCTCATATCGTCTTGTTTCTTTTCATCACGGGATAAAATTCTGATTTCTTTAATCTCAGTGTTTAAGAAACGATCAACGACTGCGTGACCAAAGCTACCAGTACCACCTGTGATTAGAAGGACTTTGTCCTTTAAGATGGAAGTATCTTTAGCAGCATACTCCATTAATCTGTCTTTGATCGCTTGAATTTTTAATTCATCAGCGCTTTCTTCGTTGTTTTCATAATCAACATAACTTCTTAATGAAACCTTAACAATTTCAGAAGCTTCTTTTTGTGTAAGTTTGCAATTATTGCGTAATTCTTTAAGTGTCATATTTGCACCTCTTTCACGTATATTATATATATTAATAAGTTTATAGCAAATAAAAATATGCAAATAATGCACATATATGCAAAAAAGCAACCTATCACTAGGCTGCTCATTTGTTTGTGTTTATTGAGTTACTTAATTGGTTTAAGAACTTTGATTCCACCCATGAATGGTTGGAGAACTTCAGGGACTAAGACACTTCCATCTTCTTGTTGATATTGTTCCAATATCGCTGGGAAGACACGGGAAGTCGCTAAACCTGATGCATTAAGAGTATGAACAAATCTGGTTTTACCAGTTTTGGAATCTCTATATCTGCATTTACCTCTACGCGCTTGATAATCACGAGCGTTAGATGCGCTAGATACTTCCTTATAAATTCCAATTGATGGAATATATACTTCGATATCATATGTTCTCGCCATTGAGTGAGAGATATCGCCAGCGGCTAATTTAGAAATTTGGAAGTGTAAGCCAAGTTTTTCAACTAAGCTAGCGGCTTTTCCAACTAATTCTTCAAAAGCAGCGTCGCTATCTTCTGGTTTTGTATATTGAACCATTTCCACTTTATCAAATTGATAACCACGGATCATTCCGCGTTCTTCAGTACGATAGCTTCCTGCTTCTCTACGATAGCATGGAGTATAAGCGAAATATTTTCTTGGGAGATCTTCTTCAGAAAGAATTTCATCTCTATGTAAGTTTACAAGTGCAGTTTCAGCGGTTGGTAATAAGAATCTTTGTGGTTCAAGTCCACTAAGCCAGAAAACATCTTCTCTGAATTTTGGGAATTGACCAGCAACGTAACCACTTTGTTCATTTAATAAATGAGGTGGTAGGATAAACTCATATCCATCTTTAAGATGCTCACTAATGAAGAAATTAAGTAAAGCCCATTCAAGTCTAGCACCTAAATTTGTATAGACCCAGCTTCCTCTACCAGCAATCTTAGCACCACGGTCATAATCAACAAGTCCTAAGGATGTAGCGAGCTCAACATGATCCTTCATTTTGAAGTTGAATTCTGGTTTCTTTCCAACAACATGAACGACCTTGTTGTTTTCTTTACCACCGCCTACTAAATCATCGTCTGGAATGTTTGGAAGAGCGGCAACAAAATCAGTAATTTTTTGGTCTAATTCCGCTAATTCTTCTTCAAATTCCTTATTTTTTGCAGCGATTTCTTTTACTTGAATAAACACTTTACTAACGTCTTCGCCAGCCTTTTTTAAAGCAGGAACAGAAGCAGAAAGTTTATTCATTTCAGCTTTGTTATTTTCAACTACTTGCATGAGTTCTCTTTTGCGAGAATCCCAGGAAAGTAATTCAGTAAAATCAGCGTCCCAAAGCTTCTTTGCTAAAGCTTCTTTTACATATTCTGGTTTTTCTCTAATTAAATTAATATCAATCATACTAATTTTTCCTATCTATAAATATTAATTAATCAATTAATAGGTTAATTATTCTTCTGAAGGTAAGGCAGTATCGTTTGCTGCTTCAGAAACTTCTTCAGCTTCTTCAACTTCAGCGTTTTCGTCGATTTCTTCATGTGGAACAATCGCGATACTGACAATTCTTTGTCTACCTTCAAGGTTCATAATCTTCACACCTGATGTATTTCTTCCACAAATTCTGATTTGAGCGAGTGGAGTTCTAATAACAATACCGGCGTTAGTGATGCACATTAAGTCATCTTCAAGATTGACTGCTCTAACAGCGATTAAATCACCAACTTTATCAGTTGCTTTTAAGGTTGTAACACCTTTAGCACCACGTTTAGTGATACGGTAAGTCATATCTCCGTCTGCGTCGATAACAGGTGTAAGTTTTCCAAATCCTTTAGATGTCATAGCTAAGATGTGTGAACCATCTAAGGATGTAGTAACACCGACAACTTCTTCGTTATCAGCGAGTTCAATACCTTTAACACCAGAAGCAGTTCTACCCATTGGTCTAACTTGGTCACATTTAAAGTTGACCATCTTGCTGTTATTAGCAGCGATACCAATAATGGTATCTTCGACAACTTCTTTAACAGCGAATAAGGTATCGCCTTCTCTCATAGAGATAGCAATCTTACCGTTTTGACGGATGGATTCATATTCACTGATAAGAGTTTTCTTAACAACACCCATTTTGGTGAAGAACATTAAGTAGTGATCTTCTTGATATTCATCACAGGCAATAATAGCTTTAACATTCTCACCTTTTTCGATGTTGATTAAGTTAATAATAGGTACACCTTTACTAGCTTTAGAGAATTCTGGGATCATGTAGCCTCTAATACGGTACACTTTTCCAAAATCAGTAAAGAATAATAAGTCGGTGTGAGTTTTGGTGTAGACCATGTTCTCAACGATATCGTTTTCGTTAGTGGACATACCTCTAACTCCTCTACCACCTCTATTTTGGGCTCTGAAGGAATCAGATGTTAATCTCTTAACGTAGCCACCACGGGTGATAGCAACAACGATATTTTCTTGAGGAATAAGATCTTCATCATCAATACTAGCGGCGTCGTTAGTAAT
Organism: Bacilli bacterium; assembly: GCA_045226015.1. GTDB lineage: Bacteria > Bacillota_I > Bacilli_A > RFN20 > CAG-826 > UBA2450. Next base: position 73,288 of record JBGVBY010000021.1, on the reverse strand, counting down.
TTCAGTTCTACGTTCGTCCGCGTATTTCTCTTTAATTTCTAATAATTCTTTAACAACAACTTCAACTTCGTTTTCTCTAGAAGAAAGAATACGTTTATATTCGTTGATATTGTTTTCAAGAGAAACTTTTTCAGCTTCTAACTTGTCTTCTTCAATACCAGTTAATCTTCTTAATGTCATTGCTAAAATAGCGTTGACTTGAGCTTCGCTGAAGCCATATTTATCCATTAATGCATTTGTGGCATCTTCTGGGGTTTTGCTTTCTTTAATGATATCAACGATATCATCAATGTTGTCGTGACACTTAATTAAACCGACAACAATATGGTGTCTATCTTCATCTTTTTCAAGTAAGAATTTGGTTCTTCTTTCAATAACTTCAACTTGGAAGTCGAGGTATTTTTGAAGCAAGACATTAAGTGGAGCAATTTTTGGAGCTCCATCAACTAAGCAGAGCATGATAATGCCGTAGCTGGTTTGAAGAGAAGTATTCTTAAATAATTGATTAAGTAAAACTTCAGGGATGATGTCTCTACGAACTTCGATAACGATACGAGTTCCTTTTTTGTTAGTTTCATCTCTAACTTCTGTAATACCGTCAACAATCTTGTCTCTAGCTAAAGAAGCAATGGATTCTACTAAAGTAGCCTTGTTAAGTCCGTAAGGAATTTCATCGATAACAATTCTCTTTAAACCGTGTTCTCCTCTTTCTTCGATGTGAGTTTTTGCTCTAATAGCGATACTACCAGTACCGGTTTCATAAGCATCTCTAATTCCACTTCTTCCTAAAATAAGAGCACCAGTTGGGAAGTCAGGACCTTTGACATATTGCATTAATTCCACAGTGGAAATCTCTGGGTTATGTGCAATAGCAACAACACCATCAATAACTTCACCTAAATTGTGTGGTGGAATATTAGTAGCCATACCAACAGCGATACCACTAGAACCATTAACTAATAAGTTAGGGAACCTAGAAGGTAAAACGCTTGGTTCTTGTTCACTACCATCGTAGTTGTCGACAAAGTCGACAGTGTCGCAGTTGATGTCTCTAACCATTTCAAGGGCAATCTTTGCCATTCTGGCTTCGGTGTAACGCATAGCCGCTGGTTCATCACCATCGATACTACCAAAGTTACCGTGTCCATCAACTAAGCAGTGCCTCATGTTCCACTCTTGAGCAAATCTTGCTAAAGATAAGTAAATTGCAGAGTCGCCGTGTGGGTGATATTTACCCATGACGTCTCCAACAATACGAGCACTTTTAACGTGTGGTTTTTCTGGAGTAATACCAGATTCATTCATTCCATAGATAATTCTTCTATGAACTGGTTTAAGTCCGTCTCTTGCATCTGGAATAGCACGAGAGACGATAACAGACATCGCGTAGTCCAAGAAGGATTCTTTAACAATATCAACAGTGTTAACATCTTGTAAGCCAGCAACAATACCAGCTTCAATGGTGTTATTCTCGTTAGCTTCAGATTCTTCGTTAGATTCTTCGACTTCGTTTTCTAATTTTTCATCTTCGAACAACATTGTTATTTCCTCCTTTGATTAGATGTCTAAGTTCTTAACGAACTTAGCGTTTGCGTGAATGAACTCTTTTCTTGGATCAACGTTGTCACCCATTAAGTCAGTGAAGACTTGTTCAGCGGCAATCGCATCATCAAGAGTTACTCTAAGCATTTTTCTATTTTTTGGATCCATGGTTGTTTCCCAAAGTTGGGTTGCATCCATTTCACCAAGACCTTTATAACGTTGGAATGGATATCCAGGTTTTAAATTTAATTGAGATTTAATAACCTCTAATTGCTCATCGTTATAGGCGTAATAGTCTTTTCCATGATAAGCAACTTTATATAGAGGAGGTTGTGCAATATAGATATATCCGTTTTCAATTAATGGACGCATGAAGCGGTAGAAGAATGTTAATAAAAGAATACGGATGTGACTACCATCAACATCAGCATCGGTCATGATGACGATTTTGTGGTATCTAATCTTATTGAGATCAAAGTCAGGATCAATACCGCCACCGATAGCTTGGATCATATTTCCAATTTCGGCGTTAGCGAATATTCTCTTAGCCTGAGCTTTTTCAACGTTAAGGATTTTACCACGAAGTGGTAATATAGCTTGTGTTTCACGGTCTCTACCATTTTTAGCACTACCACCAGCAGAATTACCCTCAACGATATATAATTCACATTTGGATGGGTCTTTAGATGAACAATCGGCAAGCTTACCTGGAAGAGTAGTAAGTTCAAGTCCACCTTTACGCATGCTGTCGCGAGCTTTACGAGCCGCTAAACGTGCGTTTGCAGCCATTACGATCTTTTCCATAATGACTTTTGAGACCTTTGGATTCTCCATTAAGAATCTATTTAATTGGTCTCCGACGATTCCAGAAAGAATCTTTCTAACTTCAAAGTTACCTAACTTAGTTTTGGTTTGTCCTTCAAATTGTGGATTTGGGTGCTTAACTGAAATGATAGCAACCAAACCTTCACAAATATCGTCGTAGGTTAAGTTATCTTCGTTTTCTTTGAGGAATTTATTATCTCTAGCATAAGCGTTAACAACACGAGTTAAAGCAAGTCTAAGTCCTTCTTCATGTGTTCCACCTTCATGAGTGTGAACATTGTTACAGAAGGAATAAACATTTTTGCTATAGCCATCGTTATATTGCATAGCCACTTCAGCGTATACGTGAGATACACTTCCACTTGCGAGTTCAATTGGTTCACTACCTTCACAGTAGATAACTTCTTCAAATAGAGGAACTTTGTTGTGGTTGATATATTGGACGTATTCCTTAATACCACCTTTGTAACAGAATGTTTCTGTAACTTTTTCTTCAGTTCTCTCATCACTAACAACAATGGTGATACCTCTATTGAGGTAAGCAACTTGTCTTAATCTGTCTCTGATTGTGATGTAGTCATAAGTTGTGGTTTCCACAAAGATTTTTGGATCTGGTTTAAATGTAACAACAGTTCCGGTATCTTCACATTTACCAACTTGTTTTAATCTATCGACTGGGTGACCACCGTTTTCAAAACGAATCTTGTAAATTCCACCATTCTTATGGACTTCAACTTCGAGCCATTCTGATAAAGCGTTAACAACAGAAGCACCAACACCGTGAAGACCACCGGAGACTTTATATCCTCCGCCTTCGCCGAATTTACCACCAGCGTGCAAGACTGTATAAACAGTTTCAACACCCGATAATCCTGTCTTTCCAACGATATCAACCGGAATACCACGACCATTGTCAGTAACGGTAATAGTTTCGCCTTTGTTGATTGTGACATGGACTTCTGTACAATATCCCGCTAAGGCTTCATCGATTGCGTTATCAACGATTTCCCATACGAGGTGATGTAATCCTGGACCTGCGGTAGTACCAATATACATACCAGGTCTTTTTCTAACAGCTTCCAAGCCTTCGAGAACTTGGATGTTAGTAGCAGTATAGCTAGCATCTGCTTTTTCAAGTTGTGCTTCGTTTTCGTTCATTTCCGAAACAGAAACATCTTTAGCGACAAATTCTTCTACTTTTTTTGTCTCTTCGCTAGAAACTACTTCTTTCTTTTCTTCTTCCATTAGAAGACCTCCTTTGTGATTAATTTAATTTAATTTGGGTTGCCCCTTCTATTTCCAGTTTGGTGTCAGTAATGAATACTTGCTCAAACTTTCTTAGAAAACTGATAAGTTGTTCTTTGTGTTTTTTGTCTAATTCAGACATCACATCATCAAGAACAACAATTGGTTTTTTCTCCTTCTCCTTGATCAAGAAGTAAGGAGAGAGTTTTAAGGTAAGAGCGGTGATTCGGTTTTCTCCTTGAGAGCCATATAAGGCAACATCTTTTCCGTTTAGACTGATAGAGAAGTCCTCTCTATGAATCCCGACAGAAGTTGCTTTGTGTTTCAAATCGCTCTCTAAGGCCTTTTTAAACGCTTCTTTTGCCTCTTTTTGATAATCGCTAGTCAATGGAACATATGGTTTGTAATTGACTTCGATTTTTCTTTGTTCGCCCGCGAGTGCGCGCGTTATTTTAATAAGGATATCATTGATATCCTTGACGAACATAGCCCTGTAATTGATAATTGGACCAGCATATTTGATGAGTAAATCAGTAGAAACTTCTAACAATTTTTCATCAACTTTATTACTCTTAAGAATCTCGTTTCTTTGTCTAAGAGCCTTTTCGTATCTCGATATATATTCAAGATAAACAGGGAATTGTTTTGACAAGGAGATATCCAAGAAATTTCTTCTTTCTTTCGGAGATCCTTTGAATAACATGACGTCTTTAGGCTCAAACAGCAACACATTCACGCATTTCGCTAAGTCGCTTAACTTTGATACCTTCTTGCCGTTAACAAGCACAGAACGTCCTTTTTTAGTGATTATTATTCGAATTAAGCGTTTATGTCCACCTTCAAAGACTGTCGCATCAATTTGAGAATAATCAGAGTGATAGGAGATGAGATCGATATCATCTACACCTCTAAAGCTTCTAGCCAGGGATAAGTAATAAATTGCTTCAACAACATTAGTCTTACCAGAAGCATTAGGGCCGGTGATGATGTTGATACCTTCCCCAAATTCGAGAGTTTTATGACTGTGGTTACGGAAATTCCTTACCGATAGAGATTTGATTGTCATCTTTATTTAATCAAGAATTCCGTTTTTTCCGCCTTAACGACATCTCCACGATATAATTTACGACCGCGGCGGTTTTCTTTCTCTCCATTGACGTAAACATCATTATTAGCGAGATAGAGTTTTGCCATTCCGCCTGTAGGAATTATATCGGTGATTTTGAGGAGAACATTAAGTGTTATGTACTCTTCATCTTTATGGATTTCTACCACTCTAGTTGCCATATAAACGTACTCTATGGGTATTATACACGATATAATGCAAAAATGGAATAATATTCCATAAATAATTATACGTCTTAAATACGCTGTTTGAGGCCTTAAAATCGATATCTAAGTTTGATAAAAATCAAAAAGAAAAGACGCATCGAGTGCGTCATTTTCTGATATCAAATTTAATTAATAAGTTCTAACTGGTGTGACGATTTGGATAATGGATTCGTCATTAGGATTTTTGATCACAAATGGTTTCATTTCTCCAACAAATAGGAAGGTCACATCTTCGCTTCCTAACGCTCTAATAGCGGAGGAAACAAACTCACTGTTGAAACTGATTTGTAGGTTACTTCCTTCGAACTTAAACGTTTCGATTCTTTCACTAGCAGAACCAACTTGAGATGATTTTGCACTAATCTCTACTGTGTCTTCGTTGAGATATAAGTCTACGACGTTCTCTCTATCAATAGATAGAATGTTAACACGATCAATAGCTTTTAAGAAATCTGAGGCATTAACTTCCAAAGAGTAGTTTGTAACGCGTGGAACAATGTTTTTAGTGTTAGGATATTCACCAGCGATTAAACGTGTCGCTACGACGGTGTTTCCGAAGGTAAACAAGGCTTTCTTATCACTTAAGGCAATCTTAAGAGATTCAACATCATCTAAAAGATGGTCAATTTCCACCATCATCTTAGCTGGGACGTTAGCAGAGAATTGTAAATCTGTAGAAATACTGATTTGTTTTCTAGATAATCTAGCACTATCAGTTGTGGTGGCAGTTAAGACACCATCCATAGCTTCTAAATTGATAGCGGTAAGAATTGGTCTTTGTTCTTTTAACGAAGCTGCAAACGCGGTTTGAGATACTAAAGAAGAGAATTCAACTTTTGTTAATGAGATTTGAATACCGTTTGGTTCTAAGTCAACATCTGGATATTCGTTAGCCTTAATGCAATTTAAATTATATTTAATCTTGCCTGCTGTAATGACAGCGATTGTGGAATCAACAACTTCAAAGCAGATTTCTTCTGAATCAATCTTTCTTGCCATATCAGTGATTATTTTGGAATTAACAAGAGTTGATCCTTCTTGGACATTTCTAATAACTTCGACTTCGTTAATAGCGAATGGAATAGTAGTTTTGATTGTTAGTTCATAGTTACTTCCAGTAATAGATAAACCACTATCATCTAAATCAAACTTTAAATTCGCTAAAACTGGAACAGCACTGCTTTTGGAGTTAACTGCTCTTCCTGCTATTAATAAGGCTTTTAAGAATTCATCACGTTTAATTATAAATCTCATATAGAATTACCTTCTTTTTATATATTTATATAATTTAATAATTATTATTATCACTGTGGATATGTGGATAACTCTTATTAAATCTGCATTTTTAATTTTATCATAGAGACTTTATCTCTAGGTATTTATTTTTAATAAATTATTTCTTAATTCGCTTTTCTAATTCAGCGATTGCGTCCTGTAATTGCTTGTCAGTTTTCAACTCTTTATCCACCTTAGTGATCGCGCTCATGACAGTTGTGTGGTCTTTACCACCGAACAATTGACCGATTTTCTTTAGTGGAACATCTAAGTTATTTCTAATTAAATACATAGCGATGTGTCTAGCTAGAACTATCTGACCAAATCTATCCTTCCCTGTGAGTTGTGATGGAGTCAATTTGTAGTAGTCTGCAACAACGTTTAAGATCTTTTGTTCATTTAACTGAGTTGAGACTTTTTTGCCACTTTTTAGAGTTGCTAATACTTTGATGGCTTCATCGATTGTGATTGTTTTATCCTCTGGAGATTTAAGGGCAAGGAACACTAATTGGTTGAACGCTCCATCAAGTTCTCTAAGATCCTTTGAATAATTTTCTGCGACAAAATATAGGACATTTGCGTCAATTTTTTCTGGTTTGAATCCAGAATTGATACATTTTTGTTTTAAGATTTCGACACAAGTGTCAACGTCTGGTTCACCAATCTTAACAGTTAATCCTTGCTTAAATCTGGTAACAAGTCTTTCCTCTAAACCTTTAAGATCAACGGGTTGTTTGTCTGAAGTCAAGATGATGCGTTTTCCGGCGTTGATGAGGTTTTGATAGATAGCAAAGAACATCTCTTCAGTTTTAACCTTCTCTGCTAAAATTTGAACATCATCAAAAAGGAGCAAATCAACATCATAGAAGAATGCTTTTAATGACTTAGATTCTTGTTCTCCACGAACGTAGCTAACGTATTCATCCACAAAGTCTTGAGCGGACATGTATAAAATCTTCGCATCCTTGATTCTATTCTCTTTGACGTAATTGCCGATCGCGTAGAGTAAGTGAGTCTTACCTAAACCTGAACGAGAATAGATAAAAAGTGGATTGAATAAAGTTCCACCATTTTTGGCAACATATAATGCTGCTTGTTGAGCTTCTTTATTGAAGTCTCCGACAACAAAGTTGTCGAATGTAAACTCAGGCTTTAAAAATGCGTTCTTGAAGAATTCTGGTTCGCTTTTTGAAGGTTTGGAAACAACCTTTTCCTCTTCTTTGCTTGCTTTGATTTCTTCTGCGGTTACATAGGTAACTTCGAAATTTTGTTCCTCTAATTCAGATAAAATCTCTAAAACATCATCACTATAGTTGTTTTCAATTGTGTTTTTGACAACAAGATTAGGAACGGCAACCACTAAAGAATTTCCACGTTGTTGATAAATATAGGTATCAGCAAAGAAGTAGTCATATGCACTTTTGTCGATCCTGGTATTTATTTTTTTGAGAACTTTCTCCCAAAGTCTAGTCATTTCCGATATTGTTGTAACCATATTTCTGTTGCCCTTTAGAGTTTTGAGACAATTATAGAGTAAACGGTACTTATTTTTAATAAAAACTTCTGGATTTTTTGGTTTTCCACAACAAGTTTAAGGGAATAAATTTACTATAGTGATTTTTTTGAGTTTTCCACATTTTTTGGTATGTGGATAAATTGTGGGAAACTAGTGGAAAATGTGGATTTTTGTGGACAATTTTTAATGTAGTTTAACGATAACTATATGAATGAACATTGTTCATTCTTATTACACTACAAATTGATTTTTTATCACTATATTTTTTGTGGATTACTCAAAATGTGTGATTTTGTCAGTATTCCACATTTCCACATTGATGATTTCTATCCACATTTAATTATGATTTTATTTGTGCTTGCGCGTACATAATTCTTTGACAATGCTTTATAAATACATTTATAATCTTATTTGCGTAAAAATTGGAGGAATACGTATCATGAAAAGAACATATCAACCAAGTAAAGTGAAACACGCTCACAAGGCTGGTTTCAGAGCAAGAATGAAATCTGCTAATGGTAGAAAAGTCTTAGCTAGAAGAAGAGCTAAAGGCCGTAAGCAATTAGCTGCTTAATTTTTACTATTTTCACTTTATCTATTTGAGGGTTACTAATGAAAATTGTTAATCGAGTTAAACGTAACGAAGATTTTCTTCTCATAGTGAAAAAAGGTAGAACTCTCAAAGAGACCCCCTATATAGTTCATTACCTACCTAATGAATTATCTGTTTGCCGAGTAGGGCTAAGTGTCTCAAAACGAATCGGTAACGCAGTTACCAGAAACAAAGTCAAAAGACAAACACGAGCTATGTGTGACTCGTTAATTGATTACTCATCTCACACATTTGATGTTGTTATCGTTGTTAAAGGAGAATTTTTAAATAGATCCTTTGAAGATAACAAAAATGTACTTAACATTTTGTTAAGTAAGATAGGAATAACTAAATGAAAAAAGGACTTAAATTAACTTTAGGAGCTGCCGCCTTAGCTACGGGTATTTTTGCAGTTTCTGGTTGTACTCAATCCTTCTGTTCTCCTGTCGACACAGCGCGTATTATGTACGCGTTTGCTCCTGGTATCACATATTATGAAGCGGACACATCCGCTCCTGATATGGTGTTTGAACAAGGAGAATACAAACTCACAGTTAAAAGTTGTAAACCAGTTGTTGCTAACTGGAACACAAACGTTAACATCTTTGACTATGCTGGACTCGTTGGTAAACCTGAATACGAATCCTATATGGAAAGAATCGCACCACTTAACAATGCGATTATGAGTTCTAGAAACAAAGGTTATCCAACAGTTGATGCCTCTTCAATTGAATATTATCAATTGTTTGACGAGTATGTCTTAAACAACATGATGAGCTTATATCTTTTACAATCTGCAAAAGATGCAAATTATGCGGTTAAAGAATTCACACTCGATTTAAAAAGAGTTAACGGAGAAGTTGTAGAATACAAAACCCCAGACCACGCTGCATTTGATAGAGCGATTGCAAGATATAGTTATATCAAATTCATCACCAGCGACATTGGTTCTATGTGGGACATGTATAACAAAGTCGACAAACAAGTTAGAGAAACTGTCACCAGTGACAAATGTCCAGGATATGATTTCACCATCACATTCTGTTCTTCAATTCAAAGTAGTGCTGCTACATATCGTACATGTTTAACAACTAAAGAAGATATGTATGGCTCATATGGTTATAGCACCGAAGGTGTCTATATCAACGCTAAGAGTTGGGGATATGCCTGGTCTAAAGGTTTCTTTGAAGGATTATTAGTCTATCCAATCGGTTGGTTAGTTGACCAAATCGTTGGAGGATTTGTTGCATCTGGTTCATCCGCTGGATGGGCAGCATGCTTAGGTATTATCTTCATTACCTTAATTCTTCGTTCACTTATGCTTCTTGCAACATTTAAGCAAACAAAGAGTTCTGCAAAGATGACAGAATTACAACCTGAAATTCAAAAGATTCAAGCTAAATATCCTAACGCCAATTCTTCTCAAATTGAGAAACAACGTATGGCGGAAGAAATGAATCGACTCTACAAAAAGAACAAAGTTAATCCATTTACAAGTTTACTTGTAATGATTATTCAATTCCCTGTCTTTATTTGTGTATGGGGTGCTTTAAGCGGATCTAGTGCGATTACCAATGGTACACTTCTTGGTATGCGCCTTGATTTAGGTATTAAAGACATGCTCTTCTCAGCTAAATATTGGAGTGCTGCCGGAAGCTATGGAGCGGTTACCGCTTTATTACTCTTCCTCTTTATGGCGCTTGCTCAAACTGTTAGCATGCTCTTACCTCAATTCATCCAAAAGATGAAAGCTAAGAATTCTCCAAAACTTGGAAAGAACCCTGCTCAATCACAACAAAATAAGACAATGAAAATTTTCACCTATGTGATGCTTGCTTTAATCATCTTCATGGGCTTCTCACTTGTTAGTGCTATGGGTATTTATTGGTTCATCGGAGCGTTGTTCTCCATCGGACAAACCTTAATCACTCAAGTGGCGATGAAAAAACACAGCAAAAAATAAGGAGACAATATGGAAACATATACAGGAAAAAATGTCCAAGAAGCTTTAGAAAAGGCTTCTAATGAAACCGGTGTTGCTGTTAAAGATCTTATTTATATCGATAACGGTAAAACCGTTGGTATCTTTTCTAAAAAGGTTCAAATTGAAGTATATGATCTCTCTGATGTAATCAGATACGCGGAAGATTATCTTCTTAACGTTACTGACGCTTTAGGTATTGAAAGTTCAGTTAAAAGCAAACTTGATGACGATGTCATTAGAATTACATTAGATAGCACCCATAATCCAATTTTAATTGGAAAGAATGGTGTCACTCTTCAAGCTTTAAACGAACTAACAAAGTTAGCCACTAACAATCATTTCCATAAGAGATTTAGAGTACTAATTGATATCAATGGTTATAAAGACAACAAGTATTCTAAACTTGAAAGACTTGCTAGAAAGACCGCTAAGGACGTTCAAAGAAGTAAGACAACTTATACTTTTGATCCAATGCCTGCAGATGAAAGACGTGCGATCCACAATGCATTAAATGGATGGAGAAACGTCAGAACTGAATCTATCGGTGAAGGAAGCCATAGACAAGTTCAAATCATCTACGTTGAAAGTAAGGAAGAACAAGAATAACCACTAAATGCACCCTATGGGTGCTTTTTAGGAAATAGACTATTATGTTAGAAACAATCGTTGCTCTTGCTACAGCCCCAATGAAAAGTGCTCTCCACATTATTAGAGTAAGTGGAAGAGATGCTTTTGATATTGTTTCTAAGTGCTTTTCTAAAGATATCCGTGATATCAAAGAACGCACTCTTTTAGTGGGGAAAATTATTGACGACAACAAGACTGCTGATGAAGTTGTTTTAGCGGTTTATAAGGGACCTAAATCTTTTACTGGAGAAGATCTTGTTGAGATTATATGTCATGGTTCTTTATTGATCGCTAATGAGATTATTCAACTTTTATTAACTAAAGGTGCTAGACTCGCTACTAACGGAGAATATTCCTCTAGAGCGTTCCTTAACAATCGTATTGATTTGATTCAAGCGGAAGCAATTAATGATGTGATTAATGCGACTACTAAAGAAGCAAAAGAACTATCTTTGTTATCTTTGAATGGAGAAACATCTAAACTCATCCTTCCTATTAAAAAGAGAATCGCTGATATTATATCTTTGATAGAAGTTAATATCGATTATCCAGAATATGAAGATATAGAAGTTGCTAATAAGAGCAATATTGTTGAAGTTGTTGATGAACTATTACCTGTTATAGACAGACTCGTCAGCGAAGGCGAAAAAGGTTTAATCATTAAAGAAGGTATTAAAGTTGCTTTAGTTGGTAAACCTAACGTTGGTAAATCATCTTTATTAAACGCTTTATTAGGAGAATCAAAAGCTATCGTTACTGATATAGCGGGAACTACTAGAGATGTTGTTGAAGGTGAAATCAATCTTAACGGTATTGTTTTACATCTATTAGACACCGCTGGGATTAGAGATGTTAACGATTTAGTGGAATCTATTGGAGTTAATAAATCTAAAGATTTAATCAAAAAGGCTGACCTAGTTATCGTGCTTTTAGATGCTTCTAATTCATTAGATGAAGAAGATAAGAAAATATTAAAACTCGTGGAAGATGTTCCACATATTATTGCCTTTAATAAAATCGATAAAGGATTAGTCAATGAAGGAAAAGGTGTTTTCATTTCTGCTAAAAATAATGAGATAAGCGAACTTAAAAATGCGATATATGAAAAGCTTGGTTTAAAAGAAGACACGTATAAAACACCTTCACTAAATAACACTAGACAACTAGGTTTATTAAGAAACGCGAAAGAATCGTTATTAAAAGCGAAAGAAGATGCATTAAACGATTTACCTGTTGATCTTGTGAGCGTTTCTCTTAACGATGCTTATAACGCGATTTTAGAGATTTTAGGTGAATACAATCAAAGAGATATTTCTAAAGAAATCTTCTCAAGATTCTGTGTTGGTAAATAATATGCTTTTTGATAGCCACTGTCATTTAAATGACGACAATTTATATCCTAGAATTGACGAGGTCATAGAGGCCGCGAAAAAGACTGGAGTAAATAAGTTTTTGGTTGTTGGCTATGACAAAAAGAGTAGCTTTTTAGCGGCTGAGATCGCTAATAAGTATAAGGAATGCTACGCTGCTATCGGATTTCATCCAACTGAAATAGAAGGTGTAAGCGATTCTGATTATCAAGAAACAATGTCTTTAATCGAAGATAAGAAAGTAGTCGCTATTGGAGAAATAGGCCTAGATTATCACTGGGTTAAAGATATCGATTTAAGAGAAGAACAAAAAAGATGGTTTATTAAGCAAATTGATTTTGCAAATGAACACCATTTACCAATCTCAATCCATAATAGAGAAAGCACCGAAGACTGTGTTGCTATATTAAGAGAACATAGACCTTTATATGGAGGAGTTATGCACTGCTATAGTGGTAGTGTTGAAACAATGCATCAGGTAATTAAGTTAGGATTATATATCGCATTAGGTGGAACGGTTACATTCACTAATGCAAAAACTCCAAAAGAAGTCGCCGAAGAAGTTCCACTAGATAAATTAGTGATCGAAACCGATTGTCCATTTTTAACACCTCATCCACATAGAGGAGAAAAGAACGAACCTAAATATTTGTGCCTAGTTTTAGATGAAATAGCTAGACTCAAAGACATGAGTAAAAAGCATCTTGAAGATGTAATTTATAAGAATACGTGTTCATTATTTAATATCGATGAATAAGATAAATATTGATGGTGTTTTGATAGTCGAAGGAAAAGAAGATGTAAGTTATTTATCTTCGTTTCTAAATGCGTTATTTTTCACCACCAATGGTTATGATCTTAATAACAAAAAAATCGAATTTTTAAAATCAGCAAGCAATGTAAATAAACTCATAATTTTTACTGATTCTGATGAAGCTGGTGAAACAATTAGAAATAAGCTTAAATCAGAAATTAATGGGGTATTTGAGGCAAAATGTCCGCAAATTTACCGAAAAAATTGCAAAAAGAAAGGTATTGCTGAATCCACCAAAGAAGCTGTCTTAGACGCTCTTAAAGAGTTTGTGGTTGATAGACCTATTGAGACATATGATTATGACTTATCAACTTATGTGTCTCTTAGTAAAGATGCCAACAAATCAAGGCAGATTATCATCGACAGATATAGGTTAATAGAAGGAAATCTTAATTCTATACAAAACCAACTAAATATTTTAAGAATTAAACCGCAAGAAATTAGAGAATTACTCAATGGAAATTAATCGTAATAACATTAATGAATTAGTGAACAAATGTAATGTTCGTCCTGATAAGGATTATGGACAAAATTTTCTTGTGGAACCCACTATCGCCGAGTCAATTGTTAATGAACTTGAGTTAGAATCCAGTGACAAAGTATTAGAAATTGGTCCTGGTTTAGGTTCTTTAACTCATTTTCTGGTTGATTCATGTGATCTTGATGTTTGTGATATTGATTTTCGTATGATTGATTTTTTAAAAATCTTTTACGGAGACAAAATAAATTACATCCTTAACGATGTTAGAAAGATTGATATCTCTAAATACGACAAAATCATTGGTAACTTACCTTATAACATCACTACTGAACTTGTTACTTTCTTATTACTTAGCAGCAACGCTAAAAAGATGGTGCTTATGTGCCAAAGTGAAGCGTTCAATCGCTTTTATGATGTCGAAGGTGAGAATTATGGTCCTACTAGTGTGCTTGTTCATTTATTAGGAACTACTAGAAAAACCATCACAGTTAAGCCTGGTTCATTTTATCCAGCACCAAAGTGTAATTCTTGTGTCTTTGTGTTCGACTATAATCCTATAACTTCTAAAGAAGATGCGATTAAAGTTTATAAGATGACAAAATCTTTATTCCTTAATCGTAGGAAGACTATTTGGAATAATTTAAAGAACACCTTTAAAGATACCGAAGCTATTGAAAGTGTTCTCAACGAACTTAACATCGATAAAAATAAGAGACCGGAGAATATTTCTCCAAGTGACTATTTAAAGATGTACACTTTATTTAAAAATAAAAATATAATGTAGGAGTAGATATGAGAAGATCTGTTAAGAGTTATGCGAAAATTAACATTTCGCTTAACGTTGTTAAAAAAAGAGAAGATGGTTATCACGAACTTGATTCTTTAATGATACCTATCGATTTACATGATTCTTTAATTTTCTCAATCCTTAAAAGTAGCGATGATAACTTTGTTACTGTTGATGATTATTCAGAAGGTTTAGGCCATTATAATTTGGCCTCTAGTGCGATTGATGCGCTTAGTGAGAAATATGGATTTAATGAAAAATTCAGAGTCTATATTCATAAAGTTATTCCTATGCAAGCTGGTTTAGGCGGAGGAAGTTCTAACGCGGCGTTCACCTTAAAAACAGTAAACAACATCCTTAAATTAGGAGCGACAGAAGAAGAACTTATGAAGATTGCTGCTCCTTTAGGAGCGGATATTCCTTTCTTTATTCCTTGTACACCCTCTAGATGTAAAGGTATTGGAGAAAAATTAGAACCTATTACCATCAAGAACAACTACTACGTTTTGTTAGTTAAGCCATCTGCTGGATGCTCCACTAAAGAAGTGTTCGCTTTAGCGGATTCTAAACCATATAACCACGTTGATATTGATAACGTTGTTAAAGCTTTAGAAACTGGAGATGATGATTTACTTGCTGCCTCTATTGGTAACTCTTTAGAAGAAGCCGCAATGAAAGTTGTTCCAGAAATTGCGTCCATCAAACAAGCTTTGCTTGATAAAGGATTAAAAATTGTTCTTATGAGTGGATCTGGGTCCACTGTATTCGCTCTTTCTACTGATTATTCAGCTTTAAAGAAAGTTGCGAAAGAATTTGAAGATAAATATTTTGTTGAGATCTGTAAGGTTCTCAAGAAATGAGGAGAGAAGAATGAAAGATAAATACGCTGTTATATTAGGTGCAGGACGTGGAAGCCGTATGGAAAGCCGTGATCCTGATCATTCAAAAGTTGCTTACCCAATCTTAGGAAAACCACTTATCAACTATGTTGTTGATGCGGTTAAAGGGTTAGGTTTAAAAGATTTATACACTGTTGTTGGTTTTGGAGGAAAAGCCACTGAAAAGTGTGTTGAAAAAGAATCCAAAGTTGTATGGCAAAAAGAAATCTTAGGTACAGGACATGCATTAATGCAAGTTACTGAACTTAAAGACAAAGATGGAGACATCATCGTTGTTGGAGGAGATACACCTTTATTAACTTTAGAAACCTTAAAGAAGGTTTATCATAAACACGAGAAAGGTGATAATGCTTTAACTATTTGTACTTCTGTCTTTGAAAATCCAACAGGATACGGACGTATCATTAGAGAAAAAGGTAGTTATCGTTTGCTTGATATTCGTGAAGATAAAGACTGTAACGAAGAAGAGAAAGAAATTGGTGAAGTCAACGCTGGTATATACATCATTAACAACAAGTTGTTACAAGAGTACTTGCCAAAACTTTCTAATGATAACGCTAAACATGAATACTATCTCTCTGAACTAGTAAAACTATTCAATAGAGATGGCTATCGAGTGGAAGCATATGTCTTAGAAGACGCTCAAGATATCTTCTGTGTCAGTGATCGTTTCCAATTAAGTTACGCCGCTAAAGTCATTAGAAAAAGAGTCAATCGTAAATTAATGCTTTCTGGTGTTTCAATTGAAGACCCAGAAACTGCTTATATTTCTCCTGATGTGAAAGTCGGCAGAGACACGGTTATTATGCCTAACACCACTATCTTAGGAGATTCTGAAGTTGGAGAGGCCAACTGGCTTGGTCCAAATTCAGTGTTAGAAAATGTAAAGATGGGTAATGACAATCATATTGTTAACTCAGTTCTAAAAAACGTTAAGGTTGGTAATGGAAAATACATTGGACCTTACGCGGATATTGAAGATGAGGAAGTATGCTAATAATTGATTCCTTTGGAAAAAATATCTATATCGAAGACAAACTAGTTGGTTATATTGATGACAACAAACTCTTCATCAATGGCCAGAAATTTGCCGAGATATCAGATGAAGGAGTAATCTCTTTCCCACCTAAAGAAATTGGCTATGTTGATGATGATGGTTCAATCATTATTAATGGGAAAGAAGTCGGCTATATAGATGGAGATAACAACTTTGTTTTCTATAAGTCGATGTCGATTAAATAATTAAATAATTATATTTTGAATTATAGTCAGATTGAATCTGGCTATTTTTCTTTTTAATACTCATAGTTTATGATATCATTATCTTAAGATTTACAAAGTAAAATCGAATATAATCACCCGTGAGAGGAAAAGAATTATGGAAGATAGAAAGCTGTTTGTGAATAACAAAATTTATTACTTTATAACCGAGGCAGTTGTCGGTTTGTGTTTAATGGGAATTGAAATGAGTGCATCCCGATTAATTTCTGTTTATTTTTCCTCTAGCCAAGTTGTTTGGACTCTTATTATTGGTGTGATTATGATTGCGATGGCAATTGGTAATTATTGGGGAGGAAAACAAGCTGATAAGAAACCATCATATTTAAGACTATATTTAGAATTACTCTTTGCTGGTGTATACATCATTCTTATTCCTTTTGTGGGTAAGTACATTATTGTTGGAGTGAGTTTATTACTGGCGACTTTTATTACCACTAACCTTGTCGTTTGGGCAGCCCTGTTCTCTTGTTTAATTCTTTTTGTGCCACCTCTATTATTTTTAGGCAAAGTTACACCTAGCTTAATTAAGTATGCAATGGGTGAAAAAGTAAGTGGCAAAGTTATTGGTTTATTAGAAGCCCTTAACACAATTGGCTCTATTTTAGGTACGTTCTTGCCAACTTTCTTAACTATTCCATTTATTGGGACAAGTAATTCTTTTGTTCTTTTTGGAGGGCTTATTGCGGTTATCGGCCTTATTTATGCGATTACAACTTTAGTGGATAACTTTAAAAATCGTCCAAAGATGAGTAAGGAAGAAGTTAAGTCTTTATCTAAAGAAGAGAGAAAAGAACATAACCGTATCTATAAAACGGTTGCAAAAGTTGCAGTGTATTCGTCCTTGTTTATAGCTGGATTGGTGTTATCGGTGAATGCTCCATTTGGGTTATGGGATGATAGAACTACAATCAAAGAAACTGAATCAACATACAACTATTTAAAAGTGTATAGACAAGGAAAAGGAGTGTATTTAAGCACCAATATCCTTTTTGGAGTTCAGTCAAAGATTAACGATGATGATTCATTAACTGGTATGTATTATGACTATTTACTTGCCAGCAAGTATTTGGTCAAAGATAAACCAGAAGTCCTTATTCTTGGTAATGGCACTGGCACTTATGCGACAATGATGAAAAATTATATGGAACTCGATTGCAATATCACTGCAGTTGAAATTGATAGCAAGATCATTGATCTCTCATATGAATATTTCCATATGAACCCAACTGTGAACGTTGTTTGTGATGATGGTCGTAACTTTTTAGCGAGAACTAATAATATGTATGACATCATCCTTGTGGATGCCTATTCTTCAATAAGCGCTCCATTTCATATGACAACTGTTGAGTTTTTCTCGTTAGTGCATAATCACCTTAACACTGATGGATTAATGATGATGAATATCAACATGCATAACGACCATCCCGGTTCTATGAGTCACTGCTTATGTGACACAGCGTTGTCAGTGTTTGGAAATCTATACGCTGTTAAGGTTCCTAACGCAACTGGATTAGAAGTCTTTTCCTATAAAGGAAACAAAGATGTTAAAGAAGAACTATCCAATGTCTATATTGATAACCCCGATTATGCGAATTTTATGAGTTATTCCGATATGGTTAATAGCATGTATCGATACTATGATACCGGCTATCGTTTATATGATGATACCGCTGATATTGAGATGAGATCCATGAGAGCGTTAGATGAAATTGTTCAAGCCGAACTTGCGTACTACATTGAGATTTTAAAGACTCAAGGTATCTGGGGATTAATTCAGGCAATTATGTAAATAATTTGTTTTATAGCATTTTAATTTGCTATAATGTTGACTCAATTATGAAAAAAGGTAGTAAGTTTTTATTCGTATTAATATCATTAACCGCAATCACTATGACTGGTTGTGGTTCTCAGGATGCCCCAACTTCTAGACCTATTGTTAACATAGTTGATACATATGATCATAAGTATGATGACATGGATATTACCGCTTTTGATGGTAAATACGCGACTACTACATATAAAGACTATGGATATAATAGCTACTATAACACCCATTTCTGTCCTTCTACTGGTAATCCAAAACTCTTAATTGTTCCTGTTTGGTTTACAGATTCAGAAAACTATATTCTCAATAAAGAAAATGTTAGAGATGATATCCGTAAAGCGTATTTAGGCTCCGAAGAAGAAACAGGTTGGGAATCTGTTTCATCTTATTACTATAAAGACTCTTTTGGTAACCTTAATCTTACTGGTGTCGTTACCGATTGGTATCAATGTGGATACGCAAGTGAGTATTTCTATAGTGATCCATACTTAGATAAAACTACTTCATTAGTGAGAAGCGCAGTTACTTGGTATAAAACCAAATTTGATAGCACAATGAAATCGTTTGATTCTGATAGCGATGGTTATCTAGATGGAGTGATTTTGATATACGCTGCTCCTGATTATCAAAACATCAGCATTCAAGGTGATAACCTTTGGGCGTATACCTATTGGATTATGAATTCTGTTCCAAGCGTTAATAGTCCAACACCTTGCCCATTCTTCTGGAGCAGTTATGACTTCTTATATTCTCATGGAGAAGATGCATATAATAGGACCGGTTATTCTAGCTTCGGATCTGGTGATACATCTCATTGTATCGTTGACTCTCATTGCTTGATTCATGAAATGGGCCACGTTTTAGGCTTACAAGATTACTATGATTATTCAGGACAAGCAGCTCCTAGCTTATCTTTCTCTATGCAAGACCATAACGTTGGCGCTCACGATCCATATAGTAGATATTCTTTAGGTTGGACAAAGGCATATCACCCATTAAAAACTGAAAAAGTCACTCTTACTCCAATTGAAGACGGAGGACAAATTGTGGTCTTATCAAATCACGGAGAAAAATTTGGTTCTCCATTTGATGAATATCTCATTCTTGAGTTTTATTCTCCAACCGGACTAAACAAACATGATTGTGATTATCAATACCGTTATTATCACGCTGGACCTAAAGAATATGGTGTTCGTTTATGGCATATTGATTCACGTTTATATTCTGCTAGAACACGTTCTCTTACAGGTTTGCCTTCTAAAGGACAAGTAGTTGCTGCTACTAGTAACACCACTTCTGGAGAAAGAGCAGTCACTTTAGCGGGTTCTGCTTCTTATAACCAACTTAAGTTGCTTAGAAGTGGATACAAACAATACGATATCTATGGCGATATGACTGCAGATAGCAGAAGCAAAACATGGTTCTGTAATGCGGATTTATTTAAAACTGGTGATTATTTCACAATTCATAACTATCGCGCTCAATTCCCAAGAAAAGAATTACTAAATTCTGGAAAAGAATTTGGATGGTCAATATATTTTGATGAAGTCACTAACGAAAGAGCGACTATCACATTAATTAAAACTTCTAATGACTAATACTGAGAATAAAAGTAAGGCTAATAACTTAAACACCCCTTATTTTTATTTGTCTAAATATCGCGCAGTTATCATGGGTATCATGATTTTATGGGTGATATTTTTTCATTCATCGATCACCTTTAATTCTGGTGTTCCTTTTATTGATAAAACTTTGAATTTTATTAAAGAAATCGGTTACGGAGGAGTTGATGTCTTTTTCCTACTTGGAGGAATGGGGATATATAACTCTTTAGAGAAAAATGATTTAGGGACATTCTACAAAAACCGTCTTATTAAGATATTACCAACCTGGCTTATTTACCTATTTGTTTTAATGATGGTGAGTAGCTATGTTTACTCCACTCCTTATACAGGAGGAGAAGTCTTTGGCTTTGTTACTTTCACTGGTTTCTGGATGAACTTTGCAGGTCAAGGCAACTGGTATATTCATGCGACGATGTTATTTTATTTCCTCGCTGTTTATATTCATTTCTTCATGAAGAAGAGCAGCAAAAAGATTCTCCTTGTTTCTCTTATCGCTTTAGTGTCCGTAGTTTTTGCTTTTAGACTAAACGGAGATTATCGTCTTATCGCCTTTTCTAGATTCCCAGTGTTCTTATTAGGAATGACAATATCCGCGACATTAAAAGATAAGCTCGTGATGAATAAGAAAAGATGGTTCATCATATTAGGTATGTTTATCGCCTCTTTTGGATTATTAATCCTTATTTATACATGTTTAAGCGATTATATGTGGGAATATGGTTTACATTGGTATGCGTTTTTATTAATTGCTCCTATGTTATTACTTCTTATCGCAAAAGCGTTTGATATGGGAAAGAGGTATTTAAAGTGGCTTATCTTTATCTTGGCCTTATTAGGAAAATCATCTTTAGAAATACTTCTTATATCTGATTTCTTTAACGCTTTCTTTAAGAGAATGAATATTAGTTACGGTAATGATATCTATACTTCTTTATTTATTATGGGAGTAGCAATATTAGGAGGAGTAGCGTTACGTTATCTAATTGATTTTGCTACTGATCTTATAAAGAAGATAAAGCTACCAAAAAAAGAATTAAAAAAGATGCCTCAATAAGAAGCATCTATTTTTTGATATTTGATTATTAACCGTTAAGGATTTTAATCAAGATCGCGAGAATGAAGAAGATTGCCGCGATGATAAGGGTGAGAATAGAAATGATTTTTTCTACGCCTCTTTCTTTGGTTTTAACGAAGACGTTAAGTCCACCACCAGTAATCGCACCAGAAGCACCTTCTGATTTACCACCTTGTAACAAGCATAAGACGATAATGATTATACTAGTAGCAAGTAATACCCAATCGTACCAAGCAAGCATATCTTTTTCTCCTTTCGCTGACGTTAATTGTAATTAATTAGAATGATTTATTCAATCATTATTTGTTTTTTACTTAATTGTCGCAGTTCCGTTAACTGAATAAACAGTTACTGCTCCAGAATAAGTATAAATATTGGTATAGCTAATTGTGGAAGTGGAATTTGTAAATGAAACGGTATAGCTTCCTTTACTTAATCCAGCATTTTTAATAGCGGTTGTAGTCATATTAGATCCAACAGAGATTGTGCCTTCTCCTGGCATTCCTCCGCCTCCACCACCTGGACCACCAGGCTTTTCGTTTGGATTAAGCCACCAGCCGCCTCCACCACCGCCGGAGCTAGTCATATCTCTACCAACAATGATAACGGTTCCGCCATTTAAGGCAATGGTTCCGTCAGCATCTAATGGTGACATATTGTTACTATTTGGTCCACGAGTGATAATAACTCCACCTGTAACTGTAATTGTTCCGTTGCTGTCAATACCATCAGTATCTCCACTAGGAGAAACAGTGACATCAAGTAGTCCACCAGAGATGTTGATTGAAGATTGAGCGTTAACTCCATCGTCACTAGCAACAACAGCTGTGTTACCGCCTGTAACGTTAATAACGTTACCTTCGACACCTTCGTACGCGCCTTCGATTTTAATTTCTCCACCACTGATTGTTAATGTTCCATCGGCATGGATTCCATCATCGCTGGCGTAACCAGTATAACTTCCGCCACTAATGGTGACGTTACCTGTAGCATAAGTTCCATCTTCAAATACGATTTGGACATTATCACTTGTTTTGTTGCCGTGAAGTCCATCATCATATGTTTTGGTGTAAATTGTTCCTCCATCGATTGTTAAGAGATTACACGCTTTAATACCTTTTGCAGAATCAGCAGCTTTTTGTTTTGTTGCTCTAGACACTAATGAATTAATTTCTAAAGCGGATTCAGAATAGGATGAATATTTATTTGTGTAAATATCAATCACTGGTGAAGTTTCTTCGGTTGTTCCGTCATCGTTTTCTTTTATACCGTTACTGATAATAGCGTCATAAGCTGCATCAATTCCGTCTGCATAGGAGTTGATTTGGATATTGCCACCAGTAATTGAAACGTTACCTCTTCTATTTCCTTTAGACGAGACGTCTGTATTAGAGGTTTTAATGCCGTCGTTACCACAAATAACATCGATTGTTGGGGTTTCTTCGATAGTAACACTGTCATTACCTTTAATACCGTTATTGATAGCTCTAACTAAAACAACAGCGTTTTTAATAGTGACGTCATCTTTACCATGGATACCGTTGTTATAGGTTGATTTAACTACTAATTTTCCGGTTCCTTTGATTTTTAAATCGCCATCTTCAACGTAAATTCCTGCTCCTTCTGGATCGGTGTCGCTAGAAGATAAGACACGATTATCATAAATATAATTTGATGTATTCTTCTTTACTTTAATATCAACAGAGTCTGCTGTGACAACTCTAATTGGTGAATCAAAATCTGAAGATATTGATGCTTCTTCGAATGATAACTCAACTTCAGCTTCTGGAGCGTTGACAACGATTTGTCCATTATCAAGTTTTCCGGAGATTTTGTATGATCCAGCCGCAGAGATTGTGTAAATGTTGTCTTCCACTGTTGGAGCAACTCCATCTTTTGTGGTGATTTTGAATGAACCAAAAATTGTGTCATCTCCGTCATCTATATCATCAATGTTTCCTTCGTCTTCTTTAACAGTGATTTCGTATGATGTAGAAACACCACCATAAGAAACTGTTACAGTATATGTGCCTGCTTGGGTTAAGACATAACCTGAGAAAACTGCTAAATCAGATACATCTTCAGAAGATTCGTCTGTATATACTGCATTAACTACTGGTCTAACGAATGTATCACCAACAACATATTCTGTTTGAGGGTCGTTAACTTGTAGGGAGCTCACTGTTTTTGCACTTTTTGCTTTAATTGTTACAACATAAGAGGTGGTGAAATTTTGATATGAAACAGTGATTTCACATTCCCCAACACTTGATGAATCAAAGCCAGAGAAAGATGATTCACTTGTAACATCAACAACACTTTCGTTGTCGTATACTGCAAAAACAGCGCCTCCAAAAGAGAATTCATCACCAACTTCGAACGCTTTTGTTTGTCCACTTAATTGAATCTCTTTAATTTCGTTAACAACAGTAACACTATAAGTTAATTCGTATGCATCGTAAGAAAGAACAACTGTTTGATTTCCTAATTTTCTACTATTGAACCCACTTACTGTTAAATACGCTGTGACGTCTTCTTTTGTACCATCACTATAAGTTGCTAAGACTGTTGGTCTAGTAAAAGATTCACCAAAATGGTAATTAGTTTTGATTTCTCCTTCACCAAATTCGATTTTTGTTACAGTTGGATCAACAGTTACAACTGGTGTTTCGCTTGCGTTATTTGCTCCACATCCAGCGAGTAAAAATGCTAAAGCAAGATAACAAGGTAAACTCTTCTTTTTCATATCAACATCCTCCTTTGATATGTGAATATATTAGAACGCGAAACTAAAACGAAACTAAAAACGAACAAATAATATTAATTTATTTCTACCTTTAATTCTAAGATGATGTCTCTAAGCTCTGCTGCTCTTTCAAAATCATATTCTTTAGCAGCTTGATGCATTTGCTTTTCGAGTTCTTTAATTTTTGCAGCTAGTTGTGATCTTGATGCATGTTTTGTTAATTTATTAACATCACTTATATCATCGTCTAAATTATGAATAGGTGGTCTTATCTCTTTGACAATTGTTTTAGGAACTATGCCGTATTCATCGTTATATGCTTTTTGAATATTTCTTCTTCTATTGGTTTCATCTATCGCGTTTTTCATAGAATCGGTCATATTGTCAGCATACATAATGACTTTGCCTTTTGCGTTTCTACTTGCTCTACCTATAACTTGGATTAAGCTTCTAGTAGAACGTAAGAAGCCTTCTTTATCTGCATCAAGAATCGCTACTAATGAAACTTCTGGGATGTCTAAACCTTCTCTGAGAAGATTAATTCCCACTAAGACATCATATTTTCCTTTACGAAGTTGATAAATGACTTCGCTTCTTTCTAGTGTTTTGGTTTCATGATGTAGATATACAACTTTAATACTTCTTTCTTTTAAGTAAGCAGTAAGGTCTTCCGCCATTTTTACTGTGAGAGTAACAATCATTACTCTTTCATTCTTTTTAACTCTGTCGTTTATCTCAAATAAGAGATCATCAATTTGGGCTCTTGTTGGCCTTACTTCAACTTCTGGATCTAATAATCCTGTTGGTCTAATAATTTGTTCGGCAATCTTACTATCAGTGTGATTTAATTCGTAGTCACCTGGAGTAGCGGAAGTGCAAATTGTTTGAGGCATTAACTCTTCGAATTCTTCAAAATTTAAAGGTCTATTATCAAGAGCACTTGGTAATCTAAAACCATATTCCACAAGCGTTTCTTTTCTACTTCTATCTCCATTATACATTCCACGAATTTGAGGAAGTGAAACGTGAGATTCATCAATGAAAAGGATAAAATCCTTTGGGAAGTAGTCAATTAAGCAGAATGGTCTTTGACCCGGAAGACGTTTATCAATGTGTCTAGAATAGTTTTCAATTCCTGGGCACATGCCAAATTCTTCCATGTTTTCAACGTCTTGATTTGTTCGCATCTCAAGTCTTTCAGCTTCTAGAAGTTTTCCTTCCTTTCTGAAATATGAAAGACGATCAGCAAGTTCTTCTTTTATGGTTTTACATGCTTCTTTGATTCTTTCTCTAGTTGAAGCGTGGTCATACGCTGGAAAAATTGGGTATGTATTATATGAATGTTTGATTTCACCACTAAGTAAATCTACTTCATATATCTTTTCTATCTCATCACCAAAGGTATCAATTCTTATAATGGTGTGATCTTCCATGTTGGCAGGAACAATCTCAATAATGTCGCCTCTAACTCTAAAGCTTCCTGGAGGTGTATCTAGGTTGTTTCTCTTATATTGAGCGTCCACTAACGCTTTATAGAACGCTTGTCTATTGATTTCTTCACCAACTCTTATATCGAAAACAAGGTTACGGTATTCATCAGGATCGGTTAATCCATAAATAGAAGCAACAGAGGCCACTACAATTGTGTCTCTTCTTTCAAGCACAGAATTAATCGCACTAGTTCTAAGCATTTCGATTTCGTCATTCATCAAAGCGGTTTTATCAATATAGGTATCGCTTTTTGGGATGTATGCTTCAGGTTGATAAAAATCGAAGTTAGAAACAAAGTATTCAACGCGGTTATTTGGGAACAGTTCCTTAAATTCGGAATAGAGTTGTCCTGCCAATGTTTTGTTATGAACTAATACGAGTGTTGGACGTTGAACTTTCTCGATAATATTTGCCATCGTAAAAGTCTTTCCGGTACCAGTCGCACCCAAAAGAACTTGAAGTCTTTTTCCTTCGTTTAATCCAGTTACTAAATCACTAATTGCCTTGGGTTGATCACCTGTTGGCTTGAACTTAGAAACTATTTCAAATTTGTGGGAATTATCGATATTTTTCACGCAAATTGCCTATTTTTTCTTATTTTTCTTTAATTTATGGTTGTGCTTAAAGCCTTCTCCAAATACAGCATTTGTTTGAGTGAATGTGACGAATGCTTTTGGATCTATTGATGCAATATATTGTCTTATTTTTTCATATTGAAGTTTATCAAAAACAACACGGAGAATTACTCTTTCTTCACCTTTGTAACCACCCTTCGCTGGAATGATTGTTGCGCCTCTATCAAGCTCATCTTGAGCGTATCTACTGATCTCTTCCCATTTGTCTGAAATGATGTCGACTTGATACGCAGACTGATTACGAATATAAACGATTTCAATTAAGACTGCGGTAACAAAACTTGATAGAATGCCACATAATGCTGGGTTTAGGTTCCATTTACTATTAGATGGGTCAAATGAAACAGTTAACATTCCAACAACAATGATTGAAGCGTCGATAATAAATGAAGATAAAGATTCTTTAATGTTGAGATACTTAGATAAAAGAACTTGGAAAACATCAACTCCACCTGATGAGCCTCCTCCTAAGAAAGCAAAGGCAACGCCTCCTCCAACAAAGACGCCACCAAAGATTCCGCATAAGATTAAATTTCCAACTTCTTGTGCTTCGACTCCAACACCGTCAACAATTCTATATGTATATGCGAACTGGTGTGCTAATTCTAAGAAGAAATCTACACGCTTAAATAAGAATGTGAATCCGATGTATAAAACTGAAGACAATAATGTTTTTAAGGCGAAGTCTCTACCAACAAATAATAGTCCAATAATCCAACACCCTACTATCAATCCAGCTACGATATAATCGTAAACAGGTGTTTCAATATAGTGTTGAATGATAATTGCAATACCGCTTACTCCACCCGCAACTAATTCAGCTTCAGATAGAAAAATGACAGAACCAAAAGCCAATAGAAACGTTCCTAATATAACTAAAAAATAATTTGTTACTTGTCTTGTTATGGTCTTCTTATCCATTGTTTTTGGCCTCCATTTGTAAATAAGCGTATAAGAAGTTATCTATATTTCCGTTCATAACTCCTTCAACATCAACATCTTCATATGATGTTCTATTATCTTTCACTAGAGTGTATGGGCAGAAAACGTATGATCTTATTTGACTGCCCCACTCAATGTTTTTCTTTTCTCCAACAATGGAGTTAAGTTCATTATTTCTCTTTTCAACTTCTAGTAAGTAAAGTTTGCTTTTAAGCATCGCCATAGCGGTTTCTTTATTAGAAAGTTGGCTTCTTTCAATTTGACAAGAAACTACAATTCCAGTAGGAAGGTGCGTAATTCTAACAGCGGTTTCAACTTTGTTGACGTTTTGCCCTCCAGCACCACCACTACGATATGTATCAATTTTTAAATCTGAATCATTGATTTCAATATTAATTGAATTGTCTAAAAATTCAGGGATGACGTTTACAGAGGCGAAAGACGTATGTCTTCTTTTGTTTGCGTCAAAAGGTGAAATCCTGACAAGTCTATGAACACCTTTTTCACTTTTGAGAAGTCCATATGCATGCTTGCCAGAGATTTTGATGGTTACAGATTTAAGACCAGCTTCTTCTCCGGGTTCGTATGAGATGAGTTGCATCTTAAATTTGTGTGTTTCCGCATACAAGACATACATACGATATAGCATATCCGCCCAGTCCTGTGCTTCTGTGCCACCTGCGCCTGGGTGTATTTCAAGTATTGCGTTAAGATTGTCGAATTCTCCAGTGAATAATCTATCAACTTCAAATTCGTTAACTCTCTTTTTGAGTTCATCAAAAGAATCATTTAATGATTCTAGTAATGATTCATCTCCAATTTCAATTAGTTCTTGGAGATCGTTTATTCCTTGAGACAAATCTTTGTAAGTCTCAAATGTTTTCTTTTTAGAATTGAGCTCGTTAATTACTTCAAGAGCGCTTTTTTGGTCATTCCAAAAGTTCTCTTGCTCGCTTATTGATTGAAGTTTGGTAATTTCTGTTTCTAATTTAGCGAGGTCAAAGAGAAGACCCGAGTTGATGGATTTTCTCACCAACAGCACCAAGTTCTTGCTTTAAAGTAACGAGGTCTTTCATTATTTTTCTTCTTTCTTTGCTTCTGGTTGAACATCAACCACTGTTGATTCATCAGGTTTTACTGGTTCTGGTTCTTTTTTCTCAATCTTTACATTAAGTAAATTTAAAACCGCATCAACACTAGCAATGTCTAAACATTCTCTGAACATTTTATAGCCTTCGTTAACGTAATCTTGAAGTGGGTTTACGTTAGCGTAACTTCTTAAGTGAATACCTTCTCTTAATCTTGCCATTGCATCGATATGTTTTGTCCAGTTTTGGTCAATACATCTTAAGATGAAGTTTCTTTCAACTTGACCTTGAAGTTCTTCTGGCCATTCTTTTCTTCTTTCTGCGTATCTATCATATAAGACTTCACCTAAATCTGGTCCAACGTCATCAACGTATGCTTCGTCATATAACGCTGGTTTTAATGAACCAGTTGGTAAAAATCTTGGTTCAACTTCTTTAACAAGAAGATCACCAGAAATGATTTTGTCTGTATTTCCTTCTGGAACAGCTTTATTAGCAAGGAATGTTCCAGTTGTTTTAAAGATATCGTCAACGATATCAGTGATATCTTTACCTTCGATAATACGGTCACGTTTGTCATAGACAATTTGACGTTGTTTTGCTAAAACGTCATCGTAATCAAGAAGTGATTTACGAGTATCAAAGTTTTGACCTTCGATTCTCTTTTGTGCGCTTGTGATAACATTAGTAACCATTTTTGCTTCAAGAGCTTCGTCACCAAAATTCTTTTCGATGAAGTTACGCATATTATCAGCAGCGAATCTCACTAAGAGTTCATCATCAAAGGAAACGTAGAAACGAGAGAATCCTGGATCACCTTGACGTCCAGAACGTCCTCTTAATTGATTATCAATACGTCTTGATTCATGTCTTTCAGTTCCGAAAACACACAAACCTCCTAAAGCTCGTACTTCATCATCGATTTTAATATCGGTACCACGGCCTGCCATGTTGGTAGCAAGGGTAATAGCGCCTTTTTTACCAGCATCTTTGATGATTTCTGCTTCTCTAGCGTGGTTTTTCGCGTTCAACATTTCGTGTGGTAAACCATTTTCGGTAAGAAGTTTAGAAATCTCTTCGGAAGATTCAACTGAGACAGTACCAATTAATATTGGTTGTCCTTTTTCATGTCTTTCTTTTACTTCTCTGATAAGAGCTTGAAGCTTAGGCCCTTTATGCGCATAAACGTAGTCAAGTGCGTCAATACGCTTGATTGGGCGATTGGTTGGTACGCATACTACGCGCATGTTATAAATTTTACGGAATTCTTCTTCTTCAGTTTTGGCGGTACCAGTCATACCTGCCATCTTTTTATAAAGACGGAAGAAGTTCTGATATGTGATTGTCGCCATGGTGATGGTTTCTTGTTTGATTTCAACGTTTTCTTTAGCTTGGACAGCTTGATGTAAACCATCAGACCATTCTCTACCTGGGAGAACACGACCTGTGAATTGGTCGATGATTTGGATTTGTCCTTCAGCATCGACTAAGTAGTCGACGTCTCTCGCCATGATATAGTTCGCTCTAAGAGCGTTATGAATTCTATGAACTAAATCAGCGTATTCAGGATCATAAAGATTCTTAATACCAAACATTCTGTCAGCTTTTGCGTTACCGGAATCAGTTAAATTAACTGTTTTATCTTTAACATCGATTTCAAAATCTTCGTTTTTCTTTAACGCTTTAACAAATCTATCTGCAACTGTGTATTGAGATGCGCTTGCTCTAGCACCACCAGAAATAATAAGTGGAGTTCTAGATTCATCAATTAAAATTGAGTCAGCTTCATCAACGATACAGAAATCAAGTCCTCTAAGGACACGATTGTCCATTGAACTCGCCATATTATCTCTAAGATAATCAAAACCTAACTCAGAGTTAGTTGTGTATGTAATATCGCATAGATATGCATCTCTTTTTTCACTTGTGGTTTTACTTCTTAAGTTAACTCCAACAGTTAAGCCTAAAAATCTATAGATTTGACCCATCCAGTTGGCGTCACGTTCACTCAAGTATTCGTTAACAGTAACAACGTGTACACCTTTACCTGCAAGGGCGTTTAAATAGACCGCCATAGTGGCAGTTAAGGTTTTACCTTCACCGGTTTTCATTTCTGCGACATCACCAGAATGTAACGCTAATGAACCGATGATTTGTACTTTATAAGGGAATTCGCCAATTGTTCTTCTAGCAGCTTCTCTAGCAACAGCGAATGCTTCCACTTTAATATCTTCTAAGGTTTTTCCTTCTCTTAATTGCTCTTTGAAGTATTCTGTTTTACCTCTAAGCTCTTCATCAGAGAGAGATTTCATTTTGTCTTCAAGGGCAATAACTTTATCAGCGATTTTTGAATAACGACTAATCGCG
Source organism: Bacilli bacterium (assembly GCA_045226015.1). Taxonomy (GTDB): domain Bacteria; phylum Bacillota_I; class Bacilli_A; order RFN20; family CAG-826; genus UBA2450. The sequence goes on along the minus strand of JBGVBY010000021.1, from coordinate 42,924 downwards.
ATTTTATCAAATAAACCCATTTAATATACCTCCGTTCTCTTTCTTTTATAAAAGAATCAAATTTCGTTCGCTATCTAATATATCATTTTTGTATTAGATTTGACTAATACATTTTGGTAAATATTAGGAACGTTCATTTTTGTTATTTCGTTTGTCTAGTTCAATAGTCTTTGCTACCACTAAGACCTTAATCTTTTTAGGACACCCCTTTTTTATTAGTTGTATTGCTTTAAACATTGTTGCCCCAGTCGTATAAATATCATCTACAATTAGGATTTTCTTATTTTTAACTTGTTCGATATTTTTAGAGATTAATATCTCATCAATTTTTAACCTATCTTTACTGCATTTTGATGATTGTTTTTCCCGCGAACATTTTTCTAATACTTCTAGTCTGTTCATTTTAAGCAATGAGAACATTTCTTTAACGTGATTGAACCCTCTTTTTTGATCGTCTACATCACTAGAAGGAATAGTAACTAGACTATATCCCCAATATTTAAGTTTTAGATATGTTTTATATCGATTTAAGAACATGTCTTTTAACTCATAGTCGTAACATCCCTTGAATGTATAAATCAGTTTCTTGATTGTTTCATCATATTCATAAATTGATAATGCTTCTATATTGTTGATTTTGAATTTTATAAACCTCGCCTTTAGAGTTGAAAAACACGATTCACATAGTAAATTATCTTTGTGAATTATGTTGTAAAAAGAGTTGTCATTTATCTCTTTAAAACACATCTTGCAATGATTTGTTTTTGTCTTCAATTTCACTAACTGCATCTCTCATCTCCTTTGTTATTTTGTTTGCTAGAAAAATTACTTCTCCTTCTGGTGCATCTTTCTTTCTTCCCACTCTTCCTGAAATTTGCACCAAAGTACCAGAATCATAGACAAAACTGTCACTTTTGTGGATAATTACCTGTAAATTTCTGACTGTTACGCCCCTTTCTAATACTGATGTAGTAACTAAATATTTGTATGCTCCAAGTCTAAATGAATTTATGATTTCAGATCTATTAATTCGTTTTGAATGTACATAATTTCCTCCTCTGATAAATAGTGATATATATCGATACAATTTCTCACATTCTTCTATTGTTGGAGCAAAGATAAATACTGGTTTTTTCTCTTTGATAAATCTTCTTAATTCCTTTAATAGAATAAGAAATAAGAAGATAGTATTATTTGATCTAATATTTGGGACTGGTAAAGGATGTCTATGAAATCTAATGTCTAGTTTTAATATGTCTTTTCCTTCTTTTGAAAAGTAATTAATTAATTCTTTTGGAGGAGTGGCACTCATCATAATATAATGACCGTTTAAAGCTCCAAAAAACATAGAATTTAATACTGGATCATCTTTAAAAGGGAACGCATCTATCTCATCTAAGATTATTAAATTGAAGTAACGTTTATAACGGTATAATTGGTGTGTTGTTAAAACAACGATATCGGCAATTTTTCTTTTAGTATGACCTCCATATACACATGCAATTGTATTTTTAATAAAAATTTCTTTTAACCTATTATTTATTTCTATGCATACATCTCTTCTTGGAAGCGCAAACGCAACTTTTTCTCCACAATTAAGTACATATTGAACGACTTTGAGTATTATCTCTGTCTTTCCTGAACCACACACCGCAAAAACTAAACTATCTATACCTTTTTTATAGTTCTCAACTAGCTTGTCTGATAATTCTTTCTGTTCAGGTGATAACTCATATTCAAGATGTATAGGTGCTTTCTTTGGATAAGATTGTTTGTGTTCTACCTCTTCGCCTTTAAATGAAATACATCTACGACAATAAGGCTTGCCGTTGAGCGTTCCGATCGAATGAATATCTGTATTGCCACAAACAGGACATTTATAAGTTTCTATATTGCAACATCTCCTTTCTTTTGATTTAATATATTCACAAGTTGTACGCAGAGCTGAATAGGCTCAGACAACCGCGCACCAATTGGCAGCTCGATCTGCCCGATGCACTAAGTCCTTAATGGACTTTTTTATTTCTTGTTTCATTTTTATCAAACGTTTGTTATATTAATTGAGCTGTACTAAGGAAGCTGATACTTAGTTTTGATTAAAACTCAATTAAACAGCCAATTATGAATCGTTGATTCAATGGTCTAAACCTCCCTGAATAATTTACCGGGTGCAAAGTTAGGACTTGTATGCGTAATTCCGGATACCAGACACGATCGAAATAGGCAACTAGTGGCTAATGACCACAGAGTTCCACCTTCAGCAAATAACAGGTGTGTCAAAGGAGTCCAGTTCATCAAAATCACCCCTATGTAATTGGTGAAAAGTAATATGTGCTTTGCGTCAAGCAAGGGTATGCTTGGCATATTGCGACTTGGTTTTCAAGAATAGAGTTATGAAAAGCAAAGATATTTAACTCTAATAACAAGGCTAGCCCTTGTTTTTCTTTTTCTTTAACAGTTCCCTTGTCAGTTTTATGTCTGGATATGAGACATCTACACCATTTTTTAATTCAATTTCAAACATACTGAATCTGGCTTTTTTGTCTCTTTCTTCTTTTTTAACAATATTCATCGTTTTATTATCACCTTTGATGGGGTTCTTTTTAATTATCCAGTTCTTTCTACCTCCTGATGTTTTTGAATGGGTTACTCTATGAAATACGTAGGTATTTCCTTCTTCATCAACAATATATGCAGGATGGTTGTTTTTGAAATAAATCCTAAAATGTCTTCTAAACTTTTTCATATTTCCTCCTTTTTGTTATGGATTTAGTGTCTTTGGGGAACCACACACTACAAAAACTAAACTGTCTACCCCCTTCTTATAGTTTTCTATATTGCGTCGCCACCTTTCATGTGATTAAATATTCATGTCGGTTAGATATACCTGGCGTTAGCTGGAGTTCATCACCGATTTTTTTATTTCTTTTCAAAATATTTTTTGTACTTCTTGTAATTCTTAAGCCTCTTAACATTGCGTTTATCATTTATATCCCATTTCCAATCTAACCTTTTATCATCAAAAGACTCTTTTGCATCTATGTATGGTGGGTGATTATAAATAAAAACGATTACACTAGTTTTCCTAGAGTTAGGATGTCTATACAATTTGATGTTCCTCACTATTTTTGTTTGTCCATGTTTTTTATGAATAGATTCAGTTTGGGTTGTAAGTAAGATGTTAGAGCAATAACCATTTTTAATTTTAAAAATGTATGAATAGTGTTTTCTTTTCTTGTTGTATCTAAATTTATCTTTCATATTTTCTCCTTTTTGTTATGGATTTCGTGTTTTTGAGGAACCACATACGGCAAAAACCAAACTATCTATTCCTTTTTATTGTTCTCTATAAGTCTGCCTGATAATTCTTTTGCTCATTTTTTATTTATTATTTTTGAATGATTCTTGTTAGTAGAGTCTAACACTCGGTAAAATTTTCCTTTCAATAAAGGCTTTTTACATCTGCTTTCAAATATTGCTTTTCGGTTTCGGTTTCTTTTTATCATGTTTCCTCCTGTTTGTTTTGTAGCAAATGTTTAAAACATCTCCTTACTATTTAAATAGTGAGAAAATTCGATTTTTTATTCAAAAAAAATAAAAAAAGTCCCAGTTGGGACTATTTAAGTTTTAAAAACTTAATTATTTTTCTAAATCGCTGATAAGATCAACTCTTGTTTGATGTCTTCCGCCTTCAAACTCTGTATTTAAGAAGATATCAACTCGTTTTAATACATCTTCCAAAGACATGAATGCTTGTCCAAAGGAGATGACATTGGCGTTATTATGTTGTCTCATTAGTCTAGCGACATCATCGTTATAAGCAATGCCGCATCTAACACCTTTAATTTTGTTGGCTGCTATTGATATGCCTTCTCCAGAAGTACATACAACAACACCATAATCACATTCTTTTGAAGATACCTTTTTAGCTACTTCGGCTCCAAAGATTGGATAGTGGCAACTATCTTTTGAATTAGTGCCGACATCAATTACTGTGTATCCTTTTGTTTTTAAGTGTTCTTTTATAGCGTTTTTGTATTCTAGACCGCCGTGATCGCTTCCGATTGCTATTTTCATATTAGTTTTCTCCCAAGACATTTTTAATATCTTTAAGTTTTATATTGCCTTCTCTATAAATTTTAACTTCTTTATCGGTTAGGTCAACTAAAGTTGATGGTACTCCTCCTATAGCTTTACCTTCTATTGCTATAAATACCTCATCTTTAAATATTTCTCTAACTTCATCGCTACTCATAGCAGGCTTTTCCCCACTTCTATTAGCGCTCGGTACCAATAAAGGTTTTTTAACAAAGTTAAGCAGCTCAAGTAAATCAGATTTGTTCGGCACTCTAACCCCTATAATACCTGTTCCGTGAGTAACATAATGTGGAACGGATTCCTTTGAACGAAGTAATATTGTTATTTCGCCAGGCATAAAAGAGTCAATGATCTTTTTTGCTCTATCATCTACATATGCGTAATTTTTAATACTATTAGTATCTCCTAACATAAGGGTGTATGGTTTGTCTTCTGGTCTTCTCTTAATGGAATTTAATAATTCATATGCTTTAAAATCATCAAAATAAACGCCTAGGCCCATTACTGTTTCTGTTGGGAAGGCAATTACTTTAGACGAATCTAATGTTTCCTTTGCTTTTATAAAGTTAGGCTTCATATGAAATTCCTTCATCTTTAACTATATATAAGAATCTTGTTTTTCCGTAAATATCTTTTTCAAATTTATACATAATTCCCTTATAGTTTTTTTCTAATAAGTGGGTTAACACTTCTTCCATGTTTTCTCCAATTTCAAAGGCAATCAAGAATCTGTCTGACATTAAGTTTAGGTCAATTGCTTTTAAAATTTTATGGTAATACTTTTCAACTGGATTTGCAAATAATGCGAGATGTGGTTCGTATTTAAGTGTTTGAGGATCTACAGTTTCTTTATTAAGTATATAAGGAGGGTTGCTGATGATTACTGAAATATCTGATTCATCTTTAATTGGCTCTAACATATCGCCTTGTCTTAAATCAATTTTGACATTATGTAATTCAGAATTTTCTTTAGCAATTTTTAAGGAATTTTCACTAATATCAGTGCAAATCACAGTAGATTTGTCGAAATATTCTTTAAGGTATATTCCAAGAATTCCGGAACCAGTTCCTATATCTACAATCTTAATATTTGGCTCTTTGCCAAACATTTTAACAATCATTTTTAGTGTTCCAACAGCGAGCTCTTCTGTCTCTTGCCTTGGTATTAAAACATCATTATTAACTTTATAATTTGAATTGATGAAATAAGCATATCCAAGAACATATTGAATTGGTTCTCCAGAGTTAACTCTATCAATGTTTTGATTTAGTCTTTCTTCATCTTTAATTTCTTCATCAAAATGTTTAATGAGGTTAAAAAAATCAGAAAAACCGCCATCGTCTTCTAATAGCAGTTTTATCACATTAAGGTTTAAATATTTGTTCTTATTTTTTTCTAGTTCAAAATATTTTTCACGGTAAGTCATTAATTCTCACCTGCAATTTTTTGTGATTGATCATAATGGACAAGTGCCTCGATGATTGAGTCGAGCTCCCCTTCCATTACTCTATCTAATTGTTGAATTGTAAATCCAATTCTATGGTCAGTAACTCTATTTTGTGGATAGTTATAGGTACGAATCTTTTCGCTTCTTTCTCCAGTACCGATTTTTAGTCTTCTTTCATTACCGATTTCTTCTTGTTGCTTTTCAAGCATTGTGGAATACATCTTTGCTCTCAACATTTGCATAGCAATTTCTCTATTTTGAATTTGAGATTTTTCAGTTTGGCACGCTACAACAATTCCAGTTGGAATGTGTGTGATTCTTACAGCGGATTCAGTCTTATTAACGTTTTGTCCACCAGCGCCTTGGGAGTGATATGTATCAACTTGTAAATCATTTGGATTGATTTCGACATCAATTTCTTCTGCTTCTGGCATTACTAAAACTGTTGCTGTACTTGTGTGAATTCTTCCACTTGCTTCAGTTTTAGGAACTCTTTGAACACGATGTGCACCACTTTCAAACTTGAGTTTGGAGTATACCATTTTTCCTTTAATCATGAATGATACTTGAGAGAAACCTCCGGCTTCTGATGGGTATTGATCCATCATTTGAATTTTCCAACCCTGGTTTTCAGCGTATCTTGTATACATTCTAAACAAATCACCCGCAAAGATGTTTGCTTCGTCTCCGCCAGCGGCGCCTCTAATTTCAACAATGATGTTTTTATCATCGTTAGGATCTTTTGGTAATAGAAGTTCTCTTAATTTTTCTTCTAATTCTTCAAGAAGCTTAGTTAATCTTTTTGCTTCTTCTTTTCCCATTTCTGATAAATCAGGATCAGAATCATTACTCATTTCAATAGCTTCTTTTAGCTCGTTTTCAGATTTTATATAAAGATTAAATGTTTCGACTTGAGGTTCAAGAACCGCACGTTCTTTAGAGATATCACGAAAATGCTTGATGTCTTTCATAGTGTTTTCATCAAGTAATTCTTGGTCAATTTCTTCTAATCTTTTCCTCGCTATTTCTAGCCTTTGAAACATGCTCTCTTCCATAAATACCTCTTGCCCGGTAGATTATAACATAATATTAGGATATTACAAAGAGTGAAGAAAAGTTCGTTAATATTAATATTAATTCTTCAAAGAAAAGTAACTCTAATGTATACTATTGCTTAGGTACATTTATGGCATATAAAGCATTATATAGAACATATCGGCCACAGACTTTTGAAGAAGTTGCTGGGCAACAACATATCGTAAGAACTTTAAAGAACGCGATTGCTACTAAAAAGATAGCGCATGCATATTTATTTGCAGGTCCTAGAGGAACAGGCAAAACCACTATGGCAAAATTATTTGCCAAAGCTTTAAACTGTGAACACGGACTTGGTTGTCAATGTAATGAATGTAAAAACTGTGTTGCTATTACCGAAGGTAATCACCCAGATGTTTTAGAACTAGACGCCGCTAGTAATAATGGTGTTGATGAAATCAGAGATCTTATTGATAAAGTTAAATATGGCACTATCCTTGGTAGATATAAAATCTACATCATCGATGAAGTTCATATGTTATCAACTGGAGCGTTTAACGCTCTTCTTAAGACTCTCGAAGAACCACCAGAACATGTTATTTTCATTTTAGCGACAACTGAACCTCATAAGATTCTTCCTACTATATTAAGTAGATGCCAAAGATATGACTTTGACAAAGTCAGTGAGAAAGATATTAAAGAAAGACTTAAAGAAATTCTTGTTAAAGAGAACGTTGAATATAACGAGGAAGCAATTGAATTAATTGTCAATCTTGCAGATGGAGGAATGAGAGACGCTTTATCCATCTTAGAAAAAGTTCTCGCTTATAGTGGTAACACCTTAGTAGCATCAGATGTTTTAGATATTTTTGCCCTTGAAAGTAAGGAAGAAAAAATCAAATTGATTCACTCCATGATTAATCATGACATGAGTGATGTTCTTTCTAGACTTAATAACTATGTTAATAAAGGAACAGATATCAAAAGATTAACTGAAGATCTTCTTATTATCCTTAAGGATGTAGTTATTTTCAATTCTTCTTATAATGCGGAATATTTAGAAGTGTTAAAAGAAGATGAGGCTATTGAACTTAATAAGTTAATTCCAAATCCTCTATGCTTACAAATGATTGATATTTTGATGAACGCGATTAAAGACTACAAAAACGTTACTTCTATCAACCCTATTTTTGAGATTAGTTTAATTAAATTAACATCTTTAGAAAGCGGAAAGAAGGAGATTGTTTCTGAACCTACAGTTAACGTCAAACCAGTTGAAAAACCTATAAGAACCCCGCTAAAAGAAGAACCAATTAAGGTTGAACCAGCCCCTGTAGTTGAGGTTAAAGAAGAAGAACCTGTGGTATATGAATCATCCATCAGCCTAGTGGAAAATGTTATCTACCCTAAGGATGCAGAAGGGGAAGACGGTTTTGAAATCAGTGATGACCTAATGGTGAAAATCATGGTCCTTTCTAAGAAAGAGATTAAAGGCCAACTTATTGATGAATGGAAAAATATTAAAAAGTTGTCCACTCACCCAACTTTAGGTAAGGCCGCAACTTTACTATTAGATGGTAGACCACTCGTCGCATCTAATAACATTGTTATTCTTACTTATGAAATGCCAAAGTTAGTAGAAAAGATTAACCAAAAAGATATTCAAGTTGAACTCCAAACCATTATGGAACAAATCTTCCATAAGAAGATGTTTGTGTATGGAGTAAGCAGAAACAAATCAGTCGATTTACAAGGTTTATATATGAATCTTTTACAAATTGGTAAATTACCAAAATCAAAAGATGTCGTTATTGAATTTTTAGGAGAATAATTTTATGAACATGCAACAAATGATGATGCAAGCTCAAAAGATGCAACGTGAACTTCAAAAAGCTCAAAAAACTTTAGCGGAAAAAGAATTTAGAGTGAATAAAGCTGGCTTAGTGGAAATCGTTGTCTTAGGAAGCAAAGAAATTGTTTCTATTAACATCGAAGAAGATGGATATGAAAAAGACAACAAAGAGATGGTTGAAGAGTTAATCGTCAGCGGTCTTAACGAACTATTTGCTCAAATAGATGAAGAAAGCGAAGAAATCAGTGAGAGAATCACTGGAAGAAGCGGAGGCTTTGGCTTTTAATCATGCAAAATCTTAAGTCTTTAGATAATCTCATAGAGAATCTTTACAAACTCCCAGGAGTTGGAAAGAAAAGCGCAGAACGTATGGCGTTCTCTCTTTTAGATTTTTCTAAAGAAGAGTTAGAAGAGATTGCTAATGCAATATCAAGCTTGAAAGATAAAATTCATTTCTGCCCAACATGTGGAATGATCACTGATATTGATGGATGCTACATTTGTGATGATAGAGATAGAGATGAAACAACGTTAATGGTTGTCTGTTATCCAAAAGATGTGATGTCTATTGAAAAAAGTGGTGCATACAAGGGCTTATATCACGTCTTAAATGGCGAACTTTCATTATCAAAAGGAATGAATGTTGAAGAACTTAATATCGATTCACTTTTAAAGAGAATTAGTGAAAGTAATTTCAAAGAAATTATTTTAGCCACAAACCCAACAGTTGATGGAGAAACCACTGCTGCTTATATCAATAAATTACTCGAAAATAGTAACGTTAATGTCACTCGCTTAGCGTATGGTTTACAAATTGGAGGAAATCTCGATTATGTTGATCCTCTAACATTAACCAAAGCGCTTGAGGGAAGACATAATTTTTAGGAGGATACATCATGTTTATTACTTTAGAAGGACCTGAAGGTTCAGGAAAAACTACTGCAGTTGAAGCTGCTGTTAAAGCACTTGAAGCAAAAGGATATCAAATTGTCCGTACTAGAGAACCTGGTGGCACTCCTATCGCAGAAGAAATTAGAAACGTTATTCTTGATAAAAAGAATACGATGATGGATCCACGTACTGAGGCGTTATTATATGCGGCAAGTAGACGTCAACATCTTGTTGAAAAAGTCTGGCCTGCTTTAAAAGAAGGCAAGATTGTTATTTGTGATCGTTATTTAGATTCCTCTTTAGCCTATCAAGGAGGCGCTAGAGGATTAGGTGTTGATAATATTTTAAATATTAATTTGTTTGCTACAGAAAATACTTGGCCTGATTTAACTTTGTTATTTGATATTAAACCTGAAGAAGGATTAAAAAGAATTAGTAGCAACGCGAATAGAGAAGTTAATCGTCTTGATTTAGAGAAATTAGACTTCCATAACAAAGTTAGAGAAACTTTCTTAGCTTTAGCAAAAAGATATCCTGATAGATTCATTGTTATTGATGCTTCTAGAAGCAGAGAAGAAGTTGCTAAAGACACTTTAGACGCAATATTAAAGAAACTATGCAAATAGGGAAATACTTAAAAGATAATCAAAAAGTTGTATACCAAACATTTCTCAATTCGCTTAAGAACAATACCGTTTCTCATGCTTATTTAATCGTGGGAAATCCAGGAACCCCTATTTATGAAGTTGCTCAATACTTAGCAAAGTCTTTATTATGTGATGATCCTAGCCCACTAGCGTGTGATAACTGCATAACATGTTTACGCATTGATAGTGATAACTACCCAGACATCATCAAACTTGATGGTAGCCAAGGCACTATTAAAAAAGAAGATGTTTTAAATATTGAAAATAGATTTGAAAAAACTGCTTTTGAAACTAAGGGAGTAATGATTTATATCATTAACCTAGTTGAAAACATGACTGTTGAAGCAGTTAATTCGTTGTTAAAATTCTTAGAAGAACCAGATAGTCCGGTCTATGCTTTTTTGACCACTAATAATGTGAATAATGTATTACCTACCATTGTTAGTAGGTGCCAAACCCTTTCTTTAAGAAGTGTGCCAAGAGAAAAAGTGATTAATGATGCGATTTCACTACTAGTGAATAAAGAAGACGCTGAATTGTTGTCATATTTCTATAACGACGCTGAACTCATTACTGACTTATTAGAAAAGAGCGAAGAAAAAGAAGACTATGAAGTAGCGAAAAAAGCGCTATTAGGTTTATTAGATCAAATGGAGGGTGGCAATTATAAGGATGTAATTTATTACACTCAGAAAGAAATTACCCCTATTCTAAAGACTAAAGAAGAGTTTAGATATTTTGTTGATTTATTAACTGAAGTGTTTGAAGATCTCCTCAACTTAAAATCTAATAGAGATATAAGTTTAAAAAGTTATGGTACAATATTGTCTACTTTAGTGGACAAACTTCCCCATATTGAGAATTCTCTTATGGAAATATTAAAGTTAAGAAACATCGCTAGTCTAAACGTAAGTGTCCCACTAATGATTGACCACTTAATTATCAAAATTATGAAGGAATAAATGTTATGGAAAACGAAATAAATGTAAATGAAAGATATACCAATTTCGCTGGTGTTAAATTCCATTATTCTAACCATGCGTACTTTTTTGGAAACAAGGATTTAGAGCTCAAAAAGGGAGACAAAGTTGTTGTTGAAACAATGCATGGACCTGAGTTTGGAACCATCTGGATTGACCCAATGCCAATGAGTGAATATCGTTCTCGATTGAACTTAAAGCCAATCTTAAGAAAAGCCACAGATATTGATGAAAAATTACATGAAACTAACCTAAAAGATGCGCAAAATGCCCTTGAAATTTGTAAAAACGAGGTAAAACGTCTAGGTATTGATATGAATCTCATTTCATGTGAATACACACTAGATAAGAGCAAAGTTATCTTCTCATATGTTGCCGATGATCGTGTTGATTTCCGCGAGCTTTTAAAGGTGCTCGCTAGTAGATTCCACACTCGTATTGAACTCCGCCAAGTTGGTAGTAGAGACAAGGCTAAAATGGTTGGAGGCATTGGAATGTGCGGATTACCTTTATGCTGTGCTAGTTTCTTAAATGAGTTTGATGGAATTTCAATCAACCGTGCTAAAAACCAAATGCTCGCAATTAATGTTCCTAAGTTATCTGGCCACTGTGGAAAGCTATTATGCTGCTTAAAATATGAAGACGATGCTTATAGTGAACTTAAGAAAGAATTCCCACCAGTTGGGTTTAAAGTCTTTATTGATAAAGTTGAATACACCGTTACAACAATAAATGTTGTTTCAAGGATGGTGAAGGTTGATAATGAAGAAGATTCTAAATTCTTACCTTTAGATGAATTTAAAAAACAAACTGGTTTTAGACCAAGACCTAATAAACCTGAAAACGATGAAAATAATTAAATCATTTGATGATTCACATAAAGTTCTATATTTAATTGCTACTCCTATTGGCAATTTAGGAGAATTTTCTGAACGTGCTATTGAAACAATTCGTGGAGTTGATTTAGTGGCCGCTGAAGACACCAGAAATACAGGTGATCTTCTAAGAAAATTCAATTTATCAAAACCATTATTTTCCCTTAGAGAACACAATGAAGTTGAAGCGTCTAATAAGATTGTTGAACAAGTTCTTGCTGGTAAAAAAGTTGCATATATGAGTGACGCTGGATATCCTGGTATTTCTGACCCTGGTTACATTTTATGTAAAAAATGTATTGAAAACGATATAGCAGTGTCTGTTATTTCAGGCGGATGTGCTTTTATAAATGCGCTTACTAGTTCAGGATTAGATACAGCTCATTTTTATTTCCATGGATTTCTTTCTGCTAAACCTAATGAAGCAAAAGAAGAACTTTTATCTTTGAAATCCAAACAAGAAACCTTAGTGTTCTATGAGAGTCCACATCGTATAAAAACCACTATGATGTTGCTATATGAAGTTCTTGGTGACAGAAAAGTTTCTCTCCAGAGAGAATTAACTAAACTCAACGAAGAAAAGATATATGGCACTCTTAAGGAATTAGTGGCTATGGATTTAGATTCCTTAAAGGGCGAGATGGTTATTGTGGTTAATGGCAATGAATCAAACGAAGAATATAATGACCAAGAAATAATTGATAAAGTTCAATACTTTATAAATAAAGGTGTCAGTAAAAAAGATGCGATTGAAATAGCGTCTGACGTATATAAAATTCGCAAGAATCACATTAAAGATTTATTTAAATAATATATTTCTCTTGAAATAATACTTTGTCTTTTCTTATACTAGAAAAGATTTTTTATTAGGAGGGCAGAATATGGATGTAAGAAATATTGCAATTATCGCTCACGTTGATCACGGCAAGACTACACTTGTTGACCAACTTCTTAAATCATCTGCTACATTTAGGGCTAATGAAGAATTATCTGATCGTGCGATGGATTCAAATGACATTGAACGTGAAAGAGGAATTACTATCTTAGCAAAAACTACTTCCATCATTTATAAAGACACTAAGATCAATATTTTAGACACTCCAGGTCACGCTGACTTTGGAGGAGAAGTCGAACGTATTATGAACATGGTGGATGGTTGTTTATTACTTGTTGATGCTTTTGAAGGCACAATGCCTCAAACTAGATTCGTTTTAAAGAAAGCGTTAGAAGCTCATGTTAAGCCAATTGTTGTTATCAATAAAGTTGATAGAGCAAATATTGATGTGGAGAAAACTTTAGACGAAGTACTTACTTTGTTTATTGAATTAGGTGCTCCAGATGAATTCTTAGATTTCAAAACCGTATTTACTTCTGCGTTAAAAGGAACATCATCATATTCAAGTGATCCTGCTTCTCAAGTAGAAGGAATGGATGCAGTTTTACAAACCATCATAGATCAAATCCCAGCTCCAAGTATGGATAAAGATTCTCCATTACAACTCCAAGTTGCCTTACTTGATTACAACGATTTCGTTGGAAGGATTGGTATTGGAACGATTAAAAGAGGAACCATCAAAGTTAACGATAACGTGTCGGTATCGCGCTTAAATGGCGAAGTTAGTAACTTTAGAGTGCTTAAATTATTTGGTTTCCAAGGATTAAAGAGACTAGAAATTAACGAGGCTCATGCTGGTGATATCGTTGCGGTAGCTGGATTAGCGGATATTAATGTTGGAGAAACTATCTGTCAATTTGGTCATGTTGATCCTCTTCCACTAATTAGATTAGATGAGCCAACCTTGCAAATGACTTTCGGAACAAGCTCTTCTCCATTAAGTGGAAGAGATGGAAAACTTTTAACTGCTAGAAAAATAGAAGAAAGATTGTTTAGAGAAACTCAAAAAGATGTTGCTTTAAAGGTTGAACGTATTATTAACACTGAAAGCTGGATTGTTTCTGGTAGAGGTGAGTTACATCTTTCAATTTTAATTGAAAACATGAGAAGAGAAGGCTTTGAACTCGAAGTTAGTAAACCTCAAGTTATTATTAAAGAGATTGATGGAGTTAAATGCGAACCATACGAAGATTTATTAATTGATGTTCCTAATGAATTTGTGGGTGACATTATGACCACAATTGGAGAACGTAATGGTGAACTCATCAATATGGACGCTAAAGAAACAGTCACTATTCTTAACTATGTTATTCCTAGTAGAGGTTTATTAGGATATATGACTAATTTCATGACTTTAACTAAGGGTTATGGCATTTTATCTCACACGTATAAAGAATATCGTCCTATCACCGCCTCTTCTATTGGAGAAAGAAATATTGGAGTTCTTGTGTCTGTTGAGGCAGGACAAGCTACACCTTATGCGATTGAACACACTGAAGAACGCGGAACCATGTTTATTCTTCCAGGTACTGAAGTGTATGAAGGTATGATTGTTGGTGAACATCGTTATGATTTTGATCTTGCGGTTAACGTTACTCAAAAGAAGAACTTAACCAACGTTCGTTCATCAAATAAAGACACCACTGTTGTTCTTAAATCACCACGTAAGATGTCCTTAGAAGCGTGTCTTGACTATATTAACGCTGACGAGTTAGTGGAGATTACTCCTACTACATATCGTATGAGAAAGAAGATCTTAAATACTGCCGAAAGAAAGAAATACGAGGCTCATGTTAAAAGAGCACAAGAAGCAGAATAACTCATTTATCATATAAGAAAAGCGCTGGATTTTGATTCCAACGCTTTTTTCTTTTCTGTATAAGAGATTATCTCTTTTTAGCAATTCTGCCTTTGTTCGCGCCTTTTGAGTTATGAACTAAAACGGAGCCGTCTTGGTTTTTAGCCATCTTCTTAGAATATTCTAATGCCTCTTTTTGAGTATCGAATAATTTGATAGCCTTTTCTCCTCCAGCGTATTTAACTGCCCATTTGCCATCTTCTCTTTTTGCTAAGTGATAAGTACGGAAGCTAACTTCTTCTTTTTTGGCAGGTTTCTTTGCTGGAGCTTTCTTTGCAGGTTCAGCTTTCTTAACTGCTGGTTTCTTTGCTGGGACAGCTTTTTTAACCGCAGCTTTCTTTGCTGGAGCTGGTTTAGCCTTAACTGGTTTCTTTGCTGGCATAATTATTATCCCCCTTGGATTTTTATACTATTAATTATATTCGTATTTTTAACGAATGTAATAAATAACCTATTTAATCTAATTTTAAACCAGAGATATTGCTCACTGGTAAAGAGAAAACAATACCTTGTCCTGGAGTCTCTAGACCGACTGATTTATTGATAGAAGAAATGACTGCATCTCTTATTTTTTCATTCACTAAAATATAGAGCATTTCTTTTTGAGGAGTAATCACAACCCCATATTTTTTCTCGATGTCTTTTGTACCACTTCCACGAGCGTGGATGATAGTACCACCTCTTGCTCCTGCTTCTCTAGCAGCGTCCATTACTTTGTCTGAATGGCCTTCGTTAACGATTACCACGATCACTTCGTGATTCATATTCTTTTCTGCCATAATTACCCCCTAACTGTTTGAGTGAAGAATTTGTACATTTTAACCCCCACTAAAGCGGTTAATGGAATGGTATATGCAATACCTCTATTTCTTCTACTCGCTAAGAAATAAGCATCTAATTCTTTTTTGATATATTTGACTGCTTCACCACTGACAACAGAATAAACGATATCTTTCTTTGTATCTTCAATGTCTAAAAGTTCTCTGATTTTACTACTGGCAGTGCCTTCTCCCATTTGAAAGAATTGAGCGCTGCTCTTATTCGTTTTTAAGATACGGATGATGTTATCGCCGTGTCCACGAGGAACAATAATCGTGTAAAGGTATAACTTTCTGAGGTCTTCACGATCTTCAAAACGAGCTTGTTTAGAATTGTTCTTTTTTGTTTCTTTCTTTGCCATATTTATACCTTAACAAAAATGAATGATTTCATCATTACGTCCATCATGAACTTGTGAACGAATAACACGTAAAGCGTAGATGTTCTTAATTTTACTTGTTGTACCAAGTATTTGAATAGACAGAATTGGTGTCATAGCTACCATTGCGACAACTCCAAAAGCAGATTCATAGAAGTCTACACTTGATGTTTGGCCAGTTCTAACACTGAATATACCAATAATCATTGGAAGGACAAAGGAAACCGCCATTGGTCCAGAAGCTGTTCCACCAGAGTCAAAAGCAACCGCAGTGTATAAATCAGGAACAATAAACATCATAACAAGCGATATTAAATATCCAGGAACGATGTAATACATAATTGAGAAGCCATAAAGCATTCTAATCATGGATAGACATATTGCAGCGCCTACACCTATTGATAATGAGAATAATACGGTTCTCTTTTTAAGCTCGCCGTTACTAATTTCTTCTATTTGAGTGGTAAGAACATGTACTGCTGGTTCACATAGAATAGTGACACAACCAATTCCAAAGGCGAGAATGATGATAATCCAATCTTGCCAATTAGAAATAAGTTCGCCCATCTTTAATCCGGTTGGAGACATTGTGGAACCAACTGCACAAAGGAACATCGTTAATCCAAAGAATGTTACAAATGTACCGTTTAATAAGAAAAAGATACGCTTAAGAGATAACTTGATAAAGATTGCTTCATAGATGAAGAAAATAATTAAGATTGGTGCTAACGCTAATAAAACTTCAATAATAGATCCTAAAGAACCACCTTCTTGAGGCAACAAGGTTCTTACAAATTGGTTACCGATATAGTTCCAATCAACATAGTCAGGATTAATAGCGGGTAATTCAGTGACGTTGTAAGCTGAGAATCCACCAGGTTTAGCCAAGATCAAAATCACCATTGTGATAATAGGGCCAATAGACGCTAATCCAACTAGACCGAAAGAACTGTCTTTAGTTTTATCTCCACCTCTAGTCATAGCAACACCTGCACCTAAGGCTAAAATAAATGGAACAGTAGCACTTCCAGTAGTAATTCCACCAGCGTCAAAAATGAATGGTAGATATGGATGATTATTAACATCTGCTTGAAGGATGCAGATAAGCATAAAAACAATCAAATAGAACGTAAGAAACCACACGTTTAATGATTTTTGGGTAACAATTCTAATAATTCCTAAGATAACAAAAACGCCAACTCCACAAGCAATAGATGCAATTAAAAGAACTGAGTTCATATTAACTTGCTTAGACATGATTATGATGCTTGGTTCAGCACATGTGATAAGAGTGCCTAATAGGAAGGCAAATATGATAACGATGATGAGTTTCTTTTGTTTAGACAAAGAAGCACCCATGTATTCGCCAATTTTGATCAAGCTACTTTGAGCACCTATTTGGAAGAATGATAATCCGCTAATCATGATGAAGGCACCAATGCCTAACATCACATATTCAGTGTTTGTTAAAGATTGTTCTCCACTAGCGGACAAAACAAAAGATAAAGCGTAAATAATCGCAATGATTGGAATGATCGAAATTGCGCTATTAATAAACGACTTTAAATATTTGTTTCTCATATGCTTAAAATTATACGCATACAAAAAAGTTTATAAACGAAAAATAAAAATTATTTTTGAATAGATAAAAGCTTATTTATTGAAATTTGGGAAAAGAGTTTTAAATTCTTTCGGTGTAGGCGCGACAAATTTGAGTTCTTTATTTGTGAGTGGGTGAGTTAAAACAAGTTCATAGGCATGCAAGCCTAATCTCTTAATAGGGTTAGTAGGATTACCGTATTTGTCATCTCCGATAACGTTATGACCTAAATCACCTAAATGGACACGAATTTGATTTTTTCTACCTGAATCAATATGAACATCTAAAAGTGAATAGTTTCCATTTTCCATTAAAACTTTGTAATGCGTTACAGAGAACTGTCCATCACCAGCTTTTTTAGATGAATACATCATGTTTTGGCTATTCTTCTTTAAGTAAGACTTAATCGTGCCACTTTTTTCTTTCATGATGCCGTCAACAATCGCATAGTACCCACGAGATTTAACTAAATCGTTCCAATTATCTTGAAGAGCCTTTTGTAGTTCTGGATTTTTAGCTACCATTAGGACTCCAGAAGTGTCTTCATCAAGTCTATGGACAACAAATATACGATTATGTTTGTCTTTTTGCTGAACGTAATCAGTTAGCATCCTATAAGCAGTTGATCCTTTTTCTTTATCACTAGCGATAGATAATAGACCACTTGGTTTATTGATAACAATCATCTCGTTATTTTCATAGATTATAGGTAGGTTGCTGCGTGTTTTCTTGTGAATTGGAGTCTTAGAGATAATAACAACATCTCCTTTATAGAGCTTGAAGTTATATTGAGAAATAGGCGCTCCATCAATAGAAACACGATGGTTGGTTAAAAGAGATTTAACAGAATTACGTGACTGTCCCTTTAAGGTTTCCAAAAGAAATTCTAAAAGTTCAGAATCTTTATTCACTGGGTATTCTTTGATTCCGGAATAGTCTTTTGAATGATGTTCGAATCTTTTCTTATTTTTGTTCATTGTTAATCTTTTCTATCACCATTTCAATGAAGAGTTTAGCAACATTGATTTTAGTAGTTTTCTCAAATTCTTCAAAGAAGGCATTGGAATTTATTTCACATAATACTGGCTCATCGTTTTCTCCAAAAAGTAAATCAATACCAGCGTATTCAACCTTAAATGCTTCGGCGATTTTATTAGCGATTTCTAAATACTTGCCTTCAAGTTTATATTCTTTACTAGTAGCGGTTTCTCCGAAGTTACTTCTAAAGTCGCTTGTGTTATATCTTTGAAACGCTCCAATGACTTTTTGATTGATTATAAGAACCCTTAATGATTTGCCGTAACTTGTGGCAATATATTCTTGGAATTGTAGTGGTTCACGACAGTGTTTCTTATATAAAGAGATGAGTTCTTGCTTGTTATTGACTAAAAATATACCTAGGCCAAGAGATCCATAAACTTTCTTAAACACTAAAGGATATCCTAATTCTTGTTCTACAAAATCCAAGAATTTTAGGTTTTCTTCTTTTAATTCA
This sequence comes from Bacilli bacterium, assembly GCA_045226015.1. Taxonomy (GTDB): domain Bacteria; phylum Bacillota_I; class Bacilli_A; order RFN20; family CAG-826; genus UBA2450. The sequence goes on along the minus strand of JBGVBY010000021.1, from coordinate 24,052 downwards.
GGAGAATAAAACAAAGGGCCACATATTGTCTTAGGCATTTTAATACCTTTGTTCGCGCACATGATGTCTGTGAGGTTTTTATCATCACACATTTTGATGAAATCAGCCTTATTGAATAGTCGATAACCATTTTGTTCTAATAGTCTTGCTAAATATATGTCTTTATCTAGATAAATGACAAAATCACATTTAGGAAGATTAATAATGATGTTGTTATCTTTAATAATGCCTAAAGTTCCATCGTTAATGAGATGTATTAAAGAAACACCGAGAAGTTTAGCTTCCTCAGTGAATCGTTTTATTTTATAAGCGTTATGACCAATGTCTTGGTTTGTGATGATAATTCCGTTCATGTTATTGAAATTTAAAATAGTAATCTAATTGGGAATTGATATAGTCGTATTTAACTTCGTTATATCTCTTGATGTTCTTTGGGTATTTTGCAAATAGCTTTTCTCTAAAATTGTTATACATTTGAGTGCGATCATAAGATTCTCTTAACACCACTTGGAAAGCCTTGCAGCGGTTATAGAAATCTCCGCCGTATTCAACGATTCGAATAGTGACACCTATCTTTTTATATTTGCTGCGTTTAATGAGCAACGCACAGTCACTTCTACATTGCGCGTTAAGCATTTTATATCCACGAGAATTAAGTAACATCGCTGCAGTATAGATGTCATTAAAATGAGATAGCGATATTAAAATATCGACATTTCTAAAAGAACGACAATTATTAATTGATGTTGCTCCGATATGTTCAATATTGAATTTAAATTCTGGGAGAACAAATCTAAGATTGTCCCTTTCTGCTTTAAAGATGTTGTCCCAATCTTCTGGTAGATATAACAAATTAGACATGATTACGCTCCATCGATATGTGTATCGCAAATTGGTTCATTACTTCCTTCTTTGTTGAACATTGAACCGCTATTTTTAGAACCGCCAGGTACGTTTCTTCTATTTGCGTATTCTTTAAACACTTCCAAGTCCTTGAGGTTGGTGAATTTAGCCATAAAGAAACGATCACCCATAACACCTGCTAAAACTTTTGGATATCTTCCGTTACCGCATATTTCTTTTTCGTATGTTCTTAAAACTTCTTCATCGCTATAGAAGTATTGAACGCCATCTCTTCTACTAGCGGTTGCACAGTAGAATTTTGGATCACAAACTGGACGTGGATTAAATCCCGCAACTGTGTTCGCATATAGTTGATACATGTTCACTGAATTAGCGAAGTTATGCATATCAGGAGTGTATCCGCCAGGTGTTCTAATATTAACCTCTAATCCAACAATATCTCCAACCTTAGCAAATCCAGGCATATCTTTATTCACTCTAAAGAATTCGATGTGGAAACATCTATTTTTAAGTTCGAATGCTTTGACTGTTTTTCTTCCAATTTCTTCAAACTCTTTTGGAATGAATGGATTGGAGTAATAAAACATCTCACTTCCTTCGTGGAGAATGTCACTAATTGATGGTGGGCACTCTAATGAAGCCATAAATACGACCTCACTATTTTCATCCGCGATGCCATCAAAAGTGACGATATCACCAGACACAAATGTCTCACAAATATATTGATAATTTTCGTGTTTTTTCGCGAAAAAGTCCTCTAATTCCTCAATATTTTTTAATTTAAAGCTTTCTTCGGCTCCAACTCCAATATCAGGTTTAACAAAAAGTGGGAAGCCGTGATCGTTAGCGAACTTTAACAAGCTTTCTTTATCGCTAACGAGAATATATGGAGCGACTTTTACTCCTGCTTTTTGGAATCTTTCTTTCATCAAAGATTTACGTTGATAAGTGTCTAATTCCGATGATTTTAATCCTGTATTAATTGAAAAGAGGTCTCTTAAAATTGAATCTTTTCTAAGCCAGTATTCATTATTACTTTCTAAGAAATCAATATGTCCATATTTTCTTTCAAAATAACCCACCGCTTCTTTTTCTTCGTCGAAATTATCGAGGTTGTTTACGCGATAGTATTCGTGTAAAGAATCTTTGAGTTCTTGTTTAAGTTCACTGTATTGGGCGTCACCAACACCGAGCACTCTAAAGCCAACGTTTCTAAGTGCTCTAGCGAATTGCCAATATGTTTCTGGAAAGTTTGGAGAAATTAATACAAAGTTTTTCATGTCGTTACCTCTTAGATTTGAGTGAGTCTACTTCTATCGTAGTCGTTACCTGTGAAATCAGAACTTCTTAGCACTTTACTGCTGTCTGTATTGTAATGGTTATCTTTCAGCCATTTTCTCATTATTAATCTATAATTTATAGATAATTGATTGTCTGGATGACCATCAAACGCTTTGAAGTAGTCGAAGATTCTATTGTCGTTTTCATGGAATAAAACATAGTCAATAACGGCAATTTTATAGTATGAATTTGGATTAATTTGGCAATCAAATGAAGGATTGAAATATGCATTACCCCAGCCTCTTACTTCGTAAAGAATATCACTACCTTTAGCTTCTTCGATATAAACGATGTTATCAAATGGGAACGATTCATATATATCCGCATATGTCCATTGTGATTTATATAGTCCAGCTCTAGCTTGGTTAACATAAGTTAAGACAACGTCTCCGTGCCCTTCTTCTACACATTGGTCGTAAATTGCTCTACAAACCATGTTTCCCGCTTCTCCTTTAGCAGCAAATTCACCTGAAACATTTAACGCTAAAACTTCGTTTGCTTCAGTAGCACATTGATCATTGTACGCAGAAATAATGTTATCGATTTCAGGGTCGTGATAAGTAACATAACTATAATAGTTAGTAGCACCAATTAAGTTATATGATGATAGTGCGACTTCCTTGGTTTCGGTGTTGTATTCTAAATGAATATCAGCAAAGTTTCTACCATAGGCTCCACATTGTGAATAGAAGAGCCCATCTTCAGATGTAGATTCCTCTTTGTGAGAATGGCCACATAAGACTAAATCAACGTAGTTACTTAGGTTATTACCTAAAACTTCTTCTTGGCCTGTATGGCAAGAGGCAATAACTACATCACAGCCACCATTTCTTAATTCTGTTGCTTTTTCTTTAATGACATTAATGTGATTTGTAAAACAAATGTCAGTCACAAAACTAGAATTAATAGAAGTGATTTGAGATTTACCAATAATACCAACAATACCAACTTTCAATCCATTTTCTAAAGTATATGTGACAGTAGGAATGCCAATATCTGATTGTTGAACTGTGCCAACAACTCTATTTTCATGATCATAATCATATACGTTTGCGGCAAGTACTGGAGTTCTATATCCGTTATAACTTCTAGCGGTATTAATTTCAAGTTTTTCAACACCCCAGTCAAAATCATGGTTGCCAACAGTTCTAGCTGATAATTTTGCTTGAGCGTAAACATCATTAACTAAATTTCCATGGTTAAAATTGGAATAAATTGAACCTTGCCAATCATCACCTTGTGAGAGAACTAGGGTATTATCTTTTTCAGTGAATGTTCTAATGAGATTACCCATTCTTGACAAACCTAGACTGCTGGCTTCTTCCTCAATGTGTCCATGAAAGTCGTTAAATGCTCCGATAGTGAATGTTTTGATTTTTTCATCCACAGGTGGAACATCTTGATTTTCACTTTCAGTGATATAGCCAACGTGTTTAACTACTAACTGTAAAAGATTTGAATAAGTAGATGAATGCGGATGTCCGATAATATCTAATTTCTTTCCGTTATTCATGTAGTTAGTAAGCAAAGTGCCAATAGCGTTAACTTCTGTACTCTCATTACTGCCGTAATAGATAGGGGCAAGTTGTCCGTCACTGAATTTGACATACGCTGTGTATGAACCTGCTATTGATTGAACTGTAACTTCTTTAATGAGAACTTCAATAGGGCCTCTATATCCTCCGTCTATGAAGTTTTCACTTGTTGTGTCATCATATCCAATAAAGTTATCTGATGTATATTCAATTGGAGTAACTGCGTATGGGTTTTCACTCGCGGATTTTAACACTGTGACAGTTGGATTGCTATTACCATTGATTTCTGGTTGGTTTCTATAGAAGGTATAATCTGCTTTATTTCCTTTAATTTCGATATAAGAACCCTCTTCAACTATACTTTGTGATCTATAAACATAAACACCACCGGTTTGGTTATTGCTATCGGTATTTTGCATATAGAAGTTGTAATTTCCATAGGAATCATACCACGTACAGGTGACAGTACCTTTGATGTCATATTCACCTGATTGATATGGGATTTCACAGTTTAAGTCATAGATAGAATCGCCAGTTTCTTTTGGATAAATTGTAATTGTGTAACTAGCACTGAATTTTTGTCCTTCGTAAGTGATGGTAACAGTTATTTTTACTGTGCCAGCAGTGTTCATATCTGGATCAGTTATTGAATAACCTAAATTCCATAATAATTCAGATCCATCATCATATATAGCGTAGACATTCAATCCGGCATTATTGAATCTATCACCCACAAAGAATGTGGTTTGATAATTTCCGTCAAGTCTAATACCAATGATTTCGCTTGCCTGAGGAGCGTAAATTGTAATTGTGTATGTGGCTTGCAATGTTTCTTCACCGTTATAATAATAAACACTAACTCCTTGAGGACCTAATTGATTCATATTTGGGGTAGAGAAAGAAGTTGGAGTGACTTCTCCAGTTGTTCCATCTGAATAAGTGGCGAGTAATTTGACTCCGTTATGATTGAATTCTTCTCCAGCCTCAAATTCAGATTGATAATCACCAAATACTCTGATATTAGTAGCGATTTTTTCTGTAATGGTGATATCGTATGTTCTTTTAACAGTTATCCCATCTTCTGTATAACTAACAGTGACAGTTTCTGTTCTTGATGTTTCACCATCATTCAATGTGGTAGAAGGAGTACTTACTGAGTATCTAAATACTTGTTCGTAGTCTCCATTTGTATAATAAGCGGTAACAATTAAACCAGACGCGGTAAATTCTTCTCCAGAATGGAAAGAAGTTTTATAGTCTCCGGATAATCTGATTTCAGATAAAGTTACAGGCGCATCTTGAGGATTAATAGTGACATTACTTGTATCAATATGGCCACCGTCTTTAGTGCTTACAATAACTGTACAATTTCCTTCTGCTAAAGCAGTGAACTTGCCTTCGGCTGTAATGCTTCCTTTGGTAGCATCGCTTATAGACCAAACAACACCTTTATTTGTAGCGTCATCTGGAGAAACGGTTGCAATAAAGTTTTGGGTTTCTCCAACTTTCATCGTGACATTTTTAGGTGTAATCATAACTCCAGTAACAGGAACTTCTGTACTAGGAGTAGGTGTGTTGCCGCCTGTATCTTTGCCAATCGAACAGCTAGCAAAAACCAAGGCCGACGCGACTAAAAATGTACCTATAATCTTGTGTCTCATATCTGAATCCTCTGTATTAATAGTATATTGTTACTCACAATATTTCAAATATTGAGGATGAAAATAAAGAAATTATACGTTTTGAATAAAACAAAACTGACAAAACAAATTGAAAAACAATTTATTGAATAGTATAGTTATCTTGCGTTTATATTGACTGATTCGTCAATGAAAAGGATAACAAATGCCTAAGACAAAAGAACAATTTGAACAAATTAGACAAGAAAGAATGAGCACGATTTTAAGAAGCGCACTTAATCTTTTTGTTATGAAAGGATATAACGCTTTTAGTCTTGATGAAGTAACCAAAGACGCAAAATGTAGTCATGGACTTTTATATCACTATTTCCGTTCAAAAGAAGAGCTTTACGAAGCGGTTCTCAATCAAATTGTCTATCCTAGCACTAGACGAATTATTGAAAACGTTAACTTTGATCAAAAGGCAATATTTGTAATTCACGATTTATTAGACACTACGTTAAAAGTAATTAAGTCGCCGAATGATGAAAGAGTGAAAGAACTATATCTTCTTTTAAACATCCACTTACAAAAGAGTCTTCCAATTATTAAAAAGAATGAAAAAGGACATACGCAGATATTTGCGATGGTGGAGGATCTTATTGAAAGAGGTAAAAGAGAAGGAGATATTAACGACTACACAACTATGGAGTTAGCAATTGCCATACTCAGTATGATTAAAGGTTTAGCGTTTAATAGAGTTCACATCGGATATAAGAGATTCATATGTCCCCATAGTGAAGTCATTATGGAAATGTTATTAAGATAGAGAAGGTGATAGCGACATGTTAGCAAAAATTAAACTAATACTGAAAAGTGTTAGACAATATAAAAGATACGCGTTGATAACCCCGTTATTTATGATTGGCGAAGCCGCAATGGAATGCGCGATGCCATTCATAATGGGTATGTTTGTTGATGAGATAAAACTCTTAAATAATGCAGATGACTTTTTCCACGCATCAAGCGGTATTCCAGTTTTCTATTTAGCCCTTATTCTTATTGGAATGGCTATAGTCTCACTTCTCTGTGGTATTTTTGGTGGTATCTTTGCATCAAAAGCATCAGTCGGAATGGCCGCTAACCTAAGAAGTGATTTATATAAGAAATTAACTAGTTTCTCTTTTGAGAATATTGATAAATTCTCAGCGTCATCTTTAGTTACAAGAATGACCACCGATATTAATAACGTCCAAATGGCGTTCCAAATGATGATTCGTATTGTTGTTAGAGCGCCACTTATGCTCATATTCTCTGCTGTTATGACCTTCGTTGGTGGAGGTCTAATGGGATTTATCTTTGTTGGACTCATTCCAATTGTTGCGTTTGGTCTATTTATGATTATTAGACATGCAATGAAAATCTTTATGTCAGTTTTCAAACGATACGACAAACTCAATGAATCTGTTCAAGAAAATGTCGGCGGTATTAGAGTAGTAAAATCATATGTCCGTGAAGACTTTGAGAAGGATAAATTTGCAAGCGCAAGCAACGCGATTACAACCGACTTCGTAAAAGCTGAAAAAATCGTGGCATTAAATAGTCCATTACTCAATACTTCAATTCATTTAAGTAATATTTTAATTATAGGATTAGGATCATTATTGATCTTTAGAACCGCTACTCCAGTTATTGAAATTGATCCTGAAACGGGAAGAAAAGTGGGTGACTGGGTGAATGGAGAATTAACTCTTGGACAACTATCTGCCCTTATCACTTATGGCATTCAGATTTTGATGTCTCTCATGATGATTTCTATGATTATGGTCATGATTGCAATGTCTGTTGAATCTATTAAACGTATCTCTGAAGTACTTGAAGAAGAACCAACAATTGTCAATCCTGAGAATCCAATTATGGAAGTCACTAATGGAGATGTTGAATTTAAAAATGTTTCCTTTAAATATAAGAAAAACGCTGAACAAAATGCCTTAAATAATATCAATATTTCCATCAAAAGTGGTCAATTTGTTGGTATTTTAGGTTCAACAGGTTCAGGTAAGACTTCTGTTATTAATCTCATTTCAAGACTTTATGATGTTACCGATGGAGAAGTCAAAGTTGGTGATCATAATGTCAAAGAATATGACTTAGAAACTTTAAGAGACAATGTTGCGGTAGTCCTTCAAAAGAATGTTCTATTTAGTGGCACGATTGAATCCAATTTACGTTGGGGAAATCTTAATGCGACCGAAGAAGAAATGTGGGCTGCATGTAAAATTGCTCAAGCGGAAGAGATTGTTAAAGCTAAACCAGAATTACTTAAGAGCAAAGTCGAACAAGGCGGTGCTAATTTCTCTGGTGGACAAAAACAAAGACTTTGTATCGCTAGAGCAATCTTGAAAAATCCAAAAATTATGATTTTAGACGACTCCACCAGCGCTGTCGATACCAAGACAGATAGGTTAATTCGTAAAGGTTTAAAAGAAGATCTTCCACATATGACTAAAATCGTCATTGCGCAACGTATCAGTTCGATTGAAGATGCTGATCAAATCATCATTATGGATAATGGTCAGATTAATGCCATTGGAACTCATGAAGAATTATTGAAGAACAATGCGATTTATCAAGAAGTTTACACCACCCAAAATAGAGTAGGAGGTGATAAATAATGCCACCAGTTCGTATTAAAGAAAGAGGAAAAGCGAAAAAGGGTACTATGAAACGTATCATTAAACGCTTATTCAAACTCTATCCTGCTCAATTAATCGTTTCATTAATCTGTTTATTGTTTAATGTATTTAGTAATTTGTCTTCATCAATATTTGTTTCTTTAGCGACAAATACATTAACTGAAGCTGCTTTATTAAGTGCTAACGGAACTCCTACCAATCCATTCGTAGACATATTTACAGTTCCAACCACATTTGGATTCTCTATTGAAACAAATGTCACATATTTATTAATCATCTTGGGTTCTATTTACTTTGTAGGTATTTTGACAAGCTGGACATGGAATAGAACCATGGCGATTGTTACTCAAAGATTCTTAAATGAATTCCGTAAGGAAATGTTCTCCCATATGGAAGACCTACCAATCAAATATTTTGATACACACGCTCATGGATCAATTATGTCTTTGTATACAAACGATATCGATACAATTAGACAATTTATTTCTCAATCATTACCAAGTTTAATTCAAACAGGACTCATTTCTATATTCGTGTTTATGATTATGATGTTTACATCTGTTTGGATGACTCTTGTTGTAGTTGTTGGCTTCTTCTTCATGTTAGGTGTTGTTAAGGGATTAGGAGGAAAATCCTCTAAATTCTTCATCAAACAACAAGTCGCGTTAGCGCAGGTTGAAGGTAATATTGAAGAATCCATTAATGGATTAAAAGTTATTAAAGTATTCTCTCACGAGCAAAAGAGTTCTGAAGACTTTGATAAGATGAATGATGAGTTATGTAGCTATGCTACAACTGCTAACGTACAAAGCAACGTCATGATGCCTGTCATGGGTAACATTGGCAACTTCTTATATATCCTTTGTGGACTCATGGGAGCATTTATCTACGTCTTTGGTTGGAAGAACTTATCATTAACTGGATACGATGTTGTAGAAGCATCTCAATTCGCAGGTATGATAGCCCTCTTCTTGATGCTTAGTAGAATGTTTGCAAATAACGTTAACCAATTCTCACAACAAGTTATCTTCATTGTCATGGGTATGGCGGGTGCTTCTAGATGTTTAGACTTAATCGATGAGATGCCAGAAAAAGACGAAGGATATGTCTATCTTTGTAATATTAAATACAAAGAAGATGGTTCTTTCGAAGAAACGGAAGAACATACTAGAGACTATGCTTGGAAGTATCGTCATAAAGATGGCACTCTTGAATATCGTGAACTTAAAGGGGACATTGTTTTAGACGACGTCGACTTCTCTTATGATGGTCATAGACTAGTTCTTGAAGATGTGTCCATATACGCTCACCCAGGTCAAAAAATCGCATTCGTAGGTGCGACAGGCGCAGGTAAGACAACTATCACCAATTTGATTAACCGTTTCTATGATATTGCAGACGGCAAAATTAGATATGACGGCATCAACATTAATAAAATTAAAAAGGCTGATTTACGTAAATCATTAGGTATTGTCTTACAAGACACTAACTTATTTACTGGAACAGTTATGGAAAATATTCGTTATGGTAGATTAGAAGCTACTGACGAAGAATGTATTGAAGCTGCTAAGATTGCTAACGCTCATGACTTCATTACTCGTCTACCAGAAGGATATAACACTCTCCTTTCTGGAGATGGTAGTAACTTGTCACAAGGCCAAAGACAATTGCTTTCTATCGCTCGTGCCGCGGTTGCAGATGCGCCTGTTATGATTCTTGATGAAGCTACTTCATCTATTGATACTCGTACTGAAAAACTTGTCCAACAAGGTACAGATCAACTCATGGAAGGTAGAACTGTATTTGTTATCGCTCATAGATTATCGACAGTTCAAAACAGTAATGCGATTATGGTTTTAGACCATGGACACATTATTGAACGTGGAACGCATGATGATTTAATTGCTCAAAAAGGCGTGTATTACAACTTATACACCGGAGCGTTTGAATTAGAATAACCTAATAAAAATTTATTTTTAATCATATTGATAATATGGTGTATATCCCATATACTATATTTGAGATATGTTTATTGTAGCGATTAAAATTAACTTTCTAAGTGGCACTGAATTTGAGGTTACCTTTATTGATGGAAAGGTGTTTAAATACGATATCTCAAAACTATTTGATAAATATCCACAATTAAAAGAACTCGAGAATCGAGAACTATTCACATCAGGTAGATTAGATGTTGGTGGTTACGGCATTATCTGGAACGATAATTTAGATTTAAGCACCGCAACTGTATACGAGGATGGCGAATTTGTTAGAAATGAAAGAGTCAATACAAATTATCAGATTGGCTATCAAATCACGCAACTAAGACAAAAAAGAGGTATCACCCAATCAGAGTTATCAAAAAAGACAGGTATTGATCAAGGCGATATTTCTAAACTAGAAAGAGGTGTTGGTAACCCTACTCTAGAAAAGATTGATAAAATACTTGACGCACTTTGTGCTTCAATAAAAATCACAATCGACAAATAAAAAAAAGAAGCGACTTCTTATATGGAAATCGCTTTTTTCTTTAATATCTTTTTGTGAATTTGTTGAGATCTTTATAGACGTTTTTAAGTCTAGGGAACATTTGTAGATAAACTTTACGGTATAAATCTTCATACTGTTCTGCAGCTTCTTTGTTTGGCACAAATGTTGTTGTTTTATGACTCATCTCGTTCATCGCTTCGTTAACGTCTTTATATTCACCTAACGCTACAAAGACTGAGATAGCTTCACCGAGTGAAGTGGTTTCATAAGTTTGAACTCTACTAACAGGAAGATTGAAGATATCCGCGGTTATTTGACAGATAATATCACTTTGGCTACCTCCACCAGAGATTCTTAGTTCTTTAACTTTATGTTTTTGACTCTTTTCAATGGATTCAAGGCCTTCTTTTAAGGCATAACCAATACCTTCAATAATCGCTCTATAGAGATGTTCTCTTGTGTGGATATCACTAAATCCGATTATTCCACCTTTAGCGAGAGGTCTTCTAAGTCCTGGTCCCCAATATGGTTGTAGGACTAATCCATCACATCCAGGAGGAATATCACTAAGCTTTTTATTTAGAAGTTCTTCAACTGCCATCGATTGGATCTTGCTTTCATCAATTAATTCAGAAGCAAAGTTTTTTGAGAACCATGAAAGCATCCAATATCCTCTATATACTTGAACCTCCATGTTATACCAATTTGGTACAGCAGCAGGGTACGCTGGGAGAAATGGCTCCGGTTCGTGATATTTTTGATTTGATACTTCAATTGTGGAAGCAGTTCCATAAGAAATTGCTCCAATAGATTTATCTAACGCACCTAAGCCAAGAGTTTCACATGCCTTATCACTACCTGACGCAAATAGAGGAATATTTGTAGGAAGTCCTGTCTTTTTTGCGATTTCATCACTTATAACACCGATTTTTTCTCCAGGTTGTTTTAACTCAAAAAGCATTCTAGATGGAATACCAAAAATAACTCCTTTTAAAGCCTTTTCTCCATACCATTTTCTCTTTTTGAAATTGATTGGGTAGTGACCTGTTAAGTTAGCAGCGCTGTCAACCAGTTGACCTGTGAGTTTATATGTTAGATATGTGGAAATGTTCACATACTTATATGTTTTCTTCCATGTTTCTGGTTCGTTTTCTTTAAGCCAGTGCGCCATTGTGCGGCTACGATTAAGTTTAATGGTTTCTCCCATTCCAACAAGTTTGAATAAAGCGGAATACGCTAGAGGGATTTTTTCACTACCTTTAGCCATTCTTTGATCTAACCAAAGTATAGAGTCTCTTACAGGTTTTAAATCTTTATCGAGTTGAACTGATGTATCTCTAAATGTAGAAATAGTGGAACCCTTAATTCTTTCAAGTTTGTCTTTGTTATTTTTAGCGAGTTCAGTTAAGCACTCGATCATCACGTTATAGTAATAATCTGGATCTTGTTCTGCGTATCCTTTTTCTCTCGAAAAATAAGCAGGATCATATTTCTTTTTAATGATTGCTTCTATTTCTCCGGTTTTATTGATTAATGAAGTACGGACTGATTGAGTTCCAAAATCAATTGTTAATACAAGTGGTGATTGAGTGTTCATATATTTGCCCTCTTTGCTCTTTTATATTGTATCACTATCGGAGAAATATAATTGTTTCATTTTTTGAAAAACATATTCTCGCATTATGCGTGCTTGTGATATAATAATTCACGCTGGTGAGTGCGATACGTAGGTACTCACTAATTGGCCCTATAGGAGGAAAAATATGGCTGAAAAGAAATATGTTTACGCCTTTGAGGAAGCCTATGGCTTAGGCAAAGAACTCTTAGGTGGTAAAGGTGCTGGCTTAGCAGAAATGACCCATATTGGTGTTCCAGTTCCAGAAGGATTCACCATTTCTACTGAAGCTTGTACACTCTATTATGAAAGTGGCAAGAAAATCCCAGAATTTGTACGCGAACAAATCTTTGGTGCTATCAAGGAAGTCGAAAAGAAAACCGGAAAATCATTCGGTGGCGACCACAATCCACTTTTAGTCTCAGTCCGTTCTGGCGCTCGTGTTAGTATGCCAGGTATGATGGACACAATCTTAAACTTAGGTTTAAATGACAAAACCGCTGCCGCTCTTGCTAGAGAAACCGGTAACGAAAGATTCGCTATGGATAGCTTCCGTAGATTCATCCTCATGTTTACAAACATCGCTAAAGGTCATCCAAGAACTGATATGGATAAGATGCTTGATGACTTAAAGAAAGAAAAAGGATACAAACTCGATACAGAAGTCACCACAGAAGAATTAAAAGTCTTAGTTGCAAAATATAAAGACTACTACAAAAAGACATTTGGAGAAGAATTCCCATCTGATCCACGTGAACAATTAATGGAAGCTGTTGCTGCGGTTTTTAGAAGCTGGGACAACCCACGTGCTAATATCTACCGTATGCAATACTCAATCCCATATTCATGGGGTACTGCTGTTAACGTTCAATCCATGGCCTTCGGTAATAAAGGCGAAACCTCTGGTACTGGTGTTGCTTTCTCAAGAAACGCTGCTACTGGTGAAAAAGAAATCTCTGCTGAATACTTACCAAATGCACAAGGTGAAGACGTTGTTGCCGGTATTAGAACTCCATTACACATCGACGAATTAAAGAGACGTATGCCAGATGTTTACGATCAATTCGTCAAAACCATTAAGAACATGGAACTCCATTATCGTGATATGCAAGATATGGAATTTACTGTTGAAGAAGGAAAATTATACTTCTTACAAACCCGTTCAGGTAAAAGAACACCAGCCGCTGCCTTAAAGATGGCCTGCGACATGGTTGATGAAGGATTAATTTCTAAAGAAGAAGCCGTCTTAAGAATTGATCCAGTTTCATTCGATAAATTATTATTACCAAACTTCGATAAAGATGATTTAGCTGCTGCTCAATCCAGATTAATCGCCAAAGGCAACCCAGCTGGTCCAGGCGCAGGTACAGGTGCCATCGCTTTTACAGCTGAAGAAGCTGAACAAAGACATGCCGCTGGTGAAAAAGTTGTCTTAGTCCGTGCTGAAACTTCCCCAGAAGACTTAGCAGGTATGATCGCATGTGAAGGTATTCTCACAATGCGTGGTGGTATGACATCTCACGCAGCCGTTGTTGCTCGTGGTATGGGTAAATGCTGTATCACAGGTTGTGCTGCTGCTTTAATTGATGAAGAAAAGAGAACCTTAACAATCGACGGCAAAGTCTACACTGATAAAGACGTCTTATCCTTAGACGGATCTACAGGTAGTGTCTACGCTGGTGATATTAAGAAAGTTGCTCCAGATCTATCCAGTGGTAACTTCGGTAGATTAATGAGCTGGGTTGATGAAGCCCGTGACTTAAAAGTCAGAACAAACGCTGACACTCCACGTGATGCACATCAAGCCAAATTATTCGGTGCTCAAGGTATCGGATTATGCCGTACAGAACATATGTTCTTCGATAAAGACAAGATCTTCTCCTTCAGAAAGATGATTCTTGCTGATAACAAAGAAGAAAGAGTTGCCGCTCTAGCGGAAATCGAACCATTACAACAAAAAGACTTTGAAGGCTTATTTGAAGAAATGGGCGAACTCAACGTTAACGTTCGTTTACTCGATCCACCTCTACATGAATTCTTACCACAAGAAGAAGACAAGATTGCCGAACTTGCTAAAGCAACCGGACATACAGTCGCTTACATTCATAAGAGAATCGAAGAATTACATGAATTCAACCCAATGATGGGTCATAGAGGCTGCCGTTTAGACGTCTCCTATCCAGAAATTGGCGAAATGCAAACCCGCGCTATCATTAAGGCTGCTATCGCAGTTAATGCTAGAAGAGGCTTACATATCGAACCAGAAATCATGATTCCATTAACCTTAGACTTAAAGGAATTCAAATTCGTTAAGGCTATCGTTGTTAAGACCGCTGATGAAGTTATTAAAGCCGCTGGAGTTAACATGAAATACCATGTTGGTACCATGATTGAAATTCCACGTGCTGCTCTCTTAAGTGATGAAATCGCTAAAGAAGCTGAATTCTTCTCATTTGGTACAAATGACTTAACCCAATTAACCTTTGGTTTCAGTCGTGATGATGCTTCCAAATTCTTACCAGATTACTATTCCAATAAGATTTTTGAAGAAGATCCATTCAAGACCTTAGACCAAGAAGGTGTTGGTAGACTCATTAAACTTTCTGTTAAAGAAGGTAGAGCAACAAGACCAGAATTACACGTTGGTGTTTGTGGTGAAACTGGTGGAGAACCAAATTCCATCCAATTCTACCATGACGCTGGACTTGATTATGTTTCTTGTTCACCATTCCGTGTTCCAGTCGCACGTTTAGCTGCTGCTCAAGCTGCGATTAGAAGCCCAAGAAAGAAATAATCTTTCTTAAATAGAAAGAACAAGCGATCACTTCGGTGACCGCTTTTTCTTTTGATTAAGGGGGTTTAGGTTTCTTTTAAAGGAATGATTTAAGACGCAAGAAACCTAAAAAGAACCTGTACGCATATTGACTTAAATCCAAATCCTAGTTATTCTATTAATAGGTGTTTTGGTTCCATTAGGAACCTTTTTTAATTACAATGACTAATAATAGTAAAAGTAATGTTGTTAGTTCCATATTGATACCTCCTTCCTATTAGCGTTTGGATAGTCCAAAGCTATAGAAGAAAACTAGGAAGAAAAGAACTATAACCTTGTTTCCAAAGCTAGTTTTATCGACTTTATCCTTTGTCGGTCTCACCTATATTGACTAAGTGAGGGATATCAGTTATTCTATTGATGGGTTTGGACTCTATCTTGAGTCTTTTTTAATTGCTAAAATCACTAATAAAATCAGTAACAGAGTAATTTCCATAAACCCTCCTGCTTTAAAGCCTTAAAACTTATTAGGTTTAAGTAGGTACGGGAGAAAACTGATAAAAGAACCATAACTTTTTTGACTAAACAAGTCTTAAAGCTAGTTTTAACGACTTTACCCTTTGTCGATATTTACCCCCTCATTATTTAAATAGGGAGAAAATCGCGATTTTTTAAAAATTTTCTTTAACTTTTTAATCAAAATATTTATATTTTGTTCTTTTTAATGAGATAATAGAAACATGAAGAAAATTGGAATATTAGGTAGCGGTACTTGGGGTACTGCTTTAGCAAATATGCTTTCTAAGATGGGACATGAAGTCACTCTTTGGAGCAAGTTTGAAAAAGACTCAATTAGTCTTAAAGAGTCGCATAAACACCCAAATTTACCGGGTTCATATATAAGAGATGAGATAAACTTTGTTACTGATTTAAAAGAAGCGTGTTTAAATCAAGATTTTGTTATCTTTGCGTGTCCTTCTCCATATGTTAGAGAAACAGCAGAAGCAGTAAAGAGTTATCTTATTGATAAACAAGTGATAATCACAGTTGCGAAAGGCATAGAAAAAGATACGTTATTTACAATGAGTGAGATCCTCACTGATGTTCTTGGTCCTTCTTTTAAAATTGTTGCTTTAAGTGGGCCAACTCATGCGGAAGAAGTAGCCTTAGGTTTACCAACCTTAATCGTCTCAAGTTGCATTGATGAAGAAGTTGCTAAACTCGTACAAGAAGAGATTAGTAATGATGTTCTTCGTGTTTACACGAACACTGATATTAAAGGTGTTGAACTTTCTGGGGCGCTTAAAAACATTATCGCTTTAGCGGCTGGTATGTCAGAAGGCTTAGGATATGGGGATAATGCGAAAGCAGCAATTATCACTAGAGGACTATCTGAAATTACCCGTATTGGAGTGGCAATGGGGTGTAATGAAAAAACGTTCTCTGGTTTAACTGGAATTGGAGATATCGTTGTTACTGCAACTTCCACTAATTCAAGAAACCATAACGCCGGTCTTTTAATTGGTAAAGGTTATTCTTTAAAAGAAACTCTAGAAAAAGTTGGCATGGTAGTGGAAGGTGTTAATGCTCTAGAGGCTGCTAAAAAGTTAGAAAAGAAATACAATATTGAATTACCAATTATTGATGTTGTTTATAAGATAGTAAAAGAAGGAACGCCTGTATCAATGGCGATCCCTCTATTATTCAATCGTAAATATATAAGCGAAGTATAATCTTCTAATTGGAGATTTTATTTTAACTTAGAGAATGTTTTACCCACTGGTTCATTAATCTCTAAAGTAACACCCTCATCTAAATATAGGTGATCTTTATTAATGATTACAATTTTAGTTCCTCGATAATAGCGGATAAGTCCACTAGCTGGGTACACTCTTAAAGATGTTCCAGCAACGATTAAAAGATCTGCTCTACTAAGAGCGATAATCGCAGAATCTAAACTAACTTGATTTAATGGTTCTTCATATAAAACGACATCAGGTTTGATAAGTCCATTACAGTAAGGACAAATAGGGACATTATCCATCTTTAATATGTCATCTAGATTAAACAAGCGATGGCATCTCATGCAGTAATTTCTATGAATAGATCCATGAAGTTCAATGACTTTTTTAGAACCCGCCATTTGGTGTAGTCCATCGATGTTTTGAGTAATTATAGTGAGGTTCTTGCGTGTTTCTAGCTTACTTAGATATAAATGAGCAGCGTTTGGTTTCACACTTGTATCAATCATGAATTCACGATAAAACTCATAAAATGTATCAGTGTGTTCCATGAAATATGTATGAGAAAGCATCTCTTCATATGGACGACCATATTTTGAATGTAGATGATATAGTCCGTCTTTACTTCTAAAGTCTTTTAAACCGCTTTCCGTGGACACTCCCGCGCCACCAAAAAAGACAATGTTAGTCGCGTTATCGATAAGTTTTTGTAACGTTTCTATTTTATCCATATTTTAATATTACATCTTTTTGATAGAATTATGGCTATGGAAGAAAAGAAGCAAACTAGGTTTTCTAAATGGCTTAATCACACAGATGATAAGTTTGAAGGCAAAGGCTTTTGGAAGACAGTGTGGCAATATATAAAGTTCACGGTTGTGTCTTTATTTGTGACTGTAATTCAACTTGCATTAGTTAATCTATTATATTTCTTTATGAAAGAATGGACTGAACCTCTTCCTGGATTATTAGGAGATATATTCTCTGAATCTTCTGTAGGTGTAGGTCATTCAAATTGGGGTTATATTCTTCCGTTCTTCTTATCTAACTTAATCGCTAATACGGTTGGGTATATTTTAAATAAACATAAGACCTTTAAGAGTGATGCGCCTATATGGCACTATGTTATATATTTCGTGATATTAATACTATTAATTACATTTTCAACTTGGTTACAAGGTGTGATAGTTAATGCAATGATAGGAGCCTCTATTGAGTGGCTTGCCCCAACGATCGCAGCGATGACTGTAGGAATAATGCAGGGACTAATATTATTCCCAATTCAAAAATTCGTCTTATTAAGAGAAAAGAAAAAGGAGTTATAAACTCCTTATTTTCTTATAATTGCTTTTATTGATTCCGTTATTTGATGAAGTGGTGAAGGCTCAGGATTGGCGGGTTCTTCTTCCCCTCCGAATATGCCTTGAATCCAATCACGTATCTTATCTAAGATGATTGGGATATTATGGCTTAAGACTTGATACGTACCTTCTAAATATACAAAGGCGACTAAGGCAATTCCTGCGACTGGAATAAGAGTGTCTACTTTCTTATTTTTATGTGTTTTGTTATAGGAGAATAAAAGAACTAATGGAAGAATAAGTATTGACACTGCAGATTCACCAAATCCTAAAGACAAGGCAAATATTAACCCCGCTATGAAACCATTTTCACCTAAATCAGGATGCATACCATATGTAATAAAGCCACCTAAAAAAAGAGCAAATATATCAAGAGCGATAAAGATAAAGAACACGATTGTTAGCATGATAGAAACACGTAATGAATGCGCGTTTGTTTTTAAATGTTCAGGAGAGAAATCGTGATAATCTTTACGTTTCTTTCTATTTAATTCTCCAATTTTGAGTAGGAAAACAATAACGACATACGCGAAGAATAACATTGGAGGCTTGCTAGGCAATAGGAAGAACCAGAACGTAGAAACGTCTTCTATAGCCATTAAATTAATGCACATTTTTAAGAACATGCCGGCGATTTCATAAGCGATAGGGAGAATGACAAAGAGTCTAAAAATGATAAGATACTTATCTTTAAAGATTTTCTTTGGTTTATATGTCGCAAAGAACAAGATTAACGAGCATAGTAATAAATCGATAAAGATGTTAAGTGCATAACCGCTTCGTCCCATACTGATTAAGATGGTGCCCATCAATAAGGACGCATTATAATATGAAAAATAATTAGTTGTTAAAGATTGAATAAGTCCATGCACATAGTGCATAGTGACAAACGTACCAATTAAGTACATCAACGTTGCTACACCTAGATAAAAGATAACTAGTTTTTTGATGTTGTCTTTCTTTTGAATAATAATTGCAAAGTTAGCAATCAAAAATAGTGGAAGAGGAAGATTAGACATGAAAGAGAAGACATCGTATGCAGAGGTAAGACTAAGGGTGCTATCCGCGTTAAGCTTCATGTTGAACTTAAGTATCATTGCAATTTGAGCGAGTACTAAAAACATCCAACCAATGATACGGAGATGTCTATAACTTAAAGGACCTTTATATTTGATATCGTTTTCTAAAGTACGATCTTTTAATTTAATGTGTGCTTTTTTGTTTTCCATAAGCAATATTTTAGCAAAGATTTTTAAATGTATTACGATTTTTTTACGCGTCTTTTATTATATAAATAATTGTTTTATAATTTATTCACTAGAGGATAATGCTATGATCGCTATTGGTATTGATATTGGTGGTACTTCAATTAAAGGTGCCTTTATTAATGAAAAAGGTGAGATACTCACTCGCTTTTCTTTCAAAGTTGATAAAAACAAACCTGCTGAAGAAGAAGTCGGAAAACTTTGTGATTTAATTTTAGAAACAAAGAAAACCGCTAATTTAAAAGAAGAAGCTAAAGGTATTGGAATTGGTAACCCTGGAATCATGGACATGGAATCAGGATTAATTATTTCTTCACCAAATTTACCAAATTGGAATGGCTTCAATATCAAAGAATTTATTCAAAAACGTGTAGGTATCCCAGTGGAATTAAATAATGACGCGAACGTAGCGGCTCTAGGAGAAGCAAAATTTGGTAGTGGTTATAAATATCAAAACCTTCTCATGATTACCTTGGGTACTGGAGTAGGTGGAGGAGTTATTATTAACGGAAAACTATATGATGGATATCGTCATATGGGTGGAGAACTCGGCCACATGGTCATTCGTCATAACGGTAGAACTTGTGGATGTGGTAGAAAAGGATGCTTAGAAGCTTACGCTTCCGCTACTGCATTAGTTAAAGAGACGAAAAGAATGATGAAAAAACATCCAGAATCTATGCTTACTGCGATTGAAAAAGAGCTTAATGGAGTGGACGCTAGAAACGCATTCATTGCTGCTAGTCGCGGAGATAAATATGGGAAGATACTTGTTGAAGACTATGTCTCCTATTTAGGTGAAGGATTACTTAATTACTGCAATATCTTTAGACCAGAAGCTATTATTCTTTCTGGAGGAGTTGCTAACGAAGGAGATAATCTCCTTTCGAGATTAAGAAAATATATGAAAAAGCATGACTATGGTATGAAAGGTTCTCCTGAAGTTGATCTTCTTACTTCGTCATTAGGTTATGATTCTGGAAAGATTGGAGCAGCTTGCTTAGTCTTATTTAAATAAATATGAAAATATATAAATATATAAAACTTGCTATTTTTGCTGTATTTGCAGTTCTCGTATTTGTATATCGAGAATCACTACTTGTTGATCTCCACTATTTAGTGGGCGCACTAATCCTTTTATATGGTGCAGAAGAAGCAATTGTTGATACATTTGTGTATAAAAAGAATTGTTATAAAAAGTTTTGGTTCATCTTTGGTTTAGTGGAAACAATGATTGGAATCATTGTGCTCTGTTCGATTAGAGACTATGTCACTGTATGTGTTATTTGGGGCGTTTGGTCAATTCTTAGAGAAGCAGTTGAAATCCATGAAATCACCTCTGGAGAAGTCAAAGGGGTGGCCGCTATTTTAAGTGGTATTGAATCAATCGTTGCTATTGTATTCTCTATTATGCTTATCATTACTCCAACTGAGCATCATGCGAAAACACACATCTATTTGCTAATTATTGAATTGATTGTTACAGCTTTAGTGCCTGTTATTGAAGATGTATTCGATAAAAATAAAGAGCCAGAGAACATATAAGTTGCTTTTTATTAAAAATAAAACTATAACTATTTATCAGAAAGGAAGAAAAAATAATGAAAGAAAATAAATTAGTTACTATCTTAGAAGCAATTGCCACGATTATTATTGGTGTGCTTATCGCTATTTATAAAGAAGGCGCTATGAATACATATTTTGGTGTCCTCTTTGTTGTTAGTGGTGTTGTGCTTTTACTTGTCGAGTTATTTGCGTTTATCAAAATCAAGGTCTTGCAATTCCCAGGCTTAGTTGCAGGTGGAGCATTACTTGCTGTTGGTATTGGATTATTGGTTAGTTACCTCCACTTTGAATGGATTATTGCAGTCTTTGTATTGCTCATGATTGCCGCCGGAGCCGCTTTAGTGCTTTATGGCATCTTCTCCGCAGTAAAAATCAACCTTTTTATGGGTGTTGGTGAAATCACTTTGGGTGCTTTATTCGTTTTATTTGGCATCCTTTACATTAACTTACCAGAATTCAGATCTGCGTTCTGGATTGTTGTTGGTATTCTCACTGCTGTCGGTGGTTTATACGCCCTCTTACTTGCTCTTTTCTCTAAGAAAGATAAGAAAGAACCAAAAGTCATCGAGCAAAAATAGTAATCAGCCAATCTAATAAGAAGGAGATTTGTTCTCCTTTTTATTTTCTTTTGATTATCGCATCTATCTTTTTTGACATCTAATTACATTGAGATGTATTTTATTTATTGAGGTGGCTTATGAAAAAGATGGTGTGTGAGATTTGTGGATCTCAATTTATTAAAAAAGAAAATGGTGTTTTTGTTTGCCAAGAATGTGGCACTGAATATTCATTAGAAGAAGCAAAAGGGCTTCTTCAAGAAGTTGAATCAGAAGGAGGCAAAGTTGTTGTATCGGCCTCCAACGACAAAAACGAAATCAAAGTTGTTTCAGAAAATGACAAATACATTCTTTTAAAGAAATTATCTATTTGGGCATCAGCTCTAGAAGCTATAGAATCATTCGAAGAATTAGAGTTTGACGCAACAAAGCCTAATATTTGGATTATGTCTGTTGTTGACTACTTAAGCATTGAATCTGTTTTTCCAGATAATTATGCACAGTTATACTTAAATACAACAGAGTATGCACGTTGCAAACCATTAGGGGTAGAGTTCGCAAAACATTATATAAAGAAATTAGAATTAACAGAATCTGACATTCCAAGTTCAGTTAGGGCAGCATACAACTCAATTAAAAACGACTTTACTATTAAGTACAATAGTACAAACTTTGGCACTTTTACATATAAAGGCCAATCTTATTTGGATGCTTATCCTAACATTTATAAAGCCACTGGTAATGCGAGTTCTATTTGTTTTGAAGCGAACCACGAGGACTTGCTTCAATGGGCAAAGGACCTTATTTACTTGGACGAAAAAGAAACAAGCGCTGTTTATAAATGTGCAGTTTTCAGCAATTCAAGAACTATTGTCTACAACTTTTCGAGTCTTCATAACCAAATGATGGAAGTTAAGAACAAAAAAGAAGAGTTATATATTGACGATTATAAAGCGATTATTATTCCTGAAATCAACAAAAGACGTAGAGAGTTCGCTGAAGTAATGATCAAAGCTAAAGAAGTTGTTCAAATATTTGATTTACCACTTCAATATCGCTCTTTTGCCGCAGTCGTTAGTATTATGAATTCTATTCTTGCTGGAAAAGCTGATACATGGAAAGAGGCTGTCTTGCTTTACGACGAAGAAAAGTTTAGAGATGATTTACTACAAAAATTTGACGTCCTTGATAAGTCTTTGGCGAATATGACAAATAGTATTAACAATTCTATTGAAAGGTTAGGCACTAAGTTATCTTCAGAATTGTCTAGCATTAGTGTTTCGTTAGGTGACTTAAATCTAAAAGTATTAGAATCAAACAGGCGTTTAAGTAAAATTTCCTTGTTTACAGGATTAACGATGTGGAACACATTATAAAAATGAGCATAGCTCCTTTTTTTATGAATTAATAATTTTTTCTCTTGCCGCTTTATATTCTTCTTCACTAATTACTTTTGAGTCAAATAAGAATTGTAGCTGTTCTAATTTTTCTTTCTTTTCTATTGAAGCTATTGATTGAGATTTGGCAACATCATTTTTTTCTTCTTTTACTGATGGCTCACTTGGAGATAATGGTTTTGTATGATCAACGATTTTGACCTTCGCTCCTCCCCATTCTTCTGTTTTTGTTTCGTATTCTTGTTTCGCTTCAGTGTTGGATTTAGAAGGGGAAACATTAACAGGTTTTACAGGCCCTTTTATAACACTAACGGAAGAAGATCCTGGCTTAGAAGGAGAAACTTTACTAGTGGTAGTTTTATACTTATTCTTTGCCATATATTTGTTTAAACCAGTGTTATTATCTTCAAGCACAAACGCTGAGAATGGTCCGCCGAAGATTTCAATAACGCCTAATATCAAGTAAAAAATTCCTACACCACTTAAACCAACTCTATCATATGTTTCTTCCCAGGCTCCTGGAACACCTGAAGTACTGGATTTTGAAGCGATGAAAATCATAATAAACACAAAAAGGTTAACGATGAATGTAACAATTCCAACAGAGATATATCCAACAACAAAACCATTAGAACAATCGTCTCCCCTTGCAGACTTTACTATAACAATTATTGAGAATACTAACCCAGCGATTATTACCATAATGCAGCATACGCCTAAAAAGGCACTAATATCAAATATTGAAGCGGGTAATTTAGCACCACCGTTTTTCATATAAATATCGCCATACTTTAGATTGCTTCCGCTTGTTCTATAGTAAAAGCCGGAATTTATTACAAGAATAAAAAGAATTACATTTAAAACAGCATTAATTATGCCTATAGCAAGTGATTTTCTATTTGTCATTTTTTTGACCTCGTTCTTCAATTTATATTAATGTTATTTAGCAAAAAATGATATATACAGTTATAATATTTCAGCGTTTCAATTTAAGTTAATACATTAATGTATTAAAATTATATCTATTATTAAAGTAGTCCAGACTTTATTGGTTTATCACAGCTAAAAAATGTTCTTCTTTTGTTTTAAAGGTAGAAAAAATGAAAATGAAATAGGGCAAAATATTACATATCTATTTGAAAAGAAACTTATTTTTTCTTATTATATATTTCGCTTGGGTCCGTAGCTCACCTGGGAGAGCGCATCGTTCGCAACGATGAGGTAGCGAGTTCGA
>JBGVBY010000020.1:0-3638 GCA_045226015.1 Bacilli bacterium | reverse complement strand
CGTTATTTTTTATGGGGTGAAAATTCAATGAAAAATGAGGCATTTAAAGCAAAACCCCACAAACACCCCACAAATATGTAGAGAATCTGTATATAAATCAAAAGACCTTAGCTGACGCATCCCGAGCACATACCAAGATCTTTTTAGTAAGATTATATTTCCGTTAATAGCGATAAGGAGGATACTATTAACTAATTTTAAAGTTTCTAAACGACCAGAAACTAAATCTTCCTACATTATGACACCACACACGTGGCACATTCTTTCTACATTAATATTGTAGCATTTAAGCGATTGCAAAGCAATAAATGAAACTATTATCTCCAGTAATATCTGGTAGAACCAGTTGAACTAAAGGTTTCTGACCTATTAGGATCACTTTCCCATTGTGCATTAGCACCGGATGAATAGTCAGCAATAACAAACTTAAACTCTGCTGATGTATCCTTGATAAACGAGAAAGTTCCTGTCCAATCGTTGCCATTAGTCCACGATAATCTATATGCTTCAGAAATCTCAAAATCACCATGGAAATTACCTACTAAAAACACACCCTTACCATCGGATGTTCCATAATTTATAGTGAATGTTCTATCAATCATCTCGTATGATGATGTTTCTGATAATGCAATGCCTGGTAATTTGTATTTGACATTCGACCAAGTACTATTTGGGCCACTTGTTTCAGATGTATTTTCCCATAAGGCAAGATACACAACATTCTCCATATAGTATGGAGCATATGAATAATATTTGTTTCCAGAAACTTGATTTAACTTTGTGGTAACTTTGTGCTCGGCAACATCATCGTAATAATAATGGGCAAATATTCTATCTGAATATGAACTCCAGTTGTTTGTAATATCTAAAGTGTAATATTTTTCAATGTGCCAATTGCTAAATGCAACAGAGTTAGAAGCGCTCCAAGTTGAATTCTTTGCACCACAAACTAAGGAATAATCTCCAGCATGAGGAATTGTAACTGTTTTAATAGATGAATTCTCTTTAGCTACACTTTCTAATGCTGCCTTACCAAAAATATATGTTCCAACCTTAAGAGAGGCATTCTTGGCCAATGTCAAGTTTGTACTTGATCCTTGTGCATTTGTTAATGGTTGTGCATCACCACTACCAACGGTATATCCATAAGAAGCGAATCTAGGATAATACACAGTGTTAGCGGTATATGTCTTAGTGTCAAAATTATCAGTTGTTTCTTCATAAGAAGAATTGTCGGTAGTCCAACCATCAAAAACATATCCTGATTTTGTTGGATTAGATGGAGGATTAAGTAATTTGCCTCCAGTATTTACAGATTCAGAATAATAATCTGTTAGTCCGTCAGCATTTTTGAACACAACATCAACTGTCTCAATATCAGCAATGCCAATTCTAATACCCATTCTTCCAGCATTATCAGTAACAGTAACTGTAGCAAAAATACCCGCTCCCATTAAAATGGATGCAGCCATAATTCCTAGAGATGTAATTACTGTTTTATTTTTCATTATTATTTTGATCAGTTTCCTTGGATTTGGTTTTCTTGTTTTTCTCGTCGGTTATATAGTTGCTTGCAATAAAGTCATACACAAGCATGATAATCATCAAACCAACGATAAGAATTAAACCAAATATTGATGAGAAGAATGTTTTGATGTGGCCTAGAAACGGAACTTTCGCTTTGTATCTTGCTATTATCTCTTCTTTTCGATACAAGCCGTCATTTGATTCATTATTAGCAGTATCGGCACGTATTAAGTATCTATCTTGCTTATCTGCGTAATCTGAACCATCTTTGATGTCAACAATTCTATGAATTGTCTCTAGTCCTGTGTCATGGCTTTTGAATATCACAATGTCATATACATTTAGTTCGGTATCAGAAGTTACTTTTTCTGAATATACGAGGTCTCCTTTTTGAAGTTGATCATCATGTCCAGTCAAGAACTCTTGAACAACAGGATCATCGTTTTTATATGACATTGATTCGGTCAATACAGCATCACTTCTTACTCCAAATAGATATATTGAATTTCTAGTTAGCTTTATCACTATTCCATATGCAGCAAACAGGAATAGAAACACACATACTGAGTATATTAATATACTTGATACTTTGACCTTTTTCTTTTCAGCCATACCCTTAAGTGGGGAGAGGAGACGAATCCCCTCTCCCAATTTAGTTTAATTAAGAAGCAGGTACAAACGCGATGTATGCATCATAATAAGGACTTTCGCCAGTATGATGCTTAATGTATACCTTGTAGGCAGTATTATCAGTTGATGAAACTGTGAAGTTATCAGATCCACCTAAAGTAATGCCTGAAGCAGCCTCAACTTGAGATCTTCCTAACCAAATGCTTTCGTCTGCACTACGGAACTTATATTCCTTACCAGCTTCGATAGTAAGAGTTGCCTCCCATTGTTGATCAACACCTACTGGTAAGTCGGCTGTAGATGTAACAAATCCGTTAACAGCTAATGCGCTCCAAGATTCGGTAGCTTCACCAACTAAATAGAATGCATATTGAACAGCAGGTCTTTCGCTCTTGAATTGATGTGTTGACCAGTCAAAGTAAATATTACCTGCAGTATTGAGTGCTAGTGATTCTCTAGTTGCACCTGGTTCACCATCACCTGGATATCTACCAGTGACTACATCAGCAGTCTTGGTTGAGAATATGAAGTTGGTGTGTGCATCGAGTAAGTCAGCAACGAAGTAACCAGTTTCGCTATCCCTTTGTAATTCAATACCTGGGAAGTCAGCATTTTGTCCAGTACTTCCATATGAGTATACCCACATATTAGACCATCCATTATCTGGAATATAAACATGTTTAACTCCATCTTCTGTGCCAGATCTGCTCCAGTCAACAGCAAGGTAAACTTGGTCAGTATTAATACTATTAATGTATGGTTGCGCACTTGCATCAATGGAAACAACAAATGAAATCACAGAACCTGTCTTGTCAGTAGTGATATTGAATGAAGCTTCATTTTCATTGACTGTTTCATTCTCGTGAGATGTTTGATTCTCTCTAGTAACTAATCCCAAGTCACCAATCTTGGTATCGCCATTCTTAACATCAACGTGCAAGTAATTAATAAGTTTCCTAGCTTCAGCAGCTTTTCCACTTAAATCCTGTAGTTCGACATCAAGTTTACCAGTATAAGTAGTATCTTGATTACTGGCATTTTTAGCCTCAGCAATAACAGTCACGGTCTTCGTTTGAGGAGTACCGATTGTTAAGTTACTGATGTTTGTGAAAGTAGTAGAATGGTTACTACCCCAACTGAGGGCAACTGTACCTACAGCATCATCTTGAATTTCTGTAGGACTAATCTTAATGCCCATCTTTCCTGCATTATCGGTTACGGTGTATGCTGCAAAAACACCGCCCGCAAGTAAAAGGCTTGCTCCGAGAGTGCCGAAAATCAGCGCTTTCTTTTTCATAAATAATTATCCTTTCTCCATCTATTTTGTAGATGGGAATTCCCTTATGACTATATTTTACTACTTTAATATATGAAATAAACTATTTATTTATAAATAGATACTTAGGTACCTTTGTTACGATATAAAAAGAGGCTAATTTTGTTAAGCCATCTTTCTATAATATTATACTACTTAAAACATA
>JBGVBY010000019.1:0-3118 GCA_045226015.1 Bacilli bacterium | reverse complement strand
GTATCTTGGTAGCCCATTTTCTAAATATGATACCTTTCTTTGAATTCACCCTATATCCAATAGCAAGAATCATGTCTAAGTTATATTCATAAATAGTCCTAGTGACCTCTCTACCATTTTCAATTTGAACTATTAAGAAATCCTTAAGAGTTGCCTTTTTCTCTAACTCGCCGTTTTCATAAATATTCTTAATATGCATTGAGATATTAGATACGGTTGTATCAAATAACGACGCTATCTTTTCTTGAGATAAATACACTGTCTCTTCTCTAGGAATAACATGGACATCTAATATGACCCCATCACTATCAAATCTAATTATATTAGATTCAATCGGCATATTTTTATTATTATCGGCTTCTAATTGTTCTTTACACCAACTAACAAATTCTTTAGTGAATATTGGATCAATCATATTACCAACCATTTCTATAACATCTAAATTGAAATAAGACATTTGGTATGATTTTCCATCGTTGGCAGTAGTTTCATTTTTTGAAACAACTGAGGGATTTTTGTTAATATACGAGTCTACTTTGGATACATATTTTGATATAGATGCTTTACTTTTTCTAAACAAAACTACTATATCGCTTTGACTCATCCATATAGTGTTTTCCTCTACAGAGAATCTAATATCGAGATTGATATCATCTTTGTTAAATCTAATTAGTTTCATTGTTTAATTTCCTTTACGTATTTATAAATTGATTTGAACTCTTGAAAAAATGGAAAGAGTTGCTCTTCTATCCATCTGACAATAATTAAATTTTTATAGTGAAATATGTTGGTGTTCGTTGCACCAGCCATAAATTCTTTAATAAATAAAGGATCTATTTTGTTTCCGATTATCTCTATAATATCTAAATTGTAATAAGACATTTTGTATGTTTTTCCGTTAGTGGCAACTGTTTGATGCCATCTAAGAGTTGAAGGGTTTTGGTTTATATAATCCATATTTTTCTTAATATGAAACGATATAGTAGGAATAGTTCTTTTGAATAAAACAGACATGTCGTTTTGACTCACCCATATAGTATTTTTCTCTATAGAGAATCTAATATTGAAATTGATATCATCTTTGTTAAATCTAATTAATTTCATTGTTTAATTTCCTTTACATATTTATAAATTGATTTGAACTGTCAAAATTTCTTTTACAGTTGCCCTTTCATCTAACTCGCAAGAATTAAAAATATTTGATAAGTGATATGATATGTTTTGCTTGTCGGTTTCGAACAA
The DNA here is from genome assembly GCA_045226015.1 of Bacilli bacterium. Taxonomy (GTDB): domain Bacteria; phylum Bacillota_I; class Bacilli_A; order RFN20; family CAG-826; genus UBA2450. The sequence goes on along the minus strand of JBGVBY010000019.1, from coordinate 1,876 downwards.
TATCGAAAATTGGTCTTGTGTTACATATACGGTTTCATCAAAAGGAGAAACCATTACATCTAACACAACATTATCATTCTCAAATCTAATTACATTAGATTCAATCGGCATTATTTGGTTTTTTTCTCTAATTGTTCTTTACACCAACTAACAAATTCCTTAGTGAATACTGGATCAATCATGTTACCAACCATTTCTATAACATCTAAATTGAAATAAGACATTTGGTATGATTTTCCATTAGTGGCAACTGTTTCTTTTTTGGAAACACTTGAAGGATTTTGATTAATATATGAGTTAATTTTAGTTAGATATTTTGATATAGATGCTTTCCTTTTTCTAAACAAAATTACTATATCGTTTTGATTCATCCATATGGTATTTTCCTCTACTGAGAACCTAATACCTAAGCTGATATCTTGTTTTGTAAAATGAATAGTTTTCATAAAAAACCTCCTATATTTATTTATAAGACTGAAAAAAATGTCAAAAAGTTGAAAATATTTTAAAAAATTTTAATTTTCTTCCTTTTTGAGAACCCTTTTTATACGATTTATAACGACTTTGTTGTTATAATTAGTTAGGTACAATTATGAAATATTTTGTGTTTAGTATTGATGACGGAACAATCTATGACGAGACCACGATAGGATTGTTTGATAAATACGGGGTTAGAGGAACCTTTAATCTCAACAGTGGTCTTGATGATTTTGTTTGGTATTTAGGCGATCAACCAATTAGAAGATTCACTCTATTTGAACGTAAAGATTTATATAAGAATCAAGAGGTCGCTTCTCATACATTAACTCATCCATATTTAGATCAAATGTCTAGAGAAGATATCCTTAGAGAAGTTAATGAAGATATTTATAACTTAGAAGCAATATTTAATAGAGAAGTAACTGGCTTTGCCACTCCATTCCATACCGCTGGAGAAAGAGAAGTAGAAATTATTAGAGACGGCACTAAGATAAGACACTTAAGATTAAGTGACTTAGATGAGTCGTTTAAAAAACCTATAGACCAATATCATATCAAGTGCACATCTTTTAGAGTCCAACGCGCTTTAGAAATATTTGATAACTTTGTTAATGACCCAGAAGCAGAGCTATTTGTCTTTGTCGGCCATAGCTATGATTTCTTTGTTGATAAGACATTTGATAAATTAGAAACTTTATTACAAAAAATAAACGAACATAAAGATGAAATCAAAGTCTTAACCATGCAAGAAATGGTTGATACATTATTTTAAGAAATAATATTAAAACTATATCTAACAAATATTTGATGATATAGTTTTTTTATGGAAGAAAAAGAGAAGAATAAGATTGTTCAGAAATTAGATAATCTTGATGATCGTATCAACGCCAAAGGTAAATTTTGGAAGAATGTCTGGCAACTTGGTAAGTTTGGTATTGTTTCTACTATCATCACTGTTATCCAACTTGGACTTTTATATTTGATGTATTTCTTAATGAAGAGTTGGACTGAACCTTTACCAGGATTTTTAGCCGCCATCTTCTCTGAATCTACTGTTGGTAAGGATCATGCTAACTGGGGATATGTCTTACCATTCTTTTTATCTAACTTTATCGCTAACACTATTGGTTATTTCTTAAATAAGAGTCGTACATTTAAAAGTGATGCACCTTTATGGCATTACTTCTTATACATTATCGTTTTAATCGTGCTTATCTTATTCTCCACCTGGTTCCAAGGATTCTTAATGAATATCTTATTAAGTTGGAATATGGAAATGATCGGTCCATTTATTGCGATGAACTTAGCAGGTTTTGTACAGTTCATTGTTTTATACCCAATTCAAAAATTCGTCCTTCTTAGAGAAAGGAAAGAAGAAGTTAAAACTGAGGAAGTT
>JBGVBY010000018.1:0-33935 GCA_045226015.1 Bacilli bacterium | reverse complement strand
AATGGTGCCCGGGGTCGGACTCGAACCGACATGGCTGTTAACCGATGGATTTTGAGTCCATTGCGTCTACCAATTTCACCACTCGGGCACGTCATATATTCTATTAGAAAGGTAATACTAATAAAAGAAAAAGATACACATTGTGTACCTTACTTATCTTTTTGGTGTGGCCAAGAAGACTTGAACTTCCATGGATCGCTCCACTAGCGTCTGAAACTAGCGCGTCTACCAATTCCGCCATGGCCACAGTAAAGAAATATTATACTTTTCTTTTTTGATTTTCCATTTCTTGTACTTTACGATAATCGACTTTATTAAATTTAGTCATCGGTAAAGAAGTAACGAATTCGATTTCTTTAGGAATAGACCAACTAATCAGTTTCTTTCTACAAGCATTAATGATGCGTTCAGGGTCTTTATTTTTACCTATGACGTATGCTTTACAGGCATTGACTGTGCGTTCATCCGGTATTTGAACAACACAACATTTGCTTATTCCAGAAAGTGATTCAATGACTTTTTGGATTTCGCTTGGGAAAATTGCGACTCCGTTAACTTTAATAACGTTCTTCTTTCTACTCTTAAAATATAAGAAACCATCTTCATCAATATATCCGAGATCACCAGTAACTAAATAATCACCCACAAAGGTTTCTCTAGTAGCCTCTTCATCATTAAAGTAACCAAGCATATTGTTTTCGCTACTAATTGCAATTTCTCCAACTTGATATGGAGGAAGTTCGTTTCTATCATCATCAAAAATTTTAAAGGAAACACCACTGATTGGATAACCAATTGAACCGTTCTTATGATGTCGATGTGTGTTAACTGAGCACACTGATAATGCCTCGGTTAAACCATACCCTTCGTATAGTCTACATTTAGAGTTTCTCCTGATACAAATCGTATCAAAATTCTCCTTAATCATCATGTTAAGACTATCTCCACCAGAGAAGCAGTTACGTAAGGTCTTAATGTGCTTAGAACTGATGAAACTTATATCATTTGTAAGAGCCTTGAAGATCGAAGGAACACCACAAATACAGATAACATTTTTGAGTTTTGCCATGGTTTTGACGATATTTTTAGTGGAAAACTTAGGAATTAGAGCAACTCCAAAACAATTGACAAGAGGCGCGTGCATTGTCATACACAATCCAAATCCGTGGAATGAAGGAAGAACAGAAATTAAAGATTTTCCAACAAATTCTTCCTCTCTCATACACATGATTTCTGGAACTCTACTTGCAGTGAAATTAAAACTTTTCCCGCTTAAAGAAATAGTCTTGGAAATGCCACTAGTTGATGCGGAATGTAGGAGAACACTTGTGTCTTCTTTAGCTAGCACAATTTCGTCACTTATGAGTTTATTAGATGAAAGGTTATGTAAGTATTGGAATTTATGTGTTTTCTTGATTTCTTTAATCATTTTCCTATTTGCAAAGTTATAAGCTTCTCTTTTTCGTAAAGGAAGAGAGCTACCTGCACTTACTAGGACAATCGTGCCGTTAAAGTTTAAATAAGAATCAAGTTCTTTATAAACGCGATCTTCAAAAAGGAACGCCATCTTGCAGTTCGCATCATCATAATATCGTTGCATCACTTCAAACGGAGAATATGGATGCACCATATTGCTAACCGCACCAATTTTGTTTAAAGCATAGAAAAGAATAATTGTCTCAGGGATATTTGGCAAAGATACGATTACTACATCACCTTTTCTAATACGATAAAGGTTTTGTAAGATTGAGGCCGTTTCATCAATTCGATTAAGGAGTTTAGCAAAGCTAATATCCGCATCAAAATAATATAAAGCAGTTTGCTCTGGTACTTTTTTAGAGGCTCTTTGAAAAGCTTGATATAAAGTTAGATTTTCAATACTCATCAACTATCCTCCTATTTAATAAATGTACCAATAATCATAAACACTAAAGTGAATATCACTTCATGAGCGATATAGATTAATAGTGTATGTCTACCAAGAAAGCAAATTGGTTTTTCCCAATTCCCCTTCTTCTTTATTATAGACTTTTTATCTAAATAAAATATTCTCGCAAATAAAACTCCAAAGAAAAGGAAGATAATATATGGGAATAACGGTAAATAGTCTCCAACATATCCTGCTTTAATTGGATTAAACGAACAATAAAGAATACTTCTAAATGCATTGTATTCTCCATCATATGTTAGCTTTTTACTAACAAGGATGAAGAAATAGAAAAGCATTAATCCACCAGTGACTAATAAAACATCCTTACTGCTTCTATTTTCAAATATACTGAACGTTAGGATGGATAAGGCAATAACTCCTAGGATATTAAAATCAATCGCTATTACACGATTAGAGAACATAGGCATAAGTTGAATAACGTGTGTTGATATTGTAATTAGTGCACACAAAATAAAGAGTAACGCACCACGTTTCTTGTTGTTCCTACTAAGGAAGCAACTAATACCACAAGTAAAAAGAAACAACATCAACACAATCTGACGCACAACATAGCGAAGATCACTACTCCAATACCAATTCAAAAACTGAGAGTTATTCTTACAAATATAAAAATTGATAAACCACATGAGGTGGTCAAATATTACAAGTAATATTAAAATGCCCCTAAAAAAATCAATCTCATGGATTCTTTTTTCAAAGGCATCTTTATTAACGAGTAATAATTTCTTCATAGAGTTTAATGGTCGGGAAGACCAGATTTGAACTGGCAACCCCCAACACCCGAAATTGGTGCGCTACCAAATTGCGCTACTTCCCGACTTAAAATCCTCCAAAATCAAATAGTGATAATTGGTCACTTTCACTTAATTCATCAAGAACACCCATAGCCGCTAAATCATTAACGTTCGTTGATGTAAGTTTTGTTCTTCTAAGTAAATCTTCTTTAGAAGTGAATGGGCGTTTATTTCTTTCTTCAATGACAGAGATCGCGTTGTTTTCTCCTAAACCATCAATCGTGGTAAATGGAGGAATTAAACAATTATGTTCGTGATCCACCACAAATCTTGTGGCCTCCGAACGATATAAATCAATGTTAGAAATCTTATAACCACGTTCCGCCATTTCAATCGCGATAGTTAAGGTCTTATATTGTTCTTCTTCTTTATTGGTGAGTTTCTCCCCAACAGTTTTTTCTTTGACCTTGAGTTGCTCAAGTCGATTAATAATCGCTTCTTCACCCTTAATCATTGGAATAATGTCGTGTTGTTTAGATCTAACAGAGAAGAAGGTTGCATAGAACTCTAAAGGATGATGGACTTTGAAATATCCAACACGAATCGCCATAGTAACATAAGCCACCGCGTGTCCTTTAGGGAACATGTATTTAATCTTCTTACAAGAATCGATGTAATAAGAAGGAACGTTATGCGCAATCATTGCTTCTTCATATTCTGGTTTTAAGCCTTTTCCTTTACGGACATCTTCCATAATGGCAAAGGCAACGTTAGACGGTAAGCCTTTACCGCTTAAATACACCATAATATCATCACGACATCCGATAACTTCTTGTAAGGTTGCAATCTTTTTATTAATGATATCTTCTGCGTTTCCGTTCCAAACATTAGTACCATGAGACAAGCCAGAAATAATAACCAAATCAGAGAATGTTGTTGGTCTAGTTTTCTCTAAGATACCTCTAACGAAATCAGTGCCAAATTCAGGAATTGCCAAAGCACCTGTTGTTTCATTCATATAATTACTATGAAGTTTTAAGGAATCTGGTTTAGAGAAAAGTGATAAAACTTCAGGATCGTTCATTGGAATATCTTTGATATTGATATGTGTTAAATCACACATCATTTTTAAAGCAACTGGGTCAACGTGACCAAGCATATCAAGTTTTAAAACAGTATCGTGAATAGAATGGAAGTCGAAGTGAGTTGTTTTCCACGCACTATCAGCTTCATCAGCAGGCCATTGAATTGGAGTAAAGTCATAGACATCGTGGTCACTAGGAATAACAACAATTCCTCCTGGGTGTTGACCAGTTGTTCTTTTAACTCCAACGCATCCACTAGCGAGATATTCTAGTTTTGCTTTCGGATAAGTATTAACTAAAGCAGCGGCTTCTTCTTCACTCTTTCCTTGTTGGAGATAAAGTCGTTCAATATAACCACGAGCAAAACCATACGCTGTTTTTTCAGCGACAGTTTCAATTGTTCCTGCTCTAAAGACGTTATCTTTACCTAGGAACTCTTTTGTATATTCGTGAGCACGCGCTTGGTAGTCTCCAGGGAAGTTAAGGTCGATATCAGGAACCTTTTCAGCGTGGAATCCTAAGAATGTTTCAAAAGGAATATCTTGACCGTCTCTAACCATCTCAGTACCACAAATAGGGCACTTCTTACTAGGTAAATCAAATCCACTTCTAATTCCTGGATATGATTCTTTGCCCCATTCAAGATGTTTACAATGTGGGCATAAATAATGAGGTGGAAGAGGATTAACTTCAGTAATTCCACTCATAGTGGCGACAAACGAGGAACCGACAGATCCACGGCTACCAACAATATATCCATCTTCATTAGAACGTTTAACGAGCAAATGAGCAATATAATAAATAACTGAGAATCCATTAGAAATAATACCGTTAAGTTCAGCGTCTAAACGATCTTGAATAAAGGTTGGTAAAGGGTCTCCATATAATTCTTTTGCTCTAGAGAAACACATGTCTTTAAGCATGTTTTCACAGTTATCGATTTTAGGAGTGTATAACTTATCGTTAGGAACAGGGAGAAGCGAATCAATCATATTCGCAATCATATTTGTGTTCTTCACAACGATTTCATAAGCGAGATCTTTAGGTAAGAAAGAGAAACATTCAAGCATCTCTTCTGTAGAACGATAATGTTGATCTGGGTTTTCAAAAGGAGGATAGTCCTTTCTACTATACGGATTAAGTGGGTGATTAGATTTTCCTACTTGAGGAGCGGAAATATAAACATCTCTAAAGACTTTTTCTTCTTTTAAGCAGTAATGGACATCTCCAGTAGCGACTACTGGTTTGCCGATTTCCTTACTAGCCTCAATGATATCGATAATGTATTTATTAACATCTTCTTCATTAATTTCTCCAGTGTTCACTAAGAATGAATAATTTTCTGGAGGTTGAACTTCAATATAGTCATAGAAAGACATGACTTTCTTAAGTTTATATGCATTATAGTATTTAGCAGTATCGTATACTTCACCGTTAAAACACGCTGAACCAATTAATAGGTTCTCACGATATTTATTAAGTACACTTCTAGGGAGTAAAGGCACCTTAGCGAGGTAATCAATATTTGAAATAGACACTAAACGATATAAGTCTTTAAGCCCTGCTAAATTCTTCGCTAAAGCAATAACGTGTTTAGGACGTAAATGCGCAATTAATTCCTTTTTTGCCTGTAAATTTGCTAGATCTTTATGTTTTAAATGTAGATTATCTTTTGTCAATTTCACTAACAAAGACTGCCAAACTTCCGCCAAGACAAAGGCGTCGTAATCAGCACGGTGGGCGCTTTCTTCATCATATTCAACTTCAAGGTTACGACATAAAGAACCTAAGTTATGTCTTCTTGCTTCAGGGAAGATATATTGAGAAATAGTTAAAGTATCAACAACTCCATTTTTAATTGGAGGTTGCCCTAAAGAAATAAGTGCTTCGTTTAAGAAGGCAATATCAAAGGATGCGTTATGGGTAACTAATACTGAATCTCCGATGAATTCCATAATTTTTGGTAAAGCCTCTTCAATCGTAGGAGCGTCTTTAACCATTTCATCGGTGATGTTAGTAATCTTAGAAATCTTTTTAGGAATTGGACATTTTGGGTTCACTAAAATATCAACACGATTAGTAATTGTGCCTTTAGAAATCTTAACCGCACCAAATTCGATAATCTTGTTATATCTAGCACTTAAACCTGTGGTTTCAAAGTCGAATACGACATAATCAGTTTTATTTAATTCGATATCTGTTGGGTTATCGACATATTTGAGGTGGTCTTCCACCATATAAAATTCACAGCCATATAAGACTTTAATATCATTTTTCTTACCAGCTTTTTGAGCATCTGGGAATCCTTGTACACAGCCGTGATCAGTAATCGCAATCGCAGTATGTCCAAGTTTTTTTGCGTACGCACAATATTCACCCATTTCGGAAATGCCATCTTGAGTAGACATATTTGTATGTAAATGAAGTTCTACTCTTTTTTCATTAGTAGCATCAGGAAGAACTTCATCAGGTGGTAATAAATCTATATAGTGGCACTTAATCTTGAGATTATGATCAAATTCATCAATATACGCTACACCTCTAATACGAGCATTACTATGTAATAATTCACTTACAAGTTCATCATTAACTTGCATGTTTTGATACATGTTACAGCTAATGGCTCCACCATATTCATCAGCGATACCAAAAACTAGACGTTTTCTTTCTCCTCTTTCATTAACTTCAAGGTGATATACCTTACCAGTAAAATCAACGTGGTCACTTTCTACAGTAATATCATCAATCTTATCGATAAATGAATATTTACCACGCATGTTAAGTCTTTGTCTTTCTTTTTCCTTAAGCATGAGTTCGCGGTTTTTCTTCATTTGTTTAAGAAGGGCGTCTTCAATTTGTTGATTCTTCTCAGTTTGTTCTTTTTCAACAAGCTCAGCGATATCGTTTCGATCAGTGATTTCTGGTTCATCCTTATTTTCTTCAATATCAGTTTCCGCGGTTTTCATCGCTGCTTTATTAGCCTTATTAAGCGTCTTCTGATCGACTTTAACTTCTTCTACTTCTACTGGCTTAACATCTTCAACAATGTCGATGAAGTCATAGGAAATAAAAGATAAGAATGATTTAAATTCATCAATGATTTGTTTATTTCTATTCTTAAATGATTCATCTAAGTATTCGATACGAATAATTTCGTTTGCTTCAGGGATAAGTTCAATATCACTTTCCGCACGATATAAATATCGATACCAATCGTTAAACAATCTAGCAGCATCTTCACTTGTTGGTTTACTTAAGTAAGAGAAAGTTAATGTATATGGATAATCAACGCTTCCTAAAGCGTCAATAAACTCTCTAAGTAAGTCATAGTCCCATGGTTTTTCTTTGACGATAATCATATCGATTTGTTGATAGTTAAATCGATTACGTCCCACCATTTCGAAATCAAGGTCAAAATCATCGATATTCTCGATGTGTAAATGATTCAAAAAGCTTCGCATCTTTTCTTTCATGTTCGTTTACCTAAAATAGACCGATGACATCTTTAATGACGATTAAGACCATTAAGCCAAGGAGTAAAAGTACTCCGACAGCAGAAATAATATTTTTAACTTTAGAAGGTATCTCTTTTCTAAAGATTCCTTCAACAGCAAGCACAAGTAAGTGCCAGCCATCTAAGCCTGGGAATGGAAGAAGATTGATAATACCTAAGTTAACGGAGATAAGTCCCCAATAATATAGATACATTCCAAATCCATTTTGCTGGAGCATTTGAGTGGTAGACACTCCAATAGCAATAATGCCTCCGACATCTTTCCATCCGTCTTTAGTGGTGAATAGATGCGCTAAACCCTTATAAATAGCGACACTTGAATCTCCAAAATCAATGAAGGTATTTTTAACAGCAGACTTAAAGGAATTCTTATGCTTATCGATTTGCATATTAATTCCAATACCAGGATGTAAATGGTAATATCCATCATAAAATACTGCGTCAACATCAGTTAAGGCTTTAGCCTCACCTTTCTTATTTGGGTGAGCGTCATCTAAAACATTAACGTTAAAGGAAATGGTTTTAACGCCACTACCAGGAGCAAATGGAGAAGCATTTACTAAATCTGGATAAGACATCTTATAGGATTCAACCACAAAGTTCTTATAAGAAGTTCCATTTCTAGTAATTAGATCAATATCTCCAGAAACAGTAATTTCACTATTGATAGGAACGGTTTTTAACTTATAGAAAACGTGATCATAGTTTTTAGATGTATAACCATTTAAATCGATATTAAAGGTTGCTAAAACCGCTTTTGCTTGATCTTGATCATTACAATTTTCAGTGAGCACTAAAGTGATTTCACATAAGAATGGTTCAATGACTTTATAACTCTTAGAACGTAAGAAGGCGGTGAATTCTCTTCTTTCATAAACTTCATCATCATATGTATTAGCGGATATCTCCGCATAATCGATTTGAGGATAGTCCCCATAATTAAGTTCACCAAAGGTGGATTTAGAATATATAACTGAATGATTGAGTAAAGAAGTATCTTTAATAGTTAAGGTGCTGTAATTAAATCCAACATATGCCTCTTCAGTGTGACTATCACTAAATGAGATGGACGCACTATCATCGTAGAAAATAAGTCGGCCTTTATCCGTAGATAATGTCATCGCATAAACACTATCATTATCTTTAAGTCCTGCTTGATATGCTAAAGAGCCAGGAACAATAGTGACGTGTCCGTATCTACCTACGTAATAATGGAATCCAATTTCAAAAATAAAGAAGATGACAAGAGCGAGAATAAAGTTCATGAAAACCCCAGCGAACATAATAATCGCTCGTTTCCATTTACTAATTGCGAGTAATGATCTAGATGGATCAACCTCTAGTCCTTCAGGAACAGTCTCGCTTTCTCCATACATTGAGACAAATCCTCCAAAAGGGATCGCTCTAATAGAGAAATAGGTTTCACCTTTCTTTCTTTTTTTTGAAAAGATTTTAGGTCCAAAGCCAATCGCGTATTCAAAACAATATACTTTAAAGATTTTTGCAGTCGCTAAGTGGCCTGCTTCATGCACCATGACTAATAAAGAAAGCATGAGGAGGAATAATAAGATATAAACAATGGTCATTATTTTCTTACTCCTTTCTTATATTCATCAATTAGTCGATGAGACTTGATATATATTTCGTTATCCACTTTGATTAAATCATCTAAAGATGGATGAACGATATTTTTATGTTCTTTCATACATTTAAAGACAATATCCTCAATGTTTAAGAACGAGATTTCATCATTTAAATAAGCTTTAACAGCTTCTTCATTACTTCTATTTAAGACGCATCCATAAGTTCCTTTTTTGGTGAGAACTATTTCTGAAAGTCCCACTAAAGGATAACGATTAGGGTTAAATTCATGGAAATGTAATCCCTTTAAATCGTCTAAGGAATTAAACGTTTGAGTGTTAAACGGAATACTTCCTTCATATAAAGCGAATTTGATTGGGTTTCTCATATCTGGTTTAGAGATTTCTCCTCTCATAAGTCCATCGTTATATGTAAGGTAAGAATGTAGATATGATTCATCGTGAAGTGTGACTCCAATTTTTGAATATGGATAGTCGTATAAGATACCCGCTTCAATGATTTCAAAGCACTTATTAATCATAGTGGCACAGTCGATAGTAATCTTAGGACCCATTATCCAAGTAGGATGCTTAAGCGCATCACTAGCCTTAACATTTACTATTTCGTCCCTACTAAGTTTTCTAAACGCTCCTCCACTTGCGGTAAGCATCATCTTTTTAACATTAGTTGAATCAACTTTGAGACATTTCCATAAAGCGGAATGCTCACTATCGATAGGGTAAAGTTCGCCTTTACCTTGTTCTAAGAGATTATTAATAAGTTCTCCCGCCACTACTAATGATTCTTTATTAGCAAGAGCGAGTTTCTTATTAGCTTCAAGTACCTTAATAGATGGAAGAAGTCCACTAAAACCAACTAAAGCGTTAACCCCCATATCAAAATCCACTAAATCAACTAAGTCAGTTAGATTATTAGTTTTACTAGATATAAAAGTTACATTTGGATATTTCTTAGAGTACTCTTTTCTTTTTGAGTCACTAAGCATATAAACGTGGGTCACACTAGGGTGTTTTTTAAGAATATAGGAAATACATCTTGTGCGTTTTCCAACAGAAAAACCAGTAAGAACAAAGTCTTGCGGATTTTTGTTTATAACATCAATCGTTTGAGTTCCGATTGATCCTGACGCACCAAAAAGAAGTATTTTCTTCATAGCTATACCAAAATACTAGCAATCTCTTTCCACATAATGTCTCGCGTCATAACTGTGTTCACCATATAAACGAAAATTGCAGTTACAATCGCAGTAAAGAAGATAGAGTCTAATCTATCAAGAACTCCTCCGTGTCCTGGAATGAGTTTGCCATAGTCTTTAATGCCCCAATATCTCTTAATTGAGGAGAAAGCAAAGTCACCAAGAGTAGCGAAGAAAGGAATAATCGCTGAAATAACAAGTATGTAATACCAGTGTTCTTTATCAAAAACAGAAACGTTTAAAAGCGCTAATCGTTCATCAGGATTTGCAGGATTAATATAAGTTCCTTCGGCCTTTGGAAGTACTGGATTATCAGTAAACGCAAAAGCAATGCCAATGATAGAAGTTAAGATGAAGGAGATGATAATTCCTCCCCAGAATCCTTCCCAAGTTTTCTTTGGAGAAATTCTTTCATTCATCTTATGCTTTCCAAAGAACACTCCAACGAAATACGCACCTGTGTCTGTAAGAATTGTTGAAGCAATTACAAAGAGCAAGAATAATGATGGTTTTAAAGTGTTCTCAACCGCAAAATGCATTGCGTCTGTAGTGACCGCAGAACTAATAATGCTAATTGGATAATATCTTAAGAAGAATAAAGCTTGGAAACCAAGTCCAATAAGAATCGCCATTAACGCTAAGAAAGAACCATCAACTACTGAGAAATCCTTATAAACAACGGTAAGCCATAATAGTAAGAATGAACCAACAACAATAATTAATATTGGTAAGTGGATCGAAGCAAAATAAGGATCGGGTTTAGAAAAGTCGGAACCCTGTTTTAAAAGCCCTTGGAATATCGGCCAATAGGCGATAAGAGCAACGAATATAAAATAGATGATGTATAGAAGCACTGTTCTTTTTCCAGCGCATCCTAAGATTTCATAACAGGCAAAGGCGATAACAACAGTCATAATCGCCATATAAATCCAGTCACCTAAAATAAGGGCAGGAACAACTAAAACAATCATCACTACTGCAGAGATGATACGTTCTTTCATTGATTTTTTCGTTCCTTCGCTTAATTCATTAGGGTGAAATTCACGAACTGGAGCGGTATTATCTTTCTTTTTCATTTACTGTTCCAAACCTCCTATTCCTCGAATAATATTCATCGATACATTTTCTAAATTCTTCTTTTGTGAAATCTGGCCATGGGGTAATTGGGAAAATGAATTCCGCATATGCAAGTTGCCATGGGAGATAGTTACTAGTTCTTAATTCACCACTGGTACGGATTAATAAATCGACTGGTGGTAAATCTTTTGTATATAGATATGTTTCAAATAATTCTTCACTGATATCTTCTGGTTTATGTTTTCCTTCTTTAACATCTTCTGCAAAGAGTTTAGCGGCTCTAACGATTTCCGCTTTCCCTCCATAGTTGAGACAGATATTAAAGACGAATGAATTGTTATCTTTCGTTCTTTCAATTGCTTTATTGATAGTCTTTTGAGTCTTTTCTGGAAGTCTAGAGATATCTCCACTTACCATAACTCTACTTCCATCTCTTACAATACGGTCAATTTCTCTTTTGAAGAAAATATCTAAGTAATTGAATAAATGTCTAATTTCATCTTTTGGACGATTCCAGTTTTCAGTTGAGAAAGCATATAGACTCATCGCATAGATGTTTTGTGCTAAACATTCTTCGTAAATATCAACGATGCGATCACATCCTGCTTTGTGTCCTAAATGACGTGGAAGTCCACGACGTTTTGCCCAACGGCCATTGCCATCCATAATGAAGGCTACATGTTTTAATTTGAATTCTGACTTTTCCATAAATGATACCAGCTTAATTATATAATAAAAGTGCGCCCGAGCGCACTTATTAATGATAAATTTTTCTTAAAGAAATTTTGGAGATTAAATCGCCATGATTTCTTTTTCTTTGTCCGCTAAGATGACATCGACATCTTTTACCGCTTCGTCGGTTACTTTTTGAATATCGTCTTGTCCTCTTTTAAGGAGATCTTCAGAGTAGGAATCATCAATTTTGATAACATCCATATAATCTCTTCTGACATTTCTAATTGCTACTTTTGCATCTTCTGCGTAACGATGAGCTTGTTTAACAATTTCTTTACGTCTATCTTCTGTTAAAGCAGGGATAATAAGTCTAATGCAGTTACCTTCATTGATTGGGTTAATTCCTAAATCAGAAGCATTGATAGCAGAGACAACGTTTTTCACATCATTCTTATCGTATGGTTTGATTAAAAGTTGTCTTGGTTCTGGTGCAGAAATAGATGAGATTTGATTGATTGGAGTAGGACTACCGTAGTAATCAACTTCAATACCGTTAAGCATAGCAGGGCTAGCTCTACCAGTTCTTAATGTAGAAAGTGTGTTTTTATAACTTTCGATACATTTGTTCATCTTTTCTTTAGCTTCTAAAGCATAAGCATCCATATTTTATCTCTCCTTTTTACAGATGGTTCCAACGTTTTCTCCTTTAGCGGCGCGTTGGAAGTTTTCAATGTTTTGCATTGAGAACACTAAGATCTCAATATCAGATTTTTCAATGAGTTCAATTGCACTTTGATCCATGATTTGGATATTCATATCACGCATCTCTTTGAAAGTGATTTCTGGATAGAATTTCGCATCCGAATATTGAGTTGGATCTTTATCGTAGACACCTTTGACTCCGTTTTTCGCCATTAAGATAGCGTCACAACCGGTTTCAATCGCTCTAAGAGTAGCAGCAGTGTCTGTGGTGAAAAATGGTTTTCCAGTTCCACCAGCAAGGAAACATACTTTTCCTTGAGATAAATCTTCTTTTACTTTATCAGCATCATAAGCAAAAGTCACATCTTTAATTTCAGGAATCGCACTATAAACGACAGAAGGCACTCCAATTTTCTTAAGAGCGCTACTCATTGCAACTGCGTTAATAACAGTGCCGAGCATTCCCATAAAATCAGCAGGAACACGCTCAATGCCAATCTTTTCAGCAACTTTTCCTCTCCAGATGTTACCCGCACCAATAACGATAGCAACCTCTAATCCGTCATCATGAAGAATTTTAATCTTCTCGCAGATGCTCTTAAGAGATTCAACGTCAATGATGTTGTCACTACTTTTGATTCCGAGTGCTTCACCACTAAGTTTCAATAAGACACGTTTGTACATAAACTCATCTCCTTTTTTAAAAAAAGAAACACAAAAGTGTTCCTTTTAATAATTATTTTGCTTGGCTCATTACTTCGCTAGCAAAGTCATCTTTTCTCTTTTCGATGCCTTCACCAACAGCGTAACGGACGAATGATAAAATCTTAACGCCTTTTTCTGAAGCAAATTGACCAACGGTCTTGCTATCATCCATTAAGAATGGTTGTGCTTCTAAGGTCATTTCAGCAAAGTATTTGTTGATTTTACCTTCTAAGATTTTTTCTAGAACTGGTTCTGGTTTACCAGCTAATTTTGGATCGTTTTTAGCAGCTTCCTTTTGAACAGATAATTCGTGTTCTCTAGCATCACTAGGAACATCATTAACTGTTAAGTATTGTGGATTATTAGCGGCGATGTGCATTGCGATTTGTTTTGCAACTTCATCACTACCACCACTTAAAGAAACAGCAACGGCAATCTTACCGCCCATGTGGACATAAGAACCGATCACGTTATTTTCTTGTGGGATGATGGTGAATCTTCTTAAGTCGAATTTTTCACCCATCTTCACGGTTGCGTCTGCAAAGAGTTCAGAACATAAACCTTTTGCTTCTTCAACATCTTTTGGTTCATTCTTAAGAATGACTCCAGCGATAGCTTCAACGAAAGCACGGAAAGCATCACCTTTAGCAACGAAGTCTGTTTCACAGTTAACTTCTAAAACGACAACTTTGCCACAGGATGGGCATTTAACTGCTAAGGCAAGACCTTCAGCAGCAATACGATCGGCTTTCTTAGCAGCTTTTGCTAAGCCTTTTTCTCTTAACCAATCACTGGCTTTTTCTAAATCACAGTCATTAGCGAGAAGAGCACCTTTACAGTCCATAAGACCTGCACCGGTACGATCACGAAGTACTTTGATTAAATCAATTAAACTATCGGCCATATTATTTTGCTTCCTCAGTTTTTTCTTTCTTTGGAGCAGCTGGTTTTTTGGCTGCTGGTTTTTTAGCAGCTGGTTTCTTTTCCGCTACTTCTTCTTTTTTTTCTTCGCTAGCAGCTTCTTCTCTAGCAGCTCTTGCTTGTTGTCTAGCAGCTTGTTCTTTTTCATAAGCTTCTTGTCTAGCTGCTCTTTCAGCACGAATCTTAGCGAGTTTTTCAGCGTTTTCTTTATCTGTTTGCTTAATGACTTCTTTCATGGTGATATCTTCACCTTCGTCTTTTGTATAAGCAACAACAGGCATTCCACCTTTACTTTCAACGATTGCATCAGCGATGACAGCAAGAATTAAGCTGACACTTCTAATGGCGTCGTCATTAGCAGGAATGACATAGTCAACGAGGTCTGGGTTGCTATTGGTGTCGATAATACCAAAGATTGGGACTCCGAGTTTTCTAGCTTCCGCGACGGCGTTATGTTCGAGGTTTGGATCGATGACAAATAAAGCATTTGGCACCTTTCTCATTTCTTTAATACCTTCTAAATTCTTAGAAAGTTTTTCTTTTTCTTTTCTTAATTGAGCAGCTTCAACTTTTGGTAATAAGTCGAGTTCGCCTTCTTCTTCTCTTCTTTCGAGGTCTTTTAAGAATCTAATTCTACCTTGAATAGTTTTGAAGTTTGTAAGGGTACCACCTAACCATCTGTTGGTGATATAGAAGCTTCCAGAACGTAATGCTTCGGCTTCCACTGCTTCTTTACATTGTTTCTTTGTTCCGACAAAGAGAACTTTACCACCGTTATCAACGATTTCTTTCATTGCTTTATAAGCGGTGATGATTAAGTCTACAGTCTTTTGAAGATCGATGATGTAGACTCCGTTACGAGCACCATAGATGTATTTCTTCATCTTTGGGTTCCAACGTCTTGTTTGATGACCAAAGTGTGCACCAGCCTCTAAGAGTTTTTTCATGGTGATAATTGGTGCATCAGGATCATGCATGGCTGCTTCCATCACTGGGTTAGCAGCGACATTTTCGTTAACTTCTTCGTTAACAACTTTCTTTTCTTCGCTCATTTTGAGCCTCCTTATGTTTTTGCCTCCACCGCTTCGAACAACTGCCCCCAATATTTATTGGGACAATGGAGTTGAATTCACGGTGTGTGTAATCTCTGTATAAATACAGCGTTGTAATAATACCAAAAGAGTTCTAATAGAACAAGAGAAAGATAAAAATATTTTATTTTTTAGTAATTACTTCTTATGAGCTCGAGGGAAGAAGTTACTATATGCTTCCTTCATCGATTCTTCAGTGACATGAGTGTATATTTGAGTGGTATTTAAACTCTCGTGTCCAAGGAGTTCTTGAATAACACGAATATCCGCTCCATTTTCTAAAAGATTGGTGGCGAAACTGTGCCTTAAAATATGAGGGTGAAGCCCCACAAATGTTCCAGTTTTTTCTTCGATTTCATCAAGAATATATTCAAGTCCTCTAACGGTTAATTGTTGTCCTTTTGAGTTTAAAAATAGAGCTTTACTTCCTTCTTTATCTCGAGATAATAACTCTGGTCTTAATAACTTAAGATATCTTTTGATATCTTCTCTACATTCTTTCGTGATAGGTACAATTCTTTCTTTGTTTCCTTTTCCAACCACGCGAATAACACGATCATTTAAGGAAACACTCTGCATAGTGAGTCCTACAAGTTCGCTCGCTCTCATACCGGTACAAACTAAAGTAGAAAGAATCGCCTGGTCTCTAGTAGCAAGTTCATCAGTTCTCTTACTATTAAGGTCCACTATTTCTTTAATTTGTTCAGTGTAAAGAGTCTTTGGAAATGTCTTAGCAACCTTTGGAGATTTCACTAAGATAAATGGGTTATCATCGACATATCCTTTTTGATGTAAGAATTTGTAAAAATGATTAAGGGAAGAGAGCTTTCTTTTGCAACTTCTTTTACTCACTCCTCTTTTGAGCTCATGAGTTAAGAAATTACGAATGATGGCGGTATCAACATCCACCATATCGACATCTTCCTCAAAGAGAAATTTGAAAAAATCATCAACATCTCTTTGATACGCTTTAGCGGTCATAGGTGAATAATTGCGTTGATATTTTAGATAAGAAATGAATTCTTCAGTTTGCCTATTCATATCAAAATGATAACAAAAAAAGATGTTAATTGCGTCTTCTTTTCGTAATCTTTTCCATGTGATTACATTCAGGATAATTGCTACATCCTAAGAAATAGCCATACTTACCACGTTTTTTAATGAGATAACCAGTTTCACAAGCTGGACATTTCTTCACCGCTTTTGATTCATCAAACTCTTTGTTAGGATCTTTGGCGATATAGTTACAGTTTGGATAGCCAGAGCAAGCAACAAAAACATTGTTTTTGGCGTCTCTTCTTTCTACAAGCGGCTTACCACAAATTGGGCAATTCTCTCCTGTATATATCACTTCTTTTTTCTCTTTTTGAACATAGTCACATTTTGGGTAGTTACTACATCCAATAAAGCGGCCATTTCTTCCTTCGCGATATATTAAAGGGGCTCCACATTTTGGACATTTATCTCCAGTTTCTTCCACTTCATCGATGTACATGATTTTGTAAGCATTATCGATTTCTTTGGTGAACTCATTATAGAAAGAGGAAAGAATCTTCAAATATGATTCGTCTCCTTCAGAAATGGAGTCGAGTTTACTTTCCATATCCGCGGTGTATTTCGCGTTAACAATGTCAGGGAAATATTTCTCAAGTACATGAGCGGTTTTCTTTCCTTGATCAGTCACAGTTAAAATGCCTTTTTCTTCAGTGACATATTTTCTCTTTTTAAGAGTAGAGATTGTTGAAGCATAAGTTGATGGTCTACCAATACCGACTTCTTCCATAAGTTTAACGATTTTAGCTTCGCTATAACGGGTTGGAGGAGTGGTAAATTTTTGTTCCATCTTCTTATCCAAAATCGTAAACGATTGTCCCACTTCAATATTTGGTAGAGTTGCGTATATTTTAGTTTCTTCTTCGTCTTTATAAATCACTTCATATCCTGGGAAAAGAATACGAGTGAATTCGGCTTTATAAATAACTCCATTAACATCAAAAGTGACAGTCATTACTTCTTCTTTTTTGCCTTTCATTAATGAGGCAAGAGTGCGATTATAAATTAATTTATAAAGGTTATATTGATCTGGAGTCAAGAAACTTCTAATTGAATCTGGAGTACGGTGATTACTAGTAGGTCTAATTGCTTCGTGAGCGTCTTGAGTAAGTTCAGTGGCTTTAAACGCTTTAACTTTTCCTAAGTATTCTTTACCAAATTTTTCAGTGATGAAGTTCTTTGCCCTTTCCACAAAGATAGGAGCAAGTCTAGTAGAGTCGGTACGCATATAAGTAATTAAACCAACATGCTCTCCATTGACTTGAATACCCTCATATAAAGACTGTGCCACTCTTTGAGTTTTATCAGTCTTAAATTTAAGTCTTGAGAAGGCTTCTTGTTGCAATGTTGAGGTAGTAAAAGGAACCTTACTATCAACAGTCTTGATAGCTTTTTCAACATCGATAACCTTAGCCTCATTACCTAAAGAATTTAATATCTTATCAGCGGTCTCTTTATTTAGGATTTCTTTATTGCCTTCTCTATCTTTAACAAAGGTTAGTTCATATTCTTTGTTATTTAATAAAATAACAACATTTGATTTATAGTATTCTTCTGGAACAAATGAATCAATCTTTAGTTCTTGATCATAAGCAAGTTTTAAAGTGGCGGATTGAACACGTCCCGCACTCTTAGAATGAATCTTCTTGTTGATTAAAGCAGAGAGTTTAAAACCAATGATACGGTCTAAGATTCTTCTCGCTTCTTGAGAAGACACTAAATCAAGATCAATGGTGCGTGGGTTTTTCATCGCTTCCCCAATGGAATCACGAGTGATTTCATGGAACTCTAATCGTTTGTTTGTACCCACATCTAAATCGAGCACTTTTGCTAAGTGCCAGGCTATCGCTTCACCTTCTCTATCAGGGTCAGTTGCAAGAATTACTTCATCAGCTTCTTTAGCAGCTTTTTGTAAGTCATAGACAACCTTCTTTTTATCTTTATTAATAACGTACACGGGCGCGAACCCATTATCGATATCAATTCCTAGACCCCCTTTTCCTTTAGTGGCGAGGTCGCGAATGTGGCCGTAAGAAGCCTTAACAACATACTCATCACCGAGGTATCTTTTGATAGTTTCACATTTGGTTGGAGATTCAACAATAACTAACTTCATACTTGTTTCGTTCCAAAATTATCATCCCAATTTAAGTGCTTAGTCAACAGCAAAATTCCTTATATACTTCTTAAATATAATTTAACTTTATATAACATTTTTCTTAGTCAAAACTTAAAAATAGAAATTAATTTAATTTACAAAGTAAATTAGTGAATTACACGAGTCTAAGAGTGCTCATGATAGTTAAGACGTCATCAGCATTTTCTACTAAGGCAGCACCTTGTTTGATATAGAAGTTACATCCTGAATTATTTAAGTCATTTGAAGGAACACACATTATATCTCTTCCAAATAGTAATCCATAATTAACTGTTATAGATGTACCACTCCTTTTAGCGGATTCTGTTACTAATATTCCTTTAGAGAACATAGCTATTAGTCTATTTCTAAATGGAAAATGTTTCATATCAGGAGTGGAAAGGTTAGGATACTCAGAAATAATTAAGTGCTTTCCACTATTTTTAATCTCTTCATATAAATCCAAGTTCTCAGTTGGATAACATAAATCAATGCCTGAGCCTAAAATTGCAACAGTTCTTCCTCCGTTTTCAATTGCCGCTTTGTGAGCTGCTCTATCGATTCCTTTAGCAAGACCACTCACGATTATATAATCCTTACATAATTTAGAGACTAGTTCATAAGTAAGCTGTTCTTTTTGGGTGCTTGGGTCTCTTGTACCCACTACTCCTAACGCTGAACTTGGTTCATTAAGAAGAGATATATCTCCATAGTAAAAAATCACAAACGGGGGTTTAAACATATGCCTTAGATATTCTGGGTAATCTCTATCCAAAATAGTAAGAGCCTGGCATTTTAACGATTTACATATCTCGTGTGCTTCTTCTAATGAAAAAGTTTTATGAGAAGATAAGTCTCTATATATCTTGTCATAATCGCCATCATGAAAAATGGCTTCTGCAATAATGATTTCTCTAATGTTCATAAGAAACCTCCTCATTATTCTAATAGGGAGATTTCCGTGATTTTTTTAAAATAAAGTTACTTTTTTTATCAAAAACTTTTTGACTGGAGCATAACTAAATCTATAAATAGATTTAGCAGGTCCATATTTTTCTAAGAGTTCTAAATGAAGTTTTGTACCGTACCCTTTATGTTTGGCAATTTGATATTGAGGGTATTCTTTATCTAATTCATAACAGATATGATCACGAGTGACTTTCGCCATAATACTAGCGGCAGCAATACACATCGCTTTTGCGTCTCCATGAATAATAGCCTCAAACGGTAAATCTGTTTGCATTTTTACCGCATCAGTTAAAATCATGTCGTATTTATGATTCAACTTTTCCATCGCCATAATCATGGCTTTTCTAGAGGCATTTAAAATATTGATTTCATCAATTTCTTGAGGAGAAACTTCAGCAACTGCCCAGGCAATCGCATTTACTTTAATGATTTGATAAGCTTCTTCTCTTTGTTTTTCAGTTAATTGCTTAGAATCATTAATCAAATCACACTTAAAATCACGAGGAAGAATAACCGCTCCAGCTACAACAGGACCTAATAAACATCCTCGTCCGGCTTCATCACATCCAACGATATATTTAATATCTTTACTATAGTATTGTTGTTCGTAATCTAAACTCATAGAGCTTTTTCTAAGGTAATACGACCAAGTTTACCGTCTTTGAATTCTTTAAGAATTAAGAAATTGGCTTTATCTAAGTCATAGTTACCAGAAGTAAGAAGCCCTCTTTTTTTAGCGACTTCTTCACTGACTTTAATAGGATCTGATAAATCGGAAACACCAAATCTATTTTCTAATGCATTTGGATAATTGTTTTTTAAATAAGAAAGAAAAGAGGCCACTAACTGTTCAAGAGGAAGAATCTCGTCTTTAATCGAACCTAATAACGCCAAATTAGTCGCGTGAGCCTTATCTTCATAGTTCATTGGAAGGATACCAGGAGTGTCTAAAAGCACAAAGTCATTATTAACCTTAATATATTGTTCTCCTCTAGTATATCCAGGCTTATTTTGGACCCCTGCAGCGCTACGTTTAGCGACTCTATTAATAAGCGAAGACTTGCCAACATTAGGTACTCCAATAATCATTGCTTTAATTGGTTGAGGTTTCATTCCACGCGCTTTTTCTTTCGCGTGTTTTTCTTCGCCAAGTTTCTTCACTTCTTCGGAAATTGCTTTTTCACTTTTTGGGTCGGTCAAATTTAAAATTAAGAGAGAATTGCACTGATTTTTAAGGCAAATCTCCCATTTTTTAGTCTCATTAGGATCTGCTAAATCGCTTTTAGAAAGGATGAGTAATCTCTTTTTATTAGCGATTCTTTTTTCGAATTCAGGATTAATTGAGCTACTTGGTGCTCGCGCATCTAAAACTTCGATAACAGCATCGACTAATTTGATTTTTTCCTCGATTTCATTCAAGGCTTTTTTCATATGTCCAGGAAACCAATGAATCTGACTCATAAATAACCTACTAAAAATAATATATTGGTTTCTTAAATGGGACTTTATTCACTAATGAATCGGTGACTGCGTCATATGTTGCTACACCTAATATATTCACCACTCTTCCACCTAAGTATGGATAAGTAATATTTTCATATCCTTCTTCAATAACTCTAACATATGAATCGGTGCTTCCACCCCAGTTGTCTCCCATAACAAAATATTCGTTAGGACCTAAGGTGTAGTCAGTAAAATTACGGTAATAAGCAACTGTGTTAAACGCTCTTCTTCCTGCATAGAATCTATAGCAATCATATGTATAATTGCCTGTTTCGTAACTGAATGTACAATTCCTATAAATTTTAGCAGATAATGTATAAACATTATCCCCACGCTTAGCGGTAAATGTTGACCCTTCGCTATTAGAGACCAATGAGATTGTTTCTCCAGGGAAGCCCCACACTCTTTTAACTTTTCTACCAGCTTCTGTATGCCAGCTATTTGGGTAATTTAAAACAATAACGTCAAATCTATTTATGTTATCAATCGCTTTCTTAGATTCATCCGCATAACCATAATATTGTCTATTCTCTTCACCTAATAAAGTAGGCATCATAGAAGATCCATGAATATAGACAACCTTGTAATAGTAGTTATTAAAAATAATGCTACCA
This sequence comes from Bacilli bacterium, assembly GCA_045226015.1. Taxonomy (GTDB): domain Bacteria; phylum Bacillota_I; class Bacilli_A; order RFN20; family CAG-826; genus UBA2450. The sequence continues at coordinate 12,407 of JBGVBY010000018.1, read as the reverse complement.
GACACTGATATCGCAATTGCAAAAGCAGTGTATAAGATTGGATAAAAGATAGCAGAAAACTTTTTACTAGATATAAATGATACGAATTTTGATTTAGAACTCATGTGTTTATTATAAATAAATAAAATAAAAAAAGGAATCATTAACGATTCCTTTTCTTGTATTAGGCTCGAATTATAAGACTTCTTTAATACGAGCAGCTTTACCTGAACGTTTACGAATGTAGGTAATTTTGTTTCTTCTTACTTTTCCTTTTCTTAATACTTCAATTGAAGCAATGCTTGGGGAATGTAATGGGAAAGTTCTTTCCACACCGATGCCACTAGACACCTTACGAACGGTAAACGTAGCATTAACACCGCCACCTCTTCTTTGAATAACAACACCTTGGAATACTTGGATTCTGGATTTGTTACCTTCGATAATACGAACAGCGACTTTGACTTCGTCACCAGATTTGAATTCTGGTAAATCGCTTCTGAGTTGGGATAGTGTAATTTCTTCAACTAACTTGTTGTTCATTGTTACGCCTCCTATAGATAATTGTTCTCTTGGTGTTCATTCTCATCTGACAGCGGAGCACCCGTATCATGTTTAAAACATGCTTGAATATAATATCAATAGTAAATAGACCTTGCAATAACTATTTTATATAAATATAAGAAAAATAATATAAGTGTAAAGTAAAAATGCTTGACACATATAAATTAGAATATTACTATAGTAAAGCAATTTAGGAGGAAAACTAATATGGCAGTTAAAATTAGATTAACAAGAATTGGTCGTCATAAGGATCCATTCTTCCGTATCGTTGCCGCTGATAGTAGATATGCTAGAGACGGACGTTACATCGAACAAATTGGATACTTTGATCCAGAAAAAGGCGTTGAAAATGCTGTTATTGACGAAGAATTAGCATTAAAGTGGTTAGCGTTAGGTGCTACACCATCCGAAACCGTTAAGGCAATGTTCAATCGTAAAGGCATTAACGCAAAAGCAGTTGAAGCTAAAAAAGGAAAATAAGCGATGGACTACGAGAATATCATTCATGCATTGATTGACAACATTGTTGAAGATCCTTCTTCAGTACTCATCAGAGTCTCAAAAGGTACAACAGCTAAAGATGTTCTCATTATTATCGCCGCTGAAAAAAATGATACCGCTAGACTTATTGGTCATAAGGGAATCATTGCTAACTCTTTAAGAGAAGTTGTCGGAGTAGCGGGCAAAAGCGAAAATAAACACGTTCATCTTAAATTTGAATCCTTTGAAGAGGAAAAGATGGGGGACTAACCTCCATTTTTTGATTTATGGAATACTTAAGTCTAGGAAAAATAGTAGATTCATTTGGAGTTGATGGAACAGTCAAAATCTATTCCACTACTTCTAATGGAGATAAAAGATATAAAGCTGGAAATAAGCTCTTTTTGGTTAACCCACATGATAATTCTAAAAAAGAATTAAATGTGGTTAAGTATAGGCATACCGGTTTTTTTGATTTTGTTAAATTTGAAGAACTTAATACTCCTGAAGAAGTAAAATTTCTAAAAGGATATGAGATTCAGATAGAAAAAAATCAAAACGACTTATCTAAAGGCTACTATTTTTATAGTGACTTAAGGGGTTGTAAGATTGTTGACGACAAAAATAATGAATTAGGAATAGTTAAAGAGGTCGAAGAATTCCCTTCTCAAATAACTTTAAGAGTTAGTAGAAAGAATAATAAAGATTTCTTCGTTCCATTCATCAATGAATTTATCAAAAATGTTAACATCGATGACAGAGTCATCATTATAAACGTTATCGAGGGACTATTATGAAAATAACAATTCTCACTTTATTCCCGGAAATGTTTGATGGATTTTTATCTAATTCAATTATTAAAAGAGCAATCTCTAAAGATATAGTTGAAGTAAAAATCGTCAATATCAGAGACTACACAAAAGATCGTTACCATCGTGTCGACTCTGCTCCTGTCGGAGGAGGTGCTGGTCTTATTATGAAGTGTCAACCAATCGCTGATGCGATTAATGATAATAAGACAAATAATAGTCATGTTATCATGCTTTCTCCACGAGGAGAAACATATAGCCAGGCTCGCGCAGTTGAGCTTTCAAAAGAACAAGACATTATCCTACTATGTGGTCACTATGAAGGCATAGATGAAAGAGTAAATAAATATGTTGATGAGCAAATTTCGATTGGAGATTATGTCTTAACTGGCGGCGAACTTGGTTCAATGGTAATTAGCGATTCAATCATCCGTTTATTAGATGGGGTAATCGCCGAAGAATCAATAAGTGAGGAATCATTTGATAATAATCTATTAGAGTATCCTCAATACACAGAACCATTTGATTTTAATGGCGATAAGATTCCAGACATCTTGTATTCTGGCAATCACACCGCTATTAATAAGTGGAGAAAGAAACAATCTTTAAACTTAACAAAAGAACTTCGTCCTGATTTGTTTAACAAGCATGAATTGACCAAGCAGGAAAAGAAATTATTAGACGAAGGAAAAGAAAAAGCGAGTTGGGAACTCGCTGCAATAGAAAAGGGTAAGAAGTTTATTAAATAACTTTAAAACCCACCGAAACCATTCATTCCAGGCGGCATCTTGCCGCTTTTTCTATACTGTTCCATCTTTTTCATCATTTCTTTAGAAGATTCATATTTCTTTAAAACACGATTAACATCACTAACTTGTTTACCACAACCATTAGCGACTCTCATCTTGCGTGAATAATTAAAGATTTCAGGATTATGTCTTTCCTCAAAAGTCATCGAATTGATGATGATTTCGAAGTTTTTCATTTCTTTTTCAGCAATCGCTAATTGTTCTGGGGTAATCTTTGGCATTCCAGGAATAAGTTTCATTAATCCGCCTAATGAACCAAACTTCTTAACTTGTCTCATTTGATCTAACATATCATCTAAATCAAATTTGCCGCTAAGCATCTTATTAGCAGCTCTTCTTGCTTCTTTTTCATCAATCTCCTCTTGTACTTTTTCTACAAGAGTCATGACGTCTCCCATACCAAGGATACGGTCCGCCATTCTATCAGCATGGAAAATATCTAAATCACTAACTTTTTCACCAACACCGCTGAATTTAATTGGAACTCCAGTCATGTGCCTAATACTTAATGCGGCACCACCACGAGCGTCGCCATCAAGTTTGGACATAATGACACCGGTTAATGATAAATAATCATTAAATGTATTAGCGGCATTAACTGCGTCTTGCCCACTCATCGCATCAACTAAGAGTAAAATCTCGTCAGGATTAACTTCGGCTTTAATATTTTTAAGTTCATCCATCAATGCTTCATCAATCGCAATACGGCCGGCTGTATCAATAATCAAGACATCAAAGTGATCATTAAAAGCCTTTTCTTTAGCTTCTTTTGATATTTCAACAGGAGAAACATTAGTTCCTTTAGAAAATAATGGAACATCAATTGATTTAGCAATTTGTGCTAATTGATCAATAGCCGCAGGACGATATACGTCAGCAGCAGCTAAAAGAACCTTCTTACGAAGTTTGTTCTTCATTAAATATGCAAGTTTACCAGCGGTTGTAGTTTTACCACTACCTTGTAAACCAACCAATAATATTACTGTAGGTCTATTATTTTGATATTGAATCTCGTTTTCACCACCGCCAAGAAGTTGTTCGAGTTCATCGTGAACAATCTTGGTGATCATTTGGCTAGGATTTAACTTAGTAAATACCTCTTCGCCAATAGCTTTTTCTTTAACATTATTGATAAATTCTTTAACAACTTTGTAGTTTACATCTGCTTCGAGTAAAGCAATGCGAATTTCTTTAAGCATTTCATCCATATTAGATTCACTTAAACGAGCTTGACCACGAAGCTTTTTAAATACTCTAGCGAGTTTTTCACTTAGGTTTTCAAACGCCATTATTTAATCTCCTCCAATATTTCATCGATAAGTCTATTTTGTTCAGAATTTGCAGTACTTTTTTTCAATTCAAGGCATTTTTGTCGAATATTTTCACGTGTAGAGCACACATGTAAAGAGTCTTCATAAAGATCGAGTTTTCTAATTGATTTAGATAAAGAATCTTCAACGGCCGCTCTAGAAATTGAGCGATTTTCACTGATTTCACTTATAGAAAGATCTGCTAAAAAATAATCAGTAAATATTTCTCTTTGTGATTCACTTAAAAAAGAACTATATAGGTTAAAAAGCTTAGTGTATCTCAATGTCTTTTCAATCTTTTCCATATTACTTCTCTACACAAAGTCCATAGATGTAACTTTCAAGGTCAAATTCCTTTAAGTCTTCCATCTTTTCACCTAGTCCAATAAATCTAACAGGCACTCCAAGTTCATCTCTAATCGCTAAAATAATTCCGCCTTTTGAAGTTCCATCCATTTTAGTGATCACTACACCTGTAAGCTCAGTAACTTCTGCAAACGCTTTAGCTTGAACAACACCATTTTGTCCAGTTGTGGCGTCAATAATTAAGAATGTTTCGTGTGGTGCTTCGGGGATCACCTTAGCAATAACACGTTTAAGTTTAGATAATTCGTCCATTAGATTCTGTTTGTTTTGAAGTCTTCCAGCGACATCAACAATTACTAAATCAATGTTTTCTTTCTTTGCTTTATAGACTCCATCATAAGCAACAGAACTTGGATCAGAATTATATGGACCTTTAACAATGCTGACATTTAATCTATCAGCCCAGATTTGAAGTTGTTCAGATGCTCCTGCCCTAAAGGTATCGGCGGCTACTAAAAGAACTGACTTACCTTTATCAACATATCTTTTTGCCAATTTAGCAATTGTGGTTGTTTTACCAACTCCATTAACTCCAACAACTAATAAAACAGTTGGACCATTATCTACAAAAGATATATCAGTTTTAGCTTCACCTTTATCCATATATCCTTTGAACATGTGGTCTATAACAAGTTCATTAATCTCTTCCGCGTCATAAATACGTTTTTGTTTACTCTCTTCGAGAACTTCTTCTATAACTCTAAGAGTTAATTTAACTCCTACATCACTTTCGATTAAAATTTCTTCTAATTCTTCAAAGTATTCTTGATTAACTTTTTTGTATTTTTTAGAAAGAGAATTTAACTTATTAGAAAAATTCTGACGGCTTTTGCTCATGCCTTCAGAATATGTATCAATATCTTTATTAGTTTTCTTAGAAAACTTATCTTTTAAAAAGGATATTAAACCCATTAAATGCTCCTTTTACTCAAAGCGTCTTTAGCTGCTGCTTCTTCTGCGGCTTTCTTGCTTTTTCCAATACCTTTTCCTAACACTAATCCGTTAAATAAAACTTCAACTTCAAAAGTGCGATCATGTGCTGGTCCACTTTCTCCAATAATGACATATTTAACTGCTTCGCGATATTCGGATTGAATCTCTTCTTGAAGTCTAGTTTTCGCATCAATTAATTCATCAATTCCGGTATTAAGAATGTCGTCATATAAAATCTTCTCAATAACTTCATACGCAGCATCAATTCCGTTTGTAAGATATAAAGCACCGATAAGCGCTTCAAAAACATCTTCAAGAATCTTATCGCTCTTTAATAATTGATCTTGAGAAATAGAATGACCGGTTCTAATAAATTCAAAGAATTTATATTTTCTTGAATAGTTCGCTAATGATTTAGAGCACACTAAATAAGAACGTAATTTGCTCATGATACCTTGATCCATTTCTGGATGAAGTTTGAATATCAAATCTGCAGAGACAAATCCTAAAACAGAATCGCCAACAAACTCTAATCTTTCATAATCGTGATGTTTAGTGTTGAGTTCACTATTACAAGATGGGTGAGTTAAAGCGAGTTCTAATAAAGAAATGTCATCAATAGCAACACCAAAAGGAGCAAATACATCTCTTATTGTCATTAGATGCCCTCCTTAATCTTGTTAGCGATATCTTTAGCCACTAATTTCTTAGCAACATTAATTGCGCAGTACATAGAATATGCGTCAGCGTTGCCGTGAACTTTTACAACTACTCCATTAACGCCCAATAGCATTGCTCCACCAGTGGATTTATAATCCATGGTTTCACTCATATTCTTAAATCCTTTACGAACATGTAAATATCCAAGTTTAGTCCAAAGATTCTTTTTAAAGATATCTTTGATAAAACCACTCATCATCTTAGCCATGCCTTCGCTAGCCTTAAGATAGACATTACCAGTAAATCCATCAGTAACAATAACATCAGCCTCACCCGCTAAAGCGTTTCTTGCTTCAATATTACCTTTAAAGTTAGGATTCTCTTTAAGTAACTTATAAGCCTGTTTACTGGTTGGAGAGCCTTTACCTGGTTCAGTACCATTACTTAATAAGTAAATTTTTGGATTCTCTACACCCAAAATATGTTCAGAGTATAAGGAACCCATAACTGCAAATTGTCTAAGTTCTTCTGGAGAGTTCTCATTACTAGCTCCTATATCAAGGATAACAACGTAATGTCCTTTAATCTTAGTTGGGAAAGGAGCGATAAACGCCGCTCTATTTACTCCAGGAATAGTTTTTAATAATAAAGTTGATGAAGATAAGAAGCCACCAGTAGATCCACTAGAAACAATCGCATCTACTTTTCCTTCTTTTGCAAGCATGACAGTTTGATACATTGATGAGTTTTTCATTCTCATAACTTCTAATGGTCCACTTTCCATTGGGACGATATCAGGAGCATCAACAATTTCACAAATGCCTTCAAGCTTCTTTAACTCTTCTTTTTTGCCGACAGCGTAAATACAAACATCCTTATTGTCTTTAAGGAACTGAATAATACCTTCTACGATAGGGGCGCTGCCATTATCCCCACCTAAAGTGTCTACTGCAATCTTAATCATAATAATGAATATAACAAAAAAATAATGAAAAGTAAAACCTAAGGTTTTTATATCATTATAGTAACGTTAAGCTTTATATTTATCTCCTTCATCTATAGAAAACTTACAGTGTTTAACTATAGAGAGGAATTCTTGATCATGTTGATGTGAAACGATGTATCTCGCATCGTCTCTAGCGACCACAAACATCTTAATATCATCAATCATATTAACGAATCTAAAATCAGGCATACCAGATTGTCTTAAACCTACAAGTTCACCTGGTCCACGTAAAGAAAGGTCTTTTTCAGCAATTTCAAAGCCATCATTGGATTTAACAAGAATATCTAACTTATCTTTTTCTTCCATGCCGGAAATGGCAAGTAAGCAAGTAGATTTATATCCATCTCTTCCAATTCTTCCACGTAATTGATGAAGAGATGCTAGACCAAAAGAGTTCGCATCATAAATTACCATACAACTTGCACTTTTAACATCGATTCCAACTTCAATTACCTGTGTAGATACCAAAATATTTATGTCTCCAAAGGCAAATCTATTAAGAATATCTTCCTTCTCTTCTTGCTTCATTTTTCCATGCAAAAGACCGACAGTTGCCCCAAATTTAAGGACAAATCTCGCATATAATTGCTCGACTGAATATCTTTTATCTTCGTTAAAATCAATAAGAGGAGCAATAACATAAACTTTTCTATTCTCGTTCAAGTATTGTCCTACAATATCAAAGATTTTATCATCTTCAGTATCGACGATTTTGGTCACTACATCACGTTTAATATTAGGGAATTTATATAATGTAGAAATTTCTAAATCGCCATATAAAGAAAGGGCTAAAGAACGTGGAATAGGAGTAGCAGACATCATCAACAAATCAGCGTGTTCACCTTTATCTAATAACGCTCTTCTTTGGTTAACACCAAATCTATGTTGCTCATCTATGATAACTAAACCTAATGAAGAATATTTGATTGATTTAGTGAACAAAGCATGTGTTCCGATAATAATATCGTAATATCCTTCCTCTATGTCCTTATAAATCTCTTTCTTCTCACTAATAGGAGTAGAACCTGCCAATAAAGCAATCCTTAGTTTAGTATCTTTAAATAGCTTCTTAGCATTTTCATAATGTTGTCTTGCTAATACTTCAGTAGGTGCCATTAAGGCTCCTTGATCTCCTCTAACATAGTTAGCATATAAGCAAATGAAAGACACAAGTGTTTTTCCTGTACCAACATCTCCTTGAAGCAAACGATACATTAAAGAAGATTGATTCATGTCATCAATAATTTCACTAGCGGCTACTTTTTGATCCTCCGTAAGTTCATACGGAAGTGTTTTTAAGAAGTTATCACAACTAGATAAATCTATTGGTTCTTTCTTAATCTTTTGTAATGATTTGTTTTCTTCTTTAATAAGTTGATTCTTTAAAGAGAAAAGAAGAACTTCTTCATACTTTAAGTATCTTAAACTTTGATGAATGTCTTCATTATTTCTAGGATTATGCGCATAGTTAAGAGCGGTTTCTTTATTAACTAATCGGTATTTTTGTCTCAATGAAAGAGGAACAGTAGAGTAGATGTGACCTTGTAATTCTTTTAGTGATTTTCTCACTAAAGTGACATAGTCTTTATTTGCAAAATCTTTAGGTAAAGAATAGATAGGTCTAAGAGTGTTACTCTTATCAACTTTACCTTCAATAATATTTATAACATTAAGAGTGTTCTTCTTTTTATCATAAGTACCAATAATTGTATAAAATTCATTAATCTTTAAGTTTTTAACGAGATAAGGACGATTAAAGGCTACAACTTTGAAATAAGTATTATTAAGCGTTAAAACATCAAAAGAGACAACAGATGTACGTCTAAATGATTTAGATAATAAAACATTAGAGACAATCTTTGCGTAGACTGTGACTCTTTCTTTATCCACTAAATCTCTTTCTCTAGTCAAAGAATAATCGTCGTATCGTCTAGGTAGATGATTAACGACATCATAATAGGAAAAAATTCCCATTTGATATAGGTATTTATTTAATCGAGGTGACTTAGTTAAAGTTTCCTTACCCATAAAATAAAAATAACAACCTTACGGCTGTTATTCAACACCAATTAAGAAAGAATATACGGATTGGTTACCTTCTTTGATATCAATGTTCAAATCAGGATAAAGTTTTTCAATTTCTTTCTTTGTAGCAAATAGTTCTTCTCTAGTTGCGCCTTCACCAATAAAGATAGTAAGAAGAGCACTATCTTCATCAAGCATATGCTTCAAGAGTTCGAGTAAAGCATCATATTTATCGATACTAGTACAGACGATTTCTTTTTCACAAATGCCCATGTAATCGTTTTTATTAATCTTGATACCGTTAAGTTCAGTATCTCTAACAGAGAACGTGATTTCTCCACTCTTAATTTGTTTAAGTGAATATCTCATGTTCTTAAGATTTTCTTCAGGATCACTTTCTGGATCAAAGTTTAAAGCCGCAACAATTCCTTGAGGAATGGTTTTAGAAGGAATAACGAATACGTTACGTCCTTTTTCACTTGCTAAATCAGCAGCTTGGTTAGCAGCCATAACGATATTAGAGTTATTTGGAAGAATGAAGATATTCTCACTATTAATCTTATCAATCGCGTTTAAGAAGTCTTCACTACTTGGATTCATAGTTTGACCACCGCTAACGATATAGGAAACACCAAGTTCTTTGAAGTATTGAGAAATACCGCTTCCGCTACTAACAGCGATAATCGCGTTATGTTCATCAGCAACAATAACTTCTTCTTCCTCTTTTTCGACTTTCTTACTAGGAGCTTTCTTTTCTTCTTTGACTAAATCAACATGTTCTTCAACTTTAGCACCGTTTTCAAGCGCGTGATGTTGTTCAGTCATATTTTCAATCTTGAGTTTAATAAACTCACCGTATTGTTGAGCAAAAGTTAAAATTTCACCAGGAGTTAAAGTATGAACGTGAACTTTAACAATATCGTCGTCTCTAACTACCACTAATGAGTTACCGTGGCTATTAAGCCAAGCTGTAAATCTCTTTTGGTTAAAGATCTTTTTAACTGAATCTGGTCCTAAAGACATAATAAATTCAGTACAGTATCCAAATTCTTCTTCGGCAATACTAGCGGCAGCGGCGCTCATTGTGGTGCTAATCGTATCACTATTACGGTTAACAAATTCATCTTTACTAGCAAGATACATACCTTCGATGATTCTTACTAATCCTGTTCCACCACTATCAACAACACCAACTTCTTTAAGAATTGGTAAAAGTTCAGGAGTTCTATTTAATGATTTATTCGCTTCTGCTAATAAAAGTTTAAAAGTAGCTTCAATACTCATTCCTTCTTTAACTGAATGAGATAAGGCTAAGCTTGATTCTCTAATAACTGTAAGAATAGTACCTTCTACAGGTCTCATGACTGCTTTATAAGCAGAATCACTACCACTTCTAAAGGCTTGTGCTAATAAGATAGGGTCAATTTCATCAACACCTTCTAAAGCACTAGCAAATCCTCTAAAGATTTGAGAAGTGATAACACCAGAGTTTCCTCTAGCGCCCATAAGTAAACCATGAGCAAATGTCTTAGCGATTTCATATAAAGAAGCATCTTCTTTGAGTTCGCTAATTTCATTAGCCCCACTAGTCATAGTGAGGTTCATATTAATTCCAGTGTCTCCATCAGGGACAGGGAAAACATTAAGTGCGTCTACTTCTGGATAATGATTGAATAAGTTATTAGAAGCACTTATTAATAATTTCTTTAATGTATGGTTGTTAATTGTTTTCATTTTTGTTTTTTCTTATGCTCAAGCATAAGAGTCTATATTCTATTCTTTAACACAAAATATGTCAAGTTCAGTGACACTAGGCGTTTTTCTTTTGATTATAGAAATGTAAGAGATTTAAGAAGTCGTTTAGAATGTCTCCATAAACTACAATAACGTGGTTACCAAAATCTTCTCTGAGGAAATGATAAATGTCTTCATCTTCATCAAATTTGACCTCAATTTGTGTGCGGCAATAGTTAGAAAGCTTAGGATTTGCTACGATTTTTCCTCTTAAAAACAAAGATCTATCAAGTTTTGGAGTAATTTTAACAATAGAAACTTCAGTCTCATTAAGATCTCCACGGATTCCAATTCCTAACCCACTTTCAAAGTGAGTCATAAAGATAGGATTATTCACCATTGTTAAAGGAACAGTGCAATGCGCAAACATGATATTCCCAGTTTTTAGATCAATTTTACTAGGATTAGCTTGGAATGAAGTAAGTCCACTAACAGCCTTAACAAAGAACATTGTAAGTAAAGAAGGAACATCTCCTTCACAAGTTCCAATGATGCCTTCATCATTAAGCATCGCAAGGGCTAAACAGGCTGTATTTTTATATTCGCCAATTAAATCAAAACAACGAATTGTGAAGCCTTTTAAATTGTATTTCTCAATAATACGTTTAAGACCACTATAAATCTTTAAAGCGCCTTCTAAATATTCATTATCTTTACCAAGCTTATTTATTAAGCTTCTTTTTGGATAATCATCAATTAAACCTTTATCAATTTCTTCTTTAAGTTCACTTGTAGGAATATCAATCAAATTGATATTAAATTTCTTTTTTACATCTTCATAGTTAACTTTAGACGCAATAAGCCAATCACTAGGGGCTCCAATAACTCCTAAAGAAGAACCTTCGATATAATGACGCGCTACTAATAGTTTAGAGATATCTTTAATAGTAGCGGCCAATTCTTTTTCATTACCAAAAAGGATAATGCTATCTTCATCTTTATTAGCGAGATATGTTTTAATCTCAAAACAAGCAGGAAGAGAATTATTTTTACAAGTTGAAAGAAGAATTATTGGTCTAGGTAAATCTTTTTCAATTTTAACAAAGTGTTGTTCACTGCCTCCTGTTTCAATAAAAACAAAGGAATATTTGTTATCTGGTTCATTACTAACAAGCTCAATGTCATATTCAAAAAGCTCATTATTTAATTCTTCGATGAATTGATCATCTTCTTTTTTAAAAGTCGCATTTGGATCAAGCGAATTTGAGAGTCTAACTAAATTAATTTTCATAAGTCTATTATATTATATTGAGGTTTTTATTTACATAAAAAAAGCCCAGCGGCTCGCTATTTTTGCCCTAACGGACTATCTTCGCCACTACAGTGCTTAACTTCTGTGTTCGGTATGGGAACAGGTGTGTCCACTGCGCTATCGCCACCAGACTTGTTTTTTAGAGAACTTTGTTCTCTGAAAACTAGATATTAATACATTACTCTTTCTTTTGTTAAAGTTAAACATAAATTTTACTTATGGACTCTTAATAAAAATCTTAGAAATTAAGTCCTCGACCTATTAGTATTAGTCAGCTTAATGCCTCACGACACTTACACTTCTAACCTATCAACCTTCTAACTTTGAAGGGGTCTTACTTCTTGCGAATGGGAAGTCTCATCTTATGGTTGGCTTCACGCTTAGATGCTTTCAGCGTTTATCCGTTCCATGGGTAGCTAC
>JBGVBY010000017.1:0-11050 GCA_045226015.1 Bacilli bacterium | reverse complement strand
ATTAATACATTGACCAGTAAGATAGTCATATACTAGTCCGTAAGCCATATGAAACCTCCAATTGATTAAATTATACAATAATTTGTCCTTTTCTTAAAAGTAGAAAAAATGGCTATTAATAAAATATTAAATCAGTCAAGAAAATGATAATGATTATATAAATATAGACAGTATGTTTTACGTTTAGAAAAATACCAAATTTAAATAAAGATTATATTAGAAAACTCCCAATATACTATTTATTTTTATTGGAAAAATACCAGATTATACTTATAATAATATTAGAATAATCTTAAAAAATGAGGAGATAAACTATGTTTAAAAGAAAAATCGAAACCTTAATAAATGATTATCTAAGAGGTGAAAAAGACAAAATCCTTATTATAGAAGGAGCAAGACAAATAGGTAAATCTTATATTATTAGAAAACTTTCTAAAGTTCATTATTCTAATTATGTCGAAATTAATTTGAAAGATGATTTTGATGGTGAAAGATATTTCGCTAAAGACAAAGTTAAAACCACTACTGATTTCTATTATCGACTTACCGCTCTTTATGGTGATGTTGTAAATAACAAAAGCGACACAATTATATTTTTAGATGAAATACAGGTTTACCCTCATTTATTAACTATGTTAAAACCTTTAAACCAAGAAAAAAGATATAATTATATCGTAAGCGGATCTTTATTAGGTATTACATTAAAACATACATTTATCCCTATGGGTTCAATTAATGAAGTTAAAATGTATCAATTAGATTTTGAAGAATTTTTATGGGCAACACATGTTGGTAAAGACGTCATTGAATATACAAGAAACTGCTTTAATAATCTAGAGCCTATTAATGATTCTATTCACCAAATATTATTAAAAAGGTTTAAAGAATATTTATTATGTGGCGGTTTTCCTGACGCTGTTAAAGAATTTGTGGTTAATCAAAATATTATGGGAATGAGAAAAGTCCACGATACTACTTATCAATATTATAAAGATGACTGTTCTCAATATGATTTAGAACATAAATTAAAAATCACTAGAATATATGAAATGATGCCTTCTTATATGGAGAATAAAGTCAAAAGAATTCAGGCAAACAAAATCAACAACAATAAAAAAGATACATTAGATAAATATGAAGATGAATTTGATTATTTAATCTCTTCAGGTGTATCAATTGGAGTTAAAGCAGTTAGTAACCCTTTGTTCCCGCTTGTAGAATCAAGCAGCAAAAACCTTATTAAACTCTATTATAACGATGTTGGTTTATTAACTAATATCTTATATAAAAATAATATAGACGCTGTTCTTAATGTTGATAAAGGTATTAACCTTGGTTCAGTATATGAAACGGTAGTTGCGATAGAACTAACTGCCCATGGACATAACTTATATTATTTTGATAGCAAAAAAGTTGGTGAAGTTGATTATTTAACTAATGATTACAATAATTTAAGTGTCCTACCTATTGAGATTAAATCTGGTAAAAATCAAAACAATTTTAGAGCCTTACCACGTTTAATTGATCAAGAAGGTAATTATAAACTCAAATATGGTTATGTTTTTGGGAACAAAAATGTAATTAAAAAGGAGAACAATTTAATTACTCTCCCAATTTATTTGATAATGTTCTTGTAGAGTTTAATTAATAGTACCTTTAATAAGGCCTATAAGAACAATACAGGTAGATTAGCTAACATCCAAACAATGTCTAAAGAAGGACAAATCAATGTCTACTGCTTAATCGAATCTTATTCTAAAGTCATAAACTCAGAAAGAATCCGGGCAGAACTTTATGCCGATAGGTAACAAACGATGCTCGAAACCGAAAAAGAATCTCGAGAAGGTGAAGGAAGATGAGAAAGATAATTTCATACTTACTAATCCTACTTGGCATCGTTCTCATCATCGTTGCTCTTCTAGGATTAATCGTGCAATTAAAAACTTCCACACCTCTAACATCGTTATTTTATTCATTGATTCAGTGATAGTGTTAGGTTCATTGATTCCACTTTCAATTGGAATAAATCTTATCGTTACCAAATAATTAAAATACTTCTTCCTAGATATTCAATACCTTATTAAAGTATTTTGATATAATTGAAATAATCTGCATAACAAATAAGATAGTCTAACCTTGTACCTGGTTAGATTTTCTTTTTATCTAATCAAGTATAATCAAAATATGCCGTTATCCTGCTAAATTAAAATACAGTTTTAACTGTCACACTCCATACTCAGGCATACGGCTTTTCTTTTAATTGCTAATACGGTTGGTTAACGCTTTTGACGTTCTTGCAGATATTTCGATAAGAAAAGCTGATATGAATTAGACGGCAAGAATAGGAGGTCTACATGGACTTTTATGTTGGAATCGATGTTAGTAAGTATAAACATACAGTTTCTATCATCGATCAAGAAGGAGAGATTAGAAAGAAAAGCTTCGATATTTCTAATTCTCGAGAAGGGTTTGATTCACTCTTAAATGAATTAGGCCTGCTCGGCCTTAAAGAGCAAATAAAAATAGGGATGGAAGCAACCGGACATTATATGAACTGCCTGGTGAGATGTCTTGTCTCTAATGGATATCAAGTCCAAATCTATAACCCAAGTATAATTGCTAAGTTTCGCGACTCTGAAGCAGTTAACTCGGCTAAGACAGATAATCTAGATGCTTTGTTGATTGCAAAGTATGTATCAACACACGCATTTACTTCATCCCCACAATTATCTTACCTTATCGGAGAGATTCGTAAAATCTCTAGAGCAAAATATTTCTTATTTGGAGATAAAACATGTTGTTATAACCATCTGCTTAGATATCTAGATGAAATCTTTCCTGAATTCGTTCCTTTCTATAAGAAAAAGGAAGATGGAAATAAAAGAAACGCTGGAAGAAACATGTTCGAATCGCCCACCGTTAGATGGTTATTAACTAATTATCCATCCGCTTCTAAAATGGCTAAAATGCGAGTTGAAACCGCAGAAACATTAAGAAGGATGTCTAGGGGTAAATTTAGTTATGGTAGGTTTGTTAAATTAAAAGATCTTGCTAAAAACACAATTGGTTATTCTTCTATTAATGATGAATTAATCATCCAAAGTTTAATTAGACAAGTTGAAGTAATTGATGAAGAAATAGATGCATTAAACGAAAGGTTAGAACCATTGATGGAAGAAATTAATTCTCCTATTCTTTCAATTCCAGGAATAGGTATTAATCTAGCCGCAATGATTATAGGAGAAATAGGAGATATTCATCGATTTGATAATCCAGAAAAACTCATCAAATATGCTGGATTAGATGTTAAAGTTTATCAATCTGGTACGATCAATAGAAGAGGAAGAATTAGAAAAAGAGGATCACCTATATTAAGATACGCTCTTGCATTAAGTGTTCAAAAATTACGTATACATTCTCCTGTTTTTTCTGAATATTATTACTCAAAATTACAACAAGGTAAGCCTACCGATGTCGCAATAATAGCTACTACAAGGAAGTTAATTCGAGTTATTTGGAAAATGATGAAATCCAATCAAATTTTCGAAAGCATTAAAAGGTAATAAAAAGGAGCAAAAATTACCAAAATCAAAAAACTAAAGTTTTTAGTTATTTTTATCATACAAATTTAGAAAAAATTATAAGATAATAGTTGTATGGATAACAAAAAAGCTGTAAGTTTAATTAATCAAATTAAAAATGGTGATCAGTTAGCTATTTTTGACTTACACACAGAACTTAAAGGTGTAATTAGAGTTTTGTATAATCAATATGTTCCGTTTGATTTACAAAGCCAAGAGTTTTTAGATGAAATAATGGCAATCACCCAAGTGATAGTCTATAAAAAAGCATTGGACTACAATGAAGAATATGGTGTTCAGTTTTTAACACACGTATACCCAGCTTTAAAAAACATTATTATTGAAGAAAAGAACAAAAGAAGTAATAGAGGGTTAAAAATACCAGCCAAAGACAGAAAACTTGCTTCTAAAATTTTCCAAATAATACAAGAATATCAAAAGGATAATCAATCAATTCCAAGCACCAGTGAAATACAAAAAACTTTATCAGAAGATGGTGTTGATGTTGACTATGATAAAATTGAAGAATATGAACTTTTATATTTGAATACTAGGGTTGAAGAATATGATGAAAATAAAAGTCAATTAAGTACTACCGACAAATATATAGAAGATGAAAGAGAAAAATGTCTAAGAATAGCAAAAATAGCTGGTCTAAATAAAATAGAAACAGAGATTTATATTTTAAAGAAATGTGATGCTTTATCGTTAAGAAGTATCGCAAAAACTAAAAAGATGGATTATAACAAAGTTAGGTCAACATATCTAACAGCTAACGCTAAAATTAATAAAAAAAGTAGAAAGGTTGAGCAGATAATAGGTTGAAATAATTAAATATGTATACAAAAGAAGATTTAAAAAAAATAGGTAAGAATATAAAAGCTATTAGAGAAGCATATGGATGCAAAAATATAGAGGATTTTAACACTTATTTAAATGAACCTAAAGGTCTATCTCAAAGCACAATTAGGGATATAGAAAAAGGCAATTATAATTTAAGCGAAGAAAATATTTTCCGTCTAAGCGAATTAACTGGCTTTACTTATGAAGAAATTGTTTTTGATAACTTGTGGGAGATATTAGAGCCTAATAGTCTAGTTTTAGATAAGAACGAAAGCCCCTTAGATTTTTTTTGCGATCCTGAGCTAACAATTGATTTTTGCCAAGCATTTTTTCCTTTTAACAACACAAGTGAATTAAAGGACAACGAAGAATATAATAAAGCTCTTGAGCAGCTTAATGCATTTATAAAAGAAATAAAAAACAAACAATTAATTAGTTCTATGCCTTTAAAAGAAGTAATGGATGCACTTACAAATGTTTATGGAGAGACCGGAAATGAACAAGCCGTAATTAATCTATTAAGTATATTTGGATGGGGATATTTGCTAACAATAGACACCGACCCTACTACTATTAATTTTGTTAAGAATAGAATTGATGATAATAGTCTTGATTTCTTAGAAAAAAATTCAAGAATAATAAATACAAAACAATATCAAGAAAGAAGAAACGAAAGGAAAAAAGCAGTATTAGGAGAAAATGAAGAATTTTTAAACTTTTATCAGAAAGTTTTAATGAATGGCGACAATAGTGATTTTTCGTATTATTACATAGCAATAAGATACTATCTTGGTATGTATGACGAAAAAGATACAAAACTAACAGAAAAAGAAATGCATAGATTTGGTTTTATATTACTTCAAAATTTAAATAAATTGGGTAATAAATATGCATCGGCTTTTATAAAATTCTATAATCAAGAAAATTAATTTACATATTATATGTAACAAAAAAATTGTCAATCAACTACCCCTATTTTTACTAATAACAATAGTGAAGGGAGGTAGTTGAAATGAATTACCAAAAAATAAAAAATGCATTTGCATTAGCCGCTACAGGATTATCTGCATTATCTACTCTTATTGAATTAGGTAAGAAGTATGCACCTGAAATTAAAAAGGCTTTAGGCCCTGTTATTGAAAAATATAAAAACGTTTCAAACAAGCCACAAATCAATTCAACACAAGAAGTAGAAAAAGTTGAACAAGCTTAATAAACTTTTCTACTGTTTTTTAATTACACATGCAAATAAAACAAATTAAGGAGGATATAAGCATGGAAAACAATAAAAATATTACAAAATACGAAACCGAGAACGGTATTTTCGAATTCAGCATTGATTTAGATAGCTATAAGGAAGACGAAATTGATAGCAAACTTAAAGGATTAGCAAAAGCAGCCTATGAACTTTATTCTTGCATCATTTGCGACATCGACTCCGAAGAAGATGACAGGTTTGAATATAAAACAGATGACCTTATCGTGCATGTAATTGAATCAAAGGAAATATCTTATTCTTCTCTTATGAAGGAATTTAATTTAAATCTAGTTGAAGCATATTTAGAAATAAGCATGTTAGAACGAACAAAAATAATTAAAGAAAAGAAATCAAAACCTGGAACATATATTGTGACAGTTAAAGATTCGCAAAAATAGCAAAGATTATCTTAAGGAGGATAAAAAATGGATTATAAGAAGATTTATTTAAAAGGGAAAGAAGCTTATAGACTCGCAATGTTAGGACGCGACTTCTATAAAAAACATGAAGAAGAAATCAAAGTCATCTCTTCTCAAGTTAAGAAGTTCTTTAATTCAATCAAAAAAGATTGGGATCATTATTGGAACAACTTTGACGTCATCGATACAACAAATCTAATTAAAGATATTGATATCGATTATAACGAAGTAGTCGAATGGATTGCTGATAAGCATGTTGTTACCACTAAAGAAGTTGGAGAGACCTTTAAAGTAAATCCAATTGAAGCACTTCTAGTTCTTCGTCAACTTGAAAACAACCATCTTGTTGTTAAAGAAATAAATAAGACTGGTTCATTCTTAGTATTAAGTAAAGATATGGGCGCCTAAACGCCCCTTAAGGAGGAAAACAATGAAGAAAAATAAAAACGAAAAATTTGCAGCTGAAATGATGGATTACTATAACAAAGCATTTAAGCATAACAAAGTAAACGCTGAATGCGTTAATTATGTCATAGGAAACACCACTACTCGCTTATATGTAAATGTATTAGATGAAAAACACATCAAATACGTTGAAATGCTAGTGCCTAGAGTCTCTGAAGCTATGAAAAGTTATCCAATGCACTTTGTTAAAAAGATTCCAGGCTCAAAATATAGTGTCATCGAAATAATGAATCAAGAGAGAGACTATATTGATTTTAAAGAACAATTAGATAAATTACCTGATGCATCGGCTTGTCCTACCGCTTTCGCTTTGGGAAAAACTGTTGAGGGTGAAGATTATTTTACTGAATTAAGAAAACTTCATCACATCTTAATCAGTGGAACCAAATCAAGTGGCAAAACAAATTTGATAAACAACCTCCTTTCTACTCTTATCAAAAGGACAAGCCCCGCTGATGCACGTTTAGTTCTAATAGATCCTACTCATTTTGAAATGAATCCATATAAGGACGATCCACATCTACTTTGTCCGATTGTCGTTGATCCAATTACATGTAAAGAAGTTCTGTGGGAGATGGTAAATATTATGAATAAAAGGTATCAAATATTTGAAGAATGTGGATATCATAGGAACATAGAAGAATATAATGTTTGGGCAAAAGAAAATAACAAAGAAGGTCTCCCTTATATCATTATCGTTCTCAATGATTATTCAACTTTCTCCATAATGGGTAAAGTTATTAACATTCCACTCGTATCTCTTCTTCAAAAGACATGGGCTTCTGGAATTCATGTCATCATTTCAACAGAGATAATGTCTCCAAGAATTATGACTCCAGTCATCATGGCTAACCTTGCTACCAAAATAGCCTTAAATACATCTAATGCTTTAGACTCAATTGAATTATTAGGTGAAGAAGGGGCGGAAACAATAATTCCAAATTCTGGAGATATCCTAATTAAGTCAAAAGTAATCTGTAAGGAAGGTATATTAAAGCTATCTACACCATATATATCTAACGATGAGATTTATAAGATAGTGAAAGAATCGAAAGATAAATATGAATTATCATATGATAAGGATTTACTCAAAATAACAGAAATCAACACCTCGATTGAGATGAAGAAAATGTTCTTAGAATTAGAGACAATCAACGAAGAAAACGAAGAACGCGTAGAATTATGGGCTTATGAGCAAGAAACAATAACTTTAGATAAGATTCAAAATGAACTTGCTGTAAGTTATGAACAAGCTAATAAATATCTCAAACTTCTCATAGACCGAGGAGTCATCTTTAAAACCAATAATCCAAAAATATATAAAGTGGTTGGTGATTAATGGTTTAAAACAATGAGATTCATCTATTGGTTATTATCAAAATTCTTCAACTTTGTAGGATTCGTTGTGTTTGCAATATTTGCTATAATAGTGTTATTCCTAATACTATTATTCATTTAAAGAGAGGAGATAAAGGAATGAAAAGTGTTACAGTAAATGTTTATGGAATGAGATTTAGAGATTCAAACGGTAATGTTGTCACTGCGGATGACGTCTTAGGGATTGATGATCCGATTGACATTACAGTTGATGTCGATGATGTAGAAGATGAGGACGATACCGAAGATTCTGAAATACGGGCAGCCATCGAAACTGAAATAGATAATATTTTAGAAGATGAAAATGGTTATGGTGAATTCACATTAATATCATTCGAATACACTAAATACGACGTATAAAAAAGAAAAGAGGCCTTGGAACTATCCAAGGTCTTTTATTTATGATAACCGGATATATAATGATATCTTGATTTAATTATATCATTAAATATATATTATCTAAGATAATAAAAATTCAGAAAAATGACTTAACTATCAGCTTTTGATAGTGCAATTATGCTCTTAATTAAATATAAAAAACTAGAAAATTCTTTTCTAAAAATCTATAGCAAAAATTATTTGACGAAAGTAGATCTAAGAGTACAATAGTAGGTGAGGAGTTAATATGCCTCAACTGATGAAAGAATCGGTCTAAATTAGAGTGTTTATCCAGGAAGGATGCAAGTTCTCCTTTATAAACAAGATAGTCTAAATTGATATTTTCATAGGAACTCAGAACATAATACTAGTTTTAAGTTTTTGAGCAATCCTAGATATTAGTTGACTATTCGCTCCTCCAGTTAAACAAAGGAGGACATTTTGTATGTCAGAAGTAAAAAAACTTAGTGTAGAAGATATCCAAAACATCGAGAATGTTATTGGCTACACATTTAAAAACAAAAAATTATTAGAACAAGCTTTTACTAGAAGAAGCTACACCAATGAACATTGGAAAGAAGAAGGCAATGAAGTGCTCGAATTTTATGGGGATCGTGCTCTTGATATTACCGTTACTAGTTATCTAGCTAAAAAGTTAGGAGCAGATGATGAAGAAGGAAGATACGTTCCAATTAAATTAGCTCATGACTTTGAAGTTGTGGATGAAGGCTATTTATCAACCTTAAGAAGCTACTTAGTCTGCAAAAGAAGTCTTGCAGAAAAGATTACAGCCTTAGATTTAATGAAGTATCTTAGAACAGGTGCCAACGATAAGTCCGCTGTTGATTCCATTAAAGAAGATCTCTTTGAAGCCATATGCGGCGCTATCGCCATCGATTCAGATTGGGATTTTAATATCATCATTCCAATCATCACCAATTTCTTCATGTTAGAAGAAGATGTACAAGAAATCATTGATGGACCAGATTATGTACAAGCTATCTCTGAGTGGCATGATAAAAAATTCCATCGTCCAATTTTAGTCTGGTATGACGATTTCCTTAAGGAAACTTGGTATGAGGCTAGGATTTATATTGATCCAGAAGGTCAAAATCTAGAATTCTGTGGTAGAGGCAGTACTGAATTAGAAGCTAAAAACGATGCACTGTTAGCGGCTTACAGGGAGTTATTTGAAGAAGGCAAAAGATTCAAATATTATCCAGATGATATCTTAGATATCTTTAAACCAGGATGGTTAGAACCATCTAAGGATAATGCTATAAATATCGTTCAAGAAATGTATCAAGCTCATATTTTATTTAAATTAGATTATGAATTTGAACAAGATGAAAACGATAAAAACGGTAATCCTTTATGGAAAGGCACTGTTAAATATTCTTTAAACGAACACAATCATGGCGAAATCACCTGTGGCCACGCTGAATCTAAAACCGAAATCAAGAAAAGCTGTGCTTTAATATTAATTAAAACCGTCTTTGATGAATATCATTACGAGAAAGAATTTCCTTTAGACTAAATCTAGGTTTTATCATTTTTCCTAGATCCACTCACCCCAGGTTTTCCAATTTATCCATTTTCCTGGGGTGGGTAATTCCTAATAAATTAAGAAAGGAACTAAACATGAGAAAGAATATATTAATAAATTTACTACTTATTCCCCTATTACTTCCTGGATGCGACAGCGGATCTTATACAATCGTTTGGGAGAATTATGACGGCACTACTTTAGAAAAAGATACCGACTTCATCAAAGGAGAGATGCCTAAATATGATGGAGCAACTCCAACTAAGCCAAGTACAAATACCGAAGTATATACTTTTGCAGGCTGGTCTCCAGAAGTAACAAGGGCATCAGGTAACCAGATTTACGTCGCCACCTTTACTGAAAGTGTTAGAAAATACACAATCACATGGGATACAGGCACTACAACAGTAACTAAACAATACGACTATAATGAAACTCCTACCTATGATGGTGAAGATCCATATAAAGAAATGGACGAACAATATATCTATACCTTTACCGGTTGGAGTGAAGAATTTAGACCAGTTACACAAAATAAAACATATATTGCTCAATTTGATAAGACAGATAGGCTTTATACAGTGACTTGGGATATTGATGGCAATAAAGAAACCGAAGAGTTTAAATATCTTGAATTTCCTAATTATGGAGGCGGCGAAGTTAATAAGCCCGCTGATGAAGTATATTGGTACCGTTTCACTGGATGGACTCCTACAAGAGTAACAGTAAAAGAAGACACTACCTATACAGCTGTATTTGAACCAGTTAATGTTGTCTATCATGTCGAAGTCTTAATAAACGATAAGAATAAAGGTTCTGTTATGGGAGGGGGCGGAGATAAATATGGCACTCCATGGACAATTATAGCTACACCTAAAACAGGATACGCATTTACTGGATGGTACGAAAACGATCAACTAGTAAGTACCGATGCTGAATATCACTTTACTTTAGGTGGAGGAGATAGAACATTCACCGCTATATTTGCTTTATTTTGTCTTTTTTGAGATTACAATATTACTTCATGTTTTAAAGCATTCTATTCTTTGTATATAAAAGTCACTTATAAGTTATGATACAAAAATAATATTATTTGTGTATAATTATCTATAGTCAATTTTTGGAGGATTAATTATGGCAAAAGTTATGACAATCAATTCTGGAAGCTCTAGTTTGAAGTTCA
>JBGVBY010000016.1:0-4614 GCA_045226015.1 Bacilli bacterium | reverse complement strand
CTTTTTAATACAACATTGTGTAATTGAATCGTTGCACTATGACAATTTCGCTCTGTTCTTAGGTATTGCTTGAAAGCAGTGACGTCCTCATCGTCTGGTTTTTCGATTCGTTTTTCTTCAAGATAATTGATGTAATTTCTTAAAACTTTGAGGTATGTCTGCTTTGTTTGCTTATTCCCTTTATCAAGTGATCTAGAAAACTTTTCAAATAGTTCTCTATGAGAAGGTGCAGATTCAATCATTTCTTTTCTACTTAATGACATAGATATTCTCCTTATTCAGTTTTCTTTGAGTTTAAGGCATCAACTTCGTCAAGAAATGCAATCTCGTTTGTTAAAAGCGTTTCGCAATCTAAATTAAAAGCTTTAGCGAGAAGATATAGTTTTCGTGCATTCATAAGTGTTCCGCGCTTTCCGTTTTCAATCTCGTTGTATTCGTGAGTTTCAACGCCCATTTTTATCGCTACATCTTTTTGTGTCATATGGTGAATATCACGCAATTTAATCAAATAAGTTCTAGATGTAGTAATTCTTTTCTTACTGCAATTTAGCGTCATGAAAATGTCCCTCCTTTCTGGTTAATTCATCTTCCGTGGCAGATGTTGATAGAATTGTAGAAAGAGAAAATAATAAAAATAATTCACACGGTGTGACATTCGTACTTGAATCGACATTTTCACTAAAGTTCACAAAGTGAAAAGAAAATATCACACGGTGTGACTTTTTATTTGTTAATCACTTTGTTTTAATAAAATTGGTTTTTCTGATCGTTCTTCAAGAGGAAAGGCACTCTATGAAAAACGATGAATTAAAAGACGTTAATCCTCTATCTGGAGAGACGGTTTACGCATATGAAAAAGAAAAGGAAGATGCCTATTTAATATACAAAGATCAAATAGATAATCTTCTTGAAAAAAATATCATTAGTTTCGAACTAGCAATGATTTCTTTAAACATTATAAGGCACAAACTTGGATTGCCTTTTTTATGCATTTATCCTGTTCACTATGAACTTGATATAATCACTCTAAAGAGTGATTAATATAGTGAAAGGAGACAACCAAAATGGAAGAACCAAAGGTTATTGTTATACCCAAGACAGTATTCCCTAACATTGATCCCACCACTGGAATCAAAAAAAAGAGAAGAGTGGCCGCATATTGTCGTGTTTCAACAGATATGGATGACCAACTTCATTCGCTGCAAACTCAAAAAATAGAATTCGAACGAAAGATCAAAGAAAATCCGGAATGGATTTATGCAGGACTATATTTTGATGAAGGCATATCAGGAACACTTCTCGATAAAAGAGAAGGCTTCAATACAATGATTAAAGATGCTTTGAATGGGAAAATTGATTTAATCCTTGTTAAATCTATATCTAGATATGCACGTAATACTGTTCACTCAATTCAAACTAAACGAGATCTAGAAGCCAAAGGAGTAGAAATCTTCTTTGAAAAAGAAAACATCTCTTCTTTAGATCCATCTTGTGAAACGATGTTCACGATTTACTCATCTTTCGCCCAAGAAGAATCTAGGCAAATATCAACCAATGTAACTTGGGGAATTAGAGCTAGGATGCGAGAAGGAAAGTATAAAATCGCTAGAGCAATCTTGGGCTACAAGAAAAACGAAAAAGGCGAAATGGTCATTGATGAAGAAGGAAGGAAAACTGTCGAATGCATTTTCACGATGTTTATAAACGGCTATACCTACAGGGAAATCGCAAAACACCTTATTAAAAAAGGAATTAAAAATAGCAATGGAAATGTGAGCTGGAGCGTATCAACTATTAGCGAATTGCTAAGTAATGAAAAGTATTGTGGAGATATTCTCTACCAAAAAACCTACTGTAAAAGCTACTTGACTCACATTAGAAAGCAAAACAATGGGGAGTATGAAAAATTCTTCTTTCCTAATCATCACCCAGCAATAATTTCAAAGCCGGAATTCATGTATGTCCAATTATTAAAAAAGAAAAGAAAAGACAATTACAATCCGATCAACAACAAAAATAATCTGCCATTAGCAGGTTTGGTCTATTGCTCTTGCTGTGGAAGACAAATGAGAAGAGTTCAATACTATAAAGGAAAACAATATGAACGATTTGCCTTAACCTGCAAAATGCAAAAAAGGAATAATCAGAACTTT
The DNA here is from genome assembly GCA_045226015.1 of Bacilli bacterium. Classification (GTDB taxonomy): domain Bacteria; phylum Bacillota_I; class Bacilli_A; order RFN20; family CAG-826; genus UBA2450. The sequence goes on along the minus strand of JBGVBY010000016.1, from coordinate 2,461 downwards.
GTTAATTGCACCACCACCTCAACCATAGACTACGATTTAGTACTAAGCCTTGTTGAAAAAATCGTCTTAGAAAGGAATAAAGACTTTAATAGTTCTTTGCTAACTGATTCGATTTTGGAAGGAAGCAACTTACTCGCAACAGTTAATAAAATTGCTGAGTTGAAAAAAGAAGTTAATGAGGCTGAAAGAGAATTAACCAGCCTAATTACCAAGCAGGTAAAAAACGGATTGCCATTAGAGACATATCAAAATAGATACAACGAACTTCAGGCAAAACTAGAAAAAACAAAATCTCTAATTGTCGAGATAGATAATGGCAGTTATTTTGATTATGAAAATTCAATTTTAAATAAGGAATTGCATGGATTTTTATGCAAAAACACCACAATTTCAGCAAGAATCATCGCTAAAGACATAAAGAGGATTTACAGACTTGAAGATGATTCATTGCTTGTAGTTCTTTCCAAAAAGACAGTCAGTGAATCTCAATTAGAGGACATAAGAATCAACATCTGCAATTACACATCTTTGCAATTAAATACTTTCACCAACAATAGCAAAACGATTTATTACAGACTTTTAAATTTGGAGGACTAATTAATGTTTGAATCAATTAAATATTTACACCCTATAACACCCGGAAAAAGACTAAAAGTCGCTGCTTACGCGAGAATCTCAAAAGATAAAACTGATCTAGAATCATCGCTTGAGTCACAAATCAGATATTACACTACTTTAATTAGAGAACATGATGAATTCGAGTATGCAGGCATTTATGCTGACGATGGAATAAGCGGAGCGTCTGTATCCAAAAGAACGCAATTTCAATTACTTATTAATAAGGCCTTTGCCGGAGAAATTGATCTAATACTTGTTAAATCCATATCAAGATTCGCTAGAAACGATATCGTTCTGCTGTCACTAGTGCAAGAACTAAGAGATGCTAATGTCGAGGTTTATTTTGAAAAAGAAAATATCTCTACTTTTGACACTAAATGCGATAACTACTTAGCTATTTATGGCAAGTTCGCAGAAGATGAGCTTGTCTCAATGAGTAAAAATGTCAAATGGACAAAAGACAACGATGCTAGGAATGGAAGATTCTTCATAAATGCAGCACAGTTGTTCGGCTACATGTTCAACGAAAATCGTGAACTCATTATCAACGAAAAAGAAGCAAAATGGGTAAAGGTCATCTTTGAAATGTATGCAAATGGATCTAACTCCGCTATCATTGCAGACTATCTAGAAAGAAACGAAGTTAAAACAATAACAGGGCTTGATAGATGGTCACCATCTTCTATAAGAAGGATTATTAGAAATGAAAAGTATTGTGGAGATGTCCTTCTTCAAAAGACATACAGCGAAAACCCTATAACTCAAAGAAGAATTATTAACAAAGGGCAAAAAGAGCAATTCCTACTTGAAGGTGTTATTCCTGCGATTGTTTCAAAAACCCTATGGAAACAATGTCAAGAAAGGATGAGTCAAAATGCAGAGATGTATCATATCGGTAACAAACAAACTCATAATTTGACTACTCCATTTACAGGTTTTGGATTTTGTCCTTATTGCAGAAGGCCATACTTTAGAAAATTTAATCGAAAGGTAGAAATGCTATATTGCATTTCAAATAAAGATAGATTCCATTGTGAAGAAAGTGAATCAGTTTACATATCAGATTTGAAAAAGATAATTCCTATACTAGTTAAAAAACTCAAAGATAACGAATCTATATTCAGAAAAGAATTGATTAATGCTTTTGCCGATAACAATGGTGACAAGCTTATAGAAGAGATTGATAAACTCGATGCCCAAATAAACGACTACAGAGAGAAATTAAGTCATTTTGATAGTTTGACCGGTGAAGCATTTGAAAAATTAAAGGACCAGGTCAGAAAAGAGATTAACGAATTGTCTGATAAAAAGGCTGTCTTAGAAAACGAAAGATTAATTAACATGTCACCTGAAGCAAGAGCAAACTCAATAATCGGCGAATTAAGAAAAATCCCGGATTGTGATGACATTGGAGATTATGATTTTAGAAACCTATTCAAGAATGTCATTGTTGTAAAGAGAGATAGGCTAATATTTGTTGTAGGATCTGATGACCTTAGTAAACTCCCCTATAACCCTAACACCATACCAATGTCATTCATTGAAACATATGATCACAAGGTAAGGTCAACCACCACTACTTGCTATTTTGGAATTTATATCAATAAATAAAAAAAGCCCATGACCTAGGTAATACCTATACCATGTCATGGGTTTTCGTTTGTCTTGAATAAGTTTGCACCCGTTCTTGTAAGGTGGGTATGCACGTTCGGGTGGTGCAACTAAAATACAGAAATCTGATTACTATATTGAACAGTTTTTTAAGCAAAAACTATAGGAAATCCCTAGAAAAAGAAATAAATGCGCCCTTTCGGTACGCATTTATCCTGTTCATTAAGTTTGG
>JBGVBY010000015.1:0-9105 GCA_045226015.1 Bacilli bacterium | reverse complement strand
ATTGTCCCAACGGAGATATAAAAAGCCAGCTGCCTATCATCCAATACATTTGGCGAGATATAATCTCCTAGGCAACTGGCTATCTTTCTTAGAGAATATAAAACCGCAACTACTTATTCAGCAATTGCGGTAACTGGCTATCTCATAAAGACCCTTTAGTTTTGCGACGCCGGATCTCTCCGGTTGTGCTTTTCACTGCATATACCTTACCACCATAGATATATACATGCAACCCCTCAGGGAGCAAAATGAGTTACAAAAAGCCCCAATTGTAACAAAAGGGGCTATTTTGATCTTTATTTATAAATAAATAAGAGAATTTATTAAGCTTTTAAGGTAACAGCTTTGAATACTAAATTAGCAGCAACAGTTTGGAAATCAGCGGCTTCACGGTTTTTGATTTCTGGGTCAGTACCTTCGAACCAAGCGACAACAGTGTAGTTAAGAACAACATCTGTATTTGCTGCAAATGTGAATTTACCTAAGTAATCTGGTCTATCTTGAACTTGTGCTAAAGTAGAAGCGTTATCTTCTGGTAATGCAGTGGAATAAGTAGTATCCATTAAATCGGTAGCAAGATACTCAACACCGTTGATAGCTTTCTTTTGTTGGGTATCAGCACTGGATAAAGAATCAACGTGCTTAATAGCGGTGAATTGTTGAGATTGAGCATCAGTTTCAGTTTTATTTTGTAAATCAGCTAAAACTCTGTTGTTGGTGTTTGCAACATTAGTTCCTGTACCAACAAAGGCCATTCTGAATCCTTGAGCTGTCTTAGCTTCGCCACCACCATTAACAGTGAAAGCGGTATTGCCGGCAGTATTGTCTAAGAATAAGGCAACATCGTTACCAGCTCCACCAAAACTTAAAGTAAAGGCTAAATGGAAAGTAAATGCACTATAGATGTTGTTATCTGCATCTCTAACAATGTTAGAGGCAGTAGCCATTTCAGCTAATGTGGATTTCTTTGCAATAGAAGCGCCTGCAGTATCTGGTGCATATAAAGCTTCGCTATTACGTGTGTGATCGAAAGAAGCGTCTGTTAATTTGAAACCACTATCGACAGTAACAACATTGTTAGTAGCAGATGTTCCAACACCACCAGTAGTAACACAAGTTAATTCAGCGTTAGTTTTAACAACGGCATAGTTACCAGCAGTAACTTCTGCGGATCTTTGAGCAGTAAACCAAGCAACAGATCCAGTGACAGAAGCAACAGCAGATAAACCAATCATGGCTAACGCAGGAACAATAATTTTTGATTTTTTCATAATTAATCTCCTTTTAAACGACAAAAATCATTCAATATCGTTTTATTTCATTGAATGGATGATAGTTTTAAGAACTTGCATCGTTTTGTCGTTAACAGGTTTGGGACTTCCTGGTTAGCTTTTTAGATGCATAAATATTATGGAAATAAATAAAAATGATGTCAAGATTATTTTTATAATTTATTTATAAATTAATTTAGCAACTTAAATTATTTAAAGAAAAACACGCCTATATGTATATGCTTATATAGACGTGTTAATAATTGGATAAATCACGAATTGATAGTTGTGTCGTTACTACTTATTAAAGTTCCATTGACGTATAAAGTGATTGTTGTAATATTTTTAACCACTCTAATATGCATATTATTAACAAACAATATGGTTGTAATATAAGTGGTGCTATCCTCCCAAGCTAATTCTGGCAATGTTACATCGAATGTATCAACAGAGTTATATTCATTATCTCTTGTGAAAGTAACTGCAGTAGATCTATTTCTAATGAGATTTAAGGTCTCAGTAGTAATTGTGGTAAATGTTGTCGATATATCATCTATATCAAAGGTTTGACCATCAACAAGACAACTGCTACGTTTAATTTCATCATCACTATCTAAAATATCAGTTATGTTAATACGATGAATGTTGCTAGATGCATCTTCCACCCTAATAAATGTTTCACGCGTTTTATCACCAGCTGATAAAGTTACGTCATTTGGAGAGTTACCACTCACAGTATAAGTGTTACCGAACCCTCCATTTTTGTATGTATATGAACATATTGAATAGGTTTGTTCATCTACAACTTCTGTAGTGCCACCTATTTCAATGTTTGCATTATTTATGACAAAAGATACAATGCCTTGTTTTTCAGATTCAATTTCAACAGCAATGGATGATCCTCCGGTTCCAGTAGCACCAGTGATAGCAAAATCAACTCCGGCTGGGAATCTAGAAGATGAAGAAATAGTTGTGATAGAGTATGCGGTAACATTATCTCTATTGTCTTTATTCGCGTTCGCGGCAATATCTAAATATAAAAGGTAAGCACCTTGAATTTTGCTACTATCACTATCACCGTTAGAAACATTACCCATACAATATTCACCAACATCAACAGGAATTTCGAAATAATAAATGGCTTGTTTTAAAGGAGCAGCATTATCTGTTTCGTTTTTAAGCCTCAACGCGGCATCAACATCAAATACTAAACGGTTAGCTTTGTTATTAACCTTTGTGCCAAATCCGCTTGGTAAATAAACAGTATTGCCGTTTTTATCAAGTGCTTTATATGCATATTTTTGGTTTGTTTCACTAGGATTAACACCAGGTCTATCATCTAAAGCACCATCGGCGATGGTGTAGTTTTCATCTTTTGTGTTATCGTAGACTTCTAGGATTTCATAGATGTTTTCGATGGTTTTAGTGGAAGAATTTCTCTTAATTGAATATAAGGAGAAGAAGTTATTATCAATCCATGAACCTGAGGCATTAACGTATGCTCCAGCAAAGAAGTTAATATATCCAGTTGATCCAAAGTGGAAGTCAATTGATCCCTTTGGAACTTTTAAGTTATCAACAATACCTTCATTAACTGTCGTAGTGGCTTTGTTATCCCATGCTGAAATCTTAGCTTTAGGAATGGTAAGGAATCCGCTGCTGTTAGTTGGATTCATTTCAACCATGTTACTATCAAAGTGAATACCATAAAGGTATTGTTTTCCAGAGAACGTGTCATGCAATGCATCTCTTGATAACTTGTGGTCAGAAGGAGCATTATCTAAGCCTTCATAATATTCATACTTTTGCAATTTTAAATTTTTTGCAGAGACCATTGGGAAGTCACTATTGTTAATTTTAGAGTTTTGGGTGTTATTGTTTCTTGTGTCGCCAATAGAGTACCATCCCCAAGAACCATTATATTTTGTGTAAGTTAATGGAACGAACTTAGAAGCATTGTATGCTGAGCCATCCATACTATTGGTTGCGGCTGCCATCGTATAGTTTGAGGTAGTACCTAACTTAGGAGAAGCGTTAGTACTACCGATGTTACTACCAACGATATAGCCTGTATTTTTATCTGATGTAGTGGTTCTATTGTCATCGGTAAATTTAAGAGGGATATAGTTTCCGTCTCTCAAACGATATAAGTTACGTAATTGGGTTTCGGTATATTGATCTAATCTCTTATAGGTACGGTTGTCGTTATATTGCATATAACTAAGACTCGATGTACCAGCAGAAGTAATATCAGCCATACTTTGATATGGACCTATCATATTATTTTTACCTGTACCACCTGCAGCTGAATAAATACGGTAGTTAGCACCAGATGAACTGCTTAAGTGGTTGAGATAAATTGTTGAACCGGAAAGTGTTTTACCGTTAATTTTTGGCTTTGTACCAGTAAATGTAATAGCAAAGTTTTCTGGATCGTTAGAGTTTCTCGTTCCGCTACTATTAACAGCCCACCTGAACGGATATGTAGTATCGCCTACTACCAATTCACCATTTTTTGTTCCGTTATTATCACGGTAGATTAAGAAAGAACTAAGTCTTGCAGTACCATTATGATAGATATTTACGTAAACGTTCTCGTCATAATAACCAAGTTTTGGAGCATCTGAACATGTAAAACTAATGTTATATTGTTCGACACCATTCACTGTAGATTTCTTGGTGTTGTTGCTTGAAGCAGTTAAAATACCGTTATTGGTGTCATATTCGTGATAGTAGTGGAGTTTGATAAACCAGTCTGCATAGTCTCTAGTTTTAAAAGATCCACCTTCACCAACATCAGATCCACCGCCGCCTGGACGAGCTCCATTATCATAGTATTCAGATACTTCTTGACTATAATCACCTGAGGAAGTACCCATAACTTTGGTATAACCAATTAATCCGTAATTGGATAACTTAGTGAATTGGCCACCTATAGCACGGCTTTTTTGACCATTAACATCGATAGTTGCGGTACCGCTTACTTTAATTCCATCCATATCGCCACCATTAAAGCCAGCCGCAAGACCAACTAAAGTTTTTTGTGTTTTGGATTCAACAGTAACTGACTGTAAGGTAAAGTTTTTAACTTCGTTGATGTCTGGATCATATTCATATGGCAATGTGTCGATTTTACCAACAACACCAAATAATCCAACGATTTCTGGTTGTTCATCATATTCGATAGCATTTGGTTTGGTTAAGTCTGTTTTGTTTGAAACTGTTAATGATTTAATTGTTTTTCCATTTCCGTTGAAGGAACCTACAAATGGATATTCTTCCGTTCCAATAGGTGGTAAAACCCATCCATTCATATTTATTTCAGTTATTTCAGGGTCAATCTCAAAATAATATTGTTGATGTATTGTATCTGGGTCTTCATCAGTTTCCCCTTCATCAACTTGGTTGAAATTACCATTATATTGTAGCCATGCTAAGTTATATAAGTGACGAGCAGTATTAATTCCAAATGGGTGTTCGTAGGAGCCATCACCATAAGCGAAATATGCAGCAGCACTGTCGCCTTTGATCTTGTCATTAATATCAGCGAATGTGAAAGAATTACCAAACCAAGCTATCGTTCCGACCGCTAGTGATAGGAATGATAGTGCAGATATTGAAGCTAGTAAGATGAATTTAAGTTTGTTCCTCATAAACTCATCCCCCAGTCACAAGTGTAACCAAGTACATCAACATCAGCACCCATATAGTATGAGTAAATGTATTGAACTGAATCTGGGAAGTAATCGATTACGATTCCAACATATGCTAATTCTTCAACATCGCCATCAAAAATACTAATGTTATTTTTAAAGTCTGTTTTTTGACCATTTTCAATTACAGCAAATGAACTTTTATTACTGTTAGTGAGTTCACTCTTTAAGATCGAAATCTTATTATTGCTTGTTCTGCTGTCCAAACTAGTTGGATCGTCGGTAGTTTTTGAAAAGCTAACATGATGGAATTGAACAACTGAACTTAAAGGATTACTCAATCCTGATGGGATAACAGGTTGTCCTTGAGAGGTAATGTCAGTGATATAAATTGCCTCAGGACTCGTTGTATTTGCAGAAATATTTAATGAGGCACCAGTAACTTCAATCAGCATAAGGATTGGATGGCTTGGTGAATCTGGCATGTAAGTACCTAAAGCGATTGCATCATCATCAAAAGAGGCTGATTCGCCACTGATGGATGCTGAAGCAATAGGGGTATCATTAAATTTATAACTATTTACATCGATTGAATCTAAATCATAGAAACTGATATCGCTAATTGTGGCGCTGACATGTTCAATAACAAAATCATCACCTTGGTTACTAGCTCTATTGATGGCTTCAAACCAAGTATAAGTGCCAACAAAGACTGTGAGTAAGGTAAAAAGCACCACTGATGTAGCGGAGGCTATTTTAAGATTGATACCTAATCGAGTCTTGTCTTTCATAAAAAATCCAGTTACCTCTTTCGGCAACTGGCTATCTACTTCGAGACCCTTTAGCTTTGCGTCACTACATCACTGTAGTTTTGCTTTTATCGGCTATATTGTAAGTCGCATATATACGTATGTCAAGTGTTTACGTAAAAATATTTAAACCTATATTTAGGCACTTTTTTGGATATGTAACACTATATAAAAAGCAATAAAAAAGTCTTTTCTAGGCACAATATTTCTAAAAAAGACAATTTAACAAATTATTTAACTAACTCAGTACGTAAAATATAGAGGACTGATGGGGTCTTGTCACCAACATAAGTGAACTTAAGAAGCACTTTATGAGGTTTGTCATTAACATCTTTGATTCTAAATGTTTTCTCAAAGTCTTCTTTGTTATCTGTATACTTAGTGACGTCAAACATAAACTTGGAGAGTTCTTCTTGATCAACAATACGCTTAGAGAACGAGCCATCATTCATGCTTTCTTCTAATTCTTCAGGAGTAAAACCTAAGATATCAGATAAGCCGTGAGAGACTACTCTATAATTCCATTTGGCATATAGCTTTCTTATAAAGATAAAGGTATCTTCTCCATAATCGGTAATGAGTTTTCTTTCTTCTTCTAAGTCAACGAGTTTGGTAACGTTTCTAGCTGAGCCATAGAAGGCATCTCTACCTTCTTTCTTACCAATATAATAGAAGTGGATAGTAAATGGAGATACACCTCCATCAATACGCGCAAATCTTAAGACACCAGAAAGGCATCCAGTTAACTTATTAGTTTTAGCGGCTTTAATTGATTTTAAGATATTCTCTCTATCTTCTGGAGATAATAATTGTTCAATATTTACAAGTTTTTCTTTAAAATCTGGGACATTTACAGCTTCATAGAACTGTTGATTGTATCTTGTGATATCAACGTGATCTCCGTGTAAAGTATAAATCGCAACTGGTCCAATAACATGGTTAAGCATGGAATCGGAATAGATGTTTTTATCAAGGAATTCTCTAATTCTAAATTCTTCATTAGTTTTAACAATAAAGCCTAATTCATCGATGACTTCATCATTAGAAATTAATTCCTCAAATCCTTTAATTGGAAGAGGTTTATAGTAGTAGTAGCCTTGAACATATTGACATCCTAAATCCTTCAAGAATTCGATTTGTTCTTTAGTCTCAACACCTTCCACAATTAAAGGAACAGAGATTTGTTTAGTCATATTAACAACAGTCTCGATAATATGGATAGTTTTTTCATATTGTCTAGTATTTAGCTTTAAGAATCCTGCATCTAATTTAATAGCGTCCACCCTCACGTGAGAGAGCATATTAAGAGAAGAATATCCGCTACCAAAATCGTCCATCATCACTAAGAATCCTTCTTTTCTAAGCTTAGGAAGTAAGTCAGCAATCGTCTCGCTATCTTCAATATAGGCAGATTCTGTAATTTCTAGCTTAATTAAGTTGGTTGGAACGTTATATTTTCTAATTAAATCGTGGAAATGTTGCGCTACATCAATCGCATTAACATCGATTCTAGAAATGTTTAAAGAGATAGGAACAACATTTTCTTTTTTATCTAATCTATCTCTTTGGTATTTGACCGCTTTTTCCCAAATATATTTATCTAAGTCGGTGATAAAGCCATACTTTTCTAATACAGGAATAAATGACATTGGAGGAACAACCGTGCCATCAGCTTTAATCCATCTAGCAAGAGCTTCTGCTCCAATAATATTCTTATTTGCAATACGAACTTGTGGTTGTAAGTAGAAAGTGACTTCATCATTTTTAAGAGCATTCATGAATTCAGAAATGATCTTATATTCATTTTCAATTTGATAACGTTCTTTCACACTATATAGATAGATATGTTCGTTTTGTTCCTTCTTAGCGTTATTAACGGCAATTGAGGCTCTATTAAGCGCGTCGATAGCCATCATTCCTTCTTCAATTAAAGCGACACCTACTGCAGGAAGGAAACCAAATGATGCACCGGTTTCGACAATTGCATTTCTTAATTCATGATACAGTTCACTAACATCTTCCTTAGAATAAGGAATCATGATGACAAAGTCATCTTTACCAAAATATCCGCCTAAGCCATGATCTTTATCAGCCCATTTAGAAACTACTTTAGCAATGCTGGATAATAATTCTTCACCTTTATCTTTTCCATACCATTCATTAAAGAATTTGAAGTGTTCAATATCAATAGAGAGGACACTCCAGCCTCTTTTACGTTGTCTTTCTAATAATGATTCGGCTTCTTCTAAGAACTCTTTAGAATCATATAATCCTGATAAGTGATTCTTAGGAAGTAAAGCGGTCGTGGACCTCTTACCCATTCCTAATTGATGAATATAGTAGTTATCAATGTCGAAGACATATAAACGAATAACGCCGTTAGGAACCCCGTGATCCTTGCCAGTAATCATACATTGTTCGACGTAACGGTATCCTTCGTTTTGCATACGATATCTAAAGTCGGCATAATCAAATCCTGGTATATCTTTTTCTCTTAGTCTCTTTAATAAGTTTCTAGGAGATAAGAAATCTTCAAAGATTTTACGATCATCACTATAAACAAGGTGATTTAAAACATATTCATATAACTCTTCGAATGTTTGGGTAGTATCAAAGAGCATATATTTATCAGATTGATGATAAAGCTGCTTCACTTCATTCTTATTGAGATTAATCTCAAATAAGGCATCATAACTAGAGTTATTTAAATAATCTAAGAGAGTGATGTCCTTAGAGTTATAGATCAACTTATAAATATCTTTTCTACTTTGCATCGTTAGATTTTAAATATTTCTTATTCACGTACATATCTTTATCTGCACGGTTAAAGACACTACGAAGCGAATGATCTTTTCCTTTGACATAATCTGCTAAGCCAGTAGCAATAACTGGTTTATTTTAACTCTTATTCTTAACAACAGTATTTCTAAATGTTTCAACGAGTTCTTTACGCTTCGCGTAATCAACACCTTCAAGGATGATGATAAACTCATCTCCTCCATATCTATAGACATCAGAATATTTAAAGAACTCTTTAATTAATGTACATGATTCAGTCAAATATCTATCACCAACATCATGACCTAAAGCATCATTAATATTCTTTAAATAGTTAACGTCAAAGACGAGAACCGCAAATTCATCAATCTCATCATTACGAATTAAATTATCAATATTATCTTCAAATTCTACGTAAGCGTGCTTACTCTTTGCGCCAGTAAGAGGATCGCTATAAGCGAGCTCAATTGCAGTGGATAATTCTTCACTTTGTTTCTCAACTTGTTCATTAACTTGAGATAAAGAAGAAGCAAGTTCGTTCTTCTCAGTATTAATAACGTGAGTTTTAATTAATGCGATAGATACTGCGTTACC
>JBGVBY010000014.1:0-5483 GCA_045226015.1 Bacilli bacterium | reverse complement strand
TGCTTGTTCTTCACTAAAACCTTCTTTTGCCATATGAGGAATGCAGACATTAATTAAATCATCCATATCGTTATATGTATAAGTGCCATCTGCATAACACCACTTACAATACTCTTCATTCATTGAACCATCTTTATTTCTTCCAATGATTTCATCTTCAAGCGGCATCCCACAGCATTGGCAAATAAGTTTATTAGGCGAACCCAAAAGTGTATTGATTGACACGTTATATAGTTTTGAAAGCAGTTTTAAAGTTTCTGTATTCGGCATTGTTTCACCCGCTTCCCAACGTGACACAGCTTGTCTAGTAACAAAAACTTTTTCCGCTAATTCCTTTTGTGAATAACCATTTTTAATTCTAAGTTCCCGTAGTACTAATTTTGTTTCCATTAATAATTACCTCAATTCACTAAAATAATAACATTTACTGTAAGGAGTGCTAAGCAACACGTTGTTGCTCTAAATCAAATTCAAAGAAAAGTTAAAAAAAACAGTCCTGAATGTATCAGAACTGTAGTTTACATCTGGTTGCGGAGGGAGGACTTGAACACTCCGACTTCCAGGTTATGGGCCTGACGAGCTACCACTGCTCTACTCCGCGATGTCACCGTAAGTCTAATTACTTGCGGTTTTTACGTCTAGCGTTTTCAGATTTGAGTTTTCTCTTTAAACCTGGTTTAAGGTAGAATTCTCTTTTCTTCGCTTCTTGGATCGTACCAGCTTTATTCACTTGACGTTTAAAACGACGAAGTGCGTCATCTAATGATTCATTTTCACGAACGACTACTTTTGGCATGATATTCACCTCCTTGCGATTTACGCTTTTACTATAATACTAGTAGCCTCATAATTATTGCAACTACTTTTTAAAATATAGAACAAAACAAAAACACCCGAAGGTGTTTAAGTTATTTAATAAATTAAATGATTTTAGTTCCGTTAGAAGTTCCGATTCTATTAGCACCGGCTTCCACCATCGCAAGAAGATCTTCGTGAGTTCTCACTCCTCCACTTGCTTTAACTCCCATTTCTGGTCCAACAGTCTCTCTCATGAGTTTGACATCGTGAGCAGTTGCCCCACCAGTAGAGAAGCCAGTAGATGTCTTAACAAAGTCAGCACCTGCTTCTTTTGCTAAGCGACAAACTCTAACTTTTTCTTCATCAGTTAATAAACATGTTTCAATGATAACCTTAAGGACAAGTTTACCAGCGACTTCTTTAAGAAGTCTGATTTCTTCTTTGACGTAATCATCGTGTCCTGCTTTAAGCATTCCGACATTGATGACCATATCAATTTCAGTTGCGCCCTCTCTAATAGCAAGAGCAGCTTCATCAACTTTAGTTTTGGTTAAGTTCATACCAAGAGGGAATCCAATAACGGTACAAACTTTAACATCACTACCTTTTAAACATTCACTTGCTAAAGGTACATATGCTGGATTAACACAGACAGACATGAAATCAAATTGTTTGGCTTCTTCACAGAGTTTAACGATTTGTTCAGGTGTTGCGTCTTGTTTAAGTAATGTGTGATCAATTAACTTATTATAGGCCATAAAAATCTCCTTATTAATTTCATTATAGCAAACAAAAAAGGTCAAATACGACCTTATTTTGATTATTCAGCTTTCTTGGCTGGTGCTTTCTTGCTAGCGGCTTTCTTAGCAGGAGCTTTCTTTTCTTCTGCTTTGACTAATTTGCCATCTAAGAATTGTGCTTTACCAGCGTAGTAACCACATTTTGGACAAACATGGTGAGCTTTAATCATTTCACCACAGTTTGGGCAAGTAACTAATCCTTCAACATTAAGTTTGAAGTGAGTTCTTCTCATTCTTTTACGTGTTTTACTAATTCTTCTTTGTGGGACTGCCATTGTTGACTTCCTCCTATTTTCCGAGTGATATTATATTTCATTTATTGAAATAAAATCAATACATTTTGGACAAGTTCTAAAAAACTCTAAATTTATTTGATTGTATCAATACTTTTTATACTTAACAGTAATGATTTGACCTGTTTTATCTTCTGAATCAGGAATCTTTACTTCTAAATAATTAGAAGCGTGACCAATATTGAGATGATTCTTCTCATCATATTGTTCCACTAGAACTTCAACTTCTTGATCAACAAATCTATTTTCATATTCATTCCATAGACTATTTGAAAGTTCTTGAAGGGCCGCTACTCTTTGTTTTTTTATTCTTGGATCGATTTGATTTGGAAGCTTTGCGGCTACTGTTCCTTCTCTACTTGAAAACGGAAACACGTGGAGCATATTAAACCCGCAACGTTTAATAAACTCATATGTTTCATTAAATTCTTCTTCACTTTCTCCTGGGAAGCCCACTATTACGTCTGTCGTAAGAGCGACGTTTGGACAAGCCTTTTTTATGCTATTCAATTTATTAATAAATTGTTCTGTGTTATACTTGCGGTTCATACGTTTAAGAACAGTGTCTGAACCCGATTGAAGCGGGATATGAAAATGATTAGCGAGATTTTCTTTTTCGTTGATTAATTTAATCAGTTTTTCATCAATCTCACTTTCTTCGATTGAAGATATTCTTAAGCGATGCAAGCCTTTAATATCTAGTAAAGATTCCACTAAATCGGAAAATGATTTATCTTTTAAGTCTTTGCCGTATCCTCCAACGTGGATACCTGTTAACACTATTTCTTTATAACCACTACTAACGAGGTTTTTAGCTTCTTCAATTACTCTATCAAATTCACGGCTTCTTGCTCTTCCTCTACGATATGGGATTAGGCAATAACTACAAAAGTTATCGCAACCATCTTGTATCTTTAGATACGCTCGTACGTTTTCACTTAAAGCAGTTATACCAAGTTCTTCGTAATTATATAAACGAGGATTATCTTCTGTAACATCTACTTGAGATGTGTGATTTAAAATCAAATCAACAACCTTATCTCTATTAGAAGTACCAGTGATGATGTCCGCTCCTATTTCTTCTTTGATGAACTTGTGTTGGCCTTGAGAATAACAGCCCATAACCACCACTAATGCGTTTGGGTAATTGTTTTTAAGTTTTCGTATATGCTGTCTAGATTTTTGATCAGCAGTACTCGTTACTGAACAGGTATTTATTAAAGCAACACCGGGGTTAATATCATCACGAACAAAACCGAGTTCTTCTAAGCGTGAAGTTAAAGCGCTTATTTCATAAGCGTTAACCTTACATCCTAAAGAAATACAAGTATAACTTTTATTCATTTTCTAAATTAAAAGCGATAACACTTAATGCATATATCGCTGCAGTTTCACATCTTAAAATTCGTTTGCCTAATGAGACAACTTTAAAACCGTTATCCACTAAGTAATCTGCTTCTTCTTTATCAAACCCACCTTCAGGTCCAACAATGATAGAGATAGATTTAGGGCTGCTATTAAGTAGAGTAGAGAAATCATTAGTTTTTCCAGCGTCTAGTTCATAGGCAAATAAATTGAGTTCTTCCTTAAAAGAAGAGACTTCTTTAATGGTTTTTAAGAAATTAATCTCTGGAATTCTTTCTCTATGACACTGTTCTGATGCTTCTTTAGCAATCGCCTTATAACGGCTTTCTTTACGTTTAAAATCATCAAGTGAGAAATGAACGACCGATCTTTTTCCTTCAAATAGGACAATTTTATTTACTCCTAATTCAGTAGCTTTTTGGATAACAGTCTCCATCTTATCGCTTTTAGCGAGACCAAAAAATAAAGTTACATTAATAGGAAGTTCACTATTTTTATCAATTCTCTCTTGAATAGAAATATGTAATGGATTGAGCGAATCAACAATTGCTAGATATACATTTGAGTCAGAGTCCACTACTTCGATGTTTGAATTTAGTTTTGCTCTCATTACTTTTGTAAGATGAAAAACATCATCTTTATTCAAGATGACTTCATTTCCATTTATAGAAGCAAAATATCTTTGCATATTATTCTAAGAAATCTCCGTGTCCATCTTTAAGATTCGGTTTATATAGAAAATATAATCCAAGTAAAGAATGTAACACGATTAATCCGCCTAAGAATATTAAGACCACTAAAGCGGGGTGAATAGAAGAAAATACTGAAGTTAAAGAAATGCCAAGAGCAAGAACGATAACATTAATAATTAAAGAGATAATGCCTAAGTTTTTTCTATATAAATAGAAAAATGGTAGGCCACATATACCTCCAATGACTGAATAAACAAAGGCTGTCTTTCTCTTTCTAGGATGATATTCAATGCCGAGTGAAGATGTATCAATGTTTGTGGTGATTTCCACTGTGTCGCTATTAACACCTTCAAAAGGATGCTCAATACCACATATTGGACATCTATCTTTGTTAAATTTATCAATTCTTGAGTTACAGTTTCGACAATTTGGCATAATTCTTATATGCAATATTATTGCACGAATATAGCTAACTCACAAAGAAATATAAAATATTTATTTTTCTTCTTAGTTGCAATTATAGTTAGCGAAATGTACACTATTTTTCATTAAGTTATGGCAAAGTTATCAATTGAAAAGAAAACTAAACTTATCTATTCTGGAGAGCTCA
Source organism: Bacilli bacterium (assembly GCA_045226015.1). Classification (GTDB taxonomy): domain Bacteria; phylum Bacillota_I; class Bacilli_A; order RFN20; family CAG-826; genus UBA2450. Next base: position 925 of record JBGVBY010000014.1, on the reverse strand, counting down.
TTCTTTTCAGTGTCATTTTCCTTGTTTTAGGTGTTTTAGAATTAGTGAAAATCATCACTTTAAGTGATAGATTCCAATTAATCTTTAAAATCCTCACTTTAATCGGAGCAAGTTGGCTTGTAATAGATTTCATTTGGATGATGTTATCCAAAAAAAGAAAAGAAAGAAACTCTTTTATGGATAAGGTTATGATGCTTCCTTTAGCAGCGTATCTTTACGGCTTTGATATCGCTGGATTTATTTATCCTAGAACTTATGAATATTATCAAATAGGTGTATCGATTGCTTTCTTCTATATCGCTTGTGCGTATCTCTTCCAAGGTATATACCACTACCACAAACCAATCCCAATGATTATTGAAGCGATTGAAGAAGAAGAGAAAAAACTTTTAGAAGAAGCAGAAGCTAAAGAAAAATCTCAAGAAAACGTAACCGAAGAAAAGAGCGATGAATAATCGCTTTTTTTATTAACAAAGTTAATACTTATTCTTTTAAATAAATAATTAAAATTTTTAAACAAAAAATTCGAAAAATCCGCCTATTAGAATAATGAGGAGATATATTTGTCTTCTCTTCCAAAGGTCATGACTAGCAACCATGATTTGAGGAGTTTTCTTTCCTAATTTCTTTTGTACTCAAGGCATGAATTGCTAAGTCGTGTCTTTTGGATAATAGATGTAAGGAGGTGGATAAGATGCAAGACATCATATGCATGTTCTATTGGTTATGTGTACTTGTATACATAATTAAAAAAGATCGCTTATAGGGCGATCAAAACATCTATTAATAAAGTAAATTATCTACTGATAAAAATCAAGAAATAATCCATTGCCGGTCATAATATTTGGGAGAAGAAGATTAGCCGCAGGCAAAAAAAACAACCATTAAGGTTGTTGATTTTGAAATCCTGGTCGGGACGACAGGA
>JBGVBY010000013.1:0-254804 GCA_045226015.1 Bacilli bacterium | reverse complement strand
CTATATTCACGAACTAGACATTGAGATGATCGAAGACCCATATTTAAATTTATCTACGCATATGGGTGAAAATGTTTGTGTGCACGCTAACATTATCGGAGTGAAAGATAAGCAAGAATTAAATCTTTTCAAAGAAAAGATAGTGGTAATTCATACTCCATTTCACACCAGAGGAAGCGTTTGCTATTATCTTCCTGATAAAAAGATTTTATTTACTGGAGACACATTATTTAAAGGCTCGATTGGAAGAGATGATTTTGCTTCTTCTGAACCAAATAAAATGTCTTCATCATTAAAGAAAATAAAAGAATTACCAAGCGAAGTGGCCATTTATCCTGGTCATGGACCGAACACAACTTTAGAAAGTGAATTATTAAATAATCACTTTTTAATAAATTAATAGTTTGGTATAATACCAAAGGAATTTAAAGAAAGAAGGTTTATATTTATGGTTAACGTTACTGAATTAAGACCTGGCAATTATTTCATTGAAGAAGGTAATATCTACCAAGTTCAAGATATCTTATTGAACAAAACCGCAATGAGAAAGATGGTTGCTAAAGTCAAAGTTAAGAATTTACGTACAGGCGCTGTTACTGAAATGGCTCGTAATAGTGGATACGGAATCGAAACCATCAGATTAGAAAAAAGACAAATGCAGTATCTTTATGATACTGGTGATGCTCTTTGCTTCATGGATCAAGAAACATATGATCAAATTGAAATCTCTAAAGATAGATTAAAATGGGAAGTTCAATTCTTAAAAGGCGAAGAGACTGTTGAAATCACAAGTTACGAAGGCGAAGTCCTTGGTATCAACTTACCTGCTAAAGTTGCTTTAAAAATCACACACTGTGAACCAGCTATTAGAGGCGATACAGTTAATAAAGCAATGAAAGACGCCGAACTTGAAACAGGATTAAAGGTACGTGTACCTTTATTCATCGAAGAAGGCGAAACAATCCTCGTGAGAACCGATAATGGTGATTACGATGGTAGAGCATAGGAGAAAACTATGGAAACCGGCGGATGGATTGGATTATTAGTTGCAGTATTAGTCGTTGGATTAGTCGCAGGATTCTTCGCAGCGCGTTGGTTCTTCAAGAGACAAATCGAAAAGAACCCACCAATTAACGAAGGAATGATCAGAGCTCTTTATCAAAGCGTTGGTAGAAAGCCAAGTGAAGCAGATATTCAACGTACAATGAACGCTGTTAGAAGACAACAACGCTAATTGCAATTGAAGGTTATTAAAATATGGCATCAGATTATCGCTGATGCCTTTATTTTGCTTTATTCATGTCACCATATAATAATTAACTGCTATGATTTATAAAAACGCTAGTATAGTCAATTAAAACGTTTAGATTGTATCGAGAAAAAATAAAAGTTTTCCTTAAATGTGGAAAACCTTTTTAACATATTCTTTTATTACTAATTATCTACTAATTATTTACCAAACGGTTATTTCATCCATTTTATTTTGCTTTCGGTGCCTGCCTTGATTCTTTGGAAATTAGTTTTATGTTTATAGGTTAATAAAGCAGCAGCAAATGTTAATACAATTGAGAACACATAATTGCATTCAAGAGCTGGTCCATATCCAACCAACCAAGTGTCGGATCCGGTGATGACGTTGGTCAATAATAAAATTGACCATATCCACGAGAATAAAACAGATAACCATGCTCCAGATACACTTGCTAATGATACCCATTTCTTTAGTTTGAGAACCAAGAAGAAGAAAACTGCTGGAACACAGCCAAATAGCCATCCGCTGGCAACACCTGTTCCGTAAAAAACGGCAACGTTTTTGCCACCTTTAAATTTACTGAATAATGGATAGCAGTGTCCTAAGCTAACACCAACAATGAACATCCAATAAATCGGCCATTGAATTAAATATAATTCAATATTACCTCCATTTGCCTTGTACCAAAGTTCTGGGATGAGAGGAAGGTTGTTGTATAGTGGAACTTTGACCATAAACAAATAGATGAGATATAAAGGTAAAATTGCTTTGATTGCATCTAATAAAATTACGATTACACCGAACTTTTTGCCGAAAACTCTTCCGACATTTGTGCCACCGGAATTACCGCTTCCGTAATCTCTTGGATCCTTATGAAAAAATACCTTTCCAATCCAAATACCATTTGGGATTGATCCAATAAGATATCCGAGCAAAACTAACGAAATTGCAATTAAAATATTATATATTATAATATCCATTTTTACCCCCAATCTATTGTACTAAATTGCTTTATATTTTCAATATTTTCCGTTTATAATGTACGGCGATAAGGAAGGTATAGTATGGCGGAGAGACAATATACAGCAAATGATATCCATATTTTGCAAGGTCTTGAAGGTGTTCGTAAGAGACCTGCAATGTATATCGGAAGCACAAATTCTAGTGGTCTCCATCACCTTGTTTGGGAAGTAGTCGACAACGCTGTCGATGAAGCATTAAGCGGATACGGAAAAAATATTTCAGTTACTATTCATAAAGACGGAAGCGTTTCTGTTTTAGATGAGGGTCGTGGTATTCCAGTTGACATTAATAAGGAAACTGGAAGGCCTGGTGTTGAGATTGTTTTTACCGAATTACACGCTGGTGGAAAATTCAATTCTCAAGTTTATAAGAGTGCTGGTGGACTCCATGGTGTTGGAGCTTCTGTAACTAATGCGTTGAGTGAGTGGTGCGATGTCACCGTTTATAAAAACGGTGGAACTCATCATTTACGTTTTGAAAAAGGAGGGCATCTCGTTACTCCTTTAGAAAATATTGGACCAAGCAAGAAACACGGAACACTTGTTAGATTCAAGCCAGACCCAGAAATTTTCTCAACCGTCGATTTCAAATACGATACTATTTCTTCGCACTTACAAGAGAGTGCTTTCTTGATGAAAGGCGTTCGCTTCATCATTTATGATGAAAGAACTGGAGATAAACAAGAATTTTTCTATCAAGATGGACTCGTCGAATATATTACAAATCTAAACGAAAACAAGAATCATATAATTGATGTTTTTAGTTTTTCTGAAGTTGATCAAATTACTAATATTGAGACTGAAATTGCTCTTCAATATTGTTATGAAGATTATAACGAAACCATCTACTCTTACGTTAATAACGTAAAGACTTCTGATGGTGGTACTCATGAATCGGGCTTTAGAACCGGTATTACTAGAGCGGTTAATGATTTCGCTGAAGCTCAAGGAATGCTTAAAGGAAAGAAACTTGAAGGTAGTGATATTCGTGAAGGTTTAACTGCGATTATTTCTTTAAAAGTTCCAGAAGAACTCCTTGAATTTGAAGGACAAACTAAAGGAAAACTTGGAACTCCAGCAGCGGCAACAGTCGTCAATAATTTGATTTATAACAAGTTTACTTATTATTTAACCGAGAATAAAGAGAACGCAATCCGTATTATTAAGAAATGTGTCGATTCTCAACAAGCTCGTCTTGCAGCTAGAAAAGCAAAAGATGAAGCTAGAAGCTCCAAAAAAGCAAAACAAGAAGTTATTTTGTCTGATAAGTTAACTCCTGCTCAATCAAAAGATTACCTTAAAAACGAATTATTTATCGTTGAAGGTGATTCCGCTGGAGGAACTGCTAAAAAAGGTAGAGATAGAATTCACCAAGCAATCTTACCACTTCGTGGTAAACCACTTAACACTGATTCTATTTCAATGGATAAACTTTTACATAATGAAGAAATTGCGACCATTATCAACACTGTTGGTGCTGGATTTGGTCAAAGTTTTGATATTGAAGACATCCATTACGGCAAAATTATCATCATGACCGATGCTGATACCGATGGAGCTCACATTCAAACACTTTTACTCACTTTCTTCTATCATTACATGAGAACACTTATCACTAGTGGACACATCTATATTGCTGTTCCACCTTTATATAGAATATATAAAGAAGATGGTAAAAAACTCATCCAAGAATATGCTTGGGATGATGAAGGGCTTGAAAAAGCAAAGAAAAAAGTTGGTGGTGGATACAAGATCAACCGTTACAAAGGTCTTGGTGAAATGGACGCTATCCAACTTAAAGAAACAACTATGGATCCACGTACCAGATTCCTCATCCAAGTTGATATTAACGACCCATTCTTAGTGGAAAAACGTGTCAAAATCCTTATGGGCAACGACGCTAGTGTGAGAAGAAAATGGGTTGAGGAAAATGTCGACTTCAATGAAGTCGATACATTCTTAAAGGAGGCGAGATAATATGGCGAAGAAAAAAGAACCAGTCATAGAAGAAATTATTGAAGAAAATATCTCTATCGAACCCCTTGAAGATGTGATGAGTGATCGTTATGCAACTTATGCAAAATACGTCATTCAAGATAGAGCAATTCCTGATGTTAGAGATGGTTTAAAACCTGTTCAAAGAAGAATAGTTTTTTCGATGTATAAAAGTGGTAACACTTTTAACAAGCCAACAAAGAAGTGTGCTCATACCGTTGGAGCGGTCATGGGAACTTACCACCCACACGGTGATACCTCAATCTATGAAGCTCTAGCTAGAATGAGCCAAGATTGGAAGGTCAGATACCCACTAATTGACTTCCAAGGAAATAACGGTTCTATTGATGGCGATTCACCTGCTGCTTACCGTTATACAGAGAGTAGATTAGCGGAACTCGCTAATGAGCTAGTTGCTGATATTGAGAAGCAAACAGTGGATATGCAATTTAACTTTGACGACACTGAATTAGAACCAGTCGTTCTTCCTGCTCGATTCCCAAATTTATTAGTAAATGGTACTGAAGGTATTGCAGTTGCTTTAGCAACTGAAATCCCACCTCATAACCTAAGAGAAGTAATTGACGCAGTTATTTATCGTATTGGTCATAAAACCGCAACCGTTGAAGATTTAATGCAATTTGTGCACGGACCAGATTTCCCAGGTGGTGGATTTATTTATAAATCCAGTGGATTAGAATCCATCTATCAAACCGGTAAAGGAAGAATCGAAGTTGCTGGTAAAGCGGAAATTGTTGAGAAAAAGGATATTAATCAAATTATCATCACAGAAATTCCTTATAAAGTGGTGAAAATTCAACTTGTCTATGAAATAGACAAAATTAGACACTCAAAGGCTATTGATGGCATTATTGAAGTTAGAGACGAATCTGATTACAAAGGAATTAGAATTGTTGTTGATGTTAAAAAGAATGCGAAAGCAGAGCTCATTCTTCAGTATTTAATGAAGAAAACCAATCTTCTAACCGGTTATACCGCGAATATGGTGGCAATAGTCGATGGAAGACCAAAAACTCTTAATTTACTCGATTATGTTGATGCATATATCGCTCACCAAGTTGATGTTATTACTCGTAAGAGCAAATTCGACTTAAAAAAGAATAAAGATCGTCTTCACATCGTTGAAGGTCTTATTTTGGCAGCCCTTAATATTAACGAAATCGTTGATATTATTCGTAAAAGTAAGGATAAGGCCGATTCCAAGGTTAATTTGATTAATAGATTCAAATTATCAAACGAACAAGCAGAAGCAATTGTGACAATGCCTTTATACAAATTAAGTCACACTGACGAGCTAATTTTAGAAAAGGAAAAGACTCAATTAGAACGTGATATTGAAACCTTAAACGGCATCATTGAAGATCCAGCAAAACTCAATAGAGTTTTAGTTAGAGATTTAAAGGCTGTATCTGAAAAATATGGTGATGATCGCCGCACTCAAATTATTGAAAAAGGTGAGACTAAAGAAATTGATAAGCGTGAGCTTATCGCTAAAGAAGAAGTTATGGTTGCAGTTAGCTATGATGGCTATTTAAAGCGCAGTTCAATTAGAAGTTATAACAGCTATAACAACGAGCTTCCAGGCTTAAAAGATGGCGATATGATTGTTGGAATAGGCAAAGCCTATACAACCGATTATTTGATTCTTTTCACTAACTTAGGTAACTATGCGGTTATTGGAGTGCATAATCTCACTGATAATAAGTGGAAAGATGAAGGAACTCATATTAATGAGTTTGTAACACTTGGTAGTGGTGAAAAGATTATCAAAGTCATGTCATTAAGTGAGATGAGAAACGACTTGTATCTTGCTATATTGACCAAGTTTGGTCAAATCAAGAGAATGGCCCTTTCATCTATCGAATTAATGAAACGTTCACGTCCTGCTAGATACATGAAACTTTTAACAAATGATTCAGTTGTAGCAGTGGAATTAGTGACCGGAGACAGTGATTTATTAGTTATAACTAATAATGGTAATTGCTCACTATTTAATGAGAATGATTTGACGATTCTTGGAAATAAAGCAGGAGGCGTTAAATCCATCTCTGCTTTAGGTAGTAACCAAGCTGCAGGATTAATTAGTTTTGAACGTGAAGAACGTAGCAAGATTATATTAATTACAAATAAAGGACACATGCGCATAACAGATTCGAGCAAGTTCTTCAGAACTAATAGACTCGGAAAAGTTCAAACCATCCTTCAATCATTTAAAGGAGAACCACATAGCATTATATATGCTATGAAAGGTGATAGAAGTGAAGTGCTTAAGTTGTCTTTATACCTTAATGATCGAACAATTAAAGATATCACAGTAACTGATTTCAGAAATACAGAAGCACAATATGCGAAAAAGAACATTGATGAAATCACATTGAAACAACAAGTGAGCTTTGTGTTCGATACCGATATATTACATATCGGTAAGGAAAACGTTTCTCATCCAATTATTGTTAAGGAAACACCTCAACAATCCGAACCATTATTAGACGAAGAAGAATCATCCTCTAATAGTGATGAAAAGAAGGAAGGAAGTAACTTCGAACAAATCTCAATCTTTGATGATTTGGACTAATATAACATAGTTATATATAATAAAATATTAGTAGAAAATTAGTAGTTGATTAGTATTAAATAATCGGCTACTTTTTCTTTTTAAAGAAATCGAAAACGCACAAAAAATATAAAAGTCTATAAAATAGAGACTTTTTAGTTTAGAATGTTTTATAGAATTTATGTTTGCTAGATTTATCCCGTTTGCCCATGCTCAGTCAATTTATGAAATTGATATAGAGTTTTTCAAGAAACACAACGTTAAGACTCTTTTCATGGATTTGGATAATACTCTTGATAGTTTTAGAGCTAGAGAACCTAAAGATAGAACTTTAGAACTAGTGAAGAAACTAAAAGAATCAGGAATCAATCCGGTTATTATTAGTAATAATAAACCACATCGTGTTTCCGGGTATGCGAGTAAGTTAGGCGTTGAATTTCTTGCAAGTGCCCATAAGCCTGGGAGCAAACGCCTTAAGCGCGAGATCGCAAGAAGAAATCTCTCGAATGATGACGTAATGCTGGTAGGCGATCAGCTTATGACTGATGTCATAGCGGCTAGAGGAGCAAAAATTAGAGTTGTCCTTACTGAGAAAGTTGTTAAAGAAGACCAGTGGACAACACACATAAACAGAATATTTGATCGACCAATACGTCGACACTTAAGAAAAAGAAATAAATTAATCGAATGGAGGAATAAATAATATGGCAACAGCAAAGAGAGTTATTAGATGTCATAATTGCGGAGCAATTTTACAATCAGAAAATAAGAAAGAAAGCGGCTATATTTCTAAAGAAGTTATCGAAAATGGTGCACCAAGAATCCCATATTGCGATAGCTGCTACCAAAAGATGGTTACCTTGAACGCTGGCGCGTTACAACACGAAACCGACAAGGACATCATTAAGATTCTTAATGACGCAGTCGCGACAGATTCTTTAATCGTTTGGATTGTTGACTTGTTCTCCTTTAATGGAACATTAAATCCTGATGTTGTTAAGAAAGTTAAGAAACTTAACGTTTTAGTTATTGGTTCTAAAAGAGACTTATTCCCTTCATACGTTACAGATGCGATGCTCGTGAGATATCTCGATGAGAGATTCTCTGATGTTGGCATCAACCCCGTTGATATTCGTTTAATTGGTAGTGAAGATCAAATTGATATCGATGTTCTTAACCAAGCGTTAAGAGAAAAACGCAAATATCGTGATATTTATCTCTTGGGTGAAGTCAATAGTGGTAAGACTACATTTATTAACAAGTTCTTAAAGAACTATGTTAATACGACAAAATGGCAAGTTAAAACCGAATTATATCCAGGCACAAAGTCTGATGTATTAGAAATTCCATTATCTAATTCATCATTCTTATATCAACTTCCAGATTTGAGTAACTCAACATCTGTTTTATCCAAGGTTGAAAAAGATTTACAAAGATACATCGTTCCTAAAAAAGAAATCGAAATGACTAGACGATTTATTGGTGAAGGTACCGCTATTATGGTGGGCAACCTTGCTGTCCTTTATGTAATAAAGGGTCATCGTACATCCATTCGTACTTTCTTAGCAGAAAAAGCAGAAATCAAAACTGTTGCTATTGAAAAGGTTGATGAATTACTCCATGAGAATTCAAAGAAGAAATTCTGCTTACCGGTTTCCGAAAGATTCAGCTCCTTTAGAGATTACGATATGTTTGAATATGAACTTGAAGACGATGATCTTAGACACGATATCTCTGTAGAAGGCCTATGCTGGTTCTCTACAAAAGGCAAAGGACAAACTCTTAGAGTTTTATTACCAAAAGGTGTCGCTGTTAAAGAGTGCTTAAGCAAAGTGAGATAACATGCTTACTAAAGACGAAAAGAAACAATTAAAGGCACTTATCGTTAGCGATAAGACAAAATATCAAATCGGAAAAGGTGGTGTCACCAATTCCCTTTTAGATGTGCTCGATAAAGCATTAACCGCCAGAGAATTGATCCGAGTTGAAGTTCTTAAAAGCGCAACTTCGTCCATGATGGAAATAACTTTGGACTTATCCAGCAAGTTACATGCGGATGTTGTTTCTAGCGTTGGAAGAGTATTAGTGTTATTCCGTAGGAATAAAGATAATCCTAAAATCAAATTAAAATGAGCAAAATAATCCTTTTTGGTGGAGCATTTGACCCAATTCATTTGGGTCATTTAAATATGGCGAAATACGCAAGTGATAAACTTGACGCAAAAGTCATATTTATTCCTGCGAAGATTTCAGTTTGGAAAAGCGAATCAGCGCCCATCGAAGATAAAATCAAAATGATCGAACTTGCTATTAAAGATTCAGGGAAAGAAGACTTTTTTATTGTTTCTAGATATGAAGCTGATTTACCAAACGATGTTAATTACTCGATTGACACTGTTAAACATTTCAAAGAAACCTACAAAAATGACGAAATCTACCTTCTAATTGGAACGGATCAAGTAAATAGCTTCCATAAGTGGAAAGACGCCTCTGAACTCGCTAAATTGGCAAGAATCATATATTTTGAGCGAACCGGCTATGCTCTTAATGAAGAAAACATCAAAAAATATGAAATGATGAAGATTGATGGAGAAATCAATGATATCAATTCTTCTGATATTCGTTCACTAAAAGACTTAAGTATCTCTGATTCTGTAATAGAGTATATTATTTATAACGACCTTTATTTTATGAATAAAATAAAATATATGATGAGTAGTGGACGTTACATACATTCTAAGAGCGTTGCTAAATTATCATATGAAATCGCAAAAGCTAATCATGTAGACGAGCCTAAGAAGGCTTTGATTGCTGGTTTGATTCATGACTGTGCGAAAGAATTAAACAAAGAAGCAGAGCTAAAGATAATGAAGGAACATTTTTCGGAATATCTTTATTTACCTCAAATCATTTATCATCAATTTGTTGGTGCTTATATAGCGGAAAAAGAGTTTGGAATTACTGATAAAGTCATTTTAGACGCCATAAAGTACCATACAACAGCAAATTCGAATATGTCTGACATCGGATTAATCCTTTATTGTACGGATAAAATTGAGCCAACTAGAGGTTTTTATTCAGAAGATTTAATAAAATCAATGAAAAGTAGTATAAAACAAGGATTTAAGGACGTCATGAAATCTAACATAGAATATTATGATCGTCACGGCATAGATTATAGGAATCCGCTAACTGTTGCCTGCCTAGAACAATATTACAAATAATAACTTAAATATAGAAAGTTTCCATTCTTTAACGAGAGTGGAATTTTTTTGCGATATTGATTACTTCGTGTAATAGTCATTATGTTAACTTCACTATATAAAAATCGTTTTTACAGTGAATTAAATAAACTTTTTTACTTATAATCTTTTTAGCGGTCTAATAAAAACTCACATATTTTTATCCACAAATACATGAGTTTTCCACCTACTAATTATCTACTAATTGTGTATTACACTATTTCAATTCGATTGTTTTGCCATGTATATCTATTTGGCTGTTTTTGGACATTTTAGATATTGTTCTACTTAATGCTTCTCTACTTAAATATAGAGTTCTGGCAAACTCTGATACCGATTTATAAGTATATTTTTCTTTGTAAAATGTAAGATAATATTTTAAACGTTCTTCAGCACTACTTATTGTTAGAATTTTAATTTTCAAATTTAGCGTCTTGCTAAAGTCGGATTGGTTTTGTAGATATGCTTCTAATAAATTAATGTCTTCTTTTAACATTTCCAATAGTACAGACTTCTTAATCAGCATAATTTCACTATCTTTTCTAGCAACAACGTCGCCTCTGAAATATGGAGAGCTTGAGAAAACCAAATTATTTCCGAACATTTGGCCATCTTCCAATGTGTTATAGATTATCTCTTTTCCATCTTCAAGATAAGAGACGATTTCTATTTTTCCACTAATAATGAATCCGACCTCTTTACATAGATCACCTTCAAAAAAGAGAGTTTCATTCTTTTTTAGGATGATTGTATTTGTGTCATTCTTTTTATTTCTAATAAATGTTTCAGCAAAATTATTCATAAACGTGATTTAAATCACACTTATTATATATTTATTAATATAGAATATCAATCGAGGAAAGAATTATGAAAAAATGTTTATTCTTATTACCAGCCTTATTGATGGGTATGACTGGATGTTCAGACGATGAAACCATCACAATGCAATTCGACTACATATTTACTGCCCAACCAGTTGTAGCGGCAACTAATTCTGTTGTCTACAGAGATGTCCAAAGTGATTTTTTAATAAAATCAAACGGACAAAGAATAGTTCAGGCTTCTGTTTTTGTTAAAAAGACCGTTGATGTTAATACAGCAAGCGTGTTTCTAAGTAATTTAGAAACCAATGTCAAAGCAGGTATTAATAATCCAGCACTTATTAAAGCTGGAATTGAGACTTTAGGATCTACTACCGCTCAACAAGCTAAATTCGGTGTTCCAGGTGCTATGGCGATGAAAGTCACAAACCAAAATAACGGTTTCTCTTTAGATTATGAATATAGCAAAGACATCATGGAAGAGACTTCAAATTTTGTGCATTTAATTAATCCTAAAATTGGCCAATTAACTGAAGACCATGTATTTAACCCAGTTATTACTGAGCCAACAGTTGATACATCTAGCTTAAAGATTCTTGCTCCTACAGGTGCTCCTTCCGTTGGGTTATATTACATGGCGACAAATGAAAATTTTGAGACAACATCTAATCCCGCCACTGCGTTAATTCCAATGTTTAAAAAGAATGTTTATGACATTATTATTGCCCCTACACAAGGTGGATTAATGCAAGTCATTAATAACAACGCTGAATATCAAATTGCAGCGAGTATTACCTTTGGTAATATGTATATCGTTTCAATGGGTACAGATCTTGATGGAACCTTAAATCAAGGTGACCGTGTTTTATACTTCCAACAAAATGATTTACCAGGAAAAGTGTTCAACTATCTTTATGGTGATTTAGGTTTAACAACTTTTGCGGTTAACGCTGCAAGCGACACCAAGATGGTTATTGAAAATAACGGAATTTTAAAGATTTAATGAAATTAGTTAAAAAGATAGTCCTTAATAAATATTTCTTGTCCGTTTTAGGTATCGGACTATTCTTTTTGCTTTGGGTAGCTGTTTATTATTTAGCGGGCGCTACAAGAGTTATATTCCCAGATCCTAGTGAAACAATTCAGGAAATGTTTCTTTATTTACAGGATCCCTATACATACAAATGCATTTGGGGTTCATTAAGAAGAATGCTTTATGGATTTGGATTTGGAGCTCTGGCCGCAATACTCGTTGGAGTTATAGTCGGTAACTTCCTTAAATTAAAATACGTCTTTAATCCAACGATGATTGCCCTTAAAGCAGTTCCTACTGCCGCTTTAGTTTTCTTATTTATGGTATTAGCAGGCTTAAAGAAAGCCCCAATATATATTGTTGCTTTAATCGTCTTTCCTATTGTTTATGAAGCAACAGTTGCTGGATATTCATCAATTGATGAATACGTACTTAAATCAAGTAGGGTTGATGGTGCTACTTTCTTAAAGAGTAATCTTAGGATTCGCCTACCTTTAGCCTTGCCCACTATCACCCTTGGCTTAATATCTAGCTTTGCTTTATCTTTTAAAATCGAAATTATGGCAGAAGTTATCTCTGGCTCTTCTGGAGACGGAATCGGTAAAATAATTCAGACATCTTATACTTATTCAGATAATGGAATGGTTCCAACTTTCGCTTATTCTTTAATAGCAATTATTGTGATGTTACTAATAACTTTGTTATTAGATATCGTGAAGAAAATACTCAAATTAAAAGCCTAGTTTCCTAGGCTTCTTTTTTATCTATCTTTTAAGAGTTCTTCGATTGGCTTACCAATTAAATCTTTTGGCATCTTCAAGTTGAAGTTTGCTAATACGGTAGCCCCGATATCGCCGAAGCTTTCTCTTTCTTCAAGATATCTACCATTCTTAATGGATGGAGAGTACATGAGTAGAGGAATCTTTTCTCTTGTGTGGTCGGTTCCTGGCCAAGTTGGATCGTTACCGTGGTCTGCGGTGATGATTAACAAATCATCATCATTCATAGATTTCATGAATTCGCCAACACGTTTATCGAATCTTTCTAAACATTCACCGTAGCCGATTGGATCTCTTCTATGTCCATATTCACTATCGAATTCAACAAGGTTAACAAAACATAATCCAGTGAAATCAACTTCTTTGAGCTCTTTAATGGTCTTATCCATTCCATCTTCATTAGAGACTGTCTTTTGAGTTTTAACAACTCCGTATCCGTCAAAGATATCACCAATCTTACCGACACAGTTTGTCATGAAACCGTTGTCTTGGAGAACATTCATTACCGTTGGTAATGTTGGTCTAAGCGCTAAGTCGTGACGATTACTTGTACGTTTGAAGTCATCTTTATTTGTTCCTAAAAATGGTCTAGCGATAACTCTACCCACCATCCATTCTGGTTTCATACATATTTCACGTGCAATTTCGCAGCAGCGATATAATTCTTCTAACCCTGTAACACCTTCGTGAGCAGCGATTTGTAGAACCGAGTCACTTGATGTATAGACGATTAATGAGTTATCTCTCATTTGTTCTTCGCCTAATTCCTTGATGATTTCAGTTCCGCTTGCAGCGCAGTTACCGATAACTTTGTGTCCGGTTCTTTCTTCTAATAAGTCGATTAATTCTTTTGGAAATCCAGTGTCTGTAAAGGTTTTAAATGGAACTTGGGTATTTATACCCATCATTTCCCAGTGACCTGTCATTGTATCTTTACCGTTGCTGGCTTCTCTACTTCTAGCAACGTAAGAATGTGGGTGGGAAACTTTATGGGTTCCACGGATGTCCGCTAAATCGGCAATACCGATTGCGTTCATATTTGGGATGTTTAATCCGTTAGGCATTTTTTCAGCGATATGAACAAAGGTATTACTACCCCAGTCACTAGCTGTACCGTTAAAAAATTTGTCGGCGTCTGGTTCATATCCGATACCAGCTGAATCGGCGACAATCACAAAAATTCTCTTATATGGAAATGACATTTTTAATATTTCCTTTCAACATCAATAGTATATACTATTTTCCTTTCATGAACAAATCATACGCACTAATAATTCTTTTGCTCGACACATGCGTATAAATCTGAGTGGTTGCAATGTTAGAGTGACCTAGCATTTTTTGTACTGTTCTAAGTTGAGCACCACCTTCTAACATATGAGTGGCAAAGCTATGTCTTAATGTATGAGGAGAGATCTGTTTATCAATTCCTACTTCATCCGCGTATTTTCTGATTTGCATATAGAAATAAATACGAGATAATTGTTCACCATTTTTGTTAATAAACAAAAACTTAGATCTATCTCCGTGTAGTCTTTCTCTTCCTTCATTAAGATATTTAATAACGTACTGTAAGGCAAAATCTCCGATAGGAACTTTTCTTTCTTTAGCGCCTTTACCAAACACTTTGATAATTCCTTTTTTGAGGTTGATGCTATTTTTATCAAGAGATAAGAGTTCACTAACACGTAGTCCACTTGAATACATCACTTCAAGCATTGCTTTGTCTCTAAGTCCGCTTGGAGCATTTAAGTTTGGAGCGTCTAATAAGTCTTCGACTTCTTCAACAGATAAGCAACTTGGTAGTCGCTTATTTCTTTTAGGAGCGTCTACGACCGGAATCTCTTCTTTATAAAGTCCTTCTTCCTTTAGGAAGACGTAGAAATTTTTAATAGATGATAATCTTCTTAAAGCGGTAGAGGCACTTCTTCCTTCTTTAAGTTGATATTCTAAAAAAGAGTTTAAATCATATGGACCTAAATCAGATGTATCCACTTTCTCGCTTCTATTTTGATAAAAAAGTAAAAAACGGTTTATGTCGTCAACATAAGAATTAATGGTCAATTGAGATAATCCTTTTTCTACAGCGAGATATTGAATGTAGTTTTCAATCGCGTCTTTAATTTCCATTCTTTTTCACCTCACTTGCTCTTTTTAAAGGACTGCCTTTAATCTTTCTATTTAGATCGTTGATGAGGAGCTTGGTTTTACTCTCTTCTTCGTGCTTTTCGTAATCAAAAAAAGTCATTTGCACTTTCATATCTTTTATAGATATGAGATTTTGAAGAGTCACACCAACCGCTCTAACGGTCATATCCGTAAAGTTATCTTCGTATAGCTTGATTGCATAGTTAAAAATATTTTTGGAATCATTGATTTGGTTATTAAAAGTCAAAGACTTGTTATGAGCAACATACTCAGTGTCTTTCACCATGATTTGGATGGTGTTTCCGACTTTACTTTCTTTTTTTGCTCTTTCACTTACTTCTTCAGCAAGAATTTCAAAAGTATTTTTAATAGTCTCGTAGTTATTTGTGTCTTCTTTTAAAGTTGTGGAGTTACCGATTGATTTTGGATCAAAAGCTTCTAAAACAATCTTGTCGCTTCCTTTTCCATTAACCCAGTCTTTAAGTTCGACCGCCATCTTACCAAGTATATTATATACTTGTGGATTGTTATTATTTAGAGCGTCTGCTAAGTCTCCGATCTTTTTAATACCTATGTATTTAAGTCTAGGAGCAGTTTTCTTACCTACTCCAAACATGTCTTCTATAGGTAAAGGATATAAAATCTTAGAAATATCTTTTCTTCTAATAATGGTTAGACCCATCGGCTTTTGATAGTCGCTCGCCATTTTTGCTAAGAACTTAGTGGGTCCTACTCCGATCGAACATTTTAGTCCTGTTAATTCATACAAAGTCTTTTGTATATGTCTGAAATAGTCTTCAACATCTTTCTCTTTTCTAACAACATCTGTCATATCAGCGAATAATTCGTCGATAGAGGCCATTTCTACGTTATGGGTGATCGAATAGATGAAATTGTAGAATTTGTGGCTCATAGCCACGTAAAAATGATAATCAGGGTGAACAATAATGAGGTCAGGGCATTTTAAAACCGCCTTATTCATCGGCATCGCACTTTTTACCCCATATTTACGTGCTTCGTAAGAGCAAGTTGAAACAACTCCACCTCTACCTAAGTGACCAACTGCGACAGGCTTGTTTTCTAAAGACGGATCCTTGATTTCTTCACACCTAACAAAGAAGGCGTTTAAATCGATATGCACTATTACTCTAGCCATACCATTATTTTATAATGAAAATATAGATTATGTTAACTAACTAATTAAATTTTTATAGTAAAGAAATAATGTCTTCTACTCTTAGAGCAAACTCTTCTCTTTGTTCATCAATTGTTGCTTGTTTGACAAACGTTGTTGGGACGCATCTAGTAATAACTTCACCTTTATATCCACTAGAATATAATTCACATTCTAAGGCGTTGGCAAAGCCTTCTTTAGTAGCGTAAGCATTATAAATAATGACCTTTTTATAACCAAGAAGTTCCTTGATCTTGTTCTTATCTAACGGCCTTAGATAAATTGCATTGTATAAGGTGACGTTCTTCTTAGAATTCATTAAAGCGTCTTTAAGTTTTAATGTAATTGGACCGGTAGAAACAATCGCAACATCTTTTCCTTCGAGTTCAGTTTTCCATGAACCATAAGGAATCTTTTTTACTTCCTCATTATTAAATGAGAACGATTCACGTGGATATCTAATCGCAAATACTCCGTGGTTGCAGAATGATTCTTTTAATAAAGAAAGAGCCTCGTTACTTCTACTTGCCATAGTGATTGTTACATTAGGAATTGTGTATAGGAAAGCTTCATCATAGATGCCTTGATGGGTATCTCCATCATTACCGACTAAACCCGCTCTATCAATTAAGATTGTGGCATTGAAATTCAATCTAGCAACATCATGATGTAATTCATCATAGCTTCTTTGTAGGAAGGTGGAATAAATAGAAATAACTGGATGGAATCCACTAGCGGCTAATCCACCTGCAAAAGTAAAGGCGTGTTCTTCAGCAATGCCAACATCAATTACACGGTTTGGATAGAGTTCAAAAAGTGAATCAAGTCCACTACCGTGTCCAGTAGCAGGAACAACTGCGATAATCTTATCGTTTAATCCCATTTCATTCTTTAGAATGACATTATATTGTGAGCTCCAAGAGACTTCACCGTTTTTGATATTGATTTCTCCGGTTTCGACATTGAATTTACCAACTCCATGCCAGTCACCTTCTTTGTCGTCTTCCGCGTATTCATAACCCTTGCCTTTGATGGTCTTAACGTGGATAACAACAGAATTTTGAATCTTCTTTGCCCTTGCTAAAGCGTGGTCGACTTGTCTAATGTAATGGCCATCAATTGGTCCGATGACTGAATAACCGAGGTTATCAAAGATAGTCATGTTAATAACTTTTCTCTTAAGCCAGTTCTTAACGCGTGTAAATTTAACGAGGAGCCATCTACCAAAGCGACCTCTTAAAACAGATTTAACAGCACCTTTAGTTTTGCGGTAAATAAAGGATGTAGAGAACTTTCTAAAGAGTTTACTAAACCCTCCAACAGGTTTAGAAATTGACATATCATTATCATTTAAAATGATAATCACTTTATGTTTTGATTCCGCTAGGAAGTTTAATCCTTCAAACGCTAAGCCGTTTTGAATTGAGGAATCACCGATAAAGGCGATGATGTTATAGTTCTCATGTTTTAAATCTCTTGCGTACGCCATTCCACTAGCGGCACTAATACTTGTTGAAGAGTGACCAGCTTCAAAATGATCGTATGGGGACTCTGACATTTTTTGGAATCCACTGATTCCACCTTTTTGTCTAAGATTGTCTAACTTTCTTCCGGTTAAGATTTTATATGTGTAGCATTGATGTCCGACATCAAAGATGATTTTGTCTTTGGTGAAATCAAAGTTTTTGCATAATGAAATTGTGGTTTCGACCGCTCCTAAGTTACTAGAGAGGTGGCCACCATTCTTGGATGTTATATCTACGATATATTTTCTAATGTCCTCGCTTAAAACATCCAACTCTTTATAGGAAAGATCCTTTAAGAAATTTGGATTCTCAATTTTATTAATATCAAAATGTTGAATCACTTTTTTAGACATATTAAATAATATTATTTACTGATTTGGACAACCTTTTCAACTTTGCTTTCTGCTTTTTTAAGTTCGGCGTTAAGGAGTTCAATAATCTTTTGTCCTTCTTCATATAAGGCGATACTCTCATCGATTGAAATATCTTTTTCTTGGATGTTACTAACAATCTCTTTGAGATGGTTAAGTTGCTCTTCAAAATTGATCTTGTTTTCTTCCATCTTAGTTCTCCTTTACTTCTATTACTCTACTTGTAACTTCTCCATCGTTAAGGATGGTTTTAATCTCTTCGTCTTTATTTAAGTCTTTAACAGACTTGATTGGTTTACCGCTTTTATTGATAGATATTGAATAACCTCTAGATAAAACTGCTTTTGGGTTTAAGGCTTCTAATTGTTTCTTTAAACTGTCAACTTCTTGCTTTTGATTATTGACTTTGTCAATAAGTGAATCATTTAACTCTACGATGATGTCTTTGACTTCTTCTTTCTTATCATTGAGCAAGTCAATAACAGCTTGTTCCATTGTTAAAGTTGAGTATGCAAATTCTTTCTCGATTTCTCTTCGATCAACAGTAGCGAGTTCTGCTGCTCCTGTAGGAGTAGAGGCTCTTTTATCAGCGATGAAGTCGATTAATGTAGAGTCAATCTCGTGACCTACCGCTGCGATAATTGGGAATTTACTTGTTGCAACTGCTCTAACAAGAGTTTCATCATTGAAGGCGCTTAAGTCTTCACTAGCACCTCCGCCTCTACCGATGATGAGGGTGTCTAAATCATATTCTTGGCTCTTATAGAATGCTTTTAATAGTTCTTTAGGAGCTTGTTCGCCTTGCACTAATGAAGGGAAGACATAGATGTCTGCAATTGGATAACGACGTTTGATGTTAGTGACTATATCTCTAATTGCGGCCCCGTTTGGAGCGGTTATGACGCCAATTGCCTTTGGGTAGATGTTTATTGGTCTTTTACGACTTTCGTCGAATAGACCTTCTTCTAGGAGCTTTTTCTTTAATTTTTCAAGTTCTACGAGTTGTTGACCTAGCCCAACTTCTTCCATTTCATAAACGTTGAGGTTATAACTTCCCCTAGGAACATAAGCATCTACACTAGCAAGAACCACTACTTCATCTCCGTTTTTAGGACTAAAAGCGATACGTTTCGTGTATGTCGCAAACATCACCGCATTAATGACCGAGTCATTATCTTTTAATGAAAAATAAAAATGACCACTTGGGTAAACTTTGAAATTGCTTATTTCTCCTTTGACGTGGATGAACTTTAATCTCTCATCGCTAGTCAATGTGGCTTTAACATAGTTATTTATATCTGTGACGCTATAGACTACTGAACCACTCATTTATCTAAGACTCCAGAATCAAGAATTCCGTTGATAAATTTCGCTTGTTTTTCATCAATATATTTCTTTGCTAAAGAGACAGCGATATTAATAACAACTGATTTATCAGTTCTTTCAACGTATTTGTAATGGGAATAACTCATCATCAAGATTGCTTGAGTTAATAAAGGCAGTCTTTCCCACTTCCAATTTTTCAAGTATGGAGTGAATGCTTCTTTGATCTCACTATATTTAGTGAGGGAAGTCATCACTGTGTCATACATGTATCTATCAATTTCGTTCTCTTCACATTCACATAAGGAACACAAAAGTTCAACTGCGCTTCTCTCTAATTTCCCTTCTCCAAAGGTAAAATCGGTGAGTTCATTGTAAATGACAGTCATGATTATAAAGTGTTGTTGATTTCTAGATAGTTCCATAAGCGTTGATATTATATATAAAATATATCTCAAAGGCAAAACAAAAAGAAATGGTAATAATCCATTCCTTTATGTTTATCAAAGTGATATTACTTCAATATATTTTTGCAGATTTCAACGAGATGATCACTTGTGTAATCAAATTTATTGATTACATCTTTAGCAGGAGCAGACGCTCCGAAGTGATCTAATCCCATATGATACTTAGCCCATTTACCCCAACCGAACGTTGAGAGCATTTCCACGCTGACACGTCTTTCACTTGGTAAAAGAAGTACACTTCTACGATATTCTTTATCTTGTTCGTCAAAGACTTCCCAGGAAGGCATTGAGACAACACGAACATCAATGTGAAATTCTAATAATTTCTTTTGGGCTTCAATTGCTAAAGCAACTTCACTACCTGTAGCAATTAACACTAAGTCGGCTTTCTTCTTTTCTTTAGAAACAACGTAGGCACCTCTACTGACACCTTCATCGCTACTATTTTCAAGAAGTGGTAAGTTTTGTCTAGATAAGATGAGAGCAGTTGGAGTAGATGTGCTCTTAAGAGCAAGTTTCCAACAAGCATATGTTTCTCTTTCATCAGCAGGTCTAAGGACTCTCATATTTGGAATTGAACGAAGCATTGCGAGTTGTTCAATTGGTTGATGGGTTGGACCATCTTCTCCGACAGCAATGCTGTCGTGTGAGAATAAATAGATACCTGGAAGATGAGAAAGGGCCGCCATTCTAATAGCAGGTTTCATATAGTCTGAGAAGACTGCAAAGCAGCCAACATAACTTCTAATTCCACCATGGAGAAGCATACCGTTTTGCATACAACCCATAGCAAATTCTCTAATACCCCAGTTAACATTGTGACCATCACGGTGTTCTGGTGTGAAATTCACACCACCATCGAGTTTAGTCATAACTGAACCAGCGACGTCAGCGCTACCACCAACGAGCATTGGGCAGGCGAGCATATATGCATTTAGTGCTTTTCCGCTTGCAACACGTGTACTTGCTGAACTACCTTCAACGAAGTCTGGGAGTTCTTCTGGAATATATTTAGATAAATCTAAATGTTCGAGAGATTCAAAGCGAGCAGCTTCTGCTTCGTGGTCTTTTCTATACTTTTCGAATCCTTTCTTATAGTCTTCGTAAGCTTTTTCACCACGAGCAACGAATGTTTCTTCGAAATGTTTTTTAACTTCTTCTGGAATAAAGAAGTCTTCATGATCAAAGCCGTAAACATCAACTTTAGCGTGTTTTCCGTCTTCAGCTCCTAAAGGAGAACCGTGAACTTTGGATGTTCCTTGTTTAGCACTACCAAATCCAATAACGGTGTGAACCATGATTAAAGTTGGTTTGTCTTTTGATTTCTTAGCATCAACGATAGCCTTGTCGATTGCTTTAACATCATTACCATCATTAACTTCTAAGACATTCCATTCACTAGCAAGGAATCTGTTCTTAACGTTTTCAGAGAATGATAAATCTAATCCTCCATCAAGTGTAACTTGATTGGCATCATAGAATAAGATTAATTTGTTTAATTTTTGGTGTCCTGCAAAAGAGATTGCTTCTTGAGACAATCCTTCTTGTAAGCATCCATCACCACACAAAACATATGTGTAATGGTCCATAATCTTTTTGCCATCAGTGTAGTTAGCAGCGATAGATTCTTCTGCTAAAGCCATACCAACAGCTTGAGCAATACCTTGACCTAAAGGTCCGCTTGTTGCATCAACACCTTTTGTCCAGTGATATTCTGGGTGGCCTGGAGTTAAAGAGTCTAATTGTCTAAACTTCTTTAAATCTTCGAGTGATACTTCGTATCCGCATAAGTGAAGCATCGAATAAAGTAGGCTTGATGCGTGTCCTGCAGATAATACAAAGCGGTCACGATTTGCCCATTCTGGATCTTTTGGATTGGCCACTAAGTGTTTTGTAAACAAAGTGTACATAATAGGCGCACTGCCTAATGCCATTCCTGGGTGACCAGAATTTGCCTTGTTAATCATGTCGATACATAAGCTTCTAATCGTAGCGACACTTAACTCTTGAATGTCTTTCATGAATAACTCTCCTTTAGTAATTATTTAGTATTCAATTAGTATTTGTATATACTTTGTATATATTTGTTTATTTTTCCCAATCTGTGACAGCAATTCCTAAGTCATCAAGTTGAGCTTGATCAACGATGTTAGGTGCTCCTGACATTGGGCAAACTGCAGCAAGATTTTTAGGGAAGGCAATGACATCTCTAATATTGTCAGTTCCACCTAAAATCATGGTGAGTCTATCTAAGCCAAAGGCCATGCCTGCATGTGGAGGTGTGCCATATTGGAAAGCGTCGACAAAGAATCCAAACTTACGTTTAATGTCTTCATCAGATAAACCAAGAACTTGGAAGATTTTCTTTTGTACATCTTGGTCGTAAATTCTTAAAGAACCACCACCAGCTTCATATCCATTTATGACTATGTCATAAGCGTATGATAAAATCTTGGTTGGGTCACTATCGAGATATTTAAGGTCTTCATCTCTAGGACGAGTGAATGGGTGATGGGTTGAAGTGATTTGACCGTTTTCGACATCTCTTTCAAAGAGAGGGAAGTCAACAACCCATAATAAATCAAAGGTACCTGGTTTGATTAAGCCTAGTTCTCTACCATAACGTAAACGCAATGCACCCAATAGTGGGCATACACGATTATACTTACCAGCAGCAATGATTAATAAATCATTATCATTGATATTTAATTTGGCTTTTAAAGCCTCAATTTCTGCTTCTGAGAGGAATTTAACGAATGAACCGGTAAAGACATTGTTTTCAACTTTAATAACGCTTAAACCGCCTAATCCGAATTTCTTTGCTTCTAATGTAAGTTCATCAATAACTTTTCTACTAGTAGAACTACTGACTCCAGGAACAACAATTGCTTTAATAGCTTCAACATCTTTAAATCCAGAGAATTCGGTGTTACTAAAGATGTCTTTGACATCATTTAGTTTGATATCGAATCTGGTATCTGGTTTATCGCTACCATAGTTATCCATTGCTTCTTTATAAGAGAGCCTTCTAAGTGGAGTAACTACATCATAGTTGATAGTTTTCTTAAAGATTTCTTTGATGAGACCTTCCATCATGGTGAGGAATTGATCTTGATCAAGGAAGCTTGTTTCGATATCAATTTGAGTGAAGTCTGGTTGACGATCCGCTCTTAAATCTTCATCTCTAAAGCATCTTGCGATTTGATAATATCTTTCAAATCCGGCAATCATTAAGAGTTGTTTAAAGATTTGCGGGGATTGTGGTAAGGCATAGAACTTACCGTGATGCACTCTACTTGGAACGAGATAGTCTCTAGCTCCTTCTGGAGTAGATAATGTTAAAATTGGTGTTTCCACTTCTATGAAGTGGTTCTTTGATAAATATTCGTGAACCGCCATTTTGATTTGGTGACGAACATCCATGTATGATTGCATGACAGGACGTCTTAAATCGAGATAACGGTATTTTAGACGTGTATCTTCGAGTGCGTCTGTTTCATCCGCGATAATGAGCGGAGTTGTTTTAGCGGTGTTAATCACTTTGATTTCTTTAGCGATAATTTCAATCTTTCCTGTTTTAAGGTTTGGATTGGCTTTTTCTTTTAAAGAAACTGTACCTTTAACGGAGATAACGTATTCATTACGCACATCAGGAATTTCTACTCCCTCGTTAACGGTGACTTGGATAATACCACTACGATCTCTAAGATCGATAAAGACGATTGAGCCAAGATTTCTTTTCTTGCTCACCCAGCCGATTAAAGATACTTCTTGACCGACATTCTTTTCGTTGAGTTCGGTGTTAAAACATGTTCTTTCCACGACTATTCCTCCTCTTCTTTTGTTAATTCATCTAATTTATTAATTAGATCATCGGATTTAACTTCGATTTGTTCTTGTTTTTGTAAGTCTTTAAGAATGACTGATTCTTTTTTAACTTCATCTTCTCCGATGATAATTGCGTATTTTGCCTTTTTATTGCTTGCTCTTTTAAACATATTGCCAAGCTTTGTTTTATCAAAGCACATATCGGTTTTGTACGCTCCTGCATTACGTAAGAGTGTAGCGATTTCTTGGCTATAGAGCATTGTTTCTTCACTGAGTGGCATGATGTAAACATCAATGTCATCTTCAACATCTGTAAGTAAGTTGTCGTCTTTTAAGACGGATACCACTCTTTCGATTCCAAAAGAGAATCCAACGCCTGGTAATTCTGGACCACCAAGTTCTTTCATGAGCTTGCCATAATGTCCGCCTGCGCCTATAGCGCCATAGTTGACACCTGTTTTGCTTTGATAATGGAATTCAAAGACAGTTTCGGAATAATAATCTAAACCTCTTACGAGTCCTTGATCGACTTCATATGGAATTTTAAGGACTTCAAGAGCGTCTTTGATGTTATCAAATCTTACTTTACTAGATTCTGAAAGATAATCATTAATTTTTGGTGCACCTTTTACAATCTCTTGATCTTCAGGAACTTTACAGTCGAGAATTCTAAGTGGATTGAGTTCAAAACGTGATTTGCAGTCATCACACATGTTACTAACATGTGATGCGAAATATGATTTTAAAGCAGCACGATAATTGTTACGTGATTCTTCATCACCTAGTGTGTTGATTTTTAAGGTAACACCCTCTAAACCAAGGGAACATAAAATTGTGTACGCTAAAACGATAACTTCAAGGTCGTTATATAAGGAATCATGGCCGATTGATTCAACACCGAATTGGTTGAATTGACGATATCTTCCTAATTGTGGTCTTTCATATCTAAAGACTGGACCTAAGTAATATAACTTAAGTGGAAGCTCGTTGGTTGCGTATAACTTATTTTGAACCACCATTCTCATGATTCCGGCAGTAAATTCTGGACGGAGAGTGATTTGGCGGTTGCCTTTATCTAGAAATGTATACATTTCTTTTCTAACGATATCGCTAGATTCTCCAACCCCACGACTAAAAACTTTTTCGGATTCTAAGACTGGAGGCCTAACACCTTTAAACGCGTAGATTTCCGCAATAGATTTCATGACAGACTCAACATATTCATAGGCGTTATTTTCTTCGCCGAATATGTCGTGAGTGCCTTTAACGTTATTGATTATTTCCATAGACGTCACTCCTTAATGAATTACTCTTTTAATTTCATAGACACCTTTAACGTTTAACAAAATGTTAAATATGTCGTTTAATCGTTTTGAATCACTAACGTAGATTGTCATACTTACATTAGTAATTGAACGATTGTGATGCTCTAGCTGAGCATGGATAGAAGTCACGGTAACTTTTGCACTACCCATTGTATTCATGATATCGATTAATAAATTTGGACGGTCATTAGCTTCTAGACTAATATCCACAGGATAAGTTGCATATTCGATATCCTTTTTCCAATAAACATCGATTAATCTTTCTTTTTCTTTAGAAATGTTTGGGCAATTATGTCGATGGACAGTAATGCCTTTTCCTTGAGTGATATAGCCCTTAATCATGTCTCCTGGAATTGGGGTACAGCAATTAGCAAGAGAAATCGCTATGCGATCTGCACCTTTACAATAGACCGGGCAAGAATCACCACTTCTATTTTTGCTTTTACCAGTTGGAAGAACGAGAGGTTTTTTGATTCCCAAAAAATCAATAATTGCGGTTGTTGTTGGTTTTCTATTAGAAATTCCGATAAATAATTCATCAACATCCTCAACCTCAAAGTGTTCTAACACTTTCTTATCTGAAATGAGATTAAGCATTTCTTCTTCATCGATTCCTCGATCATCAAATGCATCAATCGCACTTTGTTTGCCTTTTTCAATTTTTTCTTCTCTAACAAGTTCGGCGCTTTTCTTAGTGATGTATTTCTTAATTTGAGTTCTAGCAAGATTTGTCTTAACAAATTCAAGCCAACCTTCACTTGGTCCAGGAGAAGATTTACTTGTTTTGATTTCCACCATATCGCCAGTCTTTAAGACTGTGTTAAGTGGGACCATGTTTCCATTAACGAGCGCGCCTACTGCACTATCGCCCACCTTTGTGTGAATGCGATATGCAAAGTCAATTGGAGTTGATCCTTGGGCGAGTTCGATGACTTTTCCATTAGGCGTGAACACGTACACATTCGCTTCAAAAATATCATGAGTAAGAGACTCCATGTATTCTGAAGCATTTTCGTGTTCATCACTGCTCATAGAGACAAAGTCTCTAAACCAGTGTAATTTATTCTCAATTTCTTTTTGTTCTTCTTTAGGATCGTATCCTTTTCTTTCTTTATAGGCCCAATGAGCCGCAACACCAGCTTCAGCGATTTCGTCCATGTATTTAGTTCTGATTTGAACTTCATAGAAGTTTCCATCGCCAGAAATAACTGTTGTGTGTAAGGATTGATACATATTAGGTTTAGGCATCGCAATATAATCCTTGAATCTCATTGGAACAGGTTTATAACTTTGGTGGATTAAACCTAAGATTTCATAACATTGAATCTCGGTATCACAAATGATACGAAGAGCGAGAATGTCATATATTTCATCAAAAGCGTGTCCTTTGACATACATCTTTTCATAAATTGAAGAGATGGATTTGACACGTGAAGAAATTTCAAATGGAATGTTGTGTGCAAATAGTAAATCAGCGAGTTTCTTTTGGAAGCTGGTTAAAGATTTACTAAGTGTTTTCTCTTTATGAGAAAGTAACTTAACAATCTCGTTATATTTTTCTGGATCCAAGTATTTTAAGCAGAGGTCTGCGAGTTCACATTTGATTTTATCAAGACCTAGTCTATGAGCAATTGGAACGAACACTTCTCTAGTTTCTTTTGCTAAAGCTTGTTGTCTTTCAGGCTTTAAAGACGCAAGAGTTCTCATGTTGTGGAGACGGTCTGCGAGTTTAATGATAATGACACGGATGTCTTTAGCCATGCCAATAAAGATTTTACGATGGTCTTCAGCTTCGAAATCTTCACTATCAATCTTGGATAATTTAAGTCTTTGAATCTTGGTTAAGGCATCAACTAGTTTTGCGACATCCTTTCCCCAAACTTTACTAATTTCTTCAATTTGTACATCGGTGTCTTCAACAACATCATGTAATAAACCAGCAATAATTGTCGCTGGCCCAGCTTGAAGAGTGGCTAAGATATAGGCAACTTCTAAAAGATGATGATAATATGGCTCACCACTTTTTCTAAATTGCCCGTTATGTTTTTCAAGAATAAAAGAATACGCTTTTTCAATGTTAGCGCGATCAGCTGGATTTGTGATGTATCCTTCATAGACTTCCTTTAGTTGTTCAAAGGTGTGTAAAGGATATCCTCCGTTGACTAGACTATTCTTTGTTTCTTTCATACTGATAATTTTAGTCTCATTTATTACTTTATTAAAGCAATAAAGAAACGAAAATAAAAAAACAAAATTATATATTCCAATAATTTTGCATTTTCGTAATATGATTGAATTGAAAATGTAGTTTAATCTTCAGTGTCTAAAAATTTAGTACACATGAATTCGATATAGTTATAACCTTTATAGGATTTTTTGCTAAATGTTCCGATAACATCGACATACGATTTGTTCTCGATAAAATCATTTGGGAAATTAAAGAACACAAGTTTAAGACTATTGCCTAAAGTTGTAATGATATGCTTGTGATCGCGCGATTTTGTTAAAGCATCAACTTTTAAGTGCCTTAATCTGAAATTTGGTGCTTGCCAACCTTCTCCAAAAGGTGAGAAAGATTTAACTAATGCTTCATTTTCGAAACTGAGTTCGTTGAGTTTGATATCGATGTATTCGTGTTTGACGATTTCTATTGGATTTTTAGATATTGAAACATCAAAGATGTTTTTAAACTTTTCAAAATAACTTTCTTTAATAGAGCATCCCGCTGCGTTACTATGTCCTCCAGCGGTTAAAAGAATTTCACTAGCGTCTTCAAATGCTTTCACTAAATTGTAGCCTTCTGGAGCTCTAGCGCTTCCTTTAAGATTACCGTCTAAAGTTTTAGCAAACACCACTGTCGGTTTGTTGTATTTATTCATGAGTGAATTAGCTACTAAACCGATAATTCCTTCTTTAAAATCACCTTTAATTACAATAGTAGATAATTTGTGATCGATTCCTGATTCATCTATTTCAGTTTTTGAGAACAATTTTCTTTGTTCATTTGTCTCTAGAATATGAGAAAAGTAGTTTAAAATAAAGTTTTCATCATCAGTGACGAAAAATTTCACTATTTCGTTAATGGATTCATCCTCACAAAGACGTCCGATCGAGTTAATTCTAGGGGCAACCTTCATTCCGATGAGTTGCTCGTCTAATTTTTCATGATCTGCTAATAAGTCTAAGGCTTTAAATTCGCCTGGTTCATAATCCTTAAAAACCGCTCTTAAGAGATTTCGGTTATATTCGTGCAAAGGCATCATGTCGCTAATAACTGAAAAAGCGGCCAAGGTGGCTAAATATTTATCAATACGATTAAGTAGTGAAATTGAATAAATAAAGGCTGTAAAGGCCCCACTAGAAGTTGTATTACCAAATTCAGAAATAAGTGGGTGACAAATCGCATCCGCTATTGGTAAATGATCTAAGGCTTGATGATGGTCCAATACTAGAACCTTAACGCCGTTGTTTTTCAAATATTCAATAGGTTCAAAAGCTGTTATACCGTTATCAACGGTAATCACTAAGTTATACCCCTTTTGAACATATTCTTTTGCGTGTTCTAAATTTAAGCCATAACCATCGTTATAACGGTTAGGCAAATAATAATCGACGACATAGTTTAGATAGGAAAACATCTTCACTAAAATGCTAGTTCCCATTACTCCGTCTGCGTCGTAATCACCATAGACAATGATCTTCTCATTATTAGCGATTGATTCTTTAACTAAGTCGATAGCTTTATTCACATCTTTAAAAGAATGATCGCCTTTAAAAGTTAATAGACTAGTAGGCGCAGTCAAACTTAAATATTCATCATAAGAGATGTGATAAAAATCTAATAGTCGTTCTAATAGTGATTTGTTCATAATTTAAAAAAGCTACACATGAATGTGTAGCAAATGAAATTAATCGTTAATTCCGATAAAGACAGCTTCTTCTGGTTCGGCAGATTTTTTAACCACTGTCTTTTTATTTTTCTTTCTTGGCTTGAAGTCAAAGTTGATTTTGCCAAATAAACCATAGAAGAAGTTAGCGATTGGCATGAATAGGACAATAATGAATCCTAACGCCACTAAGGAGCCGATGATAGCAATTAAATATGTATAAGAGCTTACTGCTAATCCGAATCCAAAGAAGTTGATTAATAAATAGACTCCAATAACTGCACAGGCAAAGATTTGTGTTAGGGCAACACCTGTTGCTTTGACTGAGAGTTCTTGACGGTGTTCTAGAGTTATGTCTCTACTCTTATCATCAATCACCATTTCTCTTTCTCTATTCATAAGTGAAATCATGAATGCATAAGAGAGAATGACAACGATTGGTAAAGCCGCCATAACGGTTAGTGGGATTGATAATCCCAAGATATTAAGTAACATGAGAATACCTAAGGTGATTGCACCACTTAAAACAGGGAAAACAATACTTGTTAAGCCTCTAGATAAGCGATATCTAATCATTAAATAAACTGTAAGGATTAAAACAGAGATTGAACTTGCTAATACAACTTTGCCCCATTCAATTGTTGAAGCTGGAACATAAGTAACAGTTGTCTTAATAGAAAGATCAAATGGGTTTTCTTCAGCAAAATGTTTAAGAACTGTAGATAAATCTTCAGCAGTCTCAGCACTATAAGGTAAGAAGTATGCTTTAGTGCTTAAACTAATGCCACTACTACCTTTAAGATCAACTACATAGTAGTTAGTTGTGTAATAAACTGTGCCAGTGCCTTCTTCTGTAACAGAATCAGAAACGGTAAAGTTATCATAATTTGTAACGTTTCCTTCGTCATCAAAGATATTGACATAGTCAGTCAATGGTTTATAGACATCTTTGTTTTCTTCGTCAACACCAGAATAAACCATGATTTTGTCTAAGACATCGCTCTTTAATGTATTGCTGTTTAAGACATCATCAGTGGACTTCTTAGAATCGTCATATCTATTTGTGACATAGATTTGGCTCTTAGAAGTTTTGCTTGCTTCAGATTTGGTGATTCCACCTTTTAAGGAAGCTCCAACAAGAACTCCAACGATAGCTAAAACAAATAATCCACCTGCTAAAATACCAACTGGTTTTTTCTTCTTGGTGAAATCTTTATCAGCATAAGCACCGAAGAATCTTTGTTTTTCTTCTGCCATGTGATTTGGAACGTTTGCAGAATTAATTCCAAACGCTTCGTATTTACCAGAGAGTTTTGTGGTATTTGTGGCTAACCACATAAGGCCTTTAAAGCCAAGAGTGTTAATAATTAATGAAATTAATGATCCAATACCTAAGATAGCGCCAAAGGCTCTAAATGCAGTACCTGCTAATAAGTAACACATAACACCAACAACAACACCAACTAAGTTGATATCAATGATTGGTAATAAACTCTTTTTACTAGCTTCAGTATTAGCTTTCTTTAAAGTATGACCACGATAAGCATCTTCTTTTAATTTATTTAAATAAATTATATTGGAGACCAAGGAGATAATTCCGACTGCTACTAATGCTGCAATAGCGATAACTCCATATTCCATACCAGCGTTAACCATGAACACGAATGATAAGAAGACAGTGAGTAAAGAAGCAGTTAAGGAACTTAATGCACCTAAACGATAGAAGACAGCAAGTAATAAGGTTGTAATAACAATGCCTGCCACTAAAGCGGTCAAGGTTGCATTCCAAACGAGTTTACCAGCGCTATAAATCTTTTCGACACTAGCGTCTAACCAAACGGTTGTTTCACTAGTTAAGCCTTTGATACATGTGACTTCATAGTCTAATTCGGAAGCATTAAATAAATTTAATAAGTAGTTTGCCTTATTAAATGCGGCTTTAACTTCGTTAGCGTCAGCAACTCCGTTACCATTTGAATCAATGTAACCTTGTTGATAATAAAAGTAACTATTTGTTGCATCAAAGTTCTTAGAATAATCAAATGT
Organism: Bacilli bacterium; assembly: GCA_045226015.1. Lineage (GTDB taxonomy): Bacteria > Bacillota_I > Bacilli_A > RFN20 > CAG-826 > UBA2450. Next base: position 223,993 of record JBGVBY010000013.1, on the reverse strand, counting down.
AAGGAAGATTCTATCTTTCTCATTCCATTTGTTTTGTTCGTTTAATGTTTGATAGTTTTCACCATCGATGTAGTTATAAATTAAGTAGATGTTTTTGGTTTCATTTCCGTCTTCATCTGTTTCAGCAGCGTCATCGATTAAGGATTCCCATAAGGAAGATGCAGTTGAAACTGGAAGAATAACGGTTGGATATTCGTTAACTGCTGCTTCTTTGATATAAGCATCTCCGGCACGGAAGTCTGCTTCAGGAACAACAGTATTCTTTTTGTTCATAAGGGCAAAAGAACCATCGAAGGTGAGGTATGTAACGATGTCTTCATAGTTATCGCTATCAGTGTGGAAATCGACTGTAACGATATCGCTTGATTCACTATTTCCACTAGTGGAAATGTTGTAGGAAGTAATTCCAGAAGCGAGTAAACGTGCTTCCATAGTTTTTGCCATTTTTGAGGCGCTATAGGAATCTAGTTTAGCAGGATCATCTGTTTCCTTTTGAGTTAATTGGAATGTGAATTGACGACGTCTTTCAAATTCCGCGTTACTTGTAATTTTCTTAGCAAAAGAAGGACCTAACGCAAAAACTGTAACTAAGGCAGTAAATGCTATTAGGATATATGCCCATAATCTTCTCATTTGTTAATACCTCCGATGTTTTTATAAATTTTTATAAAACGTACATGTTCTAAAATACTCTACTCGCGCGCATTATTCAACACATTTATATACGTACGCGATATTTTTATTACTTAAAAATACACTACAAGAGTGTTTGTTGATATGTGATTTTTAGATGTTTATAGGCTACATCTCGAGCCACTCTTCCCCTAGGCGTACGATCAATAAAACCAATTTGTAATAGATATGGTTCGTAAACGTCTTCTAGGTTCATGATTTCTTCTCCAATTGCGTTAGCAAGAGCTTCTAAACCAACTGGTCCGCCTTTAAATCTTTCAATTAAAGTTCTTAAGTAGCGGATATCAACATCATCTAGACCAATTGAATCTACTTTTAATGCATTTAATGCATTAATTGCATCTTCATATTCAATAGAATCTTTGTGAGCGTAGTTAGCAAAGTCTCTAACTCTTTTAAATAATCTATTAGCAATTCTAGGGGTTCCACGTGACCTCTTCGCAATTTCTAATTGGCCTTTTTCGTCGATATCAGTTCCTAACACTCTTGATGTTCTTTTAACAATATCTTTTATCTCATCAATTGTATAAAAATTAAGTTTTTCAACGATTCCAAACCTCGCTCTAAGAGGTGCGCTTAAGTCACCTGCTCTTGTTGTTGCTCCAATTAAGGTGAATGGAGGCAAATTAATGCTGAGAGATTTAGAACTTGTATCTCTATTGATAACGATATCGAAACGGAAATCTTCCATTGCGGAATAAAGCGACTCTTCCACTACTCTAGGAAGACGATGAATCTCATCGATAAATAACACATCTCCTGGTTCAAGCTCAGATAATATTGCGGCTAGATCACCAGTTTTTTCAATTGTAGTCCCAGTAATGACTTTAATATTTGCACCCATTTCATGAGCAATAACGTGTGCGAGTGTAGTCTTTCCTAGTCCTGGTGGGCCATATAAAAGAACGTGGTCTAATGGTTCGTTTCTATGTAGTGCAGCGCCGATAAAAACTTTGAGATTCTCTTTTAAATCTGATTGACCGACATACTCTTTTAGAGTAAGTGGTCTAAGAGACGTATCAAAACTCTCTTCGCTGACATTAGGTTTAGCGTCTAATAACCTACTCATACACTATTTCAACCTCTTAAGAGCAATGCGTAATATATCTTCGTTTGTTGCTCCTGGTTCATTGATTGTAGCTAAAACTCTATCGATTGCAGCACCTTTAAAGCCTAAAGACTTTAATGCTTCATAGACTTCCTCGTATTGTTTTGGATTGCCTTTTGATCCAGTTAGTTCTCCTTTTAAATCAAGGATGATTTGTCCGGCAGCCTTAGCGCCTAATCCTGGAAGCTTCTTTAAATATGCAACGTTATTACTCGCAATTGCGTTAATTACATCATTAGGTGTAGTTCCGCTTAATGCATTAATGACAGTTTTTGGACCTAATCCCTTAACTTTTATTAATGATAAAAAGACATTCTTTTCTTCGACATCTTTAAAACCGATGAGATAATTCTCATCTTCTCTAACAACGTTATATGTGTACACTAAAACATCTTCGTTAAGTTTATAGGAGTCGGTTCTACTTACTAAAACTTGATAGCCAACATCGTGAACATCGATGATGACATTATCTTCGTTAATTTCACTCACTTTACCTCTTAAAAAATAAATCATGTTGGCCTCCTTAATTTATAAATATAAATAGGACTAGAATAATAACTCCAATAACTGCTGCTATTAGTCCTGAATATAGTACGTAATCAGTCTTGTTTTTCATTAGTCTCTTTTAAACTCTTCAGGTGTAGGTATATCTACACGTTTATGTTCGCTTATGCGATGGAGATACTCGATTCTTTCTTTTGATTTTATGTCAATTTCTCCACCTAATAGATATTTATCTAAATCTTCGTATTTGACACCCATTTCAGTTTCATCTGTTTGTCCTTCAAATAGGCCTGCTGATGGAGTACGTTCCGCTAAGCGGTCGCTGATACCGTAAATCTTACAAGCTTCCACTACTTCACGTTTAACTAAATGGACGATTGGTAGTAGATCAACTCCGCCGTCACCGTATTTAGTGAAATAACCGGTATATCTTTCATCTTTATTATCAGTGCCAATAACTAGGCCTGAAACCTTTTGAGCATATGCGTATAAAATGGTCATTCTAATTCTAACTTTTAAGTTAGAAAGAGTGCCTCTATCTAATTCAATGCCTTGTTCCTTGAATTGATTAACTGTTTCATGGAAACTATTAGAACCATCAATGATGAGATAATTTAAATCTAGTTGTTTTGCTAAATCTAAGGCATCTTTTAAATCATCAGGATTAGAATCGATTGGAATCATGATGCAAGTTAATTTGTCTTTACCAACAGCGTTTTTACAAATTGCCGCTACTAAAGAGGAATCAACTCCACCAGAAAGACCCAAAACATATTGCTTCATATGAGTGCTTTCAAGATAATCACTCACGAATTTTTCAATGACTTTCAAATACTCTTTTAATTCCATACTTATTGATAGTACTCAAAGACGAAATCATCGAGAACAACTGTATCTCCGTCTTGAGCTCCTAATTCTTCTAATTTATCATCGATTCTTAGCTTTCTAAGCCTTGTTAATAGCTTCATCATTCCATCATCTGTGGAAATGTTGGTCATTCTATAAAATTTAATAATTTTATCTCCGGTAATTTCCCAGGTGTGAAGATTTGGATGCTTAATCTCAAACTCTTTTTCTTCTTCAGGAAGTGTGTAGATTTTTCCTTCCATAACTTGTTCTTCTTCGTCAACAAGTGGGAACTTAGGTGTGTTTTCAAGAGTTTCCGCACACTTAAAGACTAATTCTTTAATGCCTTCGTCAGTTAATGCAGAAGTCTTAATACATTTTAATTTAGATTTCTTTTCAAAGGCCTTAAGACGTTCTTCACTGCCTTCTTCATCCATTTTGCTGGCAACATAGATTACTGGACGTTTGGATAATCCAAACCCATATTCCTTGAGCTCTTTGGTAATAATCTTGTAATCTTCATAAGGATCTCTACCCGAGTTACCCATATCAATTACGTGGACAATAACTCTGCATCTCTCGATGTGTCTTAGGAATTGTAGTCCTAATCCCTTGCCTTGATGAGCACCTTCGATAATTCCTGGAAGGTCCGCCATAACAAAATTTCTGCCTTTATCAACGTTAACCACACCTAGATTAGGAATAATAGTTGTGAATGGATAATCAGCAATTTCTGGTTTAGCGCTACTAACGACTGATAAAAGTGTTGATTTACCAACGCTTGGAAAACCAACAAGTCCAACATCAGCAAGTAATTTTAGTTCTAAAATTAATCTTTTTCTTTCTCCAGGTTCACCATTTTCAGCGATACGAGGAACTCTATTGGTGGAACTTTTAAAACATGTGTTGCCTCTTCCACCCCTTCCACCTTTAGCGACTCTAACAGTCATACCATCAGTGGATAAATCAGCGATATATTTGTGTCCTTCTTCTTCATAGACCACTGTTCCAACAGGGACATCGACATAAACATCATCGCTATGACGTCCATATTGATTCTTGATTCCGCCCTTTTCTCCATCTAAACCGATGAAGCATTTTGAGTGGCGGAAATTAAATAGAGTGTTGATCTTGCTGTTAGCTCTTAGGATAACCGAAGCACCACGGCCGCCATTGCCTCCGGCAGGGCCACCTTTAGGAATGTATTTTTCACGTCTAAAGGCGATAGCGCCATCGCCACCTTTACCACTTCTAACTTCAATAACAGCTCGATCGATAAACATACACAAGTATTATATAAAAAATATAATAAAAAGACCACAATAATGTGGTCTAATTATCGATTTCTGAACTATTTGTCAGCAATAACTCTAACTTGTTTGCGGTCTTTGCCTAAACGTTCGTATTTGACGACACCGTTTACTGTAGCAAAGATTGTATCGTCTTTACCTTTCTTGGTATTTTCACCTGGATAGATGCGTGTACCTCTTTGTCTATAGATGATGCTACCAGCATGGCACCATTGTCCATCTGCTACTTTAGCACCTAACCTACGACCAGCGGAATCACGTCCGTTTTTAGTAGAACCGACACCTTTTTTAGAAGCGAAGAGTTGTAAATTAAGTTTAAACATCATAATGTGATTCATCCTTTCTTATAAATTTTCGATTCGGACGTATTTTGGATCACTCTCTTCAATTGTTTTTAATTGAACCTCGATTGTCTTTAAGACAACTGAGTCATAATCACTTGGTATATCGAGCGCTTTGATGTAGGCATGTCCTTCATCTAATTTGAAGTCATAATCCTTATCGAGTAAAGCATTCATGCCTCCGGTAATAACGGATGATACTGCGGCACAGACTAAGTCTTTGCCGTATTCATCGCTATTAGCGTGACCTTTAACCTCTATTTGAATGATTTTTTGTGAGCTTACGTCCCTTTTAATAACAATTTTGATCATCGTTAATTAAGCGTTGATGCTTTCAATTAATAAGCATGTGTATGGTTGACGATGACCTAAAGTGCGTCTTTCGTTAGCCTTGTTCTTATAAGTGAAAACACGAATCTTTTTGGACTTGCCTTGTTTTTCAACTTTCGCAACAACGTTAGCTCCTTCAACATATGGGGTGCCAACTTTTGCTTTCTTATCGCAAACGAGAAGTACTTTGTCTAGAGTAACAGATTCGCCGACTTTGGCGTCTAATTTTTCAACGAAAATTTTAGCACCAACTTCAACGCGGATTTGTTTACCACCAGTTTCAATGATTGCGTACATAATGTCCCTCCTTCTTTGAAAATTCACTAAGGACTCGCTATTAAGGTAACCTAAGGTTTTTATAAAACCTTTTCTATGCGGTTGTAGCTAGTGAGGCGACAACGTATGTAATAATACCATAACTTTATAAGTTAAAACAATAATGAAATTTCATTTTTTCAATTTATGAAAAGAGTAATAACCATTTTCTCCAATGATAAGGTGATCTACCATTGGGATGTTGATGCGGTTACTTTCAATAAACAGTTCGCTTGTGAAAACTTTGTCTCGATAACTCGGTTCACTACTATTCCCTGGATGAGAATGTATGAGATAAAAACTTTTTGCGTGGTAATTTAAGAGTTCTCTCCAAATGTCGTGATAAGAAAAAATGATGTTGTTTTCTGTTCCAATGTACATCACTTTTTCGTGGATGATTTTCCCTTTGGAATTAAGCATAATCAAAATTAAATTTTCCTGATTACTTCTAAGCAATTGGTCTTTATATTTGTTATACAAATACTCAGATGTCGCTACTTGTTCCTCTTCTTCTTGAGCTTTGATTAAAAGGCGATTATGAATTTCAAAAGCAACGGTCAGATTCAGTGATTTAGCTTCCTTTAATCCCTTAATCTTTTCTAATTCTTTGTTCGTTACTTTTGATAAATTATGCAAGCCGTTAAATTTACAAATAAGTGTAGTTGCGAGTTCTAGCGCGCTTACGCCTTTATAACCTTTTGCTATAAGGACCGCTAATAATTCCGCGTCACTTAATTTAGAAACTCCATATCTTAAAGCCTTTTCTCTTGGACGATCTAATTTTGGCAAATTTTTGATTGTACTACTTGTTAGTTCCAAGTGAATTTCCATCCTCCTGGAATAGATGTTGTCCCTTTCTTTGATACAAAGATCTTATAGACAACTACTGCTACAACTGCAGCTGCTAAGACCGCCATAACCGCGGTTAAAGTAATTGCAGAACTAACTTCATTAGATAATTCTTCGCGTGACATAACTTCATACTTCATAGATTAAACCTCCTAGGGGCAAAGAACTCAGGAACATTATTGAGATGAAATGATTAGGGAAAGATTTTGAAAAATGGATGATGATTATAAGGGAATATGATTATGCCTGAATTTTTGCCCCTCACTATTTTAATAGGCGGTTTTTTCGATTTTTTTGTCTAAAAATTTTAACTTTTTTTCTGAAAAAAAGAAAAGACCCAAAGGGTCTTAAATTTTTGAAATTTTTTCTTCTAAGGCTTTTAGATTTGCCTCATGAAGGGCTAACTTCGATTTTTCGGTCTCTATTTTTTCTTGAGGAGCCTTAGCGATGAAGTTTGGATTTGAGAGCATTCTAGTTGATCTTTCTATCTCACTCTTTTCAAATTCAATGTCCTTTAGAAGCTTCTTTTTGATTTCTTCTTTATCAACCCCACTAGTGATAATGAGTTCACCATAGTTATAGGAATATAATTCTCCTCTTAAACTTGTTAAGTCATCTTTAACTTCAACTTGAGAGAAGGTGAATCTATTTAACAATGGTAGGAAATCATCGCTGACTATAATCTTTAATGAAATTGATATTCCTAAAGGTGCGCTTGGAGATAATTGATTAATGATTTTGTAATTTCTCACCTCTTTAATCATAGAGAAGAGTAAATCCATTTCATCGTCTTGAGATTTATCTAAATATTGCTTTTCAACTTTTGGATAAGATTCAAGCATGACACTTTCTAAGTGTGATGGTAAATTTTGATATAATTCTTCAGCGATAAATGGAGTGTATGGATAGATTAATAGAATAATCGCTTTTAAGGCCTTTAAAAGGACTGTACGCGTGACATTTTTAGCGTTTAAGTCATTTCCATTAAGCTTAACCTTACTCATCTCTAAATATTGAGAACAGAAGTCGTCGTAAACAAAGTTATATAAGTGGTTACTTGCAGCGTTAAAATCATACTTCTCCATGTTAGAGGTTACATTTTTAATGGTGAGTATTAACCTATTAAGAAGCCACTTGTCTAGTGAAGACAAATTAGATTTATCTAATTGCACTTCTTTAAATGCGTCATCAATTGTACTTAAAACATATCGAGCAGAGTTCCAGATTTTGTTTAAATAATTCGCACTACTTTGGACTTTTTCTTCGCTATATCTCATGTCTTGTCCTGGAGTGCTATTAGTGGTTAAGAAATAACGTAAAGCGTCAACACCATATTGATCAATAACTTCAATTGGGTCAACTCCATTACCTAAACTCTTAGACATTTTTCTTCCTAATTCATCTCTAACTAATCCATGAATTGCCACATCGTTAAATGGAGATTTATTAGTGACATTCAAAGATTGGAAAATCATTCTACTAACCCAGAAGAAAATGATGTCGTAGGCAGTTACTAAACAACTTGTTGGGAAGTATCTATTTAAGTCATCAGTGTTGCTTGGCCAACCTAAAGTTGAGAATGGCCATAGGCCACTACTGAACCATGTATCTAAGACATCGGTGTCTTGCTCGTAATTTTCAATATCTTTAGGTGGATCCATTGAGACGATTACTTCGCCAGTTACCTTATGGTAATAAGCTGGGATTCTATGACCCCACCATAATTGACGAGAAATGCACCAGTCTTCAATGTTATTCATCCATTGTAAGAAGGTGTGTTCGAATCTAGTTGGAACAAAATTGACCTTGTCTTTGGTTTGTTGATTTTTAATCGCGGCATCAGCAAGTGGTTTCATCTTTACAAACCATTGTTTTGATAACATTGGTTCGACAACACAGTTGTTTCTTTGAGAATGTCCAACCGCGTGAACAATCTTTTCTTTCTTAATGAAATCTCCACGACTCTCGATGTCTTTGATGAGTTCTTCGCGGCAAACAAAACGGTCTAATCCTTGATATTTTCCGCACCTCTCATTCATTGTTGCATCTTTATTAAAGATGATTGGCATTTCTAATCCATATTTTTTTCCAATAACAAAGTCGTTTGGATCGTGAGCAGGAGTACATTTCATCGCTCCAGTACCAAAACCGATTTCAACATAATCATCCTCGATTAAAGGAATCGCTTCTCCGTTAGCAGGATTGACAACTTTGATATTTTTACCGTGATATTTTTCGTATTTTTCATCTTTTGGATTAATACAAACACAGACGTCACCAAACATTGTTTCTGGACGAGTTGTAGCAACTTCTAAATAATCATCATTACCAACGATATGATATTTGAAGTAATACATATATCCTTCGTCATCTTGGTGAATGACTTCGATGTTACTTAACGCAGTTTGTTGAACTGGATCCCAAGAGATGATTCTTTCACCTTGATAAATAAGACCTTTATTATATAAATCGACGAATACTTTTCTAACTGCAAGGTTCAAACCTTCGTCTAAAGTAAATCTTTCTCTAGTATAATCTAACGCTAAACCCATTTTTGCCCATTGTTCATGAATGTTATTCGCGTATTCACTTTTCCATTCCCAGGCATACTTTAAAAACTCTTCACGGCTGATTTTTGTGACATCGATGCCCATGGAAACAAGTTTTTGCATGACTTTAGCTTGTGTAGCAATACCAGCGTGATCCATTCCTGGAAGCCAAAGGACATCATAACCTTGCATTTTCTTATATCTAGCGATGATGTCTTGAATTGTGGTGTTCCAAGCGTGTCCTAAATGTAATTTACCGGTAACGTTTGGTGGAGGAATAACCATGGAGAAAGGATTCTTGGTTTTATCACCAGCAGTGAAATAACCACTTTCTTTCCATTTTTCATATTTTCCTTTTTCCACATCATGTGGGGAATATCTTTTTTCTAGCATAGAAGTTCCTCCTATAAAAATAAAACGTCCTTATTCTAAGGACGCGATTAGCGTGGTACCACCTTAGTTCTAATAAGATTTCCCTATTAGCACTTATTTCTCTAAATTATTAGAATCAGTTCTCAATAGCGACCTTCACTAATTCTTATTGTTAGACTTCCACCATCTCTAACTCTCTATAAATAAGGGGATTAGTTACTCCTCTATGTCAACGAACGAGATAATTATATTTTAAATAATTAACTTTGTAAAATATTTCTTAAGGCATCAAAAGTACGTGGTTTTAAGGTAGATGTAAAGACAATATTCTTTTCGTTAATCTCATTACTTTTTACCACAGTTAACAAATGATGCTTTTCACTTTGATTAATCTTGTCAACCTTAGTGAAACAGATGACATATTTAATCTTTTTATTATTTAAATAATTAATAATGTCTAAATCATCTTCGGATAGTTCTCTTCTAGAATCAAGAAGAAGGACCACCATTTTTAGTCTAGAGGCATTATTAAAATAATCTTCCATCATCTCACCGAATAATTTGTCGAGATCAAACCCACCTTTAGCGTATCCATATCCTGGAGCGTCCACTAAATAGAGTTTGTCATCAACATTGTAGTAGTTAAGTAGTCTTGTATGGCCTGGTTTACTACTTGTAAAGGCTAATGCCTTTTTATTACAAAGCGAGTTGATAAGAGAAGATTTACCAACATTTGATTTTCCCACAAGCAAAACCTCAGGAAACATTCCCTGAGGTGCTTGTTTCAAACAAGGGGCACTTTTTACAAATGTGGTGTTTGAGAAATTAATCATTAAGTTCTCCAAATACGATTTTATAAGCGTCATCAACACTACTCATGTAGTTGATCTTAAGTGCTTTTTTGACTTCTTTTGGAAGTTCATCAACGTCCTTTTTGTTTTCTTTAGGAACGATGATCATTTTGATGCCACTTCTAGTAGCGGCAAGAGATTTTTCTCTTAACCCACCTATTGCTAATGCATTACCCCTAAGAGTAACTTCACCAGTTAAGGCAATATCAGGAGAAACAGGAGTCTTGCTTAAAGCGGAAATAATCGCTAAAGTCATCGCCACTCCAGCAGATGGTCCATCTTTAGGAACTGCTCCTTCTGGTACGTGAACATGGATATCGTTTTCTAAGAATAAATTAGGATCAATCTTGTACTTTTTAGCGTTTGCCTTGACATAGTCAAGAGCGATAGTTGCGCTCTCTTTCATGACATCACCTAACTTACCAGTTAAAATGAGTCCACCTTTACCTTTAAAATAGGTAACTTCGATTGGAAGAATATCTCCGCCGTACTCAGTATAAGCAAGTCCAGTAATAACTCCGACTTGTTTAGCTTTCTCTTTTTTAGAGTAATCAAAGATTTCAACACCTAAGTATTCTCTAACCTTCTTTTCATCAATATCGATATGAGTAATGCTAGGATCTTTAACAATCGCCACTGCGACTTTTCTTAAGCAAGACGCAATCTTTCTTTCTAAGTCACGGACACCAGCTTCTCTAGTGTAGTAATGGAGGATGTATTCAATAGCCTTTTCACTAAATGAAACATTTTCTTCTTTTAATCCATTGAGTTCGATTTGTTTTTTGATTAAGTGTTCAAAAGCGATATGTTTCTTTTCAATCTCAGTGTAACTATTAAGTTGGATTAATTCCAAACGATCTCTAAGAGGTCCTGGAATGTTCTCTAAATAGTTTGCAGTACAGATGAATAAAACATCACTTAAGTCGTATGGTTCTTCAACATAATTGTCGTTAAACATGAAGTTTTGTTCAGGATCAAGAACTTCAAGAAGAGCGCTTGCTGGATCTCCTTTATAAGAGCTAGCGAGTTTATCGACTTCGTCGAGAAGGAAAACAGGGTTACTAACACCGGCTTTTCTCATCCCTTGAATGATTCTACCTGGTAAAGAGCCAACATAAGTTCTTCTGTGCCCTCTAATTTCTGCTTCATCAGAAATACCACCTAAGGAGCATTTGAAGAATTTTCTTCCTAACGCTCTTGCAATACTTTTTCCTAAGGAGGTTTTGCCTGTTCCCGGAGGTCCGTAGAAACACAAAATAGGACTCTTTAAATTACCGGTTAATTTCTTAACCGCTAAATATTCAACAATTCTCTTTTTAGGATTCTCTAAACCGTAATGGTCTTCATTTAAAATGTCTTCGACATTTTTTAAATCGTTGTTATCTTCTGTTTTTTGCCACCATGGGATTGACATGATGACATCTAAATAGGAAAGAATAAGAGCAGCTTCAAGGGAACCTTGAGGCATCATCTCATATTTCTTAATTTCCGCCTTCACCTTAGCTTTGATGTTATCAGGGTAAGGGAATTTATCTAACTTAGCTAAAATTTGGTCAGGATCATTGTTTCCGCCGACATCTTCGCCAAGTTCTTTCTTAATGGCTTTGAGTTTTTCTCTTAAGAAATATTCTTTTTGAGATTTTTCAGTGCTTTCTCTAACACTATCGGAAATATTCTTTTCGATTTCTTCCTTAGTGTTTTCTCCACTGATAAAACCAGTGACTGTTTCCGCTAAGAATATAAAGTCATTGGTCTCTAATAATTTTTGTTTGGTTTCTAAAGCAGCTTCAAAATGACCTGCTAATGCATAGCATAGTTCTAAAGCTGCATTCTTATCAGCGCATAAATTGATAATGTTTTTTGGTAAACGAGAAACAATTGAAGGATATTTCTCTAATTCGTGATTAATCGCGTTTACGACAGCTTCACTGCTCTTATCGTCAACATCGATAGGATTTAATAATGTTGCTTCACTTGTGAAACATTTGTCTTCAGCGTCTAAGGCAACATTTTTTAATGAAGCACGATCAATTACTTCAACTCTTGCTCTGATTCTTTTATCTCTTTCAGTGACTGAAACAATACGAGCAAGAACACCGGTTAAGAAAATGTCATTTTCAGTAGGTGTTTCTACATCAGAATTGTTTTGAGAAGTAATTAAGATTAAAGAATCTGCTTTTTCTCTACTTACTTTAATCGCATTAATGGAAAAATCTCTTCCCGCATCAATCAACCTTTGGTTGTGAGGGAAAAGAATCATTCCTTTTGTGATAAGAAGTGGCAAGGTTAAGGATGATGGATTTGAACCCATAGGCTTACCTCCTTTTCTTTATTAGTTGTTGTTTTTAAGAAGTTCTTCTTCGATTCTTGTCATACGAAGATTGTGTTTGAATTGATCAAGTTGAGCACTTAAAGCTTTCTTGACATCTTCAATCTTCATCTTGTATTGATCAGCAAGTTTTGCGTATTCGAACTCGACATCTGCGTCAGTAACTTCGAATTTTTCATTTTCAGCGACTTTTTCAAGGATGAAATAGTTGGTGATGTCTTTTTTAGCGTCACCCTTTAATTTTTCCATGAATTTTTCTTCAGTCTCGCCGGTGAATTGTAAATATTGTTCTAAAGTAAGACCGGATTGTTTCATTCTGTTTTCCATGTCTTTCTTCATGTTTTCAGCTTGATCAAGAATCATTTCTTCTGGAATTTCAATCTTGGAATTCTTAGCAATAGCTTCATAAAGCTTGGTTAAGTATTCTTTCTTTTCTTTAGATTCTTTAGCTTCTAATAATTCAGCTTTCTTATAAGCTTTTAATCCTTCAAGATCTTTAACTCCATCAAGGTTGAGTTCTTTGATGAATTCATCATTTAATTCTGGAAGTTTTTTGGTTTTCACTTCGTGAACATCACATGCAAAGACAGCGTCTTTACCAGCGAGTTCTGGAGTGTATTGTTCTGGGAATTTAACGTTAACATCACGATGTTCGTTAGCTTTAATACCCACTAATTGGTCTTCAAAACCTGGGATGAAAGAACCGCTTCCGAGTTCGAGCTCATAGTTTTGCGCAGAACCACCTTCAAAGTTCTTACCATCAACTGAACCCACAAAGTCCATAACAACGGTGTCACCTTTTTCAGCAGCACCTTCTTTTAAGACTAAGGAAGCATTTTGCTTTCTGAGTTCTTCGATAGAATCAGTAACTTCTTTAGCAGAAACTTTGGCTTCTTTTTTACCAAGTTCTAAACCTTTATATTGTCCTAATTCCACTTTTGGAGCAGTGACAATAATGAATCTCACTTCGAGATTGGTGTCGCTTAATTTGGTGACATCAACCTTTGGTTGAGCAAATGGTTCTAACTTACCTTTTTGTAAAGCCTCTTTGTAGACTTCGGGAAGTAATGAATTGATAGCATCATCAAGCATCTTTTCTGGATTGATGTGTTTCTTAGCGATGTTTTCTGGGACATGGCCTTTTCTAAATCCATCAACTTGGACTTCTTTCGCTAACTTTTTAGCGCTGTTTTCTTGAGCAGCTTTCCACTTAGCTTCATCGATAACCACATCAACTTGTACGTGACAAGCTTCTAAATCTTTGAATGTAAATTTCATGATTTTCTCCTTAATAATTTTTAGTTTGCGAGAAAAATTATAAATTAATTAATAATTTTAGGCAAATAAAATGCAACCAAAACGATATCTATCGTTAGTTGCACTTGAGTTATAAGTTCAATATATTACTTTATTAAATCATATTTAATATTTCGTTAATTTCGTTTTTGATTTTTAAGATGTTGTCTTTGTTTAGACCTTTCTCGTTAATATAGGCATCGATATCTTCTATTGGAGAATTTATGTACTCACGAGAAATCAAATATAAGGCATGACATAAATCTATAGGAGCATGGATGTGTGAACGTGGATAACGATACATTTCATACTCAGAAAACAATTGCGTTGCAGTTTGTGCAAGCGTTGGATCCTTAAAATTAGTCTCTATCAATTTGACTGTCTCATTAAAGACAACGGATGTAAATGGCACAGAGATATGTTTAGGATTGATATCAATGATTTCATCAATGCTTTTCATTTTTAATGAACGGTCTACTTCTTTTTGCACTAAAAGCATGAGGATATAACTTCTGATGATTTGTTTTGGATGGTTGATTAATAGGTCTTGAAGAATTGGAAGGAAGGTGAAAATATCACGATTACGAATTGTGTCGAGCCCCACTAAGACATCTTCGAGCTTTTCGCTTCTTAAGAATTTCTCAATTTGCTCATCGTCATAAAAGCGAATCGTATTGTGTTTCTCTTCTTCTAGAGCGATTACCTCAGGCATTTTTCTTAAAACTTCTTCCACGATTTGACTTTCATAAGGTAGGTTAGAGTAATAATCTAATACTGCATGAGCTTGTTCAAATCTTCCTAAAGCACACAGTAAATTAATGTGAGCGTTAATTAAACTAACTAGATTAGATTCTAAAACCTTTTGATGATCTTGAATCACAAATAAAGCGTTTTCATATTGACCAAGATAAATAAAGGCAGAAATACGATAAAAGAGATCGTTTGCGGTCTCGCTTCTTTCTGTTAGTTTTAAAACTAAATCGTATTTCTTTTGATCTATTAATGTTTTTAAATTGTCCATATTTATTTCTTGATTTTATCCCAATATTCTTTGTTTAACTGCTCAAACTTGTTGTTTCCATAAACATAATAATGTTTGTCTTTAACATCGTCTGGCAAATATTGCTGTTTAACATAATGATTCTTATAATCATGTGGATATTTATAGTTTTGACCTCTTTCGAGATCATCTTCTCCGTCAAAATGAGTGTTTTGCAAGTGTCTAGGAATAGAGATGCCTTTTCCTAAATTGATATCTTCCATTGCACGGTTAAACGCCATGTAAGCAGAGTTACTCTTAGGAGCGGTTGCAATTAAAATAACCGCGTTACTAAGAGGAAGCTTTGCTTCTGGTAAACCAATTTGTAGGGCAATATCAACACAAGATTTCACTATTGGAATAAGTGAAGGATAGGCTAAGCCAACATCTTCGTTTACGGAGCATAAGATACGTCTACAAACCGCTATTAAATCACCTGCTTCAAGCATCTTTGCTAAATAGAAAATTGCGGCATCTGGATCACTTCCTCTAAGCGACTTCATTAAAGCGCTTAAGTGATCATAATGACGATCTTCGCTTTTATCGTAATTGATATGAGCCTTGTCCACTACTTCGTTCACGTCTTTTAAAGTGATTTTCTTATTTCCTAATGCGTTATATAAAACCTCTAAGTTGTTGATTGCTTTACGCATATCTCCATTAGAGGATATAGAAAGCATTTCTAAAGCATCGTCATCAATTTTAATCTTTTTAAGATTAATGACTCTTTCTAATCCCTTCTTAATATCTTTGCTGTTTATTGATTTAAATTCAAAAACAGAACATCTAGATAATAAGGCTGGATAAATATAGAAATATGGGTTCTCAGTAGTTGAAGCGATCAAGGTTATGTATCCTTTTTCAACATATTCGAGTAAAGACTGTTGTTGTTTCTTATTGAAGTATTGAATTTCATCTAAATAAAGAAGTACACCTTTAGAGGCAAATACGCTTTTAGATTCATCAATTACATTCTTAATATCATCAATGGTCGCGATTGTGCCATTAAGTTTACAGAGTAACATCTCTGTGTTTTTAGCGATGATATTGGCAACCGTGGTTTTTCCTACTCCTGGGGGACCATAAAAGATCATGTTAGGAATCACATTCTTTGAGATGGTTTTATTAAAGATAGAGCCACTCTTAAAAAGGTGTTCTTGTCCCACCATGTCTTCGATTTTTTCAGGTCTAATCAATTCTGCTAAAGGGGTAGACATACATTAATTATAAATAAAAAGGCTGTTATTTAACAGCCAATTTATCGATATATCGTTTATCTTATTTGAAATATCTTTTAAGCATTGCTTCAAGAGCTTTGCCGTGACGAGCTTCGTCTCTTGCCATTTCGTGAACTGAATCATGAATTGCGTCAAGATTGAGTTCTTTAGCTTTTTTAGCGATTGCGAATTTAGATTCACAAGCTCCGTTTTCTCCAGCAAGCATCTTTTCAAGATTCTTTTTGGTATCTTCTTCGACGACTTCGCCTAATAATTCTGCAAATCTAGCAGCGTGTTCGGCTTCTTCTTTTGCGATTTGCTCTAATAGTAAAGCGATTTCTGGGTAGCCTTCTCTAAGAGCTTGACGGCTCATAGCGAGATACATACCAACTTCAGAGCATTCGCCTTTGAAATGATCTCTACATCCTTGAAGAATGAATTCATCGACGCCTTTAGCCACTCCGATAACGTGTTCGGCAGCCCAGGTTAATTCACCTTGTTTCTTCTCTTCAGTCATTGGCACTAATTTATCGTGACTAGCACCACAGATTGGACATGGTTCGCCTTCGGCGACTTCAACTATTTGTCCACAAACTTTACATCTATATTTCATTTTTTACTCCTTTAATTAGAAGAATACTCCACGAGCAGCTTCTTTAATTTGTTTGCTTGTTGTAAATGGTATACGGGTTGTATATCCTTCTTTAGCAGCAACGTATTTCTTTGCACCCCAGGTGTTGATTTCTCTGTTCCAGGAAGCAATAGAATCGTTATAGACTTCTCTAGCTGCTGTAATTTCTTTTTGTAAGTAAGAGTTTTGTTGCATTGCATCAGCAATTTCACCATGTGCTCTTAAATCTGGATATGCTTCTAAGGAAACATTGATTGCCTTATTAACACTTTCAATTGCATCAGCAGCGCCATTTAAGCTACCAGCACTTCTATTCTTAGCGATTTCAGTGAAGGTAGACTTATCTAAATCGATTGCCTTGTCTAATAAACGGGCAACGTTTTGTAAGATAACGACTCTTTGTTCTAAGAAATTATCGATTTGAGAAGCGTTGTGTTGGATTTGTTGTTGTAATTTTTGGAAATATTCTTTTGCTTTTGCTTTCTTATAAAGCCAAACAATAGTTGGAATTCCAAGTAAAAGTACTCCAGGGAAAATGCACATTACGTTACAGACTTTAAGTCCTGTGGTCATTTCCACTTTGAGTTGTTTTTCAATGACATTAACATCGCGTCCTTCTTGATTAACTGGACCAGTCATTTCGTCTAATTCATTAGCCATTTTTTATTCCTCCAATAATTATTGTATATTATTAACCTTTCTTAACGAAAGAAAATAACCCTTTTTTGTATAGAACTTGATCAGCTTTTTGATATCGTTCTAATAATTTGTTGTAATCTCCAGCGCAGAATTTGCCGTTAAAATCATAATATGTGTTTTCATTAGCTCTACCCACCGCAAATGGAGTAACTTGAGAGATTGGATTGTATTCAATCCATTTAACAGGAACATCATGCCATCTACCATCTCCACCGTATTTTCTGATGTAAGACACTCTATCTGTTCCAGAGAATGAATGAGCGGTAATTTCACATTCATCAACTGATTCGTTGCTTCTAACAAATTTGCTCTTAAGAATAACGCCTACGCTTCTAGTTGCTGGGTGCTTAAATAAATTCCAGTTATGGCAGTTAGCGGCTGCTTCTGCTTCTTCTTGAGTAACGTTGTGTCCAAATCTACCGTTATAGATAAAATCTAAAGTCTTATGTTGTTGATATAATGGGATGGAAATAAGAGGCGCTAAAGCGAAATAGATTTGTTTACAATATCTATCACAATAATCAACGAAGTTTCTATGAGCGATATCGTAACTATATGATCTTAAATCAGATGGCCCTTTATCAAGTTCAGAGGAGTTATATAAGTGTCCAGCACCGATGTAATTGAGTTTCTTTGATTTTCTAAAGCTGAAATCATCGCCATAACCAACTTTATCTTTATCTCTGATTAAAGAAATCATATTCTTTTGAGCGAGCGGAGTGAAAAGAAGTCTAAATTCCATTTCATTATCACGATTCAAAGCATTAAATAATGCTTCAAACTCACTATTATGGAGTCGAGTGAAAACACTATCATCATTTCTTTTGAGATCTTTTTCCACTTCTTTGTCAAGTTTCTTGTCAAAACTCTTTATGTATTTTTCTAAGTGTTTATCATCATCATTTCCGTGTCCTGTTGGAGAACGAGAGAATGATAAATTAGGTGCAGCTTCATTGCCATATATTAAAGTCGTATCAATATGATACGCTGGTTCAGGTGCTGTAACAGTTGCTACCAATGTTTCACTTCTTAAAACGGTTCTTGTTCCGCCTTTTCCATCAGACACCCTTTCAGTCCACGTAATTGTTAATGTTCCTCTATAAACATGGTCGCGCATAGATTGAACATAGGTTTTTGCGATTACGAATGGATTACCTAAAATATGTCCTGATTGAGCGAACAACGTACTAACAGATGGAGATTGGTTAGATGTATATCCGTATTTTTCGTGTAACAGAGTATATTTTTCAGGATCGAAATCACGATCTAAATCAATAACAGGTGTAGTCTTACTCATGAGTAAAGCCGCCATATTGGCTTCAAACATGCTGTTAAGCTTTGCCATATAACCTTCAGCTTCCGCTTTATGCTTGTTGGCTATTTCTTGGTGTTTAGCAATTTCTTCGTTTAGTTTTTTCCATTTTTTCTTCATTTTAACAATCATTACGATTGCTAAAGCAATTAATCCAGCACATCCAATAGGAACTGCGATAGAAACCGCTAGAGGAATCTTGTTTAAAAGAACTAAAGGAATAGCGATACCAAAAGCAGACATGATTAATAAGAAAATCATCCATCCAATTCCTGACTTTTGTTTTTTGGCGTTGTTGCTTAAAGAATTAATCTTAGCGACTTCTGCATCGTATTTTTTGACCGCTTCTCTATTAGCCTCAACATTTGTTTCAGCTTTCTTAGATAAGTACTCAAAATAATCTTCCGCGTTTTCGTGGAATGCGTCTTTTAATTGATGCTTATAGAATTCGATTGGTTCAAGCAAATCTGTATCTTGAAACTTAGTTTCGTCTTTCTTAAATTCTTCCATAAATAGTCCTAATTCAATTATATAATAATTAATTATTTATACAATAGAATTACACTTGAAAAAGTCAAAAGAGAAGCACTACAATCTTTAGTATGAAAATCAGAGACGATATCAAAGAGTTCTTACTTACTATTCCTAATAACATCACTGTTGTTGCGGCTACTAAATACATTGACGCTGAGACAATGAATAATTTACTTGAATCTGGAATCAATAACTTCGGAGAAAACCGTGTCGATTCCTTTATTAATAAACAAAGTTTATTGAACGATAAAAATATCGTGTGGCATTTCATTGGACACTTACAAAGAAACAAAGCTAAAGAAGTAATAAACAAGATTGATTATCTCCACTCTTTGGATTCATTAAAACTTGCTGATCTTATTGAAAAAGAAAGAAAAGAACAGTTAAACACTTTTATCGAAGTGTCAATCAATCTTGAAGAAACTAAAAACGGCGTTCCATATTATGAAGTAAAAGACTTTGTTAAGGAACTCCTAAAATACAAGAAGATTAAACTTGTTGGCCTTATGATGATGGCGGTTAAATCAAGCGAAAACACCGATGAACAATTCCATAAATTAAGTTTGTTACGAGATGAATTGGAAAAAGAATTCAAAATCAAACTTCCCTACCTTAGCATGGGGATGAGCGATGATTACCTAAACGCGATTAAAGAAGACGCCACTCATATAAGACTAGGCAGGATATTATTCAAAGAATAATAAAAAGAGCCAATCGGCTCTTTTTTGTGATTCCTAAATTATTTCTTTTCAGCAATTTCTTTAAGAACTTCAAGTTGCTCTAGTCTAACATAATCGCTTTGTTGCTTATATGTTAACGCTAAAGAAATGGCATGGAAAACTAAACAGCTCACTAGTGGCACACCAGAACCAATGATAAGGAATGTTAAATTACCACGGGCAAAGACGAGTTGTAGCACAACAACAAACACGAATGATGCTGTCAAGAATGAGAAGTACCAGATAATCGCCGCAATCGCAACAATACGATGGACGTATTCACTTGTTGTTTTAAAGTAATGTGGTTTAATATTTGGTTCTTCTGCTTTTGATTTATGAAGTATAGCAAATAATCCGAAAGCTGCTAAGGCCATTGATCCTGATAATCCGATTAATGGGAATGCGTTACTCCATTTAACCAAGTTAACGATTGCCGCGACAAAAAAGATGAACGAAAATCCTAACTCGACAAAAGCAATTACTTTTTTACCAATCATTTTAATATTCTCCTCCGATGATTAATTATAAAAACAAAAAGAAAAGATGTGCAAGCACATCTTAACTTTAATTATTTCTTAGCTTTGAGTTCTAAGCGGATGTCTCTAACCCAGTTATGATCAACTGGTTCTTTTTCTTTAGCGTATCCGTCTTTAGCCATTGCCATTTCCATTAAATCTTTAGCTCGTTTGACCGCTAAGTTAGATTTAACTTTAAGTAAGGCTGGAACTTCTTCATAAGCCACTTTGTCGCTAGCGTCAACAACTGGGATTGGTGAATCCCTGAAGTCTCTTGGATTTAATGCAAAGTAGACTTTTAAGGTCTTACCAACGAGTGTGATCTTTGCATATGGTTTACGATGTAATCTGAATGTATCGCCAGCAACTGAAACTCTACTAGATGCTCCATATGCAAGGAAATCACTCTTGATTTCGTTATATTTTTCTTGAAGATCTTTATCAGCTTTAACAATCTTTTCAGCGAATGGAATTCTTTGAATAGAAAGTTTGCTTTCTTCTTCCACGACTGGAGCAGGTGCTGGAGCTGGTTTTACTTCGCGAACAACAGGAGCTTCTTTAGCGATAACAACACGATCAAGTTTATCGAGTTCTTCTTTAACGATTTCTCTGATGCTCTTGAGTAATTCTTCTCTTTCAGCAGCTTTTTCCGCTGGAGATTGTTCTTGTTTTGCAACTTTTCTTTCTGGGTGTGCATCATAGATGACTTCGCCTCTATTAACTTTAACAGCAGTACGAATACCACTAACCAAGCTAATGAAGGCAAGCACTAAGAATGCGACATCAAGTAATAATGTGCAAATGTAGCACGCCATAATGAGTGATGGTTCTAATCCCTTTGTGTTATTTAAGAAATTGAAACCATGTCCAAAGAAGTCAATAACTCCACCAGTTAAACCGATTGTTGCTGGAACAAATAATGCTAATCCTAAAACTGCACATTTTGCTTTTACGACTTTGTCGTGTTTGATTAATGCAAGTGATAAGAAAAATACGATTACACCACAGAGCATAAAGATATATGCCACGATGTTAGAAAGGACTTGTCCAAGGAATTTCATGGAGTGTCCGGCTGTTGCACTGTAATCAAAAAGCATTCCTAATGTACCAGTACTTGGGAAGTTTGCTTCTTTTAAGGTGTCTGAGACCATGATGAATGAATTAGCGAACACTGAGAAAATAATTAATGCCACTAAAACAGTCAAAGCAAATCTAGAAACACCATCAAATGATCTTCTATCTTTTTTCATATAAATTTTTCCTCTAATTGATTATTTTAGTTAATGATTAAAAATCATTCAACGTTTTTGTGATTTTACTTAAATTTTATTTACTTATGAGTATACTATTACACGGAGGTATATTATGAAAAACGTTGTTGAAACACATGACTTATCTAAAAGATATGGCAGCAATTTCTACGCCGTTAATAAAGTAAACATGCATATTCCTCAAGGATCCGTTTATGGATTCGTTGGAGAAAACGGAAGTGGTAAAACCACTATTATCCGCTTATTAATGGGTTTAGCTAATCCTACTTCTGGTGAATATTCTTTATATGACACCAACTTTAAGGATAGAAAAATCTATGGAATTAGAAAGAAGATATCTGCAATTGTTGAAGCTCCATCATTAGTACCATCAATGACTGCTAGACAAAATCTTAAATATGCTTGCTTATATTACGGCATCAAAGATTCAAAACAAGTAATTGATGACGCTTTGAAAAGCGTTGGTCTAGAAGATACTGGTAAAAAGAAAGCTGGTAATTTCTCTTTAGGTATGAGACAAAGATTAGGAATTGCGCTTCTTTTACTAAACAAACCAGATCTTATGTTCTTAGATGAACCTATGAATGGACTTGATCCAAGTGGAGTTGCCGAGTTAAGAGAATTAATTATTAATCTTAATAGAAAAGGCATTACTTTCTTGATTTCTAGTCATATTCTTTCTGAATTAGAGAAAGTCGCTTCTTACTATGGATTTATCTCTCACGGGCATTTACTTAAAGAAATTTCCGCCGAAGATTTAATCAATGAATGTAAACGCGGAATTGATATCCGTTATCAAGATGTTAATAAACTTGAAAAAGTTCTTAATGAAATCGGATGTAAAGACTTATTGGTCTCAACAAATTCTATAAGAATTTATGATACAATTAAGCCAGTTGACTTATTAGTCAAACTTGAGAAAAAAGGAATTGAAATTAGTGATATTCGCACCACCGAAATGAGTGTTGAAGAATACTATCTCAATTTGATTGGAGGTATTAAAAATGATTAACATTATTAAATCCTCATTATTCAAATTATTTAGAGATAAGACATTCCTTATTACTTGTATTATTGGTGTTTCTTTAGCGATTTTATTATCGCTTATCAACTATGCGTCAAAATCACTAAGCACCACTAATGCATTCTTAACCAGCACAAACTTAGGTAGCAACTTCGGTTTGACTATCCCAATTAACTTAATTGTTTTCACTGTAGGTGAATTTACCTTTGGTACAATTAGAAACAAAATTATTGCCGGAATTAGCAAGAGTAAGCTTTATTTAGGCTTATTTATTACTGGTTTAATCTTCACATTTATCTTAGCGATAGGTTATAGCGCTATCATGGTGCTTATAGGTGTTGTTTATGATGGAATTAGAGGATTTGATTTCAGCACTTTACCTGCTCACTTCGCTTCTTTTGCAGGATTATACATAGTATATGTTGTTTGTTCCTACGTATTCTTGACCGCATTATCAATCTTCTTTGCAACTTTGTTGAGATCTATCGGAGGATCAATCCCAATTGTTGTAGTCCTTCTAGTTATGCTCACATATATTCCGCTAATTGCGTTCTTAGCAAGCTTGTCTAAATCAAACTTGTCAGTTAATCATTGGTCAATGTGGATTAATCCACTTTATATGCCAGGATTCTACTCCAATGATGTAATGTCATTAATTAATAGTTTAGGTGGACTTATTGCTGAACCATATAAACAATCTGGAGATATGATTGCTGCAGGTATATTGGTCCCACTTGGATGGGCTGCAATCTTCTTCTTTAGCGGATTAGCACTCTTCAAGAAGAGAGATATTAAGTAAAAAGAAAAGGGGTTTACCCCTTTTTATTTTCCTAATGATTCTAGCATCTTATCATGAACATGGTCGCTAATCTCTTTAACGATCATGTTTTGATAATCGCTTGGATAAAGAACTTCAATCATATCCATATATACTTTTGTGCGATGAAGTGGGAAGTTTGAATGGATGTTTTCGGTTCCATCAAGTGTCACCACTACAATCGGACAATTAGTCTTTTTAGCGATGGAGAAGACGCCTTCGTGGAATTCATGTAAGTTATTATCTTCACTTCTTGTTCCTTCCGGGAACACTCCAATGCTTGTTAAACCCTCAGAAACTAGTCTAGAAGCCTCGTTCATCACTTCTAAGGACTTCAACTTGTCGTAACGGTCAATCGATTGATAGCAGCTTGCTTTCATGAAGTGACCACCAAGAGGAATCTTGAAGTTAGTGGGCTTAGAGATAAAGGATAAGCCTTTATGACCATATAACTTAGTGAGTAACATCGGATCGAACTTGCTACGATGATTACAGACGAGAAGGTATCTTTCTTTTGGAAGTTCCATTTTAGAACGATAGATAATTTTTGCTCTCGCGTGATTATCTATATAAGTAATAGATTCTGTTAATAAGAAATTTGCCCATTTATTGGGTTTCTTATAGTATTTATCCTTTTTAAATGGCATTGCAAAGGCAGTCAAAATAAGCCAAGTTAACGCTACCCCGACAATATAACCAATTATAAGGAATAGAAAAGGCACCCAATAATGATAACCTTTACCTAAAGGTAATGTTAAGGTTAATAACGCGGTAAACGCGAAATCAATTAAAACAATGAGTGCCTCAATAATCATAATTATTTATTGTTTGGAACGACAAATTTAAGGGCTTTAGGCATAACTTCAACTTTGAAGGTCTTGCCTCTAACGATTTCGCCATCAACACAGATATCAATATCTTTGTTACCGATGATTTCAATTTCTTTAGCTCTTCTATAAACAATGCGTTTCATGAGTTTTGGATTATCCATGTGTTCACCTTTTTGGTATCTACCAAAATATTGAACCATTAATCTTAAGAATGACATGCATCTAAGTAACATAACATCGATTAATCCATCGGTGTTATCACTCTTAGGAGAAGCGTGATATTGTCCACCAACCCATTGTCCTTGGGCTAATGATGCTAAAAGCATTCTCTTCTTATTGAGTTGCTCTCCATCAGCCTTAACGATGATTTTATTGAATCTACCACCGATGATTGCAGGAATAATTGCTCTAGGACCATAAGGATTCTTTCTTCCTTTGAGCTTATTTTCGTTTCCTTTAGCACCGACAATCGCATCGAAACCAAAGTTAATGACGTTAATGGAATACCATGGTTCTTTCATACTTTCGCCAGTCATTTTGCTTAAGTCAATTTCTTCGACTTTGCCGTTAATTAAGGCTTTGAAGTCTTGGAATCTATTAGCGCCACTCTTATTTTTGACGATGTCGTCATAATCTTTGCTTTCGGAATAGATCTTGACAAAGTCATTACCAGTACCGACCGCTAAAACAGCGAGTTCAACGTTTTTATGTCCGACGATCGCATTCACTACTTCATGAATTGTGCCGTCACCACCACAAGCATACACTCTCACTGTGTCTTTACTTTTTCCTAAATATTCTTTTAAAAATGGAATGACACTTCTTGGTCCAGTTGTTTCATATATTTCAAAGTCTAATCCTTTAAAGTCAGAAGCAACTTTCTTTTTGAATTCTTCGAGATTTTTTTCTTGTCCAGCTTTGCTGTTAACAATAATCAAATGTTTCATGTCCCTTATTCTCCTTATTTGACATATTTCTTCCTAAGTAAAGCAACATCATCTTCACTTAAGCCTAATTCTTCTCTTATGTAATTATTGATTCCACCAAATTTTACATTAATTTCATCAATAGCGGAATGAATATATATTCTTTTTGCGGTTAAGCACCTGTTTAGAGCCACTGCTTTTCTTGGAGAAACCGCAATATTCATCCCTAAGAAAATTGCAATTCTCTTAAATCTTGTACGACTATTAAAAGATAGATAAGTAGTAATCGCTCTTTGAGAGGAAACCCCTAACACTACTAAAAGTAGATATAAAAGCACTCCTGTACGATCTTTCCCTTGAGTGCAGTGAAATAAATAAGCTTCGTTATTGTCGTTATGAAGAAGCATATTAAAGAATTTACGATAGACGTTTCTACTTCTTTCTGAACTCACTAAAATTCGATATAAATTCTTCATGTGAGCCTTAACTCCACCAGGGAGTTTGATTAAATCAGTTAAGATGTCCATTCTGTTTAATCGATTAACCGCTGGATTTTCTTCATTAGTCAGACTTGGCATATGAAGATAGTTAAGTTTTGAGGAGACAAAGTCTTCTGGTTGTTGACTAATTTCGTCTTCAGTTCTTAAATCAATAACATTTTTAATGTTATATTGATTGACAAGAACATCTAAGCCTTCTTCATCTATCTTGGATAAATTAGACGAACGAAAAAGAAGACCGTGTTTTAAGTACCTCAAATTAGAAGTGTTAATTCCACCTAAATCATGAATGTAAGATAGCTTCTTAATCTTTTTCATTAAAAACATTATAAAAAGGCGGAAAATATTTTTCCACCTTATTTAATTATTGTCCTTTAACCTTATTTAACTAAAGAGTAGGCATCTTCATCAACGTAGATTGTGCAATCTGGGTGATCTTGAAGAATGGAACATGGGACTTCTTCGGTCTTTTCACCTTGGAGTAAGTCTTTAATGGCTTTAGCCTTATTCTTACCAGTAGCGATTAAGACGATTTTTCTAGCATTCATAATGCTCTTAAGACCCATTGTGACAGCTTTAGTAGGAACTTCAGAGATGTCGTTGAATAATCTGGAGTTATCAACGATTGTGCTTTCTGCGAGTTCAGCAACGTGAGTTAGGCTATCAAAAGAGGTGCCTGGTTCGTTAAAGGCGATGTGGCCATCACTACCAATACCTAAGATTTGTAGATCGATTCCTCCAAAGGAAGCGATTTCATCATCGTATTGTTTAGCATACGCTAAATAGTCTCCAACACCTTTTAAGACGTGGGTTTTGCTCTTATCGATGTCAATGTGATCAAATAAATTGTCATTCATGAAATAACGATAGGATTGATTGTGTGTGCCGTCTAATCCGATGTATTCATCGAGGTTAAATGTAGCAACATTCTTGAAGGAAACTCTACCTTCTTTGTTGGCTTTGACTAAGTTTGCGTAAACTTGTAATGGTGAAGTACCGGTCGCTAAGCCTAAAACTGAGTTTGGTTTTGCATTGACTTGTTTAATGAATTCTTCTGCAATTAACTTGGAAATTTCTTCATTGCTTCCAACAACAACTTTCATAATTATATTTTCTCCTTTAATTATAAATAATTATTCTGGCCTTTTTTCGACAACATTCTTTTGAGATTTAACGATGCTGTCGCTTGGGAAGGCGCCCCTAAGCATACTAAGTGGATAGACTTGTGTATTCTTTCCGATAACAGTTCCTGGATTAAGAACACTACCACAGCCAATATCAGCGTGTTCCGCTAAGAAGCCACCGATTTTTCTTAAACCGGTTTCATATTCTTTATCAGCGTGGATAACAACATTTTTACCACCACTTTTTAAGTTAGAAAGAATTGAGCCTGCACCCATATGTGCGTAATCACCTAAGATGGAATCGCCAACATAATTGTAGTGAGGAACTTGGACGTGATTGAGTAAGATTGAGTTCTTTAATTCTGAAGAATTACCGATAACACATTTCTCACCGATGATCACATTACCACGTAAGAATGCACCTGGTCTAAGTTCGGTATCTTTACCGATAATAGCAGGAGCTTCAATTGTCGCAGTTTTTGCGATTTTAACGTTTTCTCCAACAAGGATTCCTTCTTCGATAAAGTGATAACCTTCTAAACCGGTTTCCATCACTTTGGCGACGATTTCTTTGATTTGAGGAAGAATTTCCCAAGGATATTCACTCTTTTCAAAGACTTCTTTTAAGAAAGGGCAATCTGTAGAAAATAAATCTTTGGTTTTAACACTTAATTTACTCACAAATGTATCCTCTTTTCTTAATAACGTTATAGATACGATCGATATATTCTTCACATTTTTCTTTGCTATCGAGTTCGATCATAATTCTAACCACTGGTTCAGTACCACTTTGTCTAAGAAGAGCTCTACCATCATCACCGATTTCTTCGTTAACTTCTTTGAATTTAGCTTGAACAGCTTCATCGGCGACAACTGCCGCTTTGTTCGTTACACGAACATTCTTAGTAATTTGTGGTAAGAGTTTAACAGGTGCAACGAGTTTAGAGAGTTTTTCTTTACGGTCAAGAACAGTCTCAGTAACCATGATCGCGGTCAATACACCATCACCTGTAGTCGCGTATTTCTTAATAATAACGTGACCGGATTGTTCTCCACCTAAGGAATAACCTTCTTGTTGCATCTTTTCAAAGACGAATCTATCACCAACTTTAGTTTGGACATTACTAATTCCAACTTGTTTAAGGGCTTTTGTGAGACCACTATTGGACATAACTGTGGTGACTAATGTGTCTTTTTCTAAACAGCCTTCATCTTTAAGCTTTAAAGACAAGAGATACATAATCTTATCTCCGTCAACTTCTTTGCCGTTTTCATCTACAGCGATACATCTATCAGCGTCACCGTCAAAAGCAAAGCCGAGATCAAGTTTGTTATCTTTAACGAATTTGCAGAACTTCTCAATATGAGTACTTCCTGCATCAAGATTAATGTTTAATCCATCAGGATTGTTATTAATAACAAATGTTTGTGCTCCTAGAGCATCAAAGACACTCTTAGCAATCATCCAGGAAGCACCGTTAGCGGTATCTAAACCAATCTTAAGGTCTTTCATGGAGTGTCTTGCTAAGGAGATTAAGTAAGCAATATAACGGTTACGGCCACTGCTATAATCAGTGATAGAACCGATATCTCCTCTTTCTGCAAATGGGAGGTCATTACCTTCAACACCGAGTTTCTTTAAATCGCCATCGATGTAAGCTTCGGCTAAGAAAGCAACTGCGTCTTCAAGTTTTTCACCATTACAGTTAAGGACTTTAATACCATTATCGTAGAATGGGTTATGAGAAGCGGTAATCATTACACCACAATCGAAGCAGTCTTGTCTAATGACAAAGGCGACACTTGGAGTGGTTGTAACATGGAGTAAAGAGACATCTGCACCACTAGCAGCTAAGCCAGCAGCAACCGCGTATTCTAACATATAGGATGATCTACGTGTGTCTTTACCGATTACAACTCTTGGTCTATAGCCAGGTTTTTGGGAGTTGAATTTAGGATTTCCATAGAACCAGCCTAAGAATCTACCGATTTTATAAGCATGATCACATGTTAATACTTTGTTTGTTTCTCCTCTGAAACCATCTGTACCAAAGTATTTGGTTTTAATGTCTTCACCGATACTCATTTTGAGTTTTTGTCCACGGTGAATAACAATTTTGTCATTAAGCAATTCATCAGCGGAAATCTTAAAGAGTTCGCAAATTTCTTGAACCTTATCGATTTGTGGCAATGATTCACCACTTTCCCACTTGGAAATGCTTTGTCTAGTAACATTAAGCAAGGAAGCAAGCTTCTCTTGAGAAATGTTGTTAACAATTCTTAAATGTGTAATTTTTTCAGATATTGTCATGAATAATCCTCACTTTCCGAACGGAATAATCATATCACTATCATTTTATATATAAAAACATTTTTTAATAATTATGTT
This sequence comes from Bacilli bacterium, assembly GCA_045226015.1. Classification (GTDB taxonomy): domain Bacteria; phylum Bacillota_I; class Bacilli_A; order RFN20; family CAG-826; genus UBA2450. The sequence continues at coordinate 194,753 of JBGVBY010000013.1, read as the reverse complement.
AATTTTTATTTACATAGGTATAAAAATGATAACATATATTATACTTTGTATAATATCGTTTTAATTTATAATCTTTACTATATCTTGGTAGTTTGGTTGCAAGCAAAGAAAAAAGCCCAATTTAGATGAGCTAAACTAGGCTTTGTTTTTATAGTTATTAGAAGAATCTTTCAACGATATCTTTACTAGAAGCACAGGTGTCTTCCATATCACCGAATGAGAGAATTTCACCCGCGTAATATGTATTTCCTTTACCTTGAATTGCTTCTAAGCGATCATACCATCCATCCGCATAATCTTTACTAGAGACATGTGGACAATAATATGTTTCTTGTTCGTAAAGTCTTTCTTTGACTGGGAAGCCACATTTCTTCATGTCTTCTTGCATCATTCTAATCGTGTCATCGTAAGGAATGCTTTCCATGCCTTCGTGATTTCTTAATGCATAGACAACACTTGGACAATTGGCTTTCAAATCTTCCCAACGATGGTAATAAACCATCGCGTGTCCTCTAGTTTCTGGAGTCATGTTATCAAAGATATATCCAGAAATGGTTGGGCCACCATCTTTATCAAACTTCGCGATGAAGTCGACATATTCTTCATGAACGATCTTAGAGAATAATTCTTTTTCGTCTTCTCTAGCGTCACTGTAATTAAGGAATCTATCAAGAGGTGTCGTAACGATAAGTTTATCGAATTCCTCCACTCTACTACCTTTTTCATCTTTGATGGTGACTTTAATTTTCTTACCTTCTGGACGTTCAACTTTGACAACTTCAGTGTTTAAGTGAACTGGATGGAGAAGTTTCTTATTTGCGTTAACGTAAATTGATTGAGTGCCGTCTTTCCATGTCCATAGTCTCATATTGACGAATTCAATCGCGGTTGTTGTGTCTAAATATTTCATAACATACGCGGCTGGAATTTCATCAAAATATCCATATCCAAACGAAGTATAAGGACCAATCCAGATTCTCATAACTTCTTCAACTTTATTTAATTTGCAAAATTCTGCAAATGGTAATGCTAAATCTTTAAGATTTGGGTTTTCGCCAGTCATTCTTTGAAGGTGATTATCAACTTCTTTAGAAAGACCATCATATTTACCTTGAGCAACACCTCTATGACCATAGCAGTCATATCCTTTGTATTTGGTGTTCATGATCTTAACAAGTCTCTTCATTTGTTTCTTTAGCTTTACTAAACTAAAGAGTTTTTTGAATGAGAAATCGACTTTTGGTTCAAATGGATGAATTTCTTTCCCTGTACTATCACGGTACATTCTTCTCATGTTTGGACCATCAGCGTGGCTAGTTCCACCGAATTCTTCGACTTCACTAACAGCCCAATAAGTTAAAGCACCCATAATCGCTCCGGTTTCATAGGAACGTTTTTCGCCATTAACTTCGATTTGTGGGGAATAGGATTTACCACCAACTTTGTTTAATTTTTCGTAAATTTCAAAATTCTTGTATCCCTTCTTTTGAAGGTACATGGCAGCAGAAATACCAGCTGGTCCACCACCAATAATACAAATTCTTTCGTCTAAATTTGCCATTATATTATCTCCTATACAAATTGACACTTATATTATAAGTCAATTCAAAAACGGAGTATCAATTATTTCTTTTTAGAGTTGGCTTTTTATATGTTTTCGCACCCTTTTTAACAGTGCTAATGATTTTCTTTTTGGTCTTTTTATTACTTTTTGCAAAAACAATTATAACTATAGTTATAAGAACAAGTGCTCCTCCACCTATCACAGCGTATAAAACGATATTTGGTCCTTTAACATTAATTGTGAAAGAAACACTGACGTTTTTATAGGTTACAGTAACTACTTTTTCACCTTTTGTGGACATATCAGGCTCGGTGATTGTGACTTCACTAAGAGGGATGATTTCTGTACTCTCATCACTATAGTGAGCAATGACCACCATTCCATCAGTGGTGAATATTTCTTTTGTTTTATATTCAGTCTTCATTCCACTAACGGAGATGGATTCTAAGTGTTTAACAGAAACACTGATTTCTCTAACAAAATCAACGCCTTCTACAGTTGCTCTAGCGGTGATAATTGCGCTACCTAACGCTTTAGCGGTTAAGGTGATTTCTTCTCCACTATTAGAGGTAGTTTTTGATAATTCAACTATGTTGGAGTTACTACTTTCCCATGTAATACCACTTTCATCAGCGGTAATTGCTCTGACTTTAGCAGTTTCATTTACATCTAATTTTGCATGAGTTATAGATATAGATAATCCCTTATCATTAATTGCATCACTACTTGGATTAGCAGCTCTAGTAACAGTTGGATTATAGTTACTTCCATCGTTATCCACTGTTCCCCAGATATAGTCTGCCCATTCAGGGAAATCGATGAATGGATTACGGTTTCCTTGATAGTTACGATAAATTAAGTTATTTCTATGAATTTCGTATTCGTCAACAGGATCGAGTTTGTTCCAAGCGAGAAGATCGCTTAAAATACCCATTCCCACTGGATGAGTTGCACTACTCATTTCGCTTTTCCCGTCATCAGTTGCATAATTAACAACGATTAAGTTTGGCTCATAATCACTGATTATATCAGTGCCACTATAGTTGTTATAGCGGGCTGCCATATAGAATATAGCTCTAGCAATATCACCTTTATCACTATCTTGAGGTTCAAACACTAAAGTTGATTGATCTTCACTAGAAGTATGTTTTGCGGTACCAAGCTTATTGTTTTTTGTGTATTCTTGATTACCAACTTTACTCACAACATTAACGAATCCATAAGGACTATTATTATGAATTTGTTGGTTAACATAGCCATCTCCACTGATGAGGTGATGTAAATCTGTTCCAGCTGGGCCTTCAGCACCTTCAGGAGCTTTAAATCCACGAGATTGGCACCAGACGTGTTCTCTATTAGTGCCATTTATTGTGTGGTCACCCCACTCTTGGATGTATCCACTTTCGTCATTTAAATCTCTATAAAGAGTATGAACGTATGGGTTGTTCTTCTTATAAACATAGTTTGAGTATGTTTTAGAAGTAATGTCATAATTTCCATAGGCATCTTCACTAGCAGGAGATAATTCCCAGTTACGATCGGTGATTTCATATGCCTTCCAAATGTCGTCATATGTGTAATAATTCATTTGGTAGAGAATAGGCTTAAGATTCTTAAGAAGGTTAGTGCCTTTTCTCTCTTCTTCACTAAGTGAAATTAATGAAGAATAATAGCTTCTAATATCTGAATCAGAAACATCATTTAAATCGATATATTTTGGTAAACTCTTTTTAGAACATCCGTCAGTGGCAATCACATATCCATCGATGGCTTTTAATTCGTAAGTAGATTGACCTTCATTTAAGCAAAGTAATCCACTAGCGAGTAATGAAATTGGTAATAAAACAATTTTCTTCATATCTTTCTCTTATAAAAAAGACGCGAAAGCGCCTTAAATCTTTAAATCTCCTTCTTTAATCCAACCAAGTTTTCTAAAGAGTAAATCAAACAAGAACACCAAAATGGCAGGGGCCACTATTTGAAGCCCAAATATTCCAACCCAGGTTTGCCATTTATCAACTCCAGTAGATACAACTGTACCAATTTGACCAACTAGTCCTGCGGTACCCATACCAGCATTAGCCCCTTCACATTGTAATTTAATCCAGCATGTAGAAATAGGGCCTAAAATCGCTGAAGTGATGATAGTTGGTAACCAAATAACAGGTTTTTTAAGAATATTCTTAAACTGGAACATACTTGTTCCAATGGCAACGGAGATAACTGTTCCAATCGGATTATCTTTTCTAGATTGAACCGCAAAACCAATCATTTGCGTTGAACAGCCAACAATTGCTGCTCCACTAGCAATCATTAATCCAGTAGAATCTGCTCCATCTTTAACAAATATAACGGCAGCAATAGCCGCACTACTAATAGGAGCGGTAAGGGCCATACCCATAAGTACAGCAACAATAATTCCCATAGAGAATGGCTCAGCCTGTGTTCCATTAGCGACGAGCCATCTAATCGCGTAAGTAACACATATAGAAGGATACCTTACTCCTAAAGCGGTAACTAAACCAATAGACGCTCCTAATAATGGGATCAAAACCACATCTACAGGTGTTTTCTTACGGAATAGATATTTCATCGCTAAAGCGGTTAATATGCAGACGAAATAAATAGTTAATGGATCTCCAGCTTGGAAAGAACCAAATAAATACTTCAAATTGCTTGGATCAGTTACAAATCCAGTGGATAAAGAGAAGAAAGCAGCAATTTCTCCGACAGCCGCTAAAACTATTGTTTTAAGTGGGTCAAATTTAAGTGATAAGCCAACTCCAACTCCTATTCCTGCACCTGTTAACATTTGTAAAACATAACCAAGCCCACCACTAGAGATGGTTTTTACTCCATCTAGGGTTTCATAGGAATATATAACACGGACGGAAGAACTAAATAGTCTCGTCATGAACCAGCAAAAACCATTATCGTATTCTCCATAGGAGAAAAATGTTGAAATCGCTCCAAAGATTGTTCCTACAATTAAAGTAGCGAATAATCCATAAGCGGTTCCGTTAAGGGTTTTAATAAAGAAATCTAATATTTTATTTGTTTTTTTTGCTGTTTCTTCCATATTTAGCCTCTATAAAAGATATATATTATGTTTTTTGAGTTCTTCAACTTCTTTTTCGTTCCAGTTTGATACTTGGACTTCTCCGATGTGTGCTTTCTTAAGCATGAACATACAGAGTCTGGATTGTCCAATTCCTCCTCCGATTGATTGAGGAAGTGTATCATCAAGAATTGATTTACAGTAATCGTTACTAAGCTTATATTCTTCACCTTTAGCTTTGAGTTGTTTAACTAAACTATCTTTATTCACTCTGATACCCATGCTAGATAGTTCAAACGCCATATCGTAAAGAGAATAATAGACTAAGATGTCTCCATTGAGTTTCCAATCATCATAGTCGGCAGCTCGATCATCATGAGGTCTACCATCTTTAAGATTTCCTCCGATTTGATATAAGAACACCGCTTTATGGATTCTAGTAATCTCATCTTCTCTTTCTTTTCTAGAGAGATTTGGATACATTTTTTCTAATTCTTTCGTGGATATAAAGAAGATATCTTTGGGTAATTCATTCTTTAAATCAGGGTATTTTTCTGCAACTTTATTTGATAATTCAAATATGCATGCATAAATCTTTCTCACTACACTTTTAAGATAACGGTAAGTACGATTCTTTTCTAAGATATGTTTTTCCCAATCCCATTGATCAACGTAGATTGAATGAATGAAATCGATGTTTTCATCTTTTCTAATCGCGTTCATATCAGTGTAGATGCCTTTATCGACATGGATATCGTATTTAGAAAGGGCCATTCTTTTCCATTTTGCTAGAGAATGGACGATTTCAATATCATCGTCAATATTATTCGCATTAAAAGATATCGGAGTTTCTTTTCCACTTAATCCATCGTTTAATCCACTTTTATTAAGCACAAACAATGGAGCGGTCACTCTTAAAAGATTTAAACGTTTAGATAAAGACTTTTGGAATGTGTCTTTAACAAACTTAATTGCCTTTTGAGTCTCATAGACATCAAGAACACTATGGTAATTAATATCGTAAATATCTTTTTTCATCGCAATTGATTATAAAAGAAATAAGTCGCAAATAAAATATTTTTATTTTTAGTCTTATTAAGTAAAATATTTACATGCTTTGGTTGTATATCACTTTAGGAGTTTTTGGTGGACTAGTTCTCATCTTTTTTGCGCTCCTAGCTTACATTAACTATGCGAATTACTATAGTCCCCATAAAGGACAAAATGATGACCGTAAATTAACTGCCGCCACTCTTAAGTTTGCTTCTAAAGAAAGAGTGATGAATCTTATAGATAGAATTAACGAAGTCCCTTATGAAGATGCATATATCACTTCTTTTGATAAAATCAAACTGCACGCTAGATTATATAGAAATAATTCCAAAACAGTTTGCATCATGATGCATGGATATCGTGGAACCGCAACTAGAGACTTCTCTGGTGGCGCTCGACTCATGATTGATTCTGGCTATAACGTTATCCTTGCTGATGAAAGAGGACACGGGTTATCTAAGGGCCACCAAATAACCTTTGGAGTGCGTGAAAAGAAAGATGTTAAGAGTTGGATCGACTTTGCCTATAAAACCTTTGGAAACGATATTAAAATCGTTTTAATCGGCATTTCTATGGGTGGAGCAAGTGTCTTACTTGCCTCTAATAACCTTAAAGAAGGAGATTTAGTCATCGCTGATTGTCCTTATCTTAAACCAAAAGAAATTATTTATCAGACAATCAAAGTGTTCCTTAAAGCAAATCCAAAGATTTTATACCCAATCGCCAATTTAACTTCAATCATCTTTGGTCATTCTAGTTTTTCAAAAGATGACGCTTCACTAAGTGTAAAAGATTCAAAGGCTAAATTCTTGATCATCCACGGTGATATCGACACAATTGTTCCATACGAATTCTCAAAGAGACTATACGACGCTTATCCTGATAAAGTCCAATATGAACTCTTTAAAGGAGCGGAACACGGAATTAGTTATATCATCAATGAAGATCGCTACAAAAGAGTGGTTAAAGAATTCATCGAACAAAAATAAAAGACCCTATTGGTCTTATTTTTTTAAATGTTTTCAATGAGCTTCCATCTAGAAGTGATTTCTTTGACTTTCGCTTTTGCAGAATCGGTGTCGATATTGCCTTTTAGATAGTCAAACATCAGTTTTGCAATTTCTTTTGCATCGCTTTCAGTACAGCCTCTAGTAGTAACTGCCGCAAAGCCAATACGAAGTCCACTAGTTTCTTTTGGAGTAAGTTTATCTCCAGGAATCATGTTCTTATTCGTGGTCACTCCAATTTCTTCTAATTTCTTTTGAGCTTCTAAGCCAGTGATTCCAAATGAATCTAAGGTATTGAGAAGGAATAAGTGATTTTCTGTATCTGTTGCTAAAGCGCCCAATTCACGTAATGTTTTTGAACATACTTTGGTGTTGTTCATCAAACTTTCTACATATTTTACGAATTCACCACTATTTGCTTCTTTGAAGCATTGAGCCTTAGCGGCGATAACGTGTTCAAGTGGTCCGCCTTGATAAAATGGGAAGACAGCAGAGTTGATTTTCTTAATTAATTCATCACTGTTAGTGAGAATAATTCCGCCTCTAGGTCCTCTTAAGGTCTTATGAGTGGTACTAGTAACGATATCTGCATATGGAATAGGAGAAATGTGTTTTTTAGCAGCAATAAGTCCAGCGATATGGGCCATATCCACCATCATGAAGCAACCTACTTCGTCACAGATTTCCTTGATTTTTTTAAAATCAATTTCATAAGGATAAGCGCTATAACCGCTTAAGATAACGTCTGGTTTTTCTGCTAAAGCGATTTCTCTAATTGAGTCGTAATTTAATCTACCTGATTTATCAAGTGGGTAATGGACAAAGGTATAGAAGTTACTAGAAAAACTAACTTTAGAGCCATGGGTTAAGTGTCCTCCATCATTAAGAACGAGTGATAATACTTTTCCTCCGTTTGGCATTAAAGCACGATACGCTGCCGCGTTAGCTTGAGAGCCAGAATGAGGTTGTACGTTCGCGTATTTCGCACCGAAAAGATTGCACAATTCTTTAATTGCAATTCTTTCGATTTCGTCAACGAATTCACATCCTCCATAATATCTTCTTCCTGGATATCCTTCCGCGTACTTATTTGTTAAGATGCTGCCAGTTAAATTTCTTATATTTTTAGATGTATAATTCTCACTTGCAATGAGTTCAATGCCACTATTTTGACGGTCTTGTTCTTTACTAATTAATTCTAATAATTCATCCATGATTTTTACCTCATTTGTAATATGATACTCAAAAACATATCTATTAAAAATAGAAAAATAAAAAAATATAGAAATTCATCTACACATTTTTATGAAATATTCGCTTATCACTTCAGGTTTAACGTCATTCGCGTGTCTTAAATAATACTGAAGTAAAGAGGTATAACCGTTCACATATTGATGTTCTTTCATATCAAACGGTACATCGTTATTCCCAATTATCCCTTCTTCTAAGAGATGGCTTATTAGAGGCCTCACTCTTTTTCTTAGTTGCTTTAAGAAGATGGAAGATGCCCCACTATTGAGGATAGAAAGAATTAATTCTTTATCTTCAAGAAAATGATAGAAAGAATGATCAATCATCTTGATGTAGTTTTCATGTTCATGAGAGAAATCATGATGCTTTTCTTTACTCAAATGATGATCAAAAACATGATTAAAGATGTTATCACATAATAAAGTGACAACTTGATCCTTGTTTTTAAAGTATAAATAGAATGTCGATCTTGATACTTTTGACTCTTTAATGATGTCCGAACAAGTTAACTTGTTATAGTCTTCTTTTTGAATGAGGTCACATAAAGCGTCTTCGATTCTTTTTAACGCACTTTTTTCACTACTCTTATATCTCATAATCGAACACATTATACTATTATTGTTTCTTTTTATCTATTCTTATCTATATTTATAGATTAGGATTAAACCATGAGTTCATTATCACTCAAACAAAAAAGACTGATATTTTTAATCTCCATCAGTGTTCTTTTACTTGTAGCGTTTGTTGCCTCTATATTTATAGGGTCAAGTCATATTAGCTTTGTTGAAGGAATAAAAGGACTGTTTGGAGAAAGCACGAAAGCAAATAACACGATCGTTCAAAAGATTAGGTTACCAAGAATTATAGCCGCTGTATTAATCGGTGCTGCTTTATCTATGAGTGGGCTTATCATTCAAACAGTGTCAAATAACGTTATGGCCTCTCCTACTACTTTAGGTGTTTCTAACTCTGCTGTATTAGGTGCTAACGTCGCAATTATCACAATGGGCGGAGGAGTTATCGCCGTTAATGGAGGTAATCTAATTACTGAATCTCCTTATTTTGTAAGTGCGATGGCGTTTATCTTTGCCTTTGTATCAACACTTTTAGTGTTGTTCTTATCTAGATTTTCTAGATTTAATCCTGCCACTACGGTTTTAATTGGTATCACCTTTGGCATGTTTGCTACTGGAGTTACCACTCTTATTCAATATTTCGCAACTGATACATCTTTAAGCACCGCAATATATTGGTCGTTTGGAGATTTAGGTAGAGCCAGTTACACAGATGATTTAATCATTTTAGTGGTTGTTGTTATTTCTCTTGTCTTCTTTATGGTTTTTGCCTATCGATATAACGCATTACTTTTAGGAAGTGATAACGCATCAATGCTAGGTATTAATCTAAATTTATTTAGATTTATATCACTACTTCTTGCCTCATTACTCACCGCGGTATCTGTTTCTATGGTGGGTATTATAGGGTTTATCGGACTTGTTATACCTCAAATTTGTCGAAAGATAGTTGGTAATGATCATAAGATTCTAATACCTGCAAGTATGCTTCTTGGATCCACATCTTTAGTAATCTGTGACATGATTTCTAAGATTGCTTTAAATGGATATACACTACCAGTAGGAGCAATTACTCCAATAATTGGAGCGCCTATATTTGTTGTATTACTTTTATTAAGTAGGAGGAAGAAACATGATTAAGATTAACAATCTTTCTTTTTCTTACGACAATAAGAAAGAAATCTTACGTGATATTTCTTTAGAAATAAACGAAGGAGAAATCGCTGTTCTTCTTGGCCCTAATGGAGCGGGTAAAACCACTCTTATCAACTGCATTCTTGGACTTTTAAAAATCAAAAATGGCAACATTCAGATTGATGAAAAATCAATCAAAAGGATGAAGGCAAAAGATAAGGCCACTTTGTTGTCTTTTGTTCCTCAAGAATCAAAAAGAACAGATTTGACTGTTAAAGAGACAATTTTACTGGGTAGGCTTCACGACTTTACCTTATACCCAAGAAAAGAAGACATAGAAGCTGTTGATGAAATCATTGCTCAATTGGGTTTAGAAGAAATTAAAGATAAAACAACATATGAAATCTCTGGAGGTGAACTCCAAAGAGTAAGTATCGCCACTGCGTTAGTCCAAGATAGTAAAGTTATTATCTTTGATGAACCAACCTCTAACCTTGATATCAAATCTCAAAAGGAGATATTATCAATCATCATAGATGCATCAAAAAAGAATGGAAAAACAATCATTCTTACGATGCACGATATTAATCAGGCTATATCTATTGGAGAAAAATTTATCTTTATAAAAGATAATGAACTGCATAAAGTTTGCTCCAAAGAAGATATAAATAGAAAACTTTTAGAAGAGATCTATAACACCAAAATTCATAAGGAAGGAAGGATTTATTATTATGAAATTTAAAGGTTTAATCGCAATAGCGTTATTAACATCATTAGCAAGCTGTGGCAAAAGTGAAGATTCAACTTATTACGGGCCACTTGCGAAGAGAATCTACACGATTAACGATTTAGACACTATTAATGTAGGTGCATATTCTTATAGTCGTGTCGTTTGTTTAGGAGCAGGCGCATTACGTTATTACTCCTATATCGGTGATTTAAGTAAACTTATCGCTGTTGAAGGCATTGATAGCGCCACTACATTTGGAGTTGGAGCCGCTGTTAGACCATATTATGATGCTAACAAAGCTACATTTGGCGCTCTTCCAACTGCTGGACAAGGTGGACCAGTTATGAACGGACAATTAATTACTGACGCTCAGCTTGAAACACTTGTTAATTTAGAACCAGATATCATCATTTCTTTCTTAAGTGCTGAGAGTAACCAAAGAATTGTTGATACAGTTGATATCCCTGTAGTTGCTCTATCTCAAGGAGTTGATGGAGTGTTTGATGAAGTCACTATGTCTTCTCTTTACCTTTTAGGTAAAATCTTCCACAAAACTAACGAAGTTGAACGTATTGCAAACTACGTTAAAGATTTCAAAGCTGATTTAGCAAATCTTACCGTGTCCACTGATTCATATTACGCCGGATGTATCGGTAACTGGGGTAAAACTAATTTATATGGTTCCTACAAGAACTTCCCAATATTTGATTACGCTAAAGTCACTAATGTTGTCGATTCATACTCTGACTTAGTGAACAATAAACAAGTATCAATCGATAAAGAAAAACTAGTTTCTTCTAACCCAAGCAAAATCTTCATTGATAGCGCGGGTCTAGGAACATTTTTAGCGGACTATAAAGCCAATAAGAGCAGTTATGAAGGAATATCCGCTTTAGAAAATGGAGAAGTTTATACTCTTCTTCCATATAATGCTTACTACACAAATTTAGAAATTCAACTCACTTCAACATTATATGTTGCTAGTATCGCTCATCCAAATGATCCACTATTTGAAAACATGGATTTAGAAGCTAAATACGATGAAGTGTTTGAAGTATTCAATAAAAAAGCAATGTACCAAGAATATAAGGTGCGTGCTGACGCCTATGGAGCGTATAATAAAATCAATCTTGACGAATTAATTGCCTGATGAACGAAACAGTTAGAGACTTCTTTAATAACATCGCTGTCAATTATGTCCATAACGACAATAAGATGATTGACGAGCTTTTAGAGTCCTTGTTTTTACAGAAAGCTCATAAAGTTTTAGATTTAGGATGTGGCAAAGGAATCATCACTGATAAACTCGCCACTCTCTCCAAAGGAGAGGTTGTAGCGTTAGATATCTCTGAAAAGATGATTGAATACGCAAAAGAAAATGTTAAAAGTAAGAATGTAACATTAGTTAACGTAGATTTTTATGGTTATAACTCTTCATCTTTTGATGCGATTATCTGTTTTGATGCCTACCCACATTTCCTCGATGTTGAAGGATTTGTGAATAAATGTAATGAACTACTTACTAAAAACGGAGTTCTAGCAATTATTCACGATATAGGTAGACCAACTTTAAACAAACATCATGAAAGTCACGCAGAGAACGTTTCTAGGCTATTAAAAGAGCCAAAAGAGGAAGTTAAACCATTCTTAAAATATTTCACTCCGATAGAATTATCGGAATCAGACACTTTCTACAAAATGGTTTTGATTAAAAAATAAAGTTTTGTTTTAATAGATATATGAAAGGTTTGTGGGTAACCACATAAAGGAAAAAGATAATGTCAACATTAGAAAAAATTCAAGAAGCTTATGAAACTTTCGTTGCTGAAAACGAAAAATTCGTCTCCAAAGGAAACAAAGCCGCTGCTGGTCGTGCTAGAAAAGCATTAGCAGAACTTGCTAAATTATGTAAAGCAAGAAGAGCTGAAATCCTTGAAGAAAAGAAATAATTGAATCTTTTCTGGAAATAAAAAAGCCGTTATCGGCTTTTTTTGATACCTTCACAATGTGTTCGTATCTTCTTTGGTTTAAGATCTTTCACCCATTCGTATAAGTACATCTGTGTTCTAACTGACATATAGGCACCTTTAAGTAAAAGATCTCTAACTTCTTCTTTGCTGTACCATCTTGCCTTTATCTCTTCATCTTCATAGATTGATTCTTTTATTTCGCCTTTACAAGTACAGATAACGATTTGCATAGCCTCATCACTCGTTCCTTGAGACGCAAAACTTGGTGGAAGGACATCTATGATGTCCACTACTTCTAAACCAGTTTCTTCTATTAACTCTCTTTTAGCGGCTTTAACCGCGTCTTCTCCTTTATCAATTAATCCAGCAGGAAAGTTATAAACCCAGTTATTTGTCGCCATACGGAATTCGGATTGAAGAAGGATTTTTTGTCCATCTTCTGATAAAGTCACCATTCCTACTCCAGCAGGAACAACATTCCCAAAAGTAGAAAAGTCTAGATTCTTGTTTCTAGAAATGAATTCATACTTTTTAATATGTCCAGATTTAGTTTCATAATCCGCAACATAATAAGTTAAGAACTTGCCTTCATGTAATTTAGTTAAGTTTACGAGTTTCATCTTCTTAATTATATGCTCAGTAATTGTTATAAACAATTTATCTCTATTAGTTTTTTGTGTATGATTGTTTCATGAGTGTTAAGAAATACTTATCTAAAATAGAAGATTTTAAAGGAAGAACAGTTATCCTAACTGGAGGCACTTCTGGAATCGGAAACGCACTTCTTCATCACTTAGTGAATAAGCACGCGAAAGTAGTTTTACTAGTTAGAAATTTAGATAATGCTAACGAAGAAATTAACAAGATAAAAGTTAGTTATCCTAACGCCGATATTTCTACCCATTATTATGATCAAAGTAGTTTCGCTTCCATTGAAGAAACTGTTAACTATATTCTTGAAGAATATAAAGACTTTCATTCTTTAGTGTTGAACGCAGGTGTCCTTATTGGTAAAAAGGGTGGAGTTACAGTTGATGGATATCCTTACTCCATGGGTGTTAATTACTATGGAGTTAAACACTTTGTGGATTCTTTACTTCCTCATTTAGAAGGCGAACATAAAATCGTTATTCAAGGTTCAATTGTCGCTGTTAAAGGAGTTAGTAAATCTTTAGATCTTAACAATCCAAAAAACGGAGTGTTCACTCAATATAACACCTCCAAAACATATCTAGAGGCTAACTTCTATTATTGGAATATAAATACACCAGAAAACATTAAGTTTGTCTTAACTGAACCTGGCATATCTTCGACTAGAATTATTCGCCACTTTAACAGATTAATTAGATTTTTAGGAAAATGTTTCCTAATTGCCTTCTTCCATAGTCCTGAAAAGGCATCGTTAACTCTTCTTACTGGGGTTAGTGATTTATCTAAAAAAGGTGATTATATTGTTCCTCGTGGATTATTCACGATGAGTGGTTATCCTAAAATCAAAGAATTCCCAAAACGAAGAGAAAGACAATATTTACTAAATGAGCACGATAAATAATTCGTGCTTTTTTATTAAATCATTCTTTATAATTTTGATATGGAAAAAGTACTCATCACTGGTGCTTCTGGAGGAATGGGGTTAGAAACTCTTAAAAAGTTTCTTTCTTTGGGCCATCAAGTTATTGGACTTGATATTAAAAAACCAGATTTAGAAGATAAAAACTTCATTTTTCATCAAGTTGATCTCACTAATATCGAATCCATTGAAAAGATTTATAACGATAACAAGGAAGAATTCGCTAGTTTAAGCGCAATTATTCATCTTGCAGGAATTTATGATTTAAATTCTCTTATAGAGATGAAAGAAGAAGATTTTATTCGTATCTTCAATATCAATGTCTTCTCTATTTATCGAATCAATAAGACATTTGTTTCTTCTTTGAAGAAAAAAGGTAAAATCATCATCATTTCTAGTGAGCTCGCTCCTTTAGATCCTCTTCCATTTACGGGAATCTACGGAATCACAAAAACTACGATTGAAAAATACGCTTATTCGTTAAGAATGGAACTTCAATTATTGGATAAACAAGTCGTAGTTATTCGTCCTGGTGCAGTGGATACTGGTTTACTTAATGTCTCCACTACTAAACTTGATAAGTTCTGTGAATCCACTACTAATTATTCCTATAACGCCACTAGATTTAAAAACATTGTTGATAAAGTAGAAGCTAAGAAGATACCACCTAGTAAGATTGCTAAAATCATTGCTAAGGTATTTAAAAAGAAGAAACCTAACTATATTTATAAAATAAATCGTAACCCATTATTAAGATTACTTAATATCATGCCTAAAAGATTTCAAAACTGGGTTATCAAACAAATACTTATTAAATAATTAAATCACTACTTAGTAGTGATTTATTTTTTATTCTGAAATCAGAAAAAAAGCGGCTTTACTCTTTACCGCTAACCGTTATACTGTGCAGGGGATTTCACCCTGCAACAATATCCAAGTTAAGTTCCTTTTGGCTGGTGGTGCTTCTTGATTTTGATACGTTTTGAATTGATTAGCGTATCGATGGCCAGCTTCCTTTCGTTATTAGCGTCAAGGCTGTTTTCCTCTTCGTCATGTCCGGTGCTGGATTTACCCTATCAAACTTTAACGTAGGGACCAGTGATAGCAGGCTATCAGGGAGGAACGTACCGATAATTAGGATCTCTCCTAATTCTTTGCTAGAACAATCATTTAACTGGAAGCTTTTGATTTCCAGAGGTCCCCACTCAATTCAAGGACCTGATTGGTTTACCTAGTCTTAAGTTCATTAGACCGTTTTTTCATAGAAGATGCTAGGAGGTTTGTAACTCTTCTACTATCTCCACACTTTGAGTTGAATAATGTGGATTAGGCTTTACCTATTCTTTTTAGTTAATAGGTCTTGTTTTTACCTCTTTGATCGTGTCCGGCGGTGGATTTTCTACACTGTTAAACTCTAACTCAGTGACCACTGTAACAGGGAGGTGGGCCGTTTAATCATCACGAGTGATGATAAGTTAACTGCAATCATTAACTAGAAGTTTTAATTCTAGAACCTTACTATCAACGTCGTGTAATGGGTTGATTGTCTTACGTTAGCTGAACTTCGAACCTTTTTGTAAGCGATATCTTGCAATTCTCTTACTTATTTCGTGTTTTGAGTTGATCTTAGCACGACTCGGTCGGTTGATATGGCTATTACCTCATATCTGTCCTCTTCGTTCTTGTCAGGCGGTGGTTTTACGCTGTTAAGTTCTAACTCAGCTTCCACTTTGTCGGGGAGGACTTAGCCTTGAGATGTTTTAAGGCATCTCTTGCTAGAGCAGTCATTAATCTAAACCTTTTTTTTAGAATCCGCTGTATCAACTTCTGTTTCGCGGTGACTGTCTTACCTAGTCTTGAGTCTACTAACTACTTATCAGTAGTTAATTCTCTTCCATATCGCTTTCGCGGTGTGGATGTTTAAAATTATGCGCTTATTGAAAAATTAACGCAACAACTTTTTTAACTTTTTTTGAAATGTTTTTTTAATTTTACTAAGTAAAATTATTTTTTTGATATTTTTATATTAAATTTTATAAACTCGATTTTCTTTGATCTTTTTAGGTGGATAATTATCGTTTAAAGAATAACCAATCGCCAAATTACCAATACCCTCATATTCATCAATATTGATATCTAAGTCCTTAACTAATTCTTTGAATTCAGGATCTTCCACTGATTCTTTTGCTCGATGAATCCAGATATTAGCGATTCCTAAGTGAGTGGCTTCTAACATCATGTTTTCCATCATTAAAGAACCATCGTATTTAGCAAACGGAGTCTTCTTATTCATTACTAATAATATCACGGGCGCGCGATAGAAAGGATCGTCTACTGGGAAATGAGCGTATTTCTTATTTAGAAGCATGAGTTTATCTCTAGCTTCTTTGTTTTTAAAGATGATTATCACTCCGTCTTGACCATTAATCGCGCTTGGAGCGA
Organism: Bacilli bacterium; assembly: GCA_045226015.1. GTDB lineage: Bacteria > Bacillota_I > Bacilli_A > RFN20 > CAG-826 > UBA2450. The sequence continues at coordinate 178,399 of JBGVBY010000013.1, read as the reverse complement.
GTAATCCTGCTTTTACGATTTTATTAATATCTTCATCACTAGGATATCTATCCTTATCAAAGTTACGACATGAACGACGATTTTCAATTTCTTTTAACATATCTTTCTCCTTTTAAAAAGGCACCTCAAAAAGGTGCCATTAAACTTTTTTATTTCTTTTTGAATAAGTTAACGAAGTCTGCCCAGGTTTTCTTTTTAATAATAAACCAGTAGATAGCAGCTCCTCCAATACCTACCACTAAGATAGAAGCGATAATAATTCCTGCGATAGCGCCGCCACTAAGTCCTTTAGAGCCGCTATCAGCGACTGGAACCACTGGAGCATCTGCTTCTGAGATGACACCAGTTGCGCTTCCAATGATTGATCCTGTTTCAATAGAGCTAGTAACGACTACACTTAAAGTGTAACCGACGTCTTCTTCAGTAGGGACATAAGTGCTGCTAGTCGCACCAATGATATCTTCGCCATTTCTTCTCCATTGATAAGAAAGAATACCAGTGTTATTTGAACCTGTAACAACAGCAACTAATGTTTGTCCAACTTTTAAATTACCAGCAATTGTTACTGTTCCAGACAACGGTTGAACCGGAGAATCTTCCCAAACTGGATAAATCTCTAAAGAAAGACTAATAACTTGGACTAATTCACCAGGTTGTTTAATCACATTTGGATCTTTATCTTTGAACGCCCAACCTTTAAACAATTTACCAAGTGGAGCAATGAAACTACATTCTGGAAGTGTGTAGAATTGATAGGCCACTAAACCATTTACTTCTGGCATAGTGCCATATCCACCATTAGGAGCAAATGTTATTACACGGTTTTTAATCCAGTTATCTACACTATTTGTATTAAATTCAGCAATTTCAACGTTTTCGTGCTCTTCATCATTATAAAGAGTATATGTTGTCTTAGATTCGTTACAAAAGCCATCAAAACTACCAGGATTTGAGAACGCAACACCGGTATGTTTGTATCTATAAATTTTGAATGTAGCACCTTCAATACTCTTTTGATTTCTTAATAAGCAATATTGGGAAGTAATTCTATTAAAAGAAAGAGCAGTTATGTATCTAATACTACTCTCAGGTTTAGTTACCGAACCGAGAGTAACAGATTTATTTGTTGTAACCAATAATCTATCAGTACGAATAATCGCTACATTACCACCTTCAAAGGTAGTTGACATAAATCCAAAATCATATGCTGATCCGACAGCGTATAAAGAAGCATTTTCTTCAATTACAATTTGGATATCACCATTAATTAGTCCGTGAGTACTAATATATGCATACGAATCCATTATGTACATCGGAAAAGAAGACGCTGTAGAGTAGTCTATAGTTCCTCTTTCTCTAACACTGAGATTGCCGTTAATAAAGAGAATGCCTGTACAGCAAACCGCACCCAAATCAACATGCGCTTCTTTTTCACCGGTAGTTAAAGTGATATTTCCGTATCTATTGATAATTAATAATTTGTTATGAATGCTAGAGATAGAACCATAAGAGCCTTCTTCAAATCTAATAACAAGATCAACTGGCCTATTACCTTTTGATTCTACAATAATCAAATTATTGTAGGTGCAACCTTTTTCAAAAACAACAACACCATCTTCAAATTTTAATCCACTATATTCATAGTTAGTAAAGTTTTTCTTGGTGGAATCATTATAAATAGCGATTTCATCGGCTTGAATGTCTGTAGCGTGAAATAAAGGTGCCAAAGTGCATTCTTTAACAGTGCTTAATATTTTATAATTTGGTTGAAAATTCGTATAGTAATGATTGTTAAAATACTGACCAAATACATAGTTTAATTCGTCAAGATTGGTAATCCTACCATTTGTGCATCTCATAGCGAAGCCTTGATCACATTTTAAAATAGAAGGTAAAGTTTCAACTTTTAACAAGCAGTTAAAATCAGTAGGGAATTTTGAAGAAGCATCCATTCCAATATTAAAGAATCCGTTCGTGTTGATATACATATTATCTAAAGCAAAGAGCGAGAAATCGCTTGGTTTATAAAGCTCTTTAACGCTACTCATGTTATAGACGTTTGTTCCATCTAAAGATGCATTACCTTTAAGATTGAAATTTGTTGCTCCAAAAATAGTGTTATGAGGTGGATCAATGCTTTGATCAAAAAATGCGTCAGCAACACTACTATCTTTAAAGAAATTGACAACAGTAGTTAAATTTCCTGATAACGTTAAGTCTTTAGAGAATAAATATGAAACAGAAATTGAATGCTTATCGGTAGAAGTTAATTCTGCACTATCACAATCAAGCTCAAAACAAATCATGTGATCTTCGTTGTAATCACAAGTAAATTCAATCTTTAAATCGAGTTCACCACTAGCCTTAACTCCATCAATAAGGGGATAAGATTCATCGTTATATAAAGTTAAAGTCTTTGTTAATTGGTCGTATTTAGCGTCTGCACCAGTAGCTATTTCACTAAAGACAATGCTACTTCCATTAACGTGAGCGTAACTTCCAGTAAAAGCTGACCACTGCGAATCACTTGATTTAATTTGAACATCATCAGTGATTAATGAGTAATGGTTATCTTTAATTGGTTTAGCAGTTTCTTCTTTAATGGAATTAGTGTTTAATCCGACTGAAAACGCTAAAGATAAAGCTGTGATACCGAGAAATTTCTTGATCATATTTCTACCTCTTCATTATTTGATCTAACGGTATTAATCTATCACACTTCTTATTTAAAATAAATAACACATTACATAGTTATAATTAGACTTTGAGAGAGAATTGTTTGATAATTGAAATATGAAAATCCTGATTTTAGCGGCCCTAACTAAAGAAATTTCTTTGTTGAACAAACTTATTAAAGCAGAATCAAAAGTTAATTTTTGCTTTGCAAAAATAAATGATAACGAAATATACACCGCTCTTACAGGAGTGGGTATCATAAACGCTTTTTCATCCACTAACTCTTTAATTGAAGAAATTCATCCAGATATTGTGATTAACATTGGAACTGCAGGTGGACACACTTTAGACGTTAACGATGGAGACATTGTTATTTGTGATGAAGCAATTTATCACGGAGGTTATGTCATGAGTAACACTCCTACATCTACTTGGGATGTAATTGATGAAACGAAAATAGTTATTAAAGGTGATGAAAAGTTAGGAAAATTACTAGACAAAAACTCTACTGCCCATATTCGTCACGGAGCGACTCTATCAGGAGATTTCTTCACCAAAGATAAAGAAATGATTAAATCTTTACACAGTAAACATCATCATTTATGTGAAGACATGGAGACTATCGCTATATATAAAGCTTGTAAAGAAAAGATGATTCCTACAATCGCGTTTAGAATCATCTCTAATAATGAATTAAGAGGCACTTTATATGAAGATAACGTCTATAAAGTGAATGAAGTATTACAAAGAGTTATTGCTGCACTACTGGAGTCATTTTAGAGTTTCTCTTACGATACTTACGAACCAAGAAGAAAATCAAAGTGTTAAGCACAAGATTAAATGTCGCTGAACATAAGAAGATAACCATTGAAATATTACCAATTGATAACTGCAAAGAATAAGCAGTAATACACATAAAACAAGATAAAATGTTACACGCCCAGAAAGGAATCGAAATAGCTTGAGATTCTTTTAATTTGATCAACCTCACTACTTGAGGTACTCGACAGACAACACAGCAAAAAGCGTCAACACTTGATAAAATCAAAACTGCAATTTCAATAGCACTCATAATACATTTCCTCTTTTAAAAATAACTACCTATCATATTACTCTTGTTTTTAGTAACTGCCTAATAATTTATAAATAAATTACATTGATGCATAGACAACAAAAACTTATAATAAAAGTGTATATATTAGCAGACTATCGGCGCTATGAACTAGCTATAAGCAAAGTCGACCATACGCAGGTACACGATAGGGCACCCTACTATAAACTGCAAGATTGGACGTGTTAGGATCTTGCATTGTGGAAAGCATCGCCCAGAAGACGATATCATCGTCCACGCTCCACACAATTATTAGCATTTGAATCAGAGGCCATCCAACGTGGGATGAAACACCAGTAACTATGGTTGATAGGGATATCAGCAGTTAGTTACAAAAAGGTGTTTTCAATTTGGATGGCTTTTTATCTCCTTTTGAAAGCATCACTTTGCCTAACTATCGAAAGGAGATTTTATTATGAAAGAAGTTAGTGAAAAAGTATTATCCATACTTGATGAAGATTATCAAAACTGGATAAAAGAATTAAAAAAGAGATATAGACAATCTCAAATCAAAGCAGCAGTTCATGTAAACAGTGAATTAATTCGTTTTTATTGGTCACTTGGAAGAGACATCGTAAAAATGAAAAGTGAAGCTAGATGGGGTTCTAAATTTTATGCATCCCTTTCAAAAGACCTAAATGAGCAGTTTCAAGACGCTAGAGGATTCTCTATAAGAAACCTTCAAGCAATGCATCAATTCTATGAATTGTTTCCGGAAAATAAAATTACGCAGCAAGTTGTTGCGCAAATTACAATGGTGCCTTGGGGCCATATTCTTATTCTTCTAGACAAGGTGAAAAAAGACCGAAAGAAAGCTCTATTTTATATTCAAAAAACAATAGAAAATGGATGGTCTAGATCAATTTTAAGAGTCCAACTTGATTCTAATCTTTATGAAAGGCAAGGTAAGGCTATTAACAATTTTGAATTAACATTACCAAAAGAAAATAGCGATTTAGCAAAACAACTGACGAAGGATCCTTATAATTTTAATTTCATTTCCCTTGATAATGATTTCTCAGAAAAAGAATTAAAAGATGCATTAATTAATAACATTCAAAAATTCCTATTAGAGTTAGGAACTGGCTTTGCATACATAGGAAGAGAATATCGTTTAATGGTTGGAGAAACAGAACAATTCCTAGATATGTTATTCTATAACACTCAAGTACATGCCTATGTTGTTATTGAAGTTAAAACCACTACTTTCAAGCCAGAATATACAGGTCAATTAGGCACATATGTAGTAGCAGTTGATCATATCTTAAAAAGCGAGATAGATTCAAAGACAATTGGTATTCTTGTTTGTAAAGACAAAGATAATGTATTAGCAAGTTATTCCATGGAATCTTCTTCTCAGCCATTAGGCGTTTCTTCGTTTGAATTATCTAAATTAATTCCTGATAATTACAAAGGCAGTTTACCTTCTATAGAAGAAATTGAAAAAGAGCTGTCTAAAAATAAAAAACATTGACACCATCCAGCATCAAAGTTAATCGTATTATGATTTTAAAACTATTTTAATTTAAGTCCGTCTTTGAAGGCGTCTCCCACTCTTGTATGGACTTTATAGTAGCTATGAGTGTATGGATCAAAGGCGATAGCTTCAACTTTATTGATATCTACTTTACCATCTGTTAGACAATTTTCTTCAACAGAGGTTCTTAGAACCTTAGCGATTAATCCGATGCCTGTTGCATCGTTTTGGAATTCAACGAATTCGCATTCTATGGCGATTGGAAATTCATTAATAATTGGAGCGTCTACAAGTTCGGATTTAACACATGTTAATTTTGATTTTTCAAACTTTTTAGGCTCTCTATGTCCACTGACCATTCCAAAATAATCAGCTTCCACAACATGCTTTGCATCAGCAATATGGACCACAAGTCCTTTTCTAACTTTGATATTCTCAACCGTTTTATGTGTTTCGCTTAAATTTAAAGCGACAACACCTTGATCAAGCATTGTTCCCCATGCAGCGTTCATGACATCAACACTTCCGTCTTCATTAAATGTTGATATTAAAAGCACTGGCATTGGAAATATTGCGTCTTTGGTTTTGATTTCTTTTTTCATAATTTTGCTCCTATTTGTTAATACAATTATAAACAAAAACAGCACCGAATAACATCGATGCTGTTATTAACAATGTCTAGCTGTAACAGAGTTAATAGTCAATAAGCAATTTGTAACATAGTTAATAACTTAGAATTAGACATTTACTATGCGCTTCGCTCATGAATATCGAAGTTTTAAAAGATTTGGATCAAGAGTAATGCTTATTTTGACCTATAAAAATCAAAGGTGATATACCACTGAGGATATACCACCTTAGAATGTAGAGTTTTTGGGAGTTTGGCTCAAGGGTCCCCGTTAAACCCCGTCAGAATGTAGAGAGCCTGTATTTTATTGTTCGAGTTGAGGAATTTCAACTTTGTAGTGAACCACTAATCTTTTGACCTTAAAGAAGTTAACGTCACTAATATTATCAGGAATACTGATTTTGATTACGTCTTTTGTAAAACTATCGATATAGAATTTAGAAATCTTTTTGCCGTCAGTATCATTGATATCTTTTTTTGTGTGGGCAAAATTGCCACCACTAATTGAAAGATCATCTCTTGCACACGCATCACTCTTATCAAGCACTAATTCAATACAGCTAACTTTATCAGGATCGAAGTCTTTGACATTAACCTTTTCTTGGTGGCCTTGTCCGTCCGCTTTATAGTATTTACTATAATTTTTGTTTAAACGTAAATAAGGAGTCAGGGCAGATGTGCCTCTAGCGTGTTGATGCCATAAATCATCTTCATCAAAACTTTGAGTTTCACAATGGCCTTTTCCACTAATGGTGTCAACATAACTTTCGAGGTCATAATATGCTCCATCATAAGATTTAACGAATGTATCAGTATCTTCTTCATACCATTGCATGTTACCAAAATAATCTTCTTCTTGATAGCATAATCTAACACCTTGTCTAAAAGTTTCACTTGGTGCTTCGATAAATTCTGCAACAAACTTATAAACACCATCTTGTTCAGTTACGAACGCGTAATCAGCATCGGTGCTAATGATTTGTTCGCTGCCATTTAAATGCCATCCCTTAAAGAGACAGAAATTATCATTTTGATAATTATAGAATGGGTAAGCATGAATTTTGACAGAAGTTCCATTAGCGACAACTTTATAGCCTTTATTATTCGCTACCGCACTATCGATAGCAACATTGCCTTTTGAGGAATCAGAACTTGTCACACTGACATATGTTTTAGTGCTTTGACAGCTAAAAACGTATTTGACTGATTCAATAACCCAATCTGAATTTGAATAAACATAGTCTTTATTACCAATGTAATAATATAAAGAGCCCGCTCTATCAAACGAGTTTCCAGTTTCTACAACATATTGATGATGATATTCGCTTACTGGTTCTATGCGTTTAGTAGAATTGGTAAGATCGTCCTTATCTAAACTGGCCATATCAAGGTCTTCTAGATAATATGTGTATAGAGAGCCAAATGTACTTAAACTTCCATTTCTTAAATAATGGCCAGTAAATTCGATACTTGTGACCCCTCTAAGAGGAGTTTCATTGATTAAATAATCGCTTAAGCTAGTAAATTCAAAGACAACACCTACCTGACTAGATGGGGCTGATTTTGTTCTAAAAACGATATCATTTCCAAGAGCGGTTTTAAATGTTCCTCTATAGACATCGCCATCTTGCACAAAATTAGATTTGTTTGAGGCGTTAATAGTTAATGTATATGGTTCAACATCAGCTTTAGCGTTCAAAGAAAGTGAAATATTATTTGACACTAAAATGGTAGTAGAAACAGCACCGACTGACAAAATCGATGTGATTAATAATACTAGTTTTTTCTTTTGCATAAAAATACCTCACTTTTAAAAATATTTTTAATATTACCACAAAGTCTGCCACAAAAGTGTCACACATTCCACTATTATACATCTCCTGCAGACTTTTAACTTTTCTTTAACCATTTTATTCCCACTGCTTTTAGGAACTTTTTATATAGCTTTTAGACATTGAAATCTTGTATATAAGCAAAACAAAATCCAATGTCTTTAGACATTGGATATTGTATTATGTGATGGTACCCTCGAGGCGACTCGAACGCCTGACCTACGGCTTAGAAGGCAGTTGCTCTATCCAACTGAGCTACGAGGGCATTTACGCTTTGCGCTTTATTATTATCTTAAATGATAAATGTTTTTTCAAGTTTAATTGTGTAATTTATTAAACAAAGAAGTAGCAACGTCTTTAGGAAGAATTTGACTTAGTTCCTCCACTGTCGCTTCGTTTAACGAATTGATATCGGGGTAGAACTTAGAAATTAATTCTCTTCTTTTTTGACCTAATCCATTTACTTCATCAAAAATCGAGACAGTCATTGCCTTATTTCTTTTCTCCTTATGGAAAGAGATCGCAAAGCGATGTACTTCATCTTGCATCCTTGTTAATAAGAAAAATAACTTCTTATCAGTAATAGGATATTCATTTCCATCAATATCGATTAATCCACTTGTGGAGTGTTTATCATTCTTAAATAAACCATAGACAGGAATATCTACTTCAATATTCTTTAACGCTTGAGAAGCACTTTTAACTTGGGGCAATCCTCCATCCACTAAGATTAAGTCTGGATACTTTTTGTGATCATTTTTAAGTCTAGAGTAATGACGAGTGATCACTTCTTCCATGCTCTTAAAGTCATCGCGAGCCTCATCGTGCTCGATTTTAAATTTTCTATATAAGTTTTTTGCTGGTTCTCCGTTAATGAAGGTCACCATCGCTCCCACTGGAGAAGAGCCTTGTAAATGAGAATTATCAAATAATTCGATATGATATGGAGTGGAGATAGATAAAAGTTCTCCAAGTTCTTCTAATAAAGCAACCTTATCTTCGTCTAGTTTAGAAGAAAGGAAATACTCATCAAGCGCGTTATCCGCATTACTTTTCGCTGACATCACCAAATCATAGATGTGTCCACGCGACACTTTTAAAATACTAGTGTCTAAATATCCACTTAAGTTATCTATAACCTTATCATCATTTATGATGATTTGAGTTGGTAAAGGCATCTTGTCGTAGAACTGAGTGATTAAGTCGCTAACTTGTTCTTCAATTTCTCCAAAGGATTCCACAACATGACTTTCTTTGCCTAATAACATTCCATTTCTAAAAAGAAGGAACGCGATTGATATATAGCCATTTCTAGTAGAATAAGCGAAAATATCGCGATCAATTTTGTCTTTGAGTTCTACAGACATTGAAGTATTGATGTGTTCAATAGAATCAATGAGGTTTTTATAGTCTCTAGCAAGTTCGTAGTTGAGTGACTCACTAGCAATGTTCATCTTTACTTTTAACTCTTTAATAACTTCGTCATTATTGCCATTTAGAAAAGATTTTATCTTTTCTCTTAACGTATCATACTCACTTTCGTCGATTTTATTGACGCAAGGGGCTAAACATTGTCCAAGGTGATAATATAGACACACTGAACTAGGTATAGAACGACATTTTCTGATTGGGTAGATTTTATTAAGGAGATCCACCATTTTGTAGGCCGCTCCACTATTAGGGTATGGTCCATAATAGTCATAACCTTTGTCTTTATTATTTCTTTTAATAGTAAGAGTGACATCACCCTTCTTTTTGATTGCAATATATGGGTAATGACTTCCATCTTTTAGAAGGATATTGAATCTAGGGTAATGTTCCTTAATTAGATTCATTTCTAAGATAAGTGCTTCTTTTTCATTTTGAACGATGATGGTCTCAAAATAATCGACAGATTGCACCATCTTAAAAACTTTTCCAGTTTGAGGACGTAAAAAATATTGTGACACTCTTTTTTGGAGGTCTTTGGCTTTGCCAACATAGATAATAGTCCCATTAACATCGTGCATTAAATACACTCCAGGAGAGTGTTTAAGATTAGAAATGAGGAGCTTAATTTTCTCAGTCATGAAGAATGACGACGGTTGCTCCGCCTCCTCCTTCGTTGATATCCCCTAAACGATATTTGACTCCCTTAAGTGTGGATAAATATTCATGCACCATTTTACGCAAGATTCCATTACCAAAACCATGGATGATGCGTACTTGTTTGATGTTTTTGATTTTGCAGTTATCCAAATATTTGATCAAAGCTTCTTTTGCTTCATCTTTATGTAAACCAATAATATTGAGTTCTAAACCAACATTCGTATTGATTTTGTTTTCGTAATTATAGGATTTAGACTTCACATGGCTCACTTTAGGAGCGTCTACTTTATGGAGTTTATCTTTAGATACATCCATCTCAATACCTTCGATAGTGATAATATGTGCCTTATTTCCTTTTAGACGTATAACTTTACCTTCTAAGTTTAAAGAAGGAACGGAAACATAATCATTAATATCAATTTCTTCGTTATAGGTTATTTCAATCTCTTCATCTTTAAGTGCATCCACTTTCTTTTTGAGTTCGATTGCCTCGTGAAGTTTAAGTTCTCCACCGCTTAAAGACTTGATGATTTGATTAACTTCTCCGTTTAGTTCGTTTAAAATTCTTTCTTTTTCTTTTTTGACATCTTCAAGAAGATGATCTTTTTGGTTTTGAACGTTCTTTTGAGCGTTCTCTAAGGTTTTTCTTTCCTTTTCGAGATTTTCTCTTTCGTGAAGATTATTTCTTCTTATACGTTCGTTTTCATCGATTTGCTTTTGTAGTTTAGTTAATAGCTCTTCAAAGTCATTTTTATCGTCTTTTAAGAACTCCTCTTTGGTGGTTTCAATTGCCTCTTTAGATATTCCATATCTTTCCGCAACTTCAAACCCGTATGACTTACCTGGAGTCTGGTATTTATAAATATATGTAGGAAGTAAGTTCTTTTCATCGAAAAGCATAGAGCTATTTTCGATATTCTTACTTAAGTAAGCGTATTCTTTGATCTTGCTATAGTGTGATGAAATCATCGCTAAAGAATGTTTCTTTTCAAGTTCCTTAAGTATTGTTAAGGCGATGATTTCTCCTTCTTTTGGATCGGTACCTGTACCAAGTTCATCTAGTAGCACTAAATCGTTACCGCCTGTGACTGATAAGATATCGGCGATATTTTTCATATGTCCAGAGAAGGTAGATAGGTTATCACTAAGAGATTGATTGTCTCCGATATCTAAATAGATATGTGAAAAGATTCCTAACGCTCCTTCTTTAACTGGTATAGCAAGTCCACATTGATTCATTAAGGAAAGAAGTCCCACTGTTTTTAATGAAACAGTTTTTCCTCCGGCGTTAGGACCACTGATGATGACGATTCTTTTTTCTTCATCAAGATGGTATTCGTTACTAACAACTTTACTTTTATCAATCAAAGGATGACGAGCGTCATATAAATGTACTTCCTTTTTGTTAGATAACTTAGCGATATGCATATCATCTTCTAAAGCATATAATGCTTTCGCGCTTAAGAAATCGAGTTCTCCAATCACTAAGTTATTATGGATGACTTCGTCTTCTTGAAGTAACACTAAAGCGGTAAGTTCTTTTAAGATTTTTCTTACTTCTTCATTTTCTTCGATTTTCTTTGAAGCGATATCGTTATTAAGTTGGACTAACTCTAATGGCTCAATAAATGTTGTGTTACCACTATCACTGACATCATAGATAATACCAAGGACTTTATTTTTATAAGCGGTCTTAACTGGTAAAACAAAATGTCCATCTCTGATTGTAACGTTTCCATCATTTAAGTAAGTAGAGTAGGAATACGCTAAAGAGGAGACTTTGGAGTTTAATCCACTCTCTAAAGATTTAATCTTTTGTCTGATTTCTTTTAGTTTTGGACTAGCGTTATCACTTACTGTTAAAGATTGAGTGATAACTTTTTTGATAGCTTTCTCTAGACTTGAAAGTTCTTTCATAGAGAAAATAATTTCTCTAATAAGTGGGAAAGAAAGACTATATTTATCAAATTGTTCAATGATTTTGTTTGAGGTTTCAATATCATTAAGAACAAAATTGAGATCATTAGGTGTGAGTAAGGCAGTCTTTTTAGCGAGTTCAATTAGCTTAAGGATATGAACACTATTATGGATTGGTAAAGCGCCGTATCTAGAAATAAGATTCATCATTTCATCAAGTTTGTTTAAAGACTTTTGAAGTTCGTCTTTATTCGTAGACATTTCTAAAGAAAGAGTGAGTTCTTTTCCTCTTTCTGTCTTACATTTTTCTACGATTCTGCCTTGAATAAGAGAGAATTCCAAAACCTTATAAGTATCTAACATAGTATTCGCTTTCAATACTTAGTATAAACCACTAATAGGGTTAGGTATAAGCGTAAAATATCTTTATTATTTTTCTATTCATTAGTAAACTAATCAATATGGGTGAAAAAATAATCACAATCAAAGTTGATATCGACTTATTTAATTATATTAAAGAAGCCTATAACGAATACATGATTCCTGCTAATGGAGATTATGTTGATTTTGTTGCGGTTAAAGATAACACCACTATTACTGGCTATTCTTCTAGTAAAAGTAAGAGATCTATCACTTTTAAAGGAGACTACGCTGAAACTGAAGCTAGTAAATGGGTAGAAAAACTTGATATCCCCGTTAAAGAAAAAGTCAAACTCCACTATGTTGATATCGATGAACAAATTGGAAGCGACGAAGTCGGTGTTGGCGATTACCTATTACCAATGATTGTCGTTGCAGCTTATCTACCTAGAGGTAAATTCCATCGTTTAGTGGAACTCGGAGTTGCAGATAGCAAAAAGATTACTGATAAGAAAATCAAAGAAATCGGACCACTCCTCATGAAAGAGTTCGAATATTCTAAATTAACTCTACCAAACGAAAAATATAATGAGATGGTCGCTAAAGGTGAAAATCTCAATAGCCTCAAGGCTAAAATGCATAATCGTGCCCTATATAATCTTCACAAGAAATATGAAGACATCTATGCGATATACGTTGATCAATTCGTTAATGAAGACCACTATTACCGTTACCTTAACGATAAAAATGAGCCAGTAGTGAAAGGTATCTCATTTAAGACTAAAGGCGAATCACTTTTCCCAAGTGTCGCTTTAGCAAGCGTTATTGCTAGATATTCGTTCTTACTTGAAAAAGAGAAGTTAGAAAAGAAATATGGGCTCGAATTCCCTTGTGGAGCAGGCAAGAAAGTCGACGAATTTAAAAAAATCCTCTTAGACAAAGTCGGACAAGAGGAATATGACAGATTAGTAAAAAAGAATTTTAAGAACTATTCCTCTAACTGAGACAAAATCTCTTCAAAATAAGAAGGGAGTTCAATATGAAATTCCATCTCTTTATTAAAGGAAGGATGTATAAGCTTTAAAGATGTGGCAACTAAAAGTTGCCCATTTTTATATAATGCATCATATTTTTTACCAGAATATAAAGGATCTCCTTCAACGGGATAGCCAATATAAGATAGATGAACTCTAATTTGATGAGTTCTTCCAGTTTTTAAATGACACTCCACAAGTGTGTGGTCTTTATATCTTTTCAAAACTTTGAAGTAAGTAATTGCTTCTTTGCTATTAGAACGAGTAACCCCCATCTTTTGGCGATTGTTTGGATCTCTTCCAATTGGGAGATTAATTTCTCCACTATTCTCGACAATGACACCCTTAACTAAAGCGATGTAGGTTCTACTCATTGTGTGGTCTTTAAGTTGTTCCGCTAGTTTAATGTGAGCGTTATCATTTTTAGCGACGCATATTAACCCACTAGTGTCTTTATCAATTCTATGAACAATACCAGGTCGAACAACTCCATTGATACCACTAAGATCTTTGCAGTGATATAAAATCGCGTTCACCAAAGTATGCTCATTATGTCCGTTAGATGGATGAACCACCATTCCTTGAGGTTTGTTGATAATTAAGATGTCTTTATCCTCATAAACAATATCTAATGGTATATCTTCCTTCTCCAACGTTAATTCTTTATTCTCAGGAATATTAACTTCAACGATATCGTTTTCTTTAACTTTTAATGAGCTTTTAGACAATTTACCGTTAACTAAAACATTGCCTTCCTCAATTAGCTTAGTGATGTGAGTACGTGAAAGATCACTAATGACATTAGAAAGGTATTTATCTAATCTTTGATTAGACTCTTCAATGTTAACGATATATTTATTCATCTTTGGTTTCTAAATATTTGTTCTTTTCTCTTTCAGTTTTGGAAAGAACTTTTTCTTCTTTTTTATCTTCTTTAGGATTTTCAGCTTTATCCTTTTTATGGATTTGAATGTATTCGATTAAATCAGTAACAATCATATAAATAATTAATAGGATTGCTGAAACTACTACAGCGGCGTCGGCAACATTAAAGTTGAATCCCCAAATGCCGTAGAAATCAATCCAGTCAACTACTCCGTTATATGGAACTCCCAAGAATTCTGGAGTGTAGAAAATACGGTCAATGACGTTACCAATTGCGCCTGCAACTACCGCGATTAAGCAGCCTTTCATCATCTTACCGGTTTTATCCCACTTTTTAATTAAGTAGAAAATGATGCCGATACAGATCAATAAGGCCACAACGCAGAACACTGCACGATTCGCTGTGTCGTTTTTAAAGAGGTCAATTCCGAATACAACCTTGTTATTAATCACGTAATTGATACGCAAAAAGTTAGGAATCAAAACTATTCCACCAGTTTCCTGGATATAGTCTTTATTAGCGACCACTAAAAGTTTAGATAACAAATCTAATCCAAGTACTAATATTCCGATCCAGATAAATGATCCTAAGAACCATTTACCGTATTTCTTTATCTTTTCCATTATTTATGAATCACTTTCTGACATCTTGGGCATAAGAAGGTACCATCTTCTTGCACTAAAGCCAATTTAGAATAATTCCAACATCTAGAGCAGAAATTACCTGTGTGACGGCTAATCTTCACTTTACTAACTTCGTATTGATTCGCGGATAAGTTATCCACTAATTCAACTTCAGAAGTGACAAATAATGTTGCGAGTTCTTCTAATGATAATTTAGACGCTGATGCTTTAACATCTTTATCAGTTATTTCTAAAGAAATAAGTGCTTCTTGAGAAGATCCAATTACCTTATCGGTTCTTGCTTCTTCTAAAGCCTTTAAAACGTCTTTTCTTAAAGAAATAATTCTTTCATATTCTTCAAAGAGTTCTTTATCTTCGGATTCGCTATAAGATGGATAATCTAATAATTGAACGTTACTTATTCTCTTACCTGGAAGATTTCTATTAAATTCATCCATTGTGAATGGAAGGATTGGATTAAGGACTCTTAGTAAAGTTTCTCCAACCTTATATAAAACAGTTTGAATTTGATTTCTTCTAACTGAATTCTTATCGTCACAATATAAGCTATCTTTAGAGATGTCTAAATAGAACGCGCTTAATTCTGTAGAACAGAAGTTAAGGATTTCCATAGTGGCGCTACTGAAATCGTATTTATCAAAGCTGGTTTTGCAGATTCTAACGAGTCTATTTAGCTTTGCTAAAATGAATTTATCGACTAAAGAGAATTCTTTAGCTTCGTTATTTACGTCATAGTCCACTAAGTTCCAAGAAATGAACTTAAGAGTGTTTCTAATCTTACGATATTGTTCAGCAACTTGTTTGATCAAGTTCTCGCCAATGCGTACATCTTGTTGATAATCAATACTAGCGGTCCAAAGTCTAAGGATGTCTGCTCCATAGATATTAGCAATCTTAACTGGATCAACACCATTTCCTATGGATTTATGCATTTGTTCACCGTGTTCATCTAAAACCCAACCATGGGTGGTTACTGTTTTATATGGGGCAACGTGATTACATGCAACTGAAACAATTAGAGAGGCATTAAACCAACCACGATACTGGTCGTTACCTTCTAAATATAAATCTGATGGATATTTTAATCCTCGATTAACAAGACATCCATTCCAAGAAGAACCACTATCAAACCAGACATCCATGATGTCGTTTTCTTTGGTGAATTCTCCTTTAGGAGAATGTGGATTTGTGTATCCTTCAGGGAGTAACTCTTTAGCGCTCTTTTCGTACCAAATATTACTTCCATGTTCTTTAAATAATTCTTTAACGTGATCAAAGACTTTTTCTTCAATAATTGGAGAACCATCTTCGTTATAGAAGATAGGAATTGGGACGCCCCACGCTCTTTGACGGGAAATACACCAGTCTCCTCTATCTTTAATCATATTAACCATACGGTTTTCACCCCAACTTGGGTACCATTTGGTGTCGTGAATAACTTTAATGAGTTCATCTCTAATTGGCTCAATTGAACAGAACCATTGAGAAGTCGCTCTAAAGATTAATGGTTTACCTGTTCTCCAATCGTGAGGATAGGAGTGAGTGAAAGTACTATGTTTAAGTAAGCTACCATTCTCTTCAATTATCTTAAGAACCGCATCGTTAGCCTTTTCATAGAAAAGTCCTTCAATTCCTTCTCCTGTTCCAGGCATCATAAAACCTTTTTCATCAACTGGACAATATGGATCAAGTCCACGTCCTGGATATTTTAAACACACTTGATAGTCTTCAACACCGTGTCCTGGAGCAGTATGGACTAAGCCAGTACCAGCGTCATTAGTGACATGAGTACCGTTAATGACTAAAGAATCACGATCATAGAATGGGTGTTTACAAACCACTAAATCGAGGTCACTACCTTTGAACTCTTTTAAAAGTTTTACATCTTCTAATCCGAGTTCGTTAGTTAAATTTTCTTCAAATTCTTTTAGGAAGACGAGCTTGCCTCTATTAGATGTTTGATATTCTCCATAAATGAAATCTGGATGAGCAGAAATCGCTAAGTTAGCAGGTAATGTCCAAGGAGTTGTTGTCCAAATAACAAGTCTCGCATCATTATCAATCACGCCTTTGCCGTCTTTAATAGGGAACGCGACATAGATTGAATGCGATAAGACATCTGCGTATTCAATTTCCGCCTCTGCTAAAGCAGATTCAGAGCTAGGAGACCAATAAACTGGTTTTAAACCTTTATAGATAAGACCTTTAAGAGCCATCTTAGAGAAGACATCGATTTGCATCGCTTCATATTCTTTTTGAAGTGTTAAATATGGATGATCAAAATCTCCCACTAGTCCTAAACGTCTAATTTGTTCTTTTTGTCTTTCAACTTGTTTATAAGCGTATTCTTCACATTTCTTACGGAATTCAACAATTGGGGTGGTCTTACGATTAACACCACTCTTAGTGACTTGATTTTCAATTGGAAGACCATGTGTGTCCCAACCAAAAACAAATGGGGTTTTATATCCACACATGTTTTTATAACGGACAACAAAATCCTTTAAGATTCTATTAAGCATGTGACCACAGTGCATATCACCATTAGCGTATGGTGGGCCATCATGAAGAAGAAATTCTTTCGCATCTTTACGATTTAGATTCATCTCTTCATATAAATTCTCATTCTTCCATTTTTCTACGAGAAGAGGTTCTTTTTGGTTAAGATTTCCTCTCATTTCAAAATTGGATTTGTTCATTAGTAACGTATCTTTATAATCCATATGTTACTTCCTTTCTATGTCGTAAAAATTATTTATCGTAGGTGTTAATACCGATGCCATCAATAACTAAGGCAGCGGTAATACCGGTAATCTCAATCTTTACTTTACCGGTTTTCTTTCCAAGCACTTTTCCACCACACTTGTTTTGTGTGTTTCCTTTGATTGTGCCTGTAAATGATGGATTTGCTTCATCTCCAATATAAATCTTGTAAGTATAAGTCTTTTGACTTGCTGCAGATGCATTGAAATAAACAGCGTGCACTTCTTCAAAAATATCTTGAGAAATAAATGTTGCTTCTCCTGCTGGAGCAGTACCTGTACCAATTTTAATTCCTCCATGTCCATCAGCATCGCTAGTGCCGGTATTAGAGTTAGTAATTGACACAGTGTTTTTGAAAGACACATCAAAGATGTGACTACCCCAAGTAGCAGTTATATTAGTAACGTTTTTGCTTTCACTTAAGTCGTCTATACCTTTTTTGTATTTAGGAATGTAATAGTAATTACAATCTTCTAAGTAGTTACCTCCGTGTCCTGCTAGACCACTATCGATAACGTTAATATGAAGAGAAATATTATTTGCTGGAGTTTCAATAGATGTGTCCCATCCTGAATCAACATCAGCGTCAGTAAATGTATGTTCTTCATATTCAAATAAAGAATAATCAGGTACTACTTTCCTAAAGTCATTAGTAATCGCACTTATGAAACATTTACTTGGATCAAAATCTTCACCAACGTTGAAATCGATGTATTTAGTAGAGTCTTTTTGATAATGGTGAATTCCGTTAGGATCAACCATTTCTAATTTCTCTATTGATGGAGTTAAATCTTTAATACTTCCGGCGGTGTCCTTTAAAGAACCGTAAACATATTCAACGAGTTCTGGATAATCGACAAATGGATTTCTATTCCCTTGAACTCCTCCTCCAGCGGAACAGTTATAGGAATAAACAGAGTTATTATGTTGCATTTCCTTAAAGTCAACTCCATAGGAGTTCCACATAAGTAAATCAGATAAGTTGCCAATTGCATATGGTGAACATTCGTTGCGGTAATATTGATACGCTGCAACAGCAAGTTCATCGCCTTCAACTTCAGGATCTAAAGTGCTGACATAGTCTTTGTAAGCATTTACGAATGCGATTTCATTTTCTCCAGAAGGATTGAGGAAGTCGCTAAGTTTACTGTTAGAAAGTGCAACAACGTCTTCAGTAATTGTTAATCCTTTTGTGGTGATATCAAATGTTTTCCCAGATTCAGTGATACGGGCTACTACATCTTGGTTATACATCACACCCATATAGAAAATAGCACGAGCAATTCTTCCTTTGTCTTCATTACTAGGCTCAAAATTGTACTTGTCGTAAGAATAGTCATCAGTTTCGGTATAAGCGTCGCTATTTTTATCGGCGTAGCCAAAATTCTTCTTTCCTCTACTTGTGTTACCACTAGTAGCACCAGCGTAAAGATTATGGAAATCTGTAGCTCTAGGCATGATTGGAGAGTTGTTATAGTTATCGGTTGAATCGTCTGTGTCTAAACCAGTCATTAATGAAGCAGCGAAAACGTGTTCTCTTTGCCAACCAGTTGTGGTTTGAGTTTTTAAGACTGGATTTTCAGAATAAACGGTATCGACATAGGCACTGTCATAAATATATTCATCAGCGTTAGAATTACTTTCCCAGTTTGTTGGTGAAGATTCAAAACGTAGATTAGTCTTACCTGTAGAAATAATGGTGTGAAGTTTTGCTTTTAAGTCTTCACTATTTTCCCAAGTTAAATCACCATAGTAGTTACCGTAATATATTGATTCACTTTCGAATTTATCTTTAGCAACTATTCTAGTTGTTCCAATTTTATCGTTTTCAGTTTTTGCAGTTAATATGAATGTTCCAGGGCAACAAGCGGTTACGGATTTGCCAGTAATTAATAAACCTGAATCTTTAGACATTAATGTATAATCATCAATCGCTCCATAAGGCAAAACGTTAACATCTGGAGTAAAAGTATCGCCAACATTAACAACAATGGCTTTTTCTCCAAATTCCACTGCTTCTGCTCTTAAACCATGGGAATCAACGTTATCAGTAACAAGAACTGTACATCTTCCGTCATACGAATCACATGATACAGAAACATAAGACTCACCTTTTCTAAGTCCTTTAACTCTAACTTTGTTAGTGTTCTTTCCAGTTGGAACAATAGAAACAAGTTCTGGATGTTCAACATAATATGAATAATAAGATGCGGTAATATTTTTCTTACTAATTGTTAGCTCAACCTCTTCATCAACTTTAAGTTCGAGATAGCTCTCAGAAAGAGAAACACTTTTACTAGAATCTCTAGCGTTAACGGTATAAGAAAGATAAGCGAATGGTTCGTTATCATCAAAAACATTGTTTCTGTTATTATCGTTATAGACAGTAATAAGAGCGGTTCCCGCATTATTTCCAGTCATGATTCCATCTTCAACGCTGAGGATTGTGTCATCACTTGAAACATATTTCAAGTTGTTTTCTTCGTCGTTAGGGAATGTAACCGCAGTAATGGTCCTAGTGTTACCTTGAAGCATTGATCCTGTATCAGTAGCAACATACACTCTTTCAATGTTAGAAGGAGTTAATTTATCGATAACAACTTCAATATAGTAACCACATACGTCACAACTACGATGTTTTAATCCATCTTCATAAATTGTGGCTTCTCTGTCGATAACCCAATCACTTAAATGGTGGGTCTCATAATCTGATTGAGCACCACATATACAACTATGCCAATGGTGATTATTATCATAACTCCATTCCTCATCGAAATGATGAACGTGAACGCTAGGAGTAGAACCTTCACTAATAGAGGAACATCCTGCAATAAATAAAAGTGACGTGACTAGAGTAAATACTTTTAGAGAGTTCTTTTTCATGGGACAATCCTCCGATATCATAGATATTATTACACATAAACACGCACAAAAAAAGAGCGAAATCGCTCTTTTTCATTGTTTCTAATCTCTATTTTTCTTTTAAGAAGTTAGGAATAATTGAATCTTCTTCAAGATAACGTTCGTGTTCACGTTTAACAGTGTCTTCAAGTTCACTGACTTCTTCATCTTGTTCTTTGTTAATGATTGGAGTAGCCACTGTTTGAGCGGTGAAATCAACATCATTTTCAAAGTCAGACGCAATAACACTAACGAGAATTTCATCAGTTAATTGATCGTTAATTGTGATACCAAATTTGATGTCGATATTGTTACCAGCCGCATCAATAAGAAGGTTAACACATTCTTGAGCTTCAAATAGATTTACTTGTGTACCACAAGTGATAGCAACGATCGCTCTTCTTGCTCCAGCAATGCTTGCTTCAAGTAAAGGAGAACTCACTGCGTTACTTGCAGCCTCTTTTGCTCTATTTGGTCCGCTACCAGTTCCAAAGCCAATTAAACCAACACCACTATCTTTAAGAGTGTTTCTAACATCAGCAAAATCAAGGTTGATAATTGCAGGAAGTAGGATTAAATCAACAACGGTCTTAACGGATCTAGCAAGGACCATATCAGATTGATTAAAAGCGTCACTAATTGTGGTGTTTCCACTAGTCATTAAGAGCTTGTCATTACTGACAACAATTAAGCTATCAACAGCGTTTTTAAGTTTATTTAAACCGTCAATAGAATTGACAGTTCTTTTCTTTCCTTCAAAGGAGAATGGACGAGTAACAATCGCAACGACTAAAGCGCCTGCTTCTTTAGCAATACGCGCAACAACAGGAGCAGCACCAGTACCGGTTCCTCCTCCCATACCAGCAGCAACGAAAACCATATTAGCGTCTTTAACGATTTCTCTAATATCATCAGCGCTTGCTTCAGCGGCTTGTTCACCCATTTCTGGTTCACCACCAGCGCCAAGTCCACCAGTTAAAGATTCACCCAAAATAATACGGTTTTTACTTTTAGAAGTAGCTAAGGCTTGTTTATCAGTGTTTGCAACGTAGAAATCAACATTACTGATTTCTTCATCAATCATACGATTGACGGCGTTATTTCCAGCGCCTCCAACACCGATGACAACAATCTTTGCGGCAGGTTCGAAATTGTCTAAATCATAGTTTTGCATATCTTATTCTCCTATTCTTCCCTACTAACGTTACTAGTTTGAGTTTTATTCACTTTAACCATACTTGGGTATTTATGTTCAATATATATTGCTCCAAGAACTCCAAATAAGCTTGGGTCTCTTCCTCCAATAGAATTTGGAGTCATTAATCTTATATCGTTAAATGATGATTTATCTGCTAAGAAAGGAACTAATCCTTTAAGTTTAGATCCTCCTCCAATTAAAAGGAGAGGGAGTTTTGTATAATCACTGACGTTATATGCTTTGCATAATTCATCAATGGCAACGATGAAACTCTTGTAGAATTCATTGAGTTCATTTTCAATGATGGAATTAAGTTCATCAATGATATGTTTGTTATCACCAAATTCGCTTTCATTTGAAGAAACAACATAGTTGAATTTGAGTTCACGTTTATCTAAACCAAACATGATTTTGATTTTTTCAGCATCTTTTTCCGAGATGTTAAAAGCACTGATGATGCGATCAGTAATCTTATCTCCACCCCAAGAGAAGGTACGTGTAGCAAATAAAGTCTTATTTCCTACTAAGGAAACAGATGTAGAATCACTACCGATATCCACCAAGAAATATGTTTGAGGAACATCTTTATAAGATGCTAATAGTTCACTACTAGCAAATGTTGAAGCAACTTTTCTTTTAATTTGAATATTAGCAGCCTTTAAGATGCCACTATATTCTTCATCAATTCTTCTAGGAACAGTGTAAACTTTTGCGTGTGCAGTAATT
This sequence comes from Bacilli bacterium, assembly GCA_045226015.1. Lineage (GTDB taxonomy): Bacteria > Bacillota_I > Bacilli_A > RFN20 > CAG-826 > UBA2450. Next base: position 156,158 of record JBGVBY010000013.1, on the reverse strand, counting down.
GCGCTAGAAAATTTGCCTAAAGGCGCTTGAGCGTACATGTTACCGTTATCAATCGCAAATGATTCAGGGATGATATCAATTAAGACGTTATCAACAGGTAACTTTTTGTTACGGATCATTGAATATAAGTTAACAATATCAATCTCGCCAATTTCTTTTTCTGGGCTGGTTACTGAAGTAAGTTGAGAAGTCTGATATACTTCAAGTCCATATGGAGGAAGAACAAAACTGACATTATTAATTAAATAATTAACTAAGTATTCTTGATCCACGACTGGATTCACTCTACTAAGTTCTTTAATAAGTTCGTTTTTCTCTTTAATCGCACCATTTTCTAATAGGTGATTGATATTAACTTTTTTAACATAATTGAGGTATACACGTTCGTCTTGAACAAAACCAAAAGCGATTTTGATGAATTTGTGGGATATCTCAATAGCAATAGTATTCTTTTTCATACGAGAAATATTCTACATTATATCGGTATTATTAACAATAATTTGTTAATTAAAACCAATAAAAAAGTCTGTGTCGCCACAGACCCAAAACTCGAGGGGGATCAAGTTTTATAAGCTTTTATAGGTTTCCAACTTTTCTTCTTTAGTGTCATTTTCTTTCTCTTCAGAAACTTTTTCTACCACTTCTGCGGCTTTTGTTTCTTTGACACTTGCAGCGTTAATGTAGGTTGGAATTGCAGCGATAGCGGCAAGGGCTATCATCGCAGAAAAGAAGAATGAAAAATTACGGATTACTAAAACCGCTTTACTCTTATGATGTTTGTAGAGCTTGTTCTTATAAACCATAATTTTCTCCTTTCTTAGATTTTTTCAATTATTCTTAATACACTGCTCACTGAACGGTGATTAATTTCGATTTCTTGTTCGCTTGGTTTAACTCCTTTTTTAGTGATCAAGCGATATTCAACTTTTTCGTTATTATCTGGAAGATCATATCGATTACCTTCAATAACAGTTAAGTCTTTAAATAGTTTTTTAACTATTTTATCTTCTCCAGAGTGGAATGTGATGACTGCGAGTCTACCATTCTTGTTTAGATGGCTTAGAGCTTTACCAAGCGTGTTCTTTAAGACATTGATTTCATCATTGACTTCAATTCTTAAGGCTTGGAAGACTTGTTTAGCAGGATGACCAACTTTACTTAATTCTTTACTAGGTTTACTTCTTTTAATGATGTCAACTAGTTCGAACGTTGTTTCTATTGGCTTATTTTCTCTACTCTTGACGATATTTCTAGCGATTTGGAATGAATATTTTTCTTCCCCATATTCATTAAATATGCGGGTTAATTCTTGAATTGAATATTCGTTTACGATTCGTTTAGCTGTGACGTTATTTCTTTTATCCATTCTCATGTCGAGTTCGCTATCGAATCGATACGAGAATCCGCGGCTTTCATCATCGAATTGAGGAGAACTTACTCCTAGATCCATTAGGATTCCATCGACTTTATCAATCTTTAGATTCTTAAGGATTTCATCAATATTAACGAAGTTGTCTCTGACTAATACGAAGTTTGAACTAATATGACCTAGTCTTTCTTCACTTTTAGCGATTGCTTCATCATCTTGATCGACTCCGATCAGTAATCCGTTTTTATCTAATCTTTTTAAGATTTCACTACTATGACCTGCTCTACCAAGAGTTAAGTCTAAGTACTTTCCATCTTTTCTGATGTTGAGGCCTTCTATTACTTCTTTTAGAAGGACTGGGATATGTTCGTTAGTCATCGCTTCTATCTAATGATTCAGCGATATTTTCGAAATTGTCATTAGCCTCTTGTTGATATTTATCAAATTTAACTGCGTCCCAGATTTCAAAGTGATCGATTACTCCAAGTATCACCACTTCTTTGCCGATCTGGAATTTTGCTAAAACTTGAGATGGTAATTGAATTCTTCCTACTTTATCAATTGGAAGTTCGCTAACACTAGCGAGCATCACTCTTAAGTAGGAACGATTGTTTGTTTTATTGAAAGAAAGAGATTCGCATTCTGTGACAAGTTTTTCAAATTCGCCTTGATTGTAAATAGCTAAACATCCCTCAAATCCTTTCATGATGTATAAAGAAGGACTGTTTTTGAGTTCTTCCTTAATCTTTTTAGGAATGAGTAAACGGCCTTTATCATCAAGAGTGTGTTTGTAACTACCAAAGAGCATTACCACTTTCTCCCACTTTTTACCACTTGACTACATTTTACCGAGTTTTTTTATTATATGCAATATATAAATTTAAGAATTTTTACAAAAATAAAATTGCCGTTTCCAGCAATCTTATTTCAATTTAATTTTCATAGAAAATTATTTCTTCTCTTTACTACGTTTATCTCTGATTTCTTGCATCTCTTTAACATCGATCAGAGTCCAACCTTGTTTTTTGGCGTAATCCACCATTTGGGTAAGAGCGGCTTTAAGGAAAACACGAGGAATCTTGACGATCATTTGGCAAGCTTCTTTAGTGAATTTGACCTTATCATCTATTCTATTAGCAGCGTACATCACACTATCGATATTCGCTTCTTTTCCAGCAGGAATTGGTTCTTTAATTGGTCTTGATTTGAACCTTGTGTACCAGAAATATGTACTATCACGATATCCGTAATCAACAGGAACTTTTGGGAACTTACTCGCCTTCACTCCATTAATGATCGCGTTATAGAATTTCTCTTTCATGAGAATCTTATCGATTTTTAAAATGAAGTGACATCCAAACTTAGAGGTAACTCCATTAAAGTTACGATATGGTCCTTCTATACCTTCAAGTTGACCAATTTTAGATTTATCTAAATAAGCATCTTCTAAAGTATCATCCCAAGTACATTCAAATACTTGATAAGCAGTAGAGATAACTTCTGGTCGAACTCCTTCTGCTAAACCTTTTTCAAGTTTAAAGGTAGACTTTGTCATCTTTTCTTTTGGAGTTTCTCCTGGGAAACCAAGTTTAACGGCAGTTGCAAAATCTTTACGACTGTCTTCAATAAAGTTAAGAGCACATTTTCCAGTTCTTAAAATGTTTTGAGCGGTATTAGAACTATTGCGGCATTCCAATATCATCGCATAATAATCTTTTCCAGCAATGTAATATGGGAAGCATAATGAGTACGCTCCTAAGGTGGTATTACCTTCTTCATCTAATGTAGAAATTAGAAGTGTTGGCATTGGGAAAAATGCACTTGTTTGATAAAAATTATCAACGATACGTAAATCTTTAAAAGAACTCATAGTCTCTCCTCCTTATAATTCGATGTCATCTAATTTAGACCATCGACTATCTACTTTGTTCTCGTTTTCTTTGTTATATTCATCTTCACTTATCACTCGATATCCATTACCGCTTGTTGGGAGTTTAGCTCCTTTTTTAACTAATGTTAATGGAACTTCAGAGATGATGAGATCAAGAAGATACGGATCAATATCAAAAATTGGATTATCAATCTTGATTGTGTCTTCTTCATCTTCATAAGTGAAGGTAAGAGTTGTGTTAATATGTACCTTAAATGGTACATCTTCTAGAGTGTATGAGCACACTCCTATTGTATCAGCATCTAAACTGATGTTAAGAAGAAGATAATCGTCATAATCAAAACCGCTAATCTTAGCGTGAGCGTTACTGATCTTACGAATATGAGTTGGATCTAATTTAACATTAGAAAAATCCAAATCATCTTCAATAACGTAATCTTTATTATTAAATAAATGACGATTAATTTTCATCTTACATTCTGAGTTGAGCGTTATAGTTTTTGCTTAATTCAAACTTGATTTTATCAAGAGTGTCATTAATCTCTTTATCAGTTAAGGTGCCTTCTTTTCCTAAGCAAATAGAAATAGCGACACTCTTAGAGTCTTTTAATAGGTTAGCCCCTTCGTAGACGTCAAATACTTTGACATCTTTAACTAGGCCACCACCATTTTTCTTCACGAGTTTAATGATGTCTCCAACTGCGATATCACTCTTAACGATTAACGCTAAGTCACGATTAACGGTTGGGAATTTAGAAATTGGGCTCATCTTTGCTAAGGAGACTTTTGCTTCAAGCAAAGCTTCTAAATTTATTTCTAAAACGACAACATTAGTTTTACTAAATCCTAATTCGTTTTTAGCAACAGGATGAAGTTCACCCATCACTCCAATAACTTGGTTTTGGAAGATGATAGAAGCACTCTTTCCTGGGTGAAGTTCTTCTAGAAAAGAACTAAATCTATCAAATCTATATCTAGAATTTTCAATTCCGAGTAACGCAAAGATGTTTTCCACGATTCCTTTCATATGGAAGAAATCATATGGTTCCTTTTTCATCACATCTTGAGTTAATGAGTTACCAACAAGGACAACCGCTAAATGCTCTTGATGTGTGGATTTAGAAATCATATTCGCAGTTTCAAATAATGCTAAATCCTTATTTTGACGGTTGAGATTGTAACTAGCGACATCTAAAAGTGAATAAAGGATATGGGTTCTAAACACTTCGTGTTCATCAGTTAATGGGTTGAGTAATACATAATGTTCTTCGTCGTGAAGAAGATTGAACTTCTCACTATTAGTCTTGCTAAGAAGGGAATATGTTACACATTCATCCAATCCTTTATTTAATAAGGATTCTCTAATCTTTCTTAAACGAGATTGTCTAAGTGTTAAGCCACCGACTCTAACATCTAAAGTAGGTAAAGAACTTTTCACATTATCAAATCCGAGAAGTCTAATAACTTCTTCAGAAATATCGGCTTCCCTACTTATATCTAATCTGTAATTAGGAACTTTAACTTTGAATTCGTCATCATTAACTTCACTAACCTTAAGGTTAAGTCGATTAAGGACGTCTTTCATTTGTGATTCAGTAAATTCTGTTCTTAAGCGATTATTGATACGTTTAACGGAGCAAAGAAGAACTTGATTTGGTTCTTTTTCACTTTGATAGGTAACGATATTAGAGAACTCTTGGCCTTCACAATATTCTTTGATTAAGTATGAAGCGAGTTCAATAACGGATTCGGCTTGGAAATGGTTTGTACCTTTGACAAATCTAGAAGAAGATTCGCTACTTAAACCAAGTCGAGAAGATGTATGTCTAATAGAGGCTCCATCAAAAGAGGCGGCTTCAATATAAATGTTTTTAGTGTTGTTATCAACCGCACATCCTAAAGAGCCCATGACTCCACCTAAACACATCGCTTTGTTATTACAAGTAATAACGATGTCATTAGGAATGATGGAATAGCTCTTTTCATCAAGAGCAACAAAGTCCACCATTAAGTCATCTTTAGCGATTAATTCGGCTTTATCGAGTTTATCTTTATCGTACATATGTAATGGTTGTCCAGTAAGGAGCATTACATAGTTACCGATATCAACGATATTATTGATGCTTCTAATACCCATTGATCTAAGAGCCTCAACAATGAATTTTGGAGATTCTTTGATATGGATATTTTTGATTTCTCTACCTGAGAATTGAGAGCATCTAGAAGTTTTTGAACCGACGACTAAGTCAGTTTCAAAACTGTTTTTAACTTCAAAAGAAGGAATATTAACTTTTCTATCAAAGATAGCGCCAACTTCTTTAGCGACGTTATAAATAGAAAGTAAGTCTGGACGATTCGCTAAAATCTTAAGGTTAAGGATTTCATCATCTAAACCTAAATATTTAAGGACTTCACTTTCTCCAACTGGAGCGTCACTAGGTAATTCTTCAATACCTTTAGTTTGTTCTTCTTTTAAGTACTTTGAGTCAACTCCAAGTTCAAGCAAGGAACAGCACATTCCTTCGGAAGCAACTCCTCTAATGGTAGAAGGTTTAATTTCTCCTCCAGGAAGTTTAGCACCGATACGAGCAACAATGACTTTTAGTCCTTTTCTTGCGTTAGGGGCACCACAAACGATTTGTTTAACTTCGTCACCTAAATCAACTTTTAAAACATGGAGGTGATCACTATCAGGATGTTCTTCACATTCTAAAACATGTCCGATAACTAAGTTTGTTCCGCTAGCGAGTTTACTAACTTCTTCAACTTCGATGCCGGCAAAAGTTAAACCATCAGCGATTTTATTCGCATCTAGTCCACTTAAATCTACGTATTTCTTTAATTCATTAATACTAACTAACATGACGATACCTCCTATGCTTTTTTACGGTATTGATGTAAGAATCTTACATCGTTTTGGTAGAATTTACGGATGTCATCAATGCCATAACGTAAGATTGCTACTCTTTCTATACCGATACCAAAAGCAAATCCACTATAGACGTTAGGATCATAACCATTCATCTCTAAAACGTGAGGGTGAACCATTCCGCCTCCAAGGATTTCAATATATCCAGTGCCCTTACACATCGAGCAACCTTTTCCTCCACAGTTAGCGCATGTGATATCCACTTCTACGCTTGGTTCTGTAAATGGGAAATAAGAAGGACGTAATCTGATTTCTCTTTTTTCTCCAAACATCTTCTTCACGAAGAGTTCAAGAGTGGCTTTTAAATGTCCAAGATTAATATCTTTATCAATTACAAGTCCTTCGATTTGAGCGAATTGATGACTATGTGTCGCATCATCATCGTCTCTACGATATGTTTTTCCAGGGCAAATAATTCTAATTGGTTTTCCTTCACTTGCTTTCATTGTATGAGCTTGAACAGGTGAAGTATGTGTTCTTAAGAGAACAGAGTCACTAATATAAAAGGTGTCTTGCATATCTCTAGCAGGATGGTCTTTAGGAATGTTGAGGAGTTCAAAGTTAAATAAATCAGATTCAACTTCTGGTCCATCGGCAACTTCAAAGCCCATGTTAAGGAAGATGTCAGTAATTTCATCTTTCACAACATAGAATGGGTTTTGTCCACCTAATTCCACTCTCTTGCTAGGTAAAGAAATATCAATTGTTTCTTTTTGAAGTTTTTTGTCTAATTCTTGCTTACGAATTTCTGCTTCTTTCGCGTTAATCGCAGCTTCGATTTGACTTCTAGCCTCGTTTAAATGTTTTCCAAATTCTTTTCTCTCTTCTGGAGGGAGTTGTCCTAAAGTTGACATAAGTGAGGACAAAACACTTTTCTTAGCGAGGAATTTAATTCTTAATTCTTGGATACGGTTACTATCACTAGAACTTGAGATTTCCTCCATCGCTTCCTTGTAGATGTCATTGATGTTATTTTTTTCCATATGTTTCACCTTTAATATCAGTTAAAAAGTATATCACAAAAAAAGGGATTTGAAATATATTTCACTCCCTCTTTTATAAATATACTGAATATATGATGATTTAATCGGTATTAATGAATTTTATTCATTAGTATTCCACCCGCTACAGAAACATTGAGTGAATCAATGTTGCTAATAGGAATAGTAACGCTTATATCTGCAAGCTTAATTGTGTCTTTACTAACTCCATGAGATTCACTACCGAGCACTAGGACAAAATTTTCTGGTACTTCGATTTTATCGAACTCCACTGATTTTGAGTTGAGCTCACTGATGATAATTTTATGTGTTCCTTTGTATGAAGATAATTTGCCTTTTCTTACTGGAATAGCAAAGATTGCGCCTTTAGAGGAATTCACTACTTTTTCGTTATAAATGGAGACGGAGTTTTCACTGACTAAAACAAGATCATAACTAAACGCTAAAGCGGTACGAATTAAAGTCCCCATATTACCAGGATCATTTATTTCATCAAGATATAAAATCTTATGAACGTCTTTAACCTCACTTTCATCCATTTTAGCGATGAACACCACTCCTTCTGGATGGACATTACTAGAAATCTTTTTTAAGACTTCTTCACTCACTAGATTTAAGGGTATATTTTCAGGAAGTTCAACGTAATCAGTAGCAAATACTTCCACTACCGATTTAGTGGCTAACGCCATCTCAAGAGACTTTTTAGTCTCGCCTAAAAACATCTTGTGTTCATTACGGTATTTATTTTCTTTTAATGAACACGCAAATTTGACTCTTGGGTTGTCTTTAGATGTGATTGCTTTAATCATTTGAATTCTCCTTTCCTTAACTTCTTATGACATTCATCATATTTGTGGTAGTATTTGTACACTACATCATAGAACTTTTTCGAGTGATTAAATACTTCGATATGAGCGAGTTCATGCACCACAACTGAATCAATGATTTCGATTGAATAATGAATGAGTAAGAAAGCAAAATTGATATTCTTGGTTCTTTTTGAATTACTTCCATATCGACTAGTCATGTTTCTAACTTTTACTGTGTAGGAAGGAAGCTTCATCAGTTTTTCATAATATCTTACTCTTTTTGTGAGTATTTCTTCAAACACTGGTTTCAGTTTCTTTTTAAGCTGTTCTATATCCTTATATTTGATTTCTTTGTTATTAATAACAATCGAACCACTTGGGTTGATATTATATTTCTCTCCGAATAGGTAGATATAATCTTCTCCAATTGGAGACTCTTTTGAGGATCGTTTGATAAGGTTTTCCGCAAATTTGTCTAATCCCCTTATAATTTGTCTTTTCAAAGTAAATTGATTACAAGTTACTACGAATTTCCCTTCTTTGAATCTGAAGTGGATATTTCTAATTCTTTTATGAATAACCACGACTGGATATTCAGTGTCATTTACTTTGTAAAGGAATTCATTCATAACAAACATTATATATTGATTAACGTGTCTCACAAATATAAAATAACTTAAGTTATGGAAAAGATACTCATCAGTGCGTGTTTAGTTGGTGATAAAGTACGATATGACGGGAAAGGTCAATATCATCCTTTAATCAAAGATTTATTAGAAAAATACGAGTTAGTTCCTTTTTGTCCTGAGGTTGAAGGCGGATTAAAAATCCCAAGAAATCCTTCCGAAATCGTCAAAGACAAAGTTATCTCTAAAGCTGGAAAAGATGTCACTTCTAACTTTGTTAGTGGTGCTAAAAAAGCATTGATGCTCTGCCAATACTTAAACATTAAAATCGCGATTCTTAAAGAAGGATCACCAAGCTGTGGAGTTAACGAAATCCATAATGGTAAGTTCGACGGAAAAATGGTTAAAGGGAAAGGTATCACTGCTTCCTTATTAAAAAAAAACGGCATTGCCGTTTATTCCGAGAACGATATTGAGAAATTACTTTAAGTAGAGTTTTCTAAGTTTATCAACGTCCACTTCTAGGACGTTTTTTATATATGTTAATAAATCTCCACATCTTTTATTCACTTCTTCAATCGCGTGATTTAGATATTCAACCTTTGCAGAGAAGACATCATCAATATCCTTCTCATACTGATCATCATAATATGGTTTGTCCTTTAAAGTGATTTTATAATTCACAATCTTTTCTTCCATGGCCTCATTAGTAAGAAGATAATCTTCTGTTGCGTCTTCTAATGACACTCCTAAAGCGATCTCAAAAAGGAATGAAGCGAGTCCAGCGCGGTCTTTGCCTTGAGAGCAATGGAAATACACAGTGCGATTATCCTCTAATAAAACTTTAAAAAAGTTTTTGTAAGCTTCTATCCCTGGTTTAGTTAATAAAAGTTCAGGATATATGTTATACATATGGGAGAAGCCATCTTTTGATTCCGCTAAAAACCAAAGAAGGTTACTATCATCATAGTCATTTCTACTTTTAAGTCCTTCGTCATTAGATTCGTCTAAAGCAGGAAAGTTATGAAACTTCACCCCCATAAATGGATAATCAGGTCTTTTTTCGTATTCAGTCTTGCTTCTAAAATCAACAATATCGGTAAGTCTAAGGGAGTTGATTGTTTTAATATCAGAGTCAGAAACTCGACCTAGAAAACCACCTCGAAAAACTCGCCCATATTTAACCTTCAAACCTTGATATCCAACTAGTCCTCCAAGGTCTCTCACGTTCTTTTGATAATCAAGAGGAATTTTCTTCATAAATCTACTATATCAAGAATTTAGTTAAATATCTTTTTGTTTTTATTTTCAATTATATTGAACTTGTGCGATAATTTTTACGTTAGAAATAAGGAGAGTTTATGGCAAAAGTATTAACAATTAACTCAGGAAGTTCATCCCTTAAGTTTAAGCTTTATGAAATGCCAGAAGAAAAAGTTCTTTGTTCTGGTAACTGTGAAAAAATTGGCTTAGCAAAAGGAATTTTCACAATCAAATATGACGGTAATAAAGATGTTAGTGAACCAAGTTTCCCTAATCACGAAGTTGCCGCTCAAAAGGTTGTTGATGAATTATTAGCAAAACACATCATCTCAAGTTACGACGAGATCAAAGCCGCTGGACATAGAATAGTCCAAGGTGGTAAATATTTCTCAAAAAGTGCGATGTTTGATAAGGACACAGAAGAGAAGATTGAATCTCTGATTCCTCTTGCTCCACTTCATAACGCTGCTCACTTAACATGCTTCAGAGCGTTTAAGAAAGTCTTACCAAATTGTCCAATGGTGGCGGTATTTGATACCGCTTATCATCAATCTATGGAACCACAAGACTATGTCTTCCCAATTCCATATGAATTAACAGAAAAATATGACATTCGTCGTTATGGAGCGCATGGTACATCCCATAACTACTTAGCGATTGAAGGTGAAAAATATCTAAAAGACACTGAAGGAAAAAGAATTATCTCTTGTCACATTGGTTCAGGCGCCTCCATCACCGCGATTAAAGACGGTAAATGTGTTGCAACCTCAATGGGTCTTACACCTTTAGGTGGCATCATGATGGGAACTAGAACCGGTGATATGGATCCAAGTGTCTTCAACTATGTTGTTAAAGTCACTGGTAAATCCGCAGAAGAAGTTTACCAAATGTTCAACAAAGAAAGTGGCTTTAAAGGTATGTCCACTGTCGGTCCTGATAGTCGTGATGTTCTTAAAGCGGTTGATGAAGGTAACGAACACGCTATCTTAACTAATAAATTATTTATTAGAAGAATTGCCGACTTCATCGGACAATATTATGTCCGTTTAGGTGGAGCAGACTTAATCATCTTCTCTGCTGGAATTGGAGAAAACGAACCAAGAACTAGAAAAGAAGTCGTTGATCAAATCAAAGGTGCTTTAGGTGTCGAAATCGATGAAGCTCTTAATAGCACAATTCACGGAAAAGAATGCTTAATTTCTACTCCTAATAGCAAGATCAAAGTCGCAGTCATTCCTACTGATGAAGAAGTGATGATTGCTAGAGACGCTTTCAACATGACCGTAGGTAAATAACCATGAAAAAAGAAAAAGAAATTTTAGCAGTCGGAAAGAAATTCAAAAAAGAATTCTCCGAAGTTGAAAAGCTTATTCGCGAATACGATAGAATTGCAATTTTCCGTCACATCATGCCTGATTATGACGCATTAGGCACTCAGCTCGGTTTATATCACTTTATCAAAGATAACTTCCCTCAAAAAGAAGTCAAAGTGTTCGGTGACAACCACGTTACTTTCACTCCACGACTTTTCCAAGAAATGGATAAAGAAAGTGATAGCTGGTTTAACAAGAAATTCTTAACAATCATTGTTGATGTTGGAAACATTTCTCGTATTGCTGATCCGCGTTTTGAAAAAGGTGACAAGATAATCGTTATCGATCACCATCCAAAAACCGATGAGTTCGCGGATGTTCATATTGTTGATACCTCAATGGCAGCAGCCTCTGAATTAGTCGTTTCGATGTTACTTAACTTCAAACATAAATATGTTATGGGTGAAGAAAGCGCAAAGAACTTCTATATCGCAATGGTTGGAGATTCTGGAAGATTCCAATACTCCTCCACAAGCGCACATACATTTAAGATTGCTTCCTATCTTATCGATAAAGGAATTAGCCTCAATAAAATCTATGGAGCGATGTATCTTAAGAACATCGATGACTTAAAAGTTACCGCTTATATTCTTAATAACTACACTGTTTCTCCTAAAGGTGTTGCTTATTATGTACTCAGTGACAAGATTCAAAAAGAACTCAAAATCACCACCGAAAGAGGCAAGGAGAACGTTAACCTATTTTCCAACATCGAAGGAATCAACATTTGGTGCTCTATTACTGAAGACCCAGATCCAAAAGAACCATGTTGGAGAATCTCTATTCGTTCACGCGATTATGTGATTAATGGAGTGGCCGCTGAATTTGGAGGCGGAGGACATAAGCAAGCTAGTGGCGCGAAAATCGCTACTCTTGATGAACTTCCAAAATTCATCGCAGCACTTGATGCCTTAGTAAAATAATCAAAAAAACAAATTAGAGCCTAATAACGGGCTCTTTTTAATAACTTGATATATTGCTTATCTTTACTTGTAAATTCCTCTAATAGAGTGTTTTATTTGTTCCTCTTTTAGAATATACTTATAGTATGTTTGCACCACTACGAGTTATTTCTGAATACACATTTCTAGAGAGTGCTTTAACTATCGAAAGAATTGTTGCTTCTATTAAGAAACATAATTATTTTGGAGCGGGTATCTCTGATAGAAATGTTCTTTATGGAGTTCCTAGTTTTGTAAAAGCGATGGAAAAAGAAAATAAGAAATATCTCGTTGGCATGGAAATTGACATTGAAGGCGACTCTTTAGTGGTCTACGCATTAAATGAGAATGGATATCATAATCTTATAAGATTATCTAAACTCGCTAGCGATCACAAACTAACTCTAGATGATTTAAAAGAACATTCCGGATTAGCGGGAATTCTTGAAACTAATTATGGAAAATTCAAAGAATCCTTCAATGAAGAGGAAGACAAAGACTTCTTAAAGTATCTCGTCGAGATATATAAATCATTCGATTCTTTCTATCTCGGACTTGAGATTAAAGACAAAGAAGAATTTGGTTTCTCTCAAAAGATAAGAAAGTTCGCTAAAGATTATAAATATCAAACGATTTCCTTCCCTCGTATTCGTTATCAAAGCAAGAAAGATGCCTTTGTTATTAAGATGCTCGAAGCAATTGATAAAGACGAGAAACTTGATATCAAAGAATATGAAGGTGAAGAATATTTTCATGACTTAGAATTTTATTCTAAGATATACACTAAAAAGGAATTAGATTTAACTGGTGAACTCGTTAGCTCATCATCATTTGTATTTAATCAAAAACGTGGAAAAATCCTCCACTATCCAGTTAACGATTCTACTGATACATTAAAGAAAAACGTCGCTAGTGGTTTAAAGAAACTTAACATTTACGACGAAAAACATATAGAAAGAGCCAAGCAAGAACTAGAAGTTATTATATCCATGGGTTTTGCGGATTATTTCTTAATCGTTAGTGACTATGTTAACTACGCTAGAAATAATGGCATTCTAGTTGGTCCTGGTAGAGGAAGCGCCGCTGGCTCACTTGTGTCCTATGCCTTAGGTATAACTGAAGTAGATCCTTTAAAATATGACTTACAATTCGAACGTTTCTTAAATAAAGCAAGAAAGAGTATGCCTGATATCGATATCGACTTCATGGATACTAGACGCGAAGAAATGATTGAGTATATGAGAGAGAAATACGGTAACGAGCATGTCGCGAGTATCGTCACTTTCCAAACCATCCAAGCTAAGCAAGCTCTTAGAGATATTGGAAGAATATACGATATTCCTAATCGTCATATTGATTTATTATCAAAATCTATTAACGATAAAGACAAGCTCACTCTTAAAGAAGCCTACAAGAAACTCCCAACATTTAGAAAACTCGTTGATGAAGATAAATATTTCCTAGAAATCGTCTCTCTAGCGTCAAAAATTGAAGGCTTGTCTCGTCAAGCTGGACTTCACGCGGCAGGTATCATTATTAACGATGATTCTATCGAAGATGTTTTACCTGTCACTGTTGATTTTAATGGACATTTAATTTCTCAATTAGAGAAAGACTATTTAGAAGAACAAGGGTTCTTGAAAATGGACTTTTTGTCTTTGACAAACTTAACCACGATTGATCATTGTTTAAATCTCATTTATCAAAATAAAGGTGAGAAATTATCTTTCTACAATCTCCCTTATGAAGACAAAGAATGTTTTGATTTGATTAGAAGTGGTAAGACCATTGGACTATTCCAAATTGAAAGTTCTGGTATGAGAAATGCGATTAAAATTCTTGAACCAAAAGAGTTCAACGATATTGTTGCTCTACTTGCCTTATTTAGACCTGGTCCTATGGATAACATCAAGGATTATAAGCTAAGAAAAGAAGGAAAAATCAAAGTCACATATTTGTCTAATGAGTTAAAGGAAGTATTGTCTCCAACTTATGGAGTTCTTGTTTATCAAGAACAAGTCAATAAACTCGCTCAAGTTATGGCGGGTTTCTCTCCCGAAGAAGCCGATTTATTTAGAAGAGCGATTTCTAAAAAAGACAAAGACATCATCCTTTCTAGTAAAGGCAAATTCATAAAAGGTTCGCTTAATAAAGGCTATACTCAAAAACAAGCTGAATCTGTCTTTAACCAAATTGAAAAATTCGCTGATTACGGATTTAATAAATCTCATGCGGTGGTTTACGCGATTATAGCTTGCCGTATGGCATATCTTAAATGTCACTACCCACTTGAATTTTATTCCTCAATCTTAACGATAAGTGGAGGAACAACTGATCATAAATTCTCTGACTATGTTAGTGAAATCAAATCACGTAATTACGAAGTATATATTCCAAATATCAATCACAGTGTAAAGACTTTTATTATTTATAATAATGGACTACTGTATCCACTTAATAGAATCAAAGGAATCAGTGAAGATATCGCTAATAAAATCATTGATGAAAGATTAGAAAACGGAGAATTTAAAGATTTCTTTAATTTTGTCTCTCGTATGTATAACTTAGGAATTAGCGAAGTCGCAATTACTAAACTCATCAACGCCGGAGCGTTAGACTCTTTACATAACTCTCGCGCAACGATGAGAAACACTCTCCACTATGCCTATCAACTCGCTGAATTATCTTATGATAAAGATGGACAACTTATCTTAGATGAAACCTTAGACAATCAAAAACAATTCTTCTTAGATACTGATATCCCACTAGAGAATATCAATCTCGAATATGAGACTTTAGGCATCATGCTTAGTGATAATCCACTCCGTTATAAAGAAGACCTCCTTAAGAAGAACAAAGCCGTTCCTCTTAACGAGGTTAAAGATACAAAAAACACAGTTAATATCTGTGGAATCATTTCTAACATCAAAATCATCAAAGTAAGAAAGAATAACTCCACTATGGCGTTCATCAAAATCTTTGATCAAACTGATGAAATGGAAGTTACTTTATTCCCTAAAGTCTATGAGACTTGCTTCCAATTATTAAACAAGAATGAAATCGTCCTCATTAAAGGACATTATGAAAAGAAAGACGAAAAAGAATCGTTTATCGGTGATGAACTCACCAAATTAGAGGATTAGTTATGGCAAAAATTACAATTATCGATGGTAACTCGTTGTTATTTAGGTCATATTACGCGACTGCTTATCCAGGAATGGAGATTATGCGTAATAAGGACGGTGTTCCTACTAACGCAATTTTTGCTTTTAGCAATATGATGAACAAAATCATCTCTAATCTCAACAAAGACGAATCAATTATCGTCGCTTTTGACGCCGCTAAACATAACTTTAGACACGACGCCTTAGAAACATATAAGGCAAATAGAAAACCCGCTCCTGAAGATTTAGTAAGACAATTCCCAATCGCTCGAGAATTCTTAAATGCCTTTGGCATCTTCCAATTTGAAGAAGAAGGATTTGAAGGAGATGATATCGCCGGTACTGTCGCTAAAATGGCAGAAAAATCAGGTTACGAAGTACATCTATATACCTCTGATAGAGATTTCCTCCAATTAGTGAGTGATAGAATCACTGTGGAAATCATTAGAAAAGGATTATCCGATATTGTTTCTATGACTCCTTCTATGGTTAAAGAAACATATGGTTTTGAACCAATTCAAATCATTGATTATAAGGGTCTAAGAGGAGATAGTTCTGATAATCTTCCAGGTATACCAGGAGTCGGAGAAAAAACCGCAGTTAAATTAATCGAAGAATACGGTAATTTTGATAACATCATCGCTAACGCTAGTAATATCAAAGGCAAAGTTGGAGAACTAATTGCTGCGAATAGCGAAATCGGAAGAATCTCTCGCGATTTAGCGATTATTAAAACCGATGTCCCTCTTCCGTTTAACCTAAACGATACAAAATATCATGGGTATTCATTTAATATATTAAATGAGTTCTGTCAAAAATATGGACTCAAGCAACTCATAAGTAAAGCTAGTCCAAAATGGAAACAACAAAACTTAGAAGATAGCAAAATCGATATCGAAGTTGTTTCTTCATTAAAAGGATTAGAACTTAAAGACTCAATTGGAGTGGCTTTAGATTTTGAAGATAGTGAAGACTATTTTAATTCTGAAGTTTTTGGAATCGCGATCTCTGATGGACATCACCACTACTATTTAAATATGGATGATGCTTCTAAAGATGAAACACTTCTCAAAATCTTAAAAGATGAACAATATAAAAAGTTCTGTTTTGACTATAAAGCCATTAAAGTTGCCTTAGCAAAACGTAATATTGAGATTAACGGATTAGAGTTTGATATCCTAATCGCAGCGTATTTAGTGGACACCGCTGTTAAATATAAAGCTGAATCAGTATTAAATGTCTTTGGTATTGATATCGCCACTAATAGTGATGAAGCTCTTTCCTTATTTAATAACGAGAACCCAGAAAAGACATGTAAGATTGCATTCTACTCAAAAGTTTTAGATGGAAAGGTGAAATCTGAACTCGTTAAGATTAACGCTCTTGAATTATATGAAAGATTGGAATTACCTTTGGTAAATGTCCTTGCCGATATGGAAATTGAAGGATTCCCAATTGATTACAAAGTTCTTGATGATATGGGTAAAGAATGGAAATCTCGACTCGATGTATTAGAAAAAGAAATCCATGAACTTGCTGGCGAAGACTTTAATATCTCTTCTCCAAAACAACTCGGAGATATTCTTTACGAGAAACTTGGAATTATAAACGGAAAGAGTCGCTCCACTTCTCAAGATGTTTTAAAAGAGTATATCGACAAACATCCAATTATTTCAAAAATCATGGAATATCGTAAATACTCTAAGTTACTCTCAACTTATGTTGAAGGACTTAAAGCGCATATCTATAAAGATGGAAAGATTCACGCGAACTTCAATCAAGCAATGACTCAAACCGGAAGGCTCAGTTCTTCTAATCCGAACTTACAAAACATCTCTATAAGAGATGAAGAAGGCAAAATGATTAGAACTGCCTTCTATTATGATGATGATAACTATGAGATCTTGTCTTTAGATTATTCGCAAATTGAGTTAAGAATACTTGCTCACTTATCTAACTGTGAAAACCTTAAGAAAATCTTTGAAGATCCTAATAGCGATATCCACACAGCGACCGCAAAAAGTATCTTCCATTTAGACGGAGAACCAACTCCACTTCAAAGAAGAAAAGCTAAAGCAGTTAACTTTGGAATTATTTACGGTATTAGCGACTGGGGATTATCCGAACAACTCGATATCTCTGTTAAAGAAAGTAAAGATATCATTCAAAGCTTCTATAACACCTTCCCTGAAGTTAACGACTTCTTTAGAAACATTGTAGATGAAGCTCTTAAACAAGGATATGTCTCCACGATGATGGGTAGAAGAAGATATCTTAGAGAACTACATGATGCGAACTATCAAGTAAGAGAATTCGCGAAACGTGCAGCGATGAACGCTCCTATTCAAGGAAGTGCTGCTGATTTAATAAAATCAGCAATGATTGATGTTGATAAAGCGTTAAAAGAAAATAAACTTAAAACCAAAATGGTTCTTCAAATTCACGACGAACTAATTTTCAAAGTTCCTAAAGAAGAAAAGGAGAAAGCCTACCAAATTATCCATGATAAGATGATCCACGCACTCAACTTATCAATTCCTCTACAAGTTGATGGAGGATTCGGAAAATCTTGGTACGACTGTAAATAAATATGCCTGAATTACCAGAAGTAGAAACGATTAAAAATGTTCTCTCTAAAATAGTCATCGGTAAAACCATCAAATCAATTGATGTATACCGAAATTTAACTATTGAAGGAGATGTAAACGAATTCAAAAAATCTCTCGTTGGTGAGACATTTTTAAGCATGTCTAGAGTTGGTAAATATCTCATCTTCCATCTAAGTAATGACAAAGTCATTATTTCTCATTTAAGAATGGAAGGAAAGTACTATGAATTTTTAGAAAGTGAAAAAGATAGTAAATACGCGAAAGTGACATTCCACTTCACTGATAACACTAAGCTTTGCTATGACGATAGTAGAGCCTTTGGAATCTTAAAGTTATCTAACGAAAGTGACTACTTAAAAGAAGAGATGTTATCTAAACTTGGTCCAGAGCCATTTGATGTTAATGATGTCAGCTTCATTTTAAAGATAGTGAAGAATAGTAAAAAGCCAATCAAAACTACACTACTAGACCAAACTCTTATCACTGGTTTAGGTAATATTTATGTCGATGAAACTCTTTACGCAAGTCATATTCATCCTTTAACTCCCGCTAATAAAATCAGTAAAAAAGAATGGGAAGATATCATTAGTAATTCTAAAGAAATACTAAAGACCGCAATTGAAATGGGTGGTTCCACTATTAAAAGCTATCATCCAGGAAAAGATATTGATGGCAATTTCCAAACCAGAATCAAGATATATGGACGAAGTGGAGAGATTTGTCCTACATGTGGACATGAATATCGCTTCATCAAAGTCGGTGGAAGAGGCACAACTTTTTGCCCATGTTGTCAGCTTAAAAAAGGCGCACCAATCAATATTGGCTTAACTGGTAAAATCAGTAGCGGTAAATCAACTGCATTAGACATCTATAAGAAATTAGGTGCCGCTACTTTAAGTAGTGATGAAATCGTCCATGAGCTTTATCAAAAAGATGAAGTTATCAATTTAATAGAGAAAACTTTGCTCATCAAATTCCCTAACGGAAAGATTGATATAGCTTTACTCAGAAACAACATTTTAGTTAATCCTAAAAACAAGAAAAAGCTAGAGAAAATCATTCATCCCCTTGTTGAAAAAGAAATTATAAATTTCTTAGACAAAGAATCTAATCCAATTAGAGTGGTTGAAGTTCCTTTATTGTTTGAATCTAAAATGGACCACTACTTCGATACGATTGTAGTTATTGATATAAATAAGCAAAAACAACTCGAAAGATTACAAAATCGAGACAAAGAAAAAGCAATCTACTTAGAGAAAATTAACGAAACCAATAAGATTGACGAAAATAAAAATAAGGCTACTTACCTTATTCTTAATAATCTAGATTTTAAAACCTTCGAAAAGGAAATAAAGAAAGTCTTTATTCAAGCGAAGGATCGTATATAAAATATTCCTTCTTGCACATTAAATTGAGCATTTGTCGAATTTGCTCAATTTTTGGTTTGGATGCTTTAGTGGTCTCATACATTGATGCACAATCATCGATAGTATAATTACTTGTAATAATAGTAAAAAGTCTATTTCTCACTCTACTTGATAAGATTGGGAAAAGAATGTTATCTCTAACAAAGTCGCTTTTGAATTCGTTACCAAAATCATCTAAGACAAGTAAATCAGCGGTCTTATATTTTTCTAACTCACTATCAAAGTTAGGGTTTTTAGTGAAAAGCATATCGGAGAGTTCCTTAAATCTATTAGGGACATTGATAAACGCAATCTTATTTAGTTCACTGTTTCTAGCAGCATCAACACAAAGTGTTGCAGCGTAGAAAGATTTACCACTAGATATTCCACCTTGCATAAAAATCCAGCGATTACTTTCACCTTTAATACTTGAAGAATATTGCATCAAAATTTCCATCTTAATTTTGGATTTAAGATTATAAACATTACCGTGAATCTTGTTTTCAAGCCATTCTTCTGGGAAATCAACAGTGACAAATTTCTTCTTAAAGTTGGTGTGTTCTAAGTATTTCTTACATGGAATAATGTTACGATCCACCACTCCATTTTTATAAGTGACTGAGTTAACTAAATATTTAGGATCTTTATTACAATAGCCTAATCCTTTACAGCCTTTACAGTTAGTCATATCAAGAGCAAAATCATAGATTTTGGTGATGTTTCTTTTAATCGCTTCATCACTAAGACCTAAATCTCTAAGATATTTAAGAGCTTTGAGATTAGAAAAAACAACCTTCTCCATTTCTTTAATGGTGGATTCATCAATCATCACGTTTTGATTAACTTTTAGTCTTTCCATTTATCGATCCTTAAATTCATCTAAGAGTTTGTTCATCTCTTCATCAGTTAAGATATCATTTTTATCTTCAACTTGCTCTTCATTTTGTTTAGATTTACTCACTGTCTTATTTTTACTAGCGTTTTTCTTACTGCTCGCATAGTTTTCATTTAAATATTGCATCGCATCAATCGCGGTTTCTATACCTTCTCTAGAAATAGAGGACGCAATCTTTTCAACAGAGTATTTACTTAAAACGTTATTGTTCATTTGTAACACAAAGTCAATAACTACGTTAATAACAGCGTTAGGAAGTTTATAGTCCATCGATAAAGACTTGAGGATGTTAAGATCCGCCATCGCAGGTTTAGTGCCGTTTTGTAATGCCGAAAGAACAACTTTTGGATTACTTGTTTCAAAGAACTTAATCTTAGCGGCTAATCCTTCATCACCACTAACGATGTTTCTGGTGGCTTTTTTATTACGAGTTCTAACTCCGTAAGAAATTTCATTCTTAAAATCTTTATCGAGCTGAGAAATATCTACACGATTACCTTTAGAGTTTTCAATTGAATAACAGTTAGCAACCTTCTCTGCTGCTACTTCTTCAGAGATTCCATATAGAGTAGATAATCTTTCAATCTCCTTCATTTCGTTCTTGGTTAACGATTTATCGTTAATTTGACTGATATTCTTAAGAGTGTTAAAGAACTTCTCATAAGAGAATTCAGTGTCAATCTTACTCTTTCTTCTACCTAAAGAGTTACCACTACCAGAGGCAGCTTTTAAGAATGCTGCGTCTTCAAAATCAGGATGGAAGACATCATTAAAACTACTAGAGATATCTTCTCCTAAGATGTTTCCATTGTTGTTGTCATACACTCTTTTGAGTCTAGAAGCATCATTCTCACCTAAGTTTTGAATTAATAATCCATATAAAAGGGTGTCGTTAAAGAATTTAGCGGGGGTTTTTGGCGCGAATAATTCATAGTGATATAAAGACGCACCACTAAGCTTTTCAAGTTTTGTTTTGATTAATCCCACTGCTTCTAGTGTCTTTCTCGCTTTGATAAACTCACCAGTGGCAATTCTCATTCTTAATAAGAGTTGTTCGTGACTTGTTAAAGATGTCACTCTTTGGTTTTTGGCCTCACTCCATAAAGTGAAATAAACCGCTAAAGCGGTATAGCCAATAATTGGTTGATATAGATTAGTAATCGTTTCACGATCATAATCCGCTAATAAGGAGGAAATTTTAACATCAAACATATCTGTTGTAGATAGAATAACCATACGTTTTCCTCCCCCTGTGTTGAGAAAAATTATGAACTAAACCCACTTCCCTTTCAACGACTATTTTTTGCTTTTTTTAACTATATTTTTTATCCACATAAGCACATGTAATGATTTATACATAGTATAAATCTTTATGGTAGGTTAGAGATTTCCTTATTTATCCACATTTAATTTTGTGGAAAACTCTTAGAAGAAAAGTAGACATCAATTTCTCATAAAAATATTTTATATTCAAAATCGTGAGTGCTATTATATAGCAAAGGACATTTTAAATATGGTTAGAAGAATTGCTGTCTTAACAAGTGGAGGCGACGCTCCAGGAATGAATGCTGCTGTTAGAGCAGTCATTCGTGCAGGTTTATATCAAGGAAAAGAAATGTTTGTTATCTTTGATGGCTATAAAGGTCTTGTTGAAGGAGACATCCGTCAAGTAACAAAAGAGTTCACCCAAGATATTATCAATAGAGGTGGAACTATCTTAAGAAGTTCACGTCTACCAGAATTTAAAGAAGAAGAAGTTCAATTAAAGGCAATTGAAAGATTAAGAGATTTAGATATCGACGCCTTAATCGGTATCGGAGGAGATGGAACATATCGTGGTTTACTCGATTTAGCTAGACACGGATTCCCAGTTATTGGTATCCCTGCTAGTATCGATAACGATGTGGCATCTACTGATTACACAATCGGATTCAATACTGCTCTTAACACAATCTGTGATTGTGTCGATAAAATTAAAGATACATCATCTTCACATCAACGTTGTAGTGTTATCGAAGTTATGGGACGTCATTGTGGCGACTTAGCGGTTTATTCATCTATCGCTGAAGCTGCTGAACTTACCATCACTTATGATCACCCATATGATGAAGAACACATCTTTAAGAAGCTTAGAAAATTAAAAGCACAAAAGAAGAGCCATGCAATCGTGATTGTTTCTGAGAACTTACTCGATGTTCGCGATTTAGCAAAGAAAATCCAAGATAAGACTGGATTTGATACAAATGTAGAAATCTTAGGTCACCTTCAAAGAGGTGGCGCTCCAAGCGCATTCGATAGAATCCTTGCTAGTAGAATGGGATCTAAAGCTGTTGAATGCTTACTAAACGGAGAAACCGCTAAGGTTATCGGACAAGTTAAAAACGAAATCGTCGCTATTGATATTGAAGAAGCTTTAGCGATGAAACGTGATATCCACGAAGGATTATTAAGCTTGATTAATATGTTACAATAGTAACATTTAATAAAAAATATGTAGCCCACTATTGTATTGTGGAGGAAGGTAATTATGAAAATACAACAACATGACGGTTCAATCGTCGAAATTGAAAAAAGTAGTAAGGAAGCATTTGAAGTACTCAACCATTCAACAAGTCACTTACTTGCGGAAGCAATTCAAGAATTATACCCAGATGCTTTATTCGGGTTTGGTCCTGCTATAGAAGAAGGATTTTACTACGATATCGATTTCAAGGAACCAATAGTCGAAGCCGACTTAGCAAAAATTGAAAAGAAGATGCATGAACTTGCCAGCAAAGATGAACGCATTGTTCGTGAAGTTCTTTCTAAAGAAGATGCCTTAAAAAGATTCGCGAATAACAAATACAAAGTCGAACTCATTAATGACATCAATGAAGATATTACTATCTTCACCCAAGGAAAATTTACCGATTTATGCCGTGGTCCACACTTATTAACCACCGGACAAATTAAATATTTCAAATTATTGAATTTAGCAGGCGCTTATTGGAGAGGAAACTCTGATAATAAGATGCTTGTTAGAATTTATGGTACAAGCTGGTTTAGCGCCCAAGATTTAGACGCTCACCTTAAAGCCTTAGAAGAAAGAAAAAAGAGAGACCACCGTATTTTAGGACGTCAACTTGGTTTATTTATGCTTTCTGAATATGGACCAGGATTCCCATTCTGGCTCCCTAATGGCATGGTAATGCTAGAAGAACTCAAAAAATATTGGAGAGAAATCCATACAAGATACGGATATAAGTTTATTAACACTCCAATTATTCTCTCTAGAGAATTATGGGAAACTTCCGGGCACTGGGACCACTACCAAAACAACATGTACACCACCAAAATCGATGACAAAGATTTTGCAATTAAACCAATGAACTGCCCAGGAAGTATTTTGGTCTATAAGAATGAATTACATTCCTATAAAGATCTTCCTATTAGATTAGCAGAATTAGGTCTCGTACATCGTCATGAAGCTAGTGGCGCCCTTAACGGTTTATTCCGTGTCCGCTCATTCACCCAAGATGATGCACATACATACGTTAGAGAAGACCAAATCGAAGACGAAATTATTTCTATTTTAAAGTTATACGATGAGATTTATAACGTCTTTGGATTGGACTATAGAATTGAATTATCAACTAGACCAGAAGAAGGTTATATTGGTGATATCAATATATGGAACAAGAGTGAAGCTATTTTAGCGGAAGTCTGTCAAAGAAGCGGTAAAGAATTTAAGATTAATCCAGGGGATGGAGCATTCTACGGTCCTAAACTTGACTTTAAGCTTAAAGATTCCATGGGACGTACATGGCAATGCGGTACAGTTCAACTCGATATGAATCTACCTAGTAGATTCGACTGCTACTACATCGATAAAGATGGTGAGAAGAAAACTCCAATCATGATCCATAGAGCGTGCTTAGGATCTATAGAAAGATTTACCGGCATGATTATTGAAAATTACGCAGGTGCTTTCCCTACTTGGCTCGCTCCAGTTCAAGTGATGCTTCTTCCTGTTAATAATGAATTCCACTTAGAGTACACTAACGAACTTTATAGGTTAATGCAAGAGAGTGGAATCAGAGTGGAAAAAGATGATGCGAATGAGAAACTTGGCTACCGCTTAAGAAATACTCAAATGCGTAAAATTCCATTCACTATTGTTATCGGTGATAATGAAAGAGACAATAAAACTGTTACTTATCGTAAGTACGGTAAGCAAGAACAAATCACTGTCTCAATTGATGAATTCTTAAAACTCATCAAAGAAGAAATTGATTCTAAAGCTAGACTCAATTAGCATAATTGGCCCCAATCAAATTTGGGGCTGTTAAATTCTTTAAAATAACCCTTGTCAATAAATACATACTAATGTATTATAGTTAACGCAAATAAATAGGTAGAAAGTAGAGGCACCCGCTTCTCGCCAGATCGATTAATTATATTGGTTGGCTCATTACTACAATTCTAGGGGTTAAGAATAGTACGGGTGCAATTCGCTTGCATCCGTTTTTTTGACAAAAGGAGATGATAGTTATCCAAGACCAAAATTATGGCAAAAAGCCAAATCAACCAAAAGAATTAATTAATGAATTAATTAGATTCCCACAAGTTAGATTAATCGGACCTGAGGGAGAACAATTAGGCGTCATGTCTTCTAGAGAGGCTCAATTAAAAGCAAACGAATATAACTTAGATTTATTCTGTGTTGCTCCAACAGCCACTCCACCAGTTTGTAAGATTCTTAACTATGGTAAGTATCGTTACGAACAACAAAAGAAGGCAAAAGAAAGTAAAAAGAATCAAGTTAGAATCGAAGTTAAGGAGATTCAACTAACACCTCAAATTGGTGCGCATGATATGGAAACCAAAGCTAGAGCAGCAAGTAAGTTCCTAGATCAAGGCAACAAAATTAAAGTAGGAGTTAGATATAGAGGACGTCAAATGACTCACTTGGAGGTCGGAGAAGAGGCCTTGAATAAATTCATCGAATTATTAGGCGACAAGGTGCAAATTGAAAAGGCACCTCAAATGGAAGGTCGCTGGTTAATCGCTATATTAGCACCAAAGAGAAAGTAGGAGGAAAATAATATGCCAAAAATGAAAAGCAAACGTGCTTTAATGAAAAGAATTAAAGTCACAGGCAGTGGCAAAGTCACAAGACACCACGCTTACACATCACATTTAGCCCCACACAAAACCACAAAACAAAAGAGACACTTAATGAAAGGTGCAGCCTTACATAAGACTGACTACAAGAGAGTTAAGTATCTCATCGTAAAGTAAGGAGGAAGTAGTCATGAGAGTTAAAGGCGGTACTGTTACACACGCAAGACGTAAAAAAATGCTCAAAAGAGCAAGTGGTTACTTCGGTTCAAAACACTTACTCTACAAAACTGCGAAAGAACAAGTCATGCATAGCTTACGCTATGCGTACATCTCTCGTAGAACAGTTAAAAGAGACTATCGTAAACTCTGGATCAGACGTATCAACGCTGCTTGTAGATTAAACGACATCTCTTATAGCAAATTCATGTATGGATTAAAAGTTGCTAACATTCAAGTTAACAGAAAAATGTTATCTGAACTCGCAATCAACGATCCAAGCGCATTTGCAGATTTAGTCAAAACAGCTAAAAAGAACATCAAGTAATTTACTTACAAGATGAAAAATAACCAGGACATTGTCCTGGTTTTTCTTATTCAATAATCTTAACTTCAATATTGTTAAGCGCTTCTTCAATTAAACTTTCGTAATCAAACTTTTCTTCAAAAGCTTTTGCTTCATCTAAATGAGGCAAAGTCTTTGGAGCCTTTGGAGTAAAGATTGTACAACAATCTTCATATGGTCTAATTGAGATTTCATATGTATCAATCTTCTCAGCATATTTAATAATCTCAAGCTTATCCATGACTGCGCATGGTCTAATTACTGGAAGATTAGTAACTTCATTTATAACGTTAATTGATTGAAGAGTTTGAGACGCAACTTGTCCAACAGATTCACCACTACTGATAACTGGACATTTTCTTCTTTTTGCTAGTTTACTAGCAAGACGATACATCATTCTTCTCATCAAAGTAATGCAATAACTTTCAGGAGCGTTATCATATATCGCTTCTTGAATCTTGGTAAATGGGACGATATTGAGCCTAATCTTCGGTTGATATCTATTTAACTTGTGAAGTAAGTCTTCAAGTTTATAGATAACCGCTTCTTGAGTATATGGAGGAGACGCAAAATGGATGCATTCAATTGTCACTCCACGTTTCATAAGGAGATACGCCGCTACTGGAGAATCAATACCTCCAGAAAGCATATGCATACTCTTTCCGCCTACTCCTAACGGATAGCCTCCAGCACCCATAAATGTTTTAACAAATATGTAGGTTCCTTCATCTCTTACTTCAATATGAAGTAAAATATCAGGATTATGAACATCAACTTTTAAATCTGTGTTCCTTAAAATAACAGGTGCTACCATTCTTGTGATGTTGTCTGAATCTAGCTCAAAACGTTTATTACTTCTCTTACATTTGACTTTAAAAGATTTGCCTACTTCTTGTTTAATCAAATCTAAAGAAGCAGCCTTAATTTCCTCGATGTCATTATTCACTTTTGCTACTAATGAAAGGGCTTGAATACCACTAACATCTTGTAAACGAGAAACGATAGGTTCGTAGTTATTTCCATTTAAATGGACATATATATGATCATATCTAGATTCAATTCCAATATTTTCAAAGTCTTTCAAAGCGTGTTTGATATTGAAATATAAAACACTGATGAAGTCTTTTTTATTCTTTCCTTTGGTGGATAATTCACCAAATCTAATCATAATGTGGTCGTAACTAATCATCTGATTTCCCCCATTATTTTATCTAATGTTGATATAAATATATCAACTTCTTCTAAGTTATTCTCATAAGAGAAGGACACTCTAATTGTGTTGTTATATACTTTCTCGCTCTTACCAAGAGACTTAACAACATAACTTCCTTTTTCTTTAGAAGAATGACAAGCGCTTGTAGAGCTAACCATGATGTTGTTATTTGAAAGAGCTTCCACTACTACGCTTCCCTTTTTAGTTAAGGTTGAAAAGTTAATGATATAAGGATTAATCTCACTAGGAGTGTTTAATTCATATAAATCAGGATGTTCTTTTAAATAATCAAGCAAGCGACTAGCGAGTTCTTTTACGTGATTATAATTCTTTAAAGAATTAGTAATAGCAAGTTTACTCGCTTCAAGGAACGCTAAAGCATTAGCGAGATCTTCGGTACCACTACGGTAGTTATATTCTTGTCCACCTCCACTATTTAATGGAAGGAGTTCGATCTTTTTCTTTTTAAGTAATGCCCCATAGCCAACTAAACCGTGCATCTTATGTCCGCTTAATGTGACTAGGTCAACATTAGAAAAATTGATGTTATGTTCCATCTTTCCAATCGCTTGACATGCATCAACATGGAAGATGACTTTTGGATATTTAATAAGTTCTTTAGCAATGTCTTCAATTGGATTAATTGAACCAATTTCATTATTGACCACCATTAAAGAAACGAGGATTGTCTCATCTTTGAGATGAGAAATAACGTTTTCAGTAGAGATAACTCCACTATTATCAGGAATTAAATATGTTACTTCATAGCCAAATTCTTTTTTAAGTTGTTCAAAGGCTTCTAATACTGAAGGATGCTCATAAATAGAAGTAATGATATGTTTGCCTCTATTTTTATATCTAAAAGCAACACCTTTAATTGCTAAATTATTAGCCTCAGTAGCGCCACTAAGATAGATAACTTCATGTTCTTTTAGATTAAATAATCTAAGAAGATCTTCTTTTGAACGATTAAACAAATAGAAAGACTTTTGTCCTTCTTTATGAATTGAGCTTGGATTAGCAAAATAAGTATTTTTAGTGTCAGTAAAAACAGACAAAACTCGAGGATCTACTCGAGTTGTCGATGCGTTATCAAAATAAATAATTTTATTAGGCTGATTCATTCTCACTGTGACGGTTTCTAAAGATGGAATTAGCTTGTGAATAAACGTTTTGGAATTCACCTTTATAGAAACTGGTTTCTAATTGTTTTGATTGTTGAGCGATATCTTGTTCGCCTAAATCACGATTTAAAGACATTAAGGCTTTCTCTGCTACCTTACAGGTACGGGTTTTATTATCAATCTCTTCAAACATAGGATTAGCGATATTTTTAAGGTTAGCAATCTTATTATTGATATCCTGGATATCAATTGGCTTAGATTGCACACCATCATAGATGTCATTAAGGACTTCGTAAACAGCGTCAATCTTCTCTTGATAACTATTTGAATAACTTTCAACATCAATTTCTCTAAGTGCCATTTCGGCCTCTTTGGTTTGATAATAATAAACAGAAATCATGTTATAAGCTTCTTCAGCGGTTTTCTTTAAAGAATCAACGTAATCCTTAAAGCTATTTACCCCTTGGTTAACAATACTGTAATTAGCCTCAAGTTCATCAAGTTTATCTTTTAACAAAGAATAAGGTTGACGAGTTCCACTATGGACAAAGCCATCCAAGAAACGTTTGGAGTTTCCTAAGTTATTTACAGACTTCTCTAGACTATTAATCTTTTCGATTTCAGTTTCAGAAATTTTATAGATTTCCTTTATCTCAGGCATAATCGCACAGATTCTAAGGAACATCTTCTCAACATTATTCACTGATTGATAGACAAAGTCATAATGTTCTTTAAAATAGTCGCGTGCCGCAACTTCATTATCGAGTTGTTGGCTCATCTTATTTATCTCCATAAGAATGAGATCACATTCGGCTTTAACACCAGCAATTTGAAGGTTAATTAATCTCTTGTTAATATCTTGGATTTTTTTCTTCCACTCTTCAGCATGGGCTTTGAAGGTCAAATGGTATAAAGGAAGGTTTTGTTTTTCAGTTTCTTTATACTTATTTTGAAGTTCGTTCATCGCTTCAGGAATATCAGTTTTCACCATTCTACAAAGAGTTGGTAATTCGATTAAGACATGGCCAAGAGCGGTTAAAACGTTATCAAGATTTTCAATATCTTGATTGATTTCTTCATATTCTGCTCCTTCAAGTTGTTCGTCAAACTTAGCAAAAGAGTTATCAATCTTATCAAACATTTTATTAAATGTTGCAGAGATTGTTTCTAGTTCGTTACTTTCCGCGTAATATGTCTGCTTAACGTGTCTATACACTTCGCGTAAGTGATCAATTGATCTACGGCAATCTTCTTCAAGTTTAATGATTTCATATAAATCATGGTCAAGTGACTTCACCATTTCATCTAAACTATTGATTGCCTTCTTAGCTTCGCTAATAACGGATTTGATATTCTTATATTGTTTAGCAGCTAAAAGGGACTTTAATTGTTTGAGCAATGATTCAGCGTATGCATCTTCATTATCATGAATTGATTTAAAACGATGATAAAATTGTTCATATTTCGCACTATAAAGGAGGTTGGTACGAGAGATGATTTCTAATCTATGAATATATTGGGTATCTTGTCCTAAAAGTAAAGCGTCACAATAGGAAAACTGTTTTTCCAAATTACTAACCTGACGATGATACTTAATTCGAACAATAACGAAAATATAAATTACTAAGAAAAGTGCAATAGCAACAACGGCACTACTGATCGCAATAGCGATAGTCGCACCACTAGATAATGCAATAATCATACTAATACCTCCTTTTAATCATAGATTAATTACATATATTATAACTAACTATGTTAACTAAGAGAAAAGTTATTTTGAAAAACTATATTTTTAAAGAGAAAAATAACTAACAAATTATTAAACAAGTAGGTTATTTATCTATGCATCAAAAATGTGGTTTTTCTATTCAATGAAGACCGCTATTTTCACACATCAAAAAATATTTAATTTTTTTGTTGTGTAAGTTTTTAATATCCTGTATATTTATTACTGCATGTAATGCAGCACATAAATACTGTTCGTCTGACGTTTGAAAAGTATAAGTGAAGTAACCTAAGCTACATGGTGAAACAGAATTCAAACATCCGGAACAAGGGATTTATGCCTATTCATTATTTTGCGAAAAAATAAAGAAAGGAAGTACAAGTCATGAGATACACTGGATCAGACTGGAAAAGAAGTCGTAGATTAGGTTTTTCAACACTTGAAACTAACAAGGAACTCCAAAAACGTCCTTATGGACCTGGTCAACATGGAGCTTCTCGTAAGAAGAAACCATCTGAATATGGTAAACAATTAGTTGAAAAACAAAAACTAAGACAAATGTATGGTGTCAATGAAAGACAATTCAGACGTTTATTCATGCTTGCATTATCTAGTAAAGAAGTTACTGGTTTTGCTTTCATGAAGTTACTTGAATCCCGTTTAGATAACCTCGTCTTCCGTATGGGCTTTGCTCGTACCCGTAGAGGTGCTAGACAACTCGTCAATCATGGTCACATTGAAGTTAACGGTAAAAAAGTTGATATTCCATCATACTTATGTTCTCTTAACGACGTTATCTCTGTAAGAGAAAACGCCAAAGACATGAAAGTCATCAAAGAATCACTCGCCTCTATCGCTACTAAAGTCGGTTGGGTCGAAGTTGATGAAGAAAAACTCTCAGGTAAATACATTAGAGAACCAGAACGTAATGAATTAACTCAACAAATCACCGAATCACAGATCGTTGAATACTACAACCGTAAACTCTAATACATGCATTACAACAAAGACTCTTACTTATGTAGGAGTCTTTTTTTCTTTATATACGTAGGTAATTATGTTATATTCTACATTGTAGGGGACAACAATAATGGGAATTTACGAAGAATTACAAGCAAGAAACTTAATTGCACAAGTTACTGATGAAGAAGAAATCAGAGAACTGATTAATAAAGGTAACGCTAAATTTTATATTGGTTTTGATCCTACCGCTGACTCATTACATGTTGGACACTTCATGGCTTTATGTTTAATGAAGAGACTCCAAATGGCAGGTAACACTCCTATCGTTTTATTAGGTGGAGGTACTGGCCACGTTGGTGATCCTTCTGGAAGAAGCGACCTAAGAAAAATGATGGATAGCGAACAAATTGATCACAACGTCGAATGCTTTAAAAAGCAAATGAGTAGATTCATCGACTTTGATAAAGCAATTGTCGCTAATAATAAAGACTGGTTACTCAACCTCAATTATGTCGAATTCCTTAGAGATGTCGGACCTCATTTCTCAGTTAATAACATGCTTAGAGCAGAGTGCTATAAGCAAAGAATGGAAAGAGGCTTATCTTTCTTAGAATTCAACTACATGATTATGCAAGCATATGACTTCTATTACTTAAATCAAAAATATGGATGCAATATGCAATTTGGTGGAGATGACCAATGGTCAAATATGCTCGCGGGTACTGAACTCATCCGTAAGAAAACCGGTAAAGATGCCTATGCAATGACTATTACACTATTATTAAATAGTGAAGGTAAGAAAATGGGCAAAACTTCTTCAGGTGCAATTTGGCTTGATCCAAATAAAACCACACCGTTTGAATTCTTCCAATACTGGAGAAATATTGATGACGCTGATGTCATTAAATGCTTCAAATTATTAACTTTCTTACCACTTGAAAAGATTGATGAAATCGCTTCATGGAGTAATGATAGAATCAACGAAAAGAAAGAAATCCTTGCTTATGAATTAACTAAGTTAGTCCACGGAGAAGAAGAGGCCAATAAAGCTCTTAACGCTGCTAAGAATTTATTCTCTGGCGAAGGAAACGATGAAAATATGCCTCAAGTAGAATTAGAAGGAAACGAACTTCCTGTTATGGACCTTCTTGTGAATTCTAAATTATGTACAAGTAAGAGCGAGGCTCGTCGATTAATTGAACAAGGTGGTCTTTCAATCGATGGAGAAAAGATTAGTGATGTTAACAAAGTTATTAACTATTCTTCTCCAATTAAAGTGAAAAAAGGAAAGAAAACCTTCCTAAAGATTATTGCAAAATAAAAGCACCTATGGTGCTTTTTTTAATAGATTGGATATTTAACTTTCTGTAGCCTACTAGAAGGATAGTTGGCTCTACCTTCTTTTGCTTGAGGTTTACCATCAAGCATAACAAGGTCTCCAGTAAAGCCACATGTCATATTGTTAACAAAGTAGGTTCCTACTCCATATAAATCAACTGGAACATTGAGTTTATTCCATTCTTTTATCTTTTCAGGAGAGAAAGAAGAAGAAACGATGATTTTAACATAGTTAAATCCTTCTTTGTCTAACGCTTCTCTAAGAGCGAAGACGAGTTCTTTACACACTCCATGAGGATCAAATCCACTGGTGTCTTTGTCATCAAAATAATGGTCAATTAACGATTTAGAAGTATCAATACGAACTCCATTTAAATCTTCTTTTAATACACGCGCGAGTTTAAGAGAATCAGTAACAACATCGTTATTATAGTCAATTAAGGCAGTTACCTTTTCGTTTGGATAAGTCGCGTGATAAATTTGCGCAGCTTTAATAACATCTCCACCACAAACTTGGATTAATGCATGAGGCATGGTTCCCATGCCTTTGCCACCCCACCACTTGCCTTGAGCGTCAGTACTAACACGGTTAATACCAGCTACATAAGTAGCATAGCCATCTCCAACTTGAGTGTGATAATCGTCTTGACGGTCCGCCATAGAGAAGACAGGGATATTTCCACTGACCTTAAGAACTTCTCTAACGTTAGTAGCAACACTTGTTCTTCTAGCTAAGATTCCATCAATAACAGATTCTAAGAATCCGAAGTTTTCATATTTGCCAGTGACTTTTAAAACTGGTTCCATGTTGTTGATAATATCTCCATCATTAAGAGCTTCGATTTCTAGTTCTTCTGGGTGGATAGCGTAAGTATGTAAAATTGCAATTGCTTCATCTACTCCACAAAGCATTGAGTCATCTCTTCTTTGGAACCACTGCATGGTTACAATGTGATTTGGAGCGTGTTCTTTAACAATCTTATTACTTTTTAAAAAGTAATTCGCCGCGTAAAACCCTTCTCCCAATTCTTTTTCAAAGCAGAATGTTTTGTTGGTTAATCGAGATATTTTTCCCGCTTTTTTAAGTTCAATCTCTAGCATACTTATCTAGCCTCCGTCTTAAAGAAATCGATGTTCTCTTTGATGTTTTCATCAATCACAATTAAATCTTTTTCGTCGTTAATATATAGTTCGTAATATGATACGTATTTGCCTTTAGAAACACTTTGATCTCTAAGGAAAGTTCCTTCTAAAGCAAACACCATAAGTTTGTTCTCATTCATCTTAGTGATATAACCACTACTAGTCTTATATTCCAAAGTTTCTAAATTATATCTTTCGATTACGTTATTGATTATATCAATAAGTTGAGGAGCAGGAAGAAAAATGATTCCACTATATTTGATCTTCGCATAACGAATAAAGTTACTAATACGATAGCCAATTAAAGTGTCTTC
The DNA here is from genome assembly GCA_045226015.1 of Bacilli bacterium. GTDB lineage: Bacteria > Bacillota_I > Bacilli_A > RFN20 > CAG-826 > UBA2450. The sequence continues at coordinate 122,396 of JBGVBY010000013.1, read as the reverse complement.
GTTGTACAAAACTTCCATCTCATCACTAAGCTTTTTGACATTATTAAAAGGCTTGTCTGAGAAAAGAATAAGAAGAGTGTTATCTAGTTCGTGATTGTTATATATTCCGTAGTTCTTGATCATTTTTCGTATATCACTCTATTAATTGGAGTTCCTTCTTCTCTAAAGAAATGTTCATATTCCGTTTCTGTATCAAACTCATCATCGCCTAAGTAATTGTTGGTCTTACTAATGAGTTTGAATTTTGAGTTTTCAAAATACTCTAATGAGTCGTTAAATAGGTCAATATTATCAGTCTTAAAGATGAGTCTACCACCTTTAGGAAGGACTCTAAGATATTCGTTAAGGAAGAGTTCACTAGTGAGTCTTCTTTTATGATGTCTTTTCTTTGGCCATGGATCAGAGAAATTTAAGAATATGGTTTTAACACTTCCTTTTTTTAATAAAGGAAGTAAGTTAGCAGCGTCCATATACATGAGTTTCGCGTTAGTTAAACCAGAATTCACGATTTTCTTTGCACTGATGCCACTACAAGTGACGTTTTTCTCAACCCCGACAAATAACTTGTCAGGATATTTTTCGGCCATTTCAATGAGAAATTCACCTTTGCCAGAACCAATCTCCAAATAAAAGTCTTTTAAAGAAGAAAGTTCATCTTCCTTAAATGATACTTCTGGATGCTCATCTAAAAATGGTTTAGCCCAGGCTTTAAACTTAGTCCTCATTTTTTAATACTTTTCCAAGCTCCACGATTGCTCGAGCGTAAACGCTCATGCCTTTAAACAAGTCTTCTTTTTTAACTGATTCTCCTGGAGAGTGCATATTACTTTCCCAACCAGGGAATTGCATACCAAAGGCAACGACATTATCCGCTTCTTTAGCGTATGTACCGCCTCCAATAGCAAGAGGTTTACTCTTATAATCTCCAGTTTCTTCCTGATATGCCTTCATTAAGGTTGTGATTAATAAAGTATCCTTTGGATAGAATAGTAAAGGACTATCTCCTAATACTTTGACTTTAAAAGGAGAGACTTCTTTCTTTAAATTTTCTAGAAGCGTCTTTTTATCACATGTATCAACATAACGGAAATTGACAGTTACAGATAATTCATCATTAAGGATTGACACTAAGCCAACGTTACTGGAGTTATGTCCCATATCTACACTTTTACCACTACATCCATATCCACTTCCATCAAGTGGAGATAACATCTTTTTAAGTTGGAGTAAATGCGGATTTTTAGAATAATCTGCTAAGGCAGAAATCGCCATTGTTCCAGCGTTAACTCCAAGTTCAGGAAGAGCACCATGAGCAGCTTTTCCGTGGAATATAACTGTAGTCACATCATCTTCTGTGTGGATTTCAGCTTCTGTACGATGGAAGTTTTTCATAATGAAGTTAAGGAAATCGGAATTGAGTTCAAATTTCATTTCACATCTTTCAATAACTGCGTTACTAGCAACTCCACCTTTTAAAGAAATTAAGCCAGGAATCTTCACTTTTTGAGTTAACTCAAAGTTAATGATTCCTTTTTCTGCGTATATAAGTGGGAAATCACTATCAGGAGAGAAGCCTAAAGTTGGTTGTTCTTTCTTTAAGGTATGGAAATAATGTTCCATACATAAACTGCCGCTCTCTTCATTGCCTCCGACTAAGAAACGGATTTGATATCCACCTAAAAGACCTTTATCTCTAAGAGCCTTCATTGCGTAGTAAGTAGCAAGTAATGGTCCTTTATCATCAGCGACACCTCGAGCAAATAACACACCTTTTTTATCAACAAGTTTAAAAGGAGGTTCACTCCATCCAGTTCCAGGAGGAACAACATCAGCGTGCGCCATAATGGTTAAGTTTTTGTCTCCTCTACCATAAATAATTTCGGTAACTTTGTTATCGTAAACAGTAGCTTCAAAACCATCTTTTTTAGCAACTTCATAAATGAAATTTAAGGCAGCAGAAACACCAACACCAAAAGGATCTTTTTCACTAACTGATTCTTCTTTATAAGTAGAATCAATAGCGATGAAATCCGCTAAAGTTTTCATCAGCTCTTTTTGATATTTAGCAGTCAATTTATCATATTGAGTTTTCTTCATCTTCATTTCCTTCTTTCTATCAATTCGATCATTCCTTTAAACAAAAGAAGATTGTCGTATTCATTTTCTTTAATTAAGTTAGGGATAAACGCAGTTGCGTTACCACCGGTATATACTCGTTTTAATTTGTATCCCACTTCTTCTTCATATCTTGATATGATTCCGTTAATCGTATCGATTTGTGAGAAGTAAGTTGAGGAATTAATAACATCTACTGTGTTATGACAATCACTAATCTTTTTAATTTCATTACTCTTAACGTTAGGGAGTAAAGCGGTTGAATTTGAAAGTATCAACTTACTCTTTTCAAATCCTAAAAAGATAGCGCAACTAGAAAACACTCCATCTTTATCAATAAAGAGTATTTTAGTAGCGGTACCCATATCAATAATCGCTACTTTATTTTTATATAAATAATGTCCGGCAACGATATCCGCGTATAAGTCTTCACCTAATTCGTTAAGGTCATCAATTCTAATCTCGATGTCGCTTCTGAATGAGACATCAACATTAATAATTTCGACGTGATACCTTTCACTTAATATTGCTTTCACTAAGTCGTTTATAACAGGATTAACTGATGTGATATAGATTTTATCTATATCTTCTATATCTTTTAAGAGCACATTTAAAGATTCTTCATTTATATCTTTGTTATATAAACGTCCGATATAAGTAAGATTCTTATGCTCAGAAAAAACAAACTTTGTGGCAGTATTGCCAACATCAATTAATAGATACATATTAGATAGCAACGATATTGATAATCTTGTTTTTAACAACAATAATCTTTTTAATTTCTTTTCCTTCGATGTGACGTTTAATCGCATCCATCTCAAGTGCTTCAGCCTTAAGTTTCTCTTCGTCTTCATCGATGTTCGCATCAAGAGTGGCTCTTAACTTACCGTTAATAGAAACCGCAATCTTGACTGTATTAAGAACAATCTTATTCTCATCAAAACTTGGCCAAGGCTCAAAGTCGATAATGTCTTTATGTCCTAAAATCTCCCAAATTTCTTCACCTAAATGAGGTGCGATACAGCTAAGGGTTTTAATAAAACCTTCTAAATAAGGAACATAAAGTTTTTCGGCTTTATAAAGTTCATTAGTGAACACCATCATTTGTGAAATAGCGGTGTTAAATTTAAGCGCTTCAAAATCACTAGTGATTTTCTTGATTGAGAAATTATAGATATAATCGAGTTTTTCATCATTCTCATTAGTGAATTTTGAGGTGAATTCTTTTTCAGTGAATAAGCGATATACACGGTCTAAATATTTTTTAGCACCATCTAGTCCAGTGTCGCTCCAAGGTAAAGAAGCTTCAAGTGGTCCCATAAACATTTCATAAAGTCTAAGTGAGTCCGCTCCATAATTCTCAACAACATCATCAGGATTGATGACGTTGCCACGAGATTTGGACATCTTCTCCCCGTTACTTCCTAAAATCATTCCTTGATGGAATAATTTTTTAAATGGTTCTTTACAAGACACCACTCCTTGATCATAAAGGAACTTATGCCAGAAACGTGCATATAAAAGGTGTAACACTGCGTGTTCCGCACCACCGATATATAAATCAACTGGTAACCAGTGATCTAATAATTTCTTATCCGCTAAAGCGTTATCGTTATGTGGATCAATATAGCGGATGTAATACCAACAACTTCCTGCCCATTGAGGCATCGTGTTAGTTTCTCTAAGACCATGACTTCCATCACTTAAAGTGACACTAAGCCATTCTTTAGCATTTGCTAAAGGTGATTCGCCTGTACCACTTGGCTTATATTCTTCCATCTCAGGAAGGACAAGTGGGAGATCATAATCCTTAAGAGGCACCAAATCATTATTATCTTTGATAATAATTGGGATTGGTTCACCCCAATATCTTTGACGTGAGAATAACCAATCTCTTAACTTATAGTTAGTTTGTCTTTCTCCGTTACCATCTTTGATGAGTTTATTTAAAATTGCTTCTTTAGCGTCTTTAATATTTAATCCATCAGCGACACCACTATTGATGTGTGGAGCGTCACCAGTGAAGGCGTTTTCAGAAATATCTCCATCTAATACTTTGTTGATTGGGAGATTATATTTCTTTGCAAAAGCGTAGTCTCTTTCATCATGTGCTGGAACCGCCATAACCGCGCCACTACCATAGCTAGCTAAAACATAATCAGCGATATAGATTGGCACTTCTTTACCGTTAATTGGATTAATCGCATATCTACCGACAAAGACACCAGTCTTATCTTTATTGAGTTCGGTTCTTTCTAAGTCAGACTTGCTCTCAATTTGTTTTAAATAAGCATTAACAGCCTCTTCTTGTTCTTTTGAAACAATTTGCTTCACAAGAGGATGTTCAGGTGCTAAAACACAGTAGCTACATCCGTAAAGCGTATCCACTCTAGTGGTAAAGACATCAAAAGATAAGTCTGAATCTTTGATTTTAAATGTGACTTTTGCGCCACTACTTTTACCAATCCAGTTCTTTTGCATTTCAATCGTGGAAACTGGCCAGTCTAAGCCATCTAATCCATCGAGTAATTTATCCGCGTAGTTAGTGATTTTAAGTAACCATTGACGCATTGGTTTTCTAATAACAGGATAACCACCAACTTCGCTTTTTCCGTCGATAACTTCTTCGTTAGCTAAAACGGTTCCTAAAGTTGGACAGAAATTAACTGGACGATAGTCGATATAGGCTAAGTTATTATCAAATAAGCGTAAGAAAATCCATTGAGTCCATTTATAGTAAGTAGGATCACTTGTCGCAAATTCTCTGTCCCAGTCATATGAAAATCCTAAGGATTTAATTTGTTTACGGAAGTTATTAATATTCTTTTCGGTAATAATTGATGGGTGTTGATTAGTTTTCATCGCATATTGTTCAGCAGGTAAACCAAAAGAATCCCAACCAATTGGGTGAAGGACGTTAAATCCTTGCATTCTTTTCATTCTCGCTAAAACATCACTAGCGGTGTATCCTTCAGGGTGTCCAACGTGAAGACCTTGTCCACTAGGATATGGGAACATATCTAAGATGTAATACTTTGGTTTACTAAAGTCATAAGTATCACATTTATAGGTCTTATTTTCTTCCCATACTTTTTGCCATTTAGGCTCTATTTTTTTATAATCGTAGCCCATAACATTACCTCGATTTAAATAATTATTTAACTATTGATTTATAAAGTTCGTGATAATGCTTTCCGCTTTTTTGCCAACTATTGTCAGTCTTTAAAGCGTTTCTCACTAACTTCTTAAATACATCTTGATGATTATAGTAAATATCGTAAGCATAGAACACAGTTCTATTCATATCCCATTCACTGTAATTATCAAATCCAAAGCCGTTACTGACTTCTTCATTATGTCCGTCGTAATTAATAACAGAATCTCTAAGTCCACCAGTACGTCTTACAATTGGAAGAGTTCCATATCTTTGAGCGATCATTTGTCCGAGTCCACAAGGCTCAAATAAAGAAGGCATCAAGAAGAAATCACTTCCTGCGTATATTTGATGCGCAAGCGCATTGTTGTAACCAACATAGATTGCAACGTGATTAGGGAATTCTCTATGGAGAGCTTCCATCTCTTGTTCGCAATCATATTCACCACTACCTAAAAGGATGACGTTTGCTCCTGCTTTAGCGAGTTCTCTAACGGCAGGGAAAACAAGATTCATACCTTTTTGCCAGGTGATACGGCTCACTAAGGAATACAATGGAGCGTCTTCGTTTTCTAAACCGAAATGTTCCACTAAGTATTTTTTGTTTGCTCTTTTACCAGAAATAAAGCTTCTGGTGTCATATTCTTTAGGGAGATATTTATCTTTACTTGGATTGAATTCGTTATAGTCAATACCATTAAGAATTCCAGTAAAGTCATATTCTCTAAAGCATAAAATGCGATTTAAACCCATACTGCCTTCAATAGTTAAGAGTTCGAATCTGTGATTTGGAGAAACAGTAGTAATCTTATCCGCGTAAATAATTGCCGCTTTTAAAGTAGAAACATTTCCTCCAAATTCCACTTGTCCGTTAATGTATAAATAATCAGGGAGATTATATAAATCTCCTAAAGAATAACGGCTAATGATTCCCTGGAAAGCTGGGTTATGAATCGAGAAAACAAATTTAGTTTTGCTATAGAAATCCATATGTCTTTCTCTGATATAACAGAAAAGCATTCCAGGTTGCCAATCATGAACGTGAATGATGTCTGGCTTAAAGTCCACCATAATCATTAATTCAGCGACCGCTTGAGTGTAAAACGCAAAGCGTTCACCATCGTCATCATATCCGTAGATACCTTCACGTTCAAAATAATGTCTATTTTCTAGGAAATAGTAGGTAATACCATCTCTAGGATATTTATAAACATTCGCGCTCTCTTCTCTCCAAGACATGTGGATGGTTACTGAGCCAACATATTCTGGATTAAGAACTTGAGCTTTGATTTGATTATAGTAAGGCAAAGCAATGATAACTTCTTCACCTAGATTAACTAATTCCTTACTCAAAGAGTAAGTAACATCAGCAAGACCACCGGTTTTAATAAATGGATTAGCCTCGCTACAAATCATTGCGATTTTCATTAAATAACAGCTCCTTGAGAAATAACAATGATGTCATCTTCACTACCAACAATCTTGCTGGAGTTAACAACCTTAACATTCTTATCAATTAAGACGTGATCAAGTTTGGTTTCTTTTCCAATCATGGTTTTAGTGAAGATAATTGAGTTTTTAACTTCAGATCCTTTTTCAATCACAACATCACGGGAAATGATAGAGTTAGTAACTTTACCTTTGATAACCGCTCCGTTAGCGATAAAACTATTTTGAACATCCGCATCTTTAGAATAAAGAGCAGGTGGGGTGTTGTGGGTTGTTGTATAAATTGGCCAATTTTCAAAGAATAATTGGTTTCTTATATGGTAGTTCAATAAATTGAGTGAATTATAGACATATCCTTCAAGGGTTAAAATTGGGACAACATAACCTTTAAATTCATGAGCATGAACTTCCACTACTTCTTCTTCAATATAATGGTTAATCATGTCTTTGATTGAATATAATTCAGACACTTTAGCGCTGTCTTTAAGTAATTTAACGAGCGCTTTTTTATTAATAATAAAAGTATCTAGGGAAATATCTGCTTCTTCGCTTCTTCCAATGTTTTTTGAACTCTTAGTGACTAAGCCATTCGCGTCAATCTTATATTTGTCGCATTGGATATAGTCTTTGTGCGCGTTATCAACGTGCTTATAAACAGTAGTAATAGTAGCGCCTTTTCTAACGTGCTCCGCGATAATGGGTCTAAAGTCCATACTACTTAAGAAGTATGAAGGAGCAATAACTGCATAGTCAAAATCAAGTTCATCTAAATCTAAACTAGATTTCATGTTGTTAATATCAGTGTTAAACGCTTTATTAGTCAAACCCTTTTCATTGATTAAGAGTTCAACATAACCAAGCTTAGTGTTATTTGTCCAAATCGCACCACTACCAATATGTTTTCTGATAGAAACGATTCCTTTTCTAACTAAAACATAAACTTTATCGATGTGAGAGTTAGAGAAGTTAGATAATGTGAAATCAATTAAGCCATATCTTCCTAAGAAAGATAACGCTGCTAATGGACGATTCTTAGTGATTTCACCAAGATGTGGATCGTTATGTAAATTACAAATACCTATAACTTTATACATATTCATTTCCTCCTATTTCTTGGCGTTATCAATAAGAACGACTTTGTCGTTTCCTAAATTGATTTCGCTGTTTTCATCAACAACACTATTTGGAGCAATAATTGCGTTATGAACTTTTGCTCCACGCTTAATGATGGCGTTTTCCATGACGACACATCTAGTAACCTTGGCTTCATTTTCAATGGTAACTCCAGTAGAAATAACTGAAGAGTCAACATTGCCTAAAATGATTGCGCCTTGGTTAGCGATACTGCGCTTAATAGAGCCTTTCTTACCGACGTATTGAGGAACACTATAAACGTCTTCCGTATAAATACGGTTAGATGGATCTTCGTCATAAAGATTTAATTCCATCTTATCTAAAGCGATATCCATGTTGGCTTCGTGAAGGGACGCTAAAGTACCAACGTCTCTCCAATAACCTTTGAATCTATAAGCTTTTAATAATTTCTTATCAGCAAGCATGGTTGGAATAATGTTTTTACCAAAGTCATGTTCGCTCTTAGAATCTTTATCATCTTGAATAAGATATTTTCTTAAAACTTTCCAAGAGAAGATGTAAACACCCATAGAAGCTAAATTGCTAATTGGGTTCTTTGGTTTTTCTTGGAATTGGATGATGTTATCATCCTTATCACACACCATAATACCAAATCTACTAGCTTCGCTAGGATCAACTTCAATAACGGAAATGGTTACATCTGCACCACTTTGTTCATGAAGCTTAATCATGTCAAGATAACTTGTTTTATAAATATGGTCACCTGAAAGAATTAAGACATAATCAGGATCTGCCATATCTAAGAAATCAATGTTTTGCGTAATCGCATCAGCGGTTCCTTTATACCAGTTAGCGCCTTTCTCTGTTTGTCTAGGCGCTAATGTGGACATTAAACAGTGGACACCGTTTAATCCCCATTTCTCGCCATTACCAATATAAGAATCTAATAATGTAGACTCATATTGTGTTAATACTCCAACAGTGTTGATGCCGGAATTAGCACAGTTAGATAATGGGAAATCGATAATACGATACTTAGCCGCAAATGAAACTGCAGGTTTGGCGGTTTTTTTAGTTAAGGATTCTAATCTTGTACCTTTACCGCCAGCAAGAATCATTGCCACTACTTTGTTTTTACTTGCCATATGTTTTCTCCTCTAGTTTCAATCATACTACTTATCTATAAGATAATGAAATAAATAAATATAAATTTATTTGTGTGATTTTTTATTTAACTTTAAAATTTTTGATGTATAAAACATAGTATGTAGGTTATTATTCATACGTTCTTTATATTTTCGTTATTTTAAGTTAAAATATACAGCATGAAAGTAAAAGTAAGCGTTTGGAGAATTACCTGGAGATACCTTATTGTTTCTTTGATCGTTCTAGGAGCGCTTTTTGGAGTTTCCTTTACTCTATTTATCACCGTTAATGAAGCAGGAGAAACTATCCCAGCTACCTGGGGAGTTGGTCAATATATGCTCGTCATCTTCGCGGGTGTTGCTCTCCTATTCTTTTATTTCCTTTCTATCTTCTCATATTACTATGTAATTGAGAAAGACCACTTCGTTTTAAAAAGATATTGGAAAGAATATCAATTCGATTACAAGAACATTGAATTCATTGATATTGAAGAGAGTAAAAGAAAGAAACAAGTTATTTTCTATTCCCCAAAATCTAAAACCAGATATCTTCTCGGAGATAAAGACGGAGTGTTATTAGACACTCTTATTAAAAAGTGTCCAAATACGATGTCTGTTCCTCAATTTAGAGCGAAACATCCAGAAGAAAGATACTAATTTTGAAATAAATATTGCTTTTAATATTTATTATATGATAGAGTTTTCAAGACGCTTAAGGAGGTCACGATATGTCAAGAGTATGTCCAGTAACCGGAAAAGGACCAGTCAGTGGTAACAACCGTTCCCATTCTTTAAGAGCTACTCGTAGAAAATGGAATACCAATTTACAAACTCGTACAGTCTTAGTTGATGGAAAACAAACACGCGTTCGTATGTCTACTCGTGCTTATAGAACCCTCAATAAAGTGGAAAAATAATTAACAAGTTCTGTAAATAAAAACATGACCCGCGAAGGTCATTTTTTTATCGCAAAATTGTAGATAACAATATTATAGGAATTAGATATAAAGGAGAAAATAAGAGTGATAACCACTCTAAAGAGGCTAAAGGAATAATCCTTGGTCTAACTAAATTATCATCCTTATCGTGAGCGTAATTTAAATTAAAGATCTTTGGATTAAAGACGAACACTAAGCTCTTAATAACTAAAAGTCCGCTAATAACTAAAGAGATAATTGCTGAGATAGATTTATAATCATAAACCTTAAGGATTCTATAGGAAAGAATTGTTAATAAAGCCGCAATTGTTAAATCAGAAACAAGGACACCAATAGAGAGGTATAGGTGTTCTTTTAAATAAGACAAATTAATAAAACAAATCGCACCTAAGCAGAATAGAAGTAACAAAGAAAATATTGCCGCTACTAATGGGATAGCACCAAAGAATCTCACAGTGAATAGCACAAACGAGACAAACGTCGATCCTAAAGATATAAATAACAAAATATTAATAGAGTTTCTTTCTCCTTTTAGAGGAGGCACCACTTCAAAAGGAAAAACGTTCATCACTCTAATAAGCTTCTTGTTCTCTTTATTATATAAAGTGTTTAGGGCAAAGAAATAACTTACAAGTGAAAAAACGCTTAACGCTAAAAAACCAATAATGAGATATTTAATCATCTGAGTTTTTCAATTCTTTCTTTGATGTCGTCGTGGCCAAATAAGTAACTACCTGCCACTAAAACATCGACGCCAGCGAGTTTAGCAATCTTCGCTGTTTCTTCATTGATTCCACCATCGATCTCAATTAAGGCATTAACCTTTTCTTCTTTAATCTTTTCTCTTAAAGAGAAGATTTTAGAAAATGATTCTGGAATGAACTTTTGACCGCCAAAGCCAGGTTCAACAGACATAACAAGAACAAGCTCTAAAGAATGTAAGAATGGGTAAACTTTCTCTATAGGTGTATTAGGTTTAACTGATAAGCCAGCTTTACAGCCGTAATCGTGAATTAAATCAATGACTTGAAAGACTTCTTTATCATCTTTACACGCTTCGTAATGGAAGGTTAAAATATCTGCTCCATTTTTGATAAATTCAGGAGCGTACTTAAATGGGTCACTAATCATGATGTGAACGTCGTTAACCATGTGGTGAGAATGGGCAATTGATTTCAAAACTGGTTGTCCAAAAGAGATGTTAGGAACAAAGTGTCCATCCATAACATCGAAGTGAAGCCATTCCGCTCCCGCTTCTTCTACTTTTTTAATATCGCTCTCTAAGTGATTGAAGTCTGCACTTAAGATTGAAGGTGCAACAAGTATTTTGCTCATATTAATATCTCTCCACTTCTTCTAATAATTTTAGATAATTTTCATAAGCGATAGCGGGTATCTCTCCACTATCAACTTTCTCTTTAATTTTACAATTCTTTTCAGAAATATGAAGGCAATTTGAATAATAACATTTAGTCGCGCCATCTTTAAAAGATGGGAAATACTCCGCTACCTCAAGTTTATTCATGTCAAGTTCTAAAGATGAAAAGCCAGGAGTGTCAGCAATAAAGCCATCTTTATAAGGAAGTAACACAGTTTCTTTGGTTTTGTGTTTTCCTCTACCTAACGCTAAAGAGTAGTCGCCAACTTCTCTTAGATAATTCTCATCAATCGCATTAAGTAAAGACGATTTACCAACTCCACTTTGTCCAACTAACACTGTAATCTTATTAGCGAACATATTTGTGATTTCACTAACGCCTTCTTTGGTTTTAGAACTCGTCACATAAACTTTGATACCAAGTTTAGTGAATACGTCTTTGATTTCTTTTATTTCCTTCTCGTCACCTTTATCTGCTTTAGTTAAAACTAAAGATGCATCAATATTATTAAAAGATGCATATGTTAAATACTTAAAAGCAAGGTAATAAGAAAAATCAGGTTCTTTTAAAGAAAACACTAATAAAATTTGATCAATATTGCTAATAGAGGGTCTCTTTAAATAAGACTTACGATCGAACATGTCGATTATTTGGAAATTAACATCATCTAAAACAACACGATCTCCAACATAGATTTTGTTTTTAAATTTAAGTAATCCCTTAAGAGAGCAATTATAAATCACTCCATCAGATAAGACGGAGTACACTCCATAACGATTAGAAATAACAATCCCTTCCATTAATGGAATAGCCTCGAAAAGAAGGATTCCTTCTTTAGTTTTTCGTGTCTTTTTAAAGCGTTTATATTGTTCATAAATTCTTTACAGTTCTTATATCTATTTGATGGATACTTATTCAATGCTTTTTGAAGCACATAATCGATATCTTCGTAATTAGGGAGATTGATATACGCTCTTATGGAGGGGATATCTTTCTCAATCTTGTTCTTTAAAATTTCTTTAGAAGTCGTTCCTGAAAAAGGTAACTTTCCAGTTAAGAATTCAAATAGAATTATTCCTAAGGAATAAATATCGGACTGATAACTATATTTTTTGTTTGTGAGAACTTCAGGTGCAACGTAACTAACCGATCCTAAAGTCTCTCTATTTTCTTTAGAAAAAACATGGGACGCAATACCAAAATCCACAATCTTTATCGTGCCATCACTAAGTAAAAGAAGATTATCTGGCTTTAAGTCATTATGGACAACTTCTTTATTATGAATCTCGCTAACCCCATCAAGAATTTGACACATAAAATCTAGTGATTCATCGAGGGATAACTTACCACGATTATCTAATACTTCCTTTAATGTTTTTCCCTTTAGAAGTTCGTAACTCACAAAGGGTTGCCTTTCAAATTCATCAACGTTATAAATCTTCATGATATGAGGATGATTAAACATCGCTAAGTAGCGGGCTTCATTCTTAAAAAGTTCAACCTCATAGTCGTTCTCTAAAGACTTTGTCTTTAAAAACTTAAGAGCAACAGGTTTATCAATGATTACATCATCGGCTTCATATATATCCGCCATACCGCCACTTGCGATATGTCGATACACCATGTAACGTGAAAGGATGAGTTTATTTAAAGGTATCGCCATTAATTGGACTCCCAAATCACAACCGCCATATTGTCGGTTCCACCACTCGCGTTTCCAAAAGCAATGAGTTCCATGCATTTCTTATTAAGGGAATCATTACCAATTAAGATGCTTTCCATAATTGGGAAGGCAATATTGTTATATAAACCATCACTACAAACCAAGATTTTTTCACGGTTATATTTGTAGTGATTAAAATCAATGTTACATCGTGCTTTAGTTCCTACTGCATTAGTAATCTTATGACGATGTTTATGTGTTGCTACTTCACTAGGAGAAATCTTATTCTCATGAAGTAGATAAGTGGCGTACGTTTGATCAACACTGATTTGTGTTAGCTTTTTATCTTTTAAAAGATAAATTCTACTATCTCCTACTTGAGCGGTAACCATAATATCCTTAACAAGCATTACTAAAGAAAGGGTTGTACCCATGCCTTTAAATGCTTCATCTTTTATCGACTTTTCATATATCTTAGCGTTTGCGTTATCAATCACTTGATTAAGCCATTTAATGATTGTACGAGGAGAAGTAAACTCTTTTTCAATATTTAAGAAATCAGCTTTTATAGAGTCTAATAATTTATTAGAAGCATATTCACCTTTATTGGCGCCACCCATACCATCAGCAACCGCTAAAAGGATATTGCCATATGCATTAGCAATACCAAGAGCAGCGTCTTCGTTAGTCTCTCTAACTCTGCCCTTATCAATCAAAGCAGAAAAATTACCAGATAAATAACTCATATTAATCGCCAACCTTTGCTTTTAGTTGACCACATGCCGCGTCAATATCGCTACCGAACTCTTTTCTAATTGTCGCTTTCACTCCATTTTTCATGAGGATGTCTAAGAATGTATGAACACGATTACCACTACTACGTTTGTAATCGTTTTTATTTGTTTCATTATATGGAATGAGATTAACGTATCCGTTTGTTCCTTTAATTAAATTAATTAATTCAAGAGCGCATTCTTTTGTGTCGTTAATTCCTTCTAAAAGAAGATATTCATAAGTTACTCTTCTACCTGCTTCTTTTTCGTATTCTTTAATAGCAGGGAAAAGAACTTCTAAAGGATAAACTTTGTTTATCTTCATAAGTTTATTACGTAATTCATTATTAGGAGCATGTAGAGAAATCGCTAAGTTAGTTTGTAAACCTTCTTTTGCGTACTCTCTAATACGGTCAGGTAATCCACAAGTAGAAACAGTAATATGTCTAGCGCCTATCGCTAAGCCTTTTTGATTGTTAACGATACGGATAAAATCTATAACGTTTTCATAATTATCAAATGGCTCGCCTGTTCCCATAACCACGATATGAGTGACGTGTTCACCTCTATTTTCTTCTTTAAGAAGATTGTTGATTGTTAAAACTTGTCCCACCATTTCATGAGGTAAAAGGTTTCTTTGTTTACCTAAAATACCACTGGAGCAGAAAGAGCAGCCCATATTACAACCAACTTGAGAAGAAACACATACCGCGTTTCCATAGTTATATCTCATTAAGACAGTCTCGACTTTATAGCCGTCTTCAAGTTCGAGTAAAAGCTTAATTGTTCCATCACTACTAACTTGTTTTGTGTGAATCTTAGGAAGAGAAAGACAGAAATCTCTATTAAGGATTTCTCTAAATTTTAAAGAAATATCACTCATCTCATCGAAACTAGTGACTTTCTTTTCATATATCCAAGTATATAGTTGAATAGCCCTAAAGGGCTTTTGTTCATATTGAGATAACAAATCTTGGAGTTTTTTTAACTCCATTCCATATAAATTAATCATTATTAATTTTTCTTAAGTCTTGCATAGTACATACAAGAATCATAACTTTCAAATGGGAAGAATTGATGTTCTTCGATTAATGAGAACTCTGAGTGATTCACTAAGAAGTTAGCAATTAAAGCATTAGATTCTTTTCTTGATAGAGTTGGAATCATATAGACGAGTTCTCCATCATCTTCAATTTGTTTGGAGCATTCTTCTAAACAACGATATTCTTCAGAGATAATCGCATCTAATTGATCTTGTTTCACTCTTAAGAAGTAATCAGGTGTGCTTCTAAGAAGATCTAAAGTTGAGCTCTTAGGAATACAAATGAAAACATTTGCCTTCTTTGATAAACAGGTGATGAGTCCATCAAAGTTAGATTCATAAATGTAGAGATGTGAATAACCCATTTCTTTACTTACTCTACGAGTATCAATGAGTGTTGGAGTGTGATTAATCACTAAATCAAGAGGATAATCACTACCAAATCTCGCCATCAAATCTAAGAAGATGTTATTAGGAGTTTCGGTATAGATTGCCACTCTTTTAATTGGATCGAGTTCAAGTTTATCAAGGATGATTTTGGTTGCCATTTTCATATAGAAAATATCGCGTCTAGCAAATTCATCGTTGTTTTTCGCGCTGCCTTTACCTTGATAGACAAGCATATTCTCAACAGGTGATTTAGAGAAATCGGGATGTTTAGATACAAATTCATCAATGTTAACGTGGTTTTCATTCACTCTTAAGGAGGCAACACTTGGACGGTAATTAGTTTTAAGAACTTTAAACACTAAACCCTTTCCATATTGTTTTTGCCACATTCTAATAACCCACGCTGGGGTATTAAACCTAAGAGCAAGGAATTCTGGAGAAGCTTTATCTAAATCTTCAGGAATAATCTCATTAGTAGAATCCACAAACTTCACTAAAGTGTCCACTTCTTCTAATGGTAATTCCTCTTTAGCAAGTTTAAATAACTCCGCATCTTTAAATCTGCGTAAATAGAGATGGTTCGCTAAATAGAAGCGAAGATAAATTGTCTTTTCAAAATCGAGTTTATCATCGATGAATCGATTGATAAGGTTATCAAAAATAAGGTGATGTCTAAGTTCACATCCCACTAAAGCGATAACATCATTTTTGATACGTTGATCTACATTAAGAGCTTTAAAAGATTTCTTTAAAACCGAAGCGAAAGGAACTTCGTCAATAACGATTTTGTGTAATAGAGATCTAGCAAGCTCAAATTCTTTCATAAAAATTACTTTCTAATCTTCTCAAAGATATCACCAGTGTATATCTCGTCTTCCCCTTCTCCTTCTTCCATATCTTCGTGATATTCTTCTTCAAGATTAACGATGTTTTGGTCTTCTAAGAAGAGAGGATAGTCAGGATTCATTTGTTTATAGTAATGGTCACTTGAATAATAACGGAAAAGAATCTCTAAATGGATTGCTACTTCACTGATGTAATGAGCAAGTATAGAAGCGACTTGATCTTGGAGTACTTCAACTTTTTTAGGAGCGTTTACTTCTACGAACACTCTCCAAGAAGTTTGTTCGTTTCCTTTATGAAACACCATATTATTAGAGGAAATGAAATGAATTTCATCTTCATCCATCTCATAGATTTTAGCGACGTCTTTACTGATTCTTTCGCTGAGTTCACCAACAACAAATTGGTCTAAGCCATAAATATTAATAGTAACCATGATTCTTTACCTCATATATTAATATAAACAATTTTACTAAAAATTGTAAGGGTCAATATTGATAAGTAAACTAGTTGAACCACCTTGATTATTGCTCGACGCAATCTTTTTTAAGACTACTCTTACTAAATCAGGCTTCTTATATTTCACCAATATTGTCCTTAAGTGTTTATTGTTTTCATAAGGGACAAATGGGGTTGTTGGTCCTAAAACAACTGCCTCATCTCCCAACTCTTCGTTAAGTTTATCAATGATTTTATAAGTGTTATCAATCACTGTTTCTTCGTTTTTCCCACTTATTGTGAGACTTGCTAAAAATGTATATGGAGGATAGGATTGCGCTTTGCGCATCTCCATCTCCTTATGATAGAAAAGTTCATAGTCTTGTCTAGCGGCTATCGTAATCGCGTAGTGAGCAGGAGAATAGGTTTGGATAATTGCTTCTCCTTTTTTATCACTTCGTCCGCTTCTACCAACAGCTTGAGTGATGAGTTGGAACACTCTCTCGCTACTTCTATAGCTTGGAAGAGATAACCCAATATCCGCGGAAACAATACCTACTAAAGTGACATCAGGAAAATCGTGTCCTTTAGCGATCATTTGAGTGCCGATTAAAATATCTGCTTCTTTCTTTCTAAAAGCTTCGACAATTGAAGGAATTTTGGTTCTGATTTTTGCAGAATCACTATCTAAACGTAAGGTTCTTGCTTCTGGAAATAACTTATGAACCTCATCTTCAATTCTTTCCGTGCCAAAGCCACTTCTCATTAGGTACTTAGAACCACAAACGGGGCAATTATCTACTGAAGGTTCAACGTAATTACAGTGATGACATTTAAGCATCAAATCGCTTCTATGATATGTTAAAGGTACGTTACAAGTTGGACATCTAAAAATATAGCCACAGTTACGACAAGTAACACTACTGGAGTAGCCCCTTTTGTTAATTAACAAAATTATTTGATTATGATTATCGAGTTGTTTCTTAATTTCGTTTCTAAGTTTGATAGAAAAGATATAACTTTCTCTATCGATATTATGGTAATCAGAAAGGTTGATAATTGTCGTTTTTGGTAATGGTTGATCGTTAATTCTTTTATCTAATCGGAGAAGATGATATACGCCTTTGCCTGCTCTTGCTCTACTTTCTAAAGATGGAGTGGCACTACCTAAAAGAACTTTAGCGTGATGCATCTTTCCTCTTATAATTGCTACTTCTCTAGCGTGATAAAAAGGAGGAGTATCTTGCTTATATGATTCAACATGTTCTTCATCTAAAATGATGAGTCCAATGTCTTTTAAAGGCGCAAAGATTGCGCTTCTTGCTCCTACTACAATCTTACATTCTCCACTAGCGATTTTACGGTATTCGTCATATTTCTCAGCAGGGGTGAGTTCACTATGAAGAATTGCGACTTTATCGTGGAAACGAGAAATATAATTTCTCATCATCATCGGAGTGAGTGATATTTCAGGCACTAATACAAGTACTGATTTACCTTGTGATAAGTATTTTTCACTTAACGAAAGGTAGACTTCGCTTTTACCACTTCCAGTTACTCCTTCAAGAAGATAAACATCATCACTACTATTACTGAATTCATCAATAACTCGATTTTGATCTTCAGTTAGTACGAGTTCTTTTGCTCCTTCATATTCAGGGAGTTCTAATCTTCTTTTTTCTACGTATTGGATTTCCACTAAATCGAGATCAAGAAGTTTCTTTAAAACTGTAACTTGTTTGATTTCTTTTTTAAGAACCGGTTCGTTATCTTTGATGAGACGAAGAAGTTCCATCTGCTTATAAGTCAAATTCTCTTCATCGAAGTTTTTAATTTTCACATATTGGTCATAAGCAATCTTAGGTGCTTTTAAAGAACTTCTTCTCGGGCTAAGAGAAGGTGGAAGCATTGATTGAAGCACAGATATCTTGCTGGCAAGATAATATTCACTCACTTCATCCGCAAGCTTCATTAAGTCTTCACTAAGAAGTGCGTTACTATCAATTACATCTTCAATCTCTGAAAGATGGAAACCATATTCTTCATCAATCTCTTCATTACTCTTATTAGTCTCTAAGACTTTAGTAACATAACCAACAATTGATTGATTGTTAAATTTGATGAGCACTCTAAAGCCAACATCGACTGGTTTATTGCCTTTATAGGTATAAGAAAAAGGACGATTTAGTGAATAATTATTATACTCAATCAAAACTTCAATAATTTTCATTATTCGTCCTTATTCGTTTGCTTTTTTATTAATTAAATCCACTATTTCCTTAGAGGCTCTTTCAACATCATCATTAAGGATGACGTAGTCATAGTTAGAAGATTTTTTCATCTCACTCTTACCTTTATTAAGTCTCTTTTGGATAATCTCTTCACTTTCTGTTTTTCTGCGTCTAATACGATTTTCAAGAGCTTCGATTGATGGAGGCATTAAGAAGAAGGAGATAAGACGATCATCTTTAATCTCTGACATTACTTTTGCCGCTCCATTAACTTCAATTTCAAGCAAAACATTCTTTCCTTGATTACGAAGTTCTTCAACCTTGTCTTTAGGAGTGCCGTATTTATTACCGACAAATTCTTCCCATTCTAAGAAATTGTTGTTATCAATATTTCTTTGGAATTCTTCTTCGCTTACAAAGTAATAATCCACTCCATCAATTTCCTTCTCTCTTCTTTCTCTAGTAGTCATTGAAATAGAGTAGGCAAGTTCAAGGTGAAGATTATCGATAATATAACGTCTAATCGTACCCTTACCAACTCCAGAAGGACCTGACAAAATGATGAGCAAACCTTTTTTCATATTATGGTTTATTATAAAGATATATTTATCTTTTAGCAAACATAAAATAATGGGATAATTATATTATGAATCCAAAACTAAATTTAATGGGTGTAGAGACTCTTGTTAAGGAGATAAACAACAAGGTCAAAAGCAATTTTATCACTAACATTAGTGTTATAAATTCCAGTGATATATTGTTGTCGTTTTCTTTTTACAATAAAGAAAAATTATTAATATCTCTCAACCATAATAGCCCATTTATTAGTTTTGTGAATAACGATATCAACTCCCCTACTACACTAGGAAATCTTAATGAAAATCTCCGTAAATATATACGTGGAAGTTACATCATTGATGTATTGCAAATAAATCATGATAGGGTCATAAAATTTACGTTAAATAAGACTAACGAATTCTATGAAAAAGAGACCTACTTTTTAGTGTTAGAACTCATCCCCACAATCAACAATTTAATCGTCCTAGACCATAACGAAAATGTCGTGTTTGCCAAACACTATTTAGACTTATCTGCTTCTCGTCCCCTTTTAAAAGGAATGAAATACCAACCAGTAGAAAGTAATCCTCAACTCATAAAGAAGGAGTTTGATTATGAGGTCTATAAAGAAAATGTTCAATCCTATCTACTTGAGTTAGAAGGAAAAACCAAGAAAGAAAAAGCACTACCTTTATATAATCACCTCAAACAAAAAATAAAATCATTAAACAAGAAAATCTCAATTCTTGAGAAAGAAAAAGAAACCGCTGAATCATATCTTATTTATAAAGATATTGGCGACAATCTTTTAACATACATGTATGATAAAGACGAACTTGATAAAATCATCAAATCTCTTGGTGAATCATACGATAAAGAAATAAGCCCTAAAGATAACGCGGTTAAGTTTTTTGAAAAATATAAGAAAGCTCTAAGAACTATAGAAAACGATAACCGAGAAATTGATATCGCTAAAACTACATATCAAGAATTAGAGCATATACTTAGTATCTTTTCATACTACTCTGATGGAGAAATCGAAGAACTATATAAGAAATATTTACCTAAACATCACGTTGATAAAAAGAAAAAAGAAGTCGATGCAAGGCTTCCATATTTCATTAAATATCAAGGCGTTACTATCGGCTTCGGTAAGAATAAAGAACAAAACAATTATCTAACCTTCAAAAAGGCAAATAAATCCGACATATTTCTCCACGCTTCAGCTTATCACGGAACGCATGTCATCATCTTTGATAGCGACCCAAAAGAAGACGTAATTCTGCTCGCTTCTGAAATCGCATTAATCTTATCTAACATTGACACTGGAGAAGTTCAAATTGCCGATGTCAAAGACGTGAAAAAAGGTGATAGCGTCGGTAAAGCCTTACTAAACAAATACCAAACCATCACCATTCATAAGATTAGGGAAGAAAGCAAACTTCTTCTAAAAGATCAAAAAAGATTCTTAAATTAAAAGCCTGTTCAAAACAGGCTTGTTTTATATTAGTTGCGGGTTACAGTGAAACGATTGTGGAAATTACACACGTATTCGATAGAGTGTTTGTTCCCGTCAACAATGTGCTCATCATTAACTTCTAAACCGTAGAGATAATGTTTCTCGTAGTAGTCAAACATATAATTGATTGCCTCACTTCTAGAGATGAACATTGCCCTTTTTAATTTGACCGGTCTACCTTTAACGATAGCTTCAAGGGTGTAGTATTTCATTTATATTACCTCTCTTTCAGTAGTTTAACGTCGTGCTTAGGACGAGAAGTAATATTAATGATGGCTCCTATTGTAGTCTCTTTTATATAAAAGTCAATAGGTATAAATAAAAAATGTCTACTTCGTAGACACCTTTATTTAAGCAAAATTATTTTATTTCGTTATAGAGGAATTCTTCCCCTTTTATCGCTTCAGAAGTACTTAAGTTATTAAATCCTTGCTGACGAAGAACTACATAGACCACGATCGCTACTGAGTTAGAAAGATTAAGGCTTCTAGCCTCAGGCACCATCGGGATTCTCAGTAATCGATCAGGGTTGTTTCTAAGTATTTCGTGAGGAATACCTGTGGATTCTCTTCCAAACATTAGGAAGATATCTTTAATTGAATCTTTGAAGTCAAAGCTTGAATATACTTTATTTGAATAGCGGGTTACATAGTAAGTGTTCGCGTTTGGATATTCTTTCAAATAATCTTCATAGGTTGGGAAATAATTCCACTTAAGGGACTCAATATAATCAAGTCCAGTTCTTTTTATCGCCTTTTCATCTAAAGAAAAAGAGAGGGGACCTATGATGTCCAGTGTTGCATTAATAGCAACACATGTTCTCATAATGTTCCCTGTATTTTGTGGTTTTTCTGGTCGATATAAGACGATGTGAATCATTTTATCCTCTAGCTTTTCTTTCAGCGAGATATTTTGGTTCAATCGTTACTTTGTACGCTTTGATACAATCAGCGATGATTTCTTTAGCAACGTTAACATCTTTTACTTCATCAATTGCAGTGCTTTTTCCTTCAAGAGTCTTGTAGACTGCAAAGAAGTGTTTAATTTCATCCATAATATGTCCAGGAATATCAATGATATTGTCATATGGAGAATAGAATGGATCATTAAGTGGAACGGCAATAATCTTTTCGTCGAAAAGACCATTGTCTTTCATGATAAGAACTCCGATTGGTTTGCATTCCACAAAACTCATTGGAATGATACTTTCACTACAAAGCACTAAAACATCAAGTGGGTCGTAGTCTCTTGCGTATGTTCTAGGAATAAAACCATAGTTTTGTGGATAGTGAGTACTAGTAAAAAGCACTCTATCCAAAATAAGGTGTCCAGTTTCCTTGTCTAATTCGTATTTGTTCTTACTGGCTTTAGAAATCTCGATAAGCGCTAAAAACTTATCGGGAGTTACACGATTAGCTTTTACATCATGCCATGGATGCATAAATATTTACCTCCTATTTATTTTCACTAACAGAAATTCTATTAGTGGCTCTAAGTAAACTTAGTTTTGCTCTAGCAACATCAACTTCCACGGAGCGATTATTAAGTCGATCCATAGCTCGATTCTTACTAGCAACTGCTCTAGCGACGTCGATCTCTTCTTGGTTCTCAATTGTGTTCACAAGTAACACTACTGAGTGGTCCTTTTTAATATGAATGACTCCGCCGCTTAAAGCGTAAATTGTTTGTGTATTATTATTTTTAATAATAAGTTTAGATATTTCTAAAGTTGAAATTAATGGAGCGTGATTTGGAAGCACACCCAAAACACCTACTGGAGTAGTTGTTGATAAATAAGTCGCTTCAGTAGATAAATATTTCCCAAAAGGGGTATAGATTTCAACTTTAAATGATTTGTCCATTATTTAAGTGACTCCGCTTTCGCTCTTGCTTCTTCAATAGTGCCTACGTAAAGGAACGCAACTTCTGGAAGATCATCAGCTTCACCGTTAAGAATTGCTTTAAAACTTCTAACAGTGTCACTAACTTTGACATAGATTCCAGGAATACCGTTAAAGTGAGAAGCAACATGGAATGGTTGAGAGAGGAAGTTACGAATACGTCTTGCTCTTTCAACAATCTTCTTATCTTCATCAGATAATTCATCCATACCAAGAATTGCAATAATATCGCTTAATTCTTTATATCTTTCAAGGATTTCAATAACACCTCTAGCAACATCATAATGCTCTTGCCCAACGATTTGAGGATCTAAGGCAGTAGAAGAACTATTAAGTGGATCAACCGCTGGATAGATACCAAGCGCCGCTGTAGAACGGTCTAAGACAGTTTTAGCATCAAGGTGAGAGAACGCTGTTGCAGGAGCTGGGTCAGTCAAGTCATCAGCAGGAACATAAATTGCTTGAACAGAAGTAATGGATCCATCTTTAGTGGATGTAATTCTTTCTTGAAGTTGTCCCATTTCGGTTGCTAAAGTAGGTTGATAACCAACTGCCGAAGGCATTCTTCCTAATAGAGCCGAAACTTCACTACCAGCTTGAGTAAATCTGAAGATGTTATCAATGAAGAGAAGGACATCACTATGCTCATAATCGCGGAAATATTCCGCCATAGTTAAACCAGAAAGGCCGACTCTCATACGAGCTCCTGGTGGTTCGTTCATTTGACCGAAAATAAGCGCTGTCTTACTTAAAACACCACTTTCTTTCATTTCATAGTAGAGGTCATTACCTTCTCTAGATCTTTCTCCAACACCAGCGAAAACAGAGATACCTCCTTTTTCGTTAGCGATGTTATTCATTAATTCTTGAATTAAAACGGTTTTACCAACTCCAGCACCACCAAAGAGGCCGATTTTTCCACCTCTAACGTATGGGCAAAGTAGGTCAATAACTTTAATACCGGTTTCGAAGATTTCAGTTTTAACTGATTGGTCTTTGAATTTAGGAGGATTGCGGTGAATCGACATCTTTTTCGCGTCTTTAACTTCTCCAATGTCAAGTCCATCAATTGGTTCACCAAGAACGTTAAACATTCTTCCTAAGGTTGCTCTACCAACTGGAACTTCAATTGGATGTTCTAAGGAAATTACTTCTAAGCCTCTGACTAATCCTTCAGTTGGTCCCATAGCGACACATCTAACAACATCATCTCCAATATGTTGAGCAACTTCGACAGTTAATGAATTACCATTAGGTAATTTAATAACTAACGCAGTTAAAAGTTCTGGAAGATGTTGATCTTTAAATGTAACGTCAACAATTGGTCCAACAGCTTGAACAATCTTTCCTTTAATGACTGGTTTCTCTTTCATAGATATACCTCCTAAACAGCTTTACTAGCCGCCACAATTTCTGTAATTTCTTGAGTAATTGCAGCTTGTCTAGCTTTATTAAATTCAATTTGTAATTCTTCGAGTAAGTCTTTAGCGTTATTGGTGGCGTTTTCCATCGCATTACTTCTCGCGCCTTGTTCACAGACTTCGCTTTCAAGAAGTTTTGCGTATAAAGCGCTTTCGATATAGAAAGGAATAAGTGTAGCCACAAGTTCTTTCTTACTCGGTTCGAAAATTGGTGAATATTCGTTAGTCTCCTCAACTGTTACTTTTAATGGTAATAATTGATAATCTTTAGCGAGGAACACTAAAGAATTCTTGTATTCAGAATAAATGATATGAATCTCAGAATATTTTTCTTGTTCATATTGTTCCAATATGAATTTAGACATTTTTTCAATTAATGTTTTATTGTCAATTGAATAAGATTCTGAGAATCCTTCTAATACTTTAAATTCACCATTTTCGTAGTGGGCAATACCTTTTTCTCCGAGGATAATCGCATCATCCTCTTTACTGATTTGGCTATCACTCACTTTAAAGATGTTGTTGTTATAACTTCCACATAAACCAAGAGTAGAAGAAACAACAATGAATAGTTTTTTGTTAATTGATGTATTGACTCTTAAA
Organism: Bacilli bacterium; assembly: GCA_045226015.1. GTDB lineage: Bacteria > Bacillota_I > Bacilli_A > RFN20 > CAG-826 > UBA2450. The sequence goes on along the minus strand of JBGVBY010000013.1, from coordinate 97,739 downwards.
TATGGAGATTTATGGTCTTTTTCAAAAAGCAAAAGTAAATCAACCGCTTCATTGAGTTGAGCGTTATATTCCTTATTCGCGAGCATCTTGTTTCTCCATTGTTTGAGTTTAACAGTAGAGACAAGTTTCATCGCACTGGTGACTTTATAAGCACCACTTACGGATTTGATTCTTGATTTAATTTTGACAACGTTTTGAGACATAAATCGATATTAGAGTTCTTCTTTATAGAGTTCGTTGAATTTATTAATCGCTTCGTTAAGTTTCTTTTCGTTCTTGTCACTAATCTCTTTATTAGTGCGGATGTCATCTAAAATAGACTTTTCTTTGCTATTAATATATTCATACGCTTTGAGTAAATAAGAGTTAATCTTATTTTTGGCTAAATTATCTAAGTATTTATTTTTCGCCATATAGAGATAGAAAATCTCTTTTTCTAATGGATATGGATTATATTGAGGTTGCTTTAAAACTTCGAGTAAGGCTTCACCATGTTTTAAGATTGCAACTGTAGAAGCATCTAAATCACTACCAAATTGAGCAAATGATTTCATTTCCCCAAAGTTAGCAAGATCAATCTTTAAACTTCTCGCTACTTGTTTCATCGCTTTAGTTTGTGCGGCCCCTCCAACACGAGACACGCTTAAACCAGCATCAATTGCAGGTCTTTGACCAGCGTTAAATAAGTCAGTAACTAAGAAGATTTGTCCATCGGTAATAGAAATGACGTTAGTAGGAATATAGGCAGAAATATCGCCTGATTGAGTTTCAACAATTGGTAAAGCAGTAATTGAACCACCACCATATTTCTCATCAAGCTTACACGCTCTTTCTAGTAATCTTGAATGTAAGTAGAAAACATCACCTGGATAAGCTTCTCTTCCTGGAGATCTCTTTAATAAAAGAGATAAAGTACGATAACTTACGGCATGTTTACTTAAATCATCATAAACGATTAATACATCTTTTCCTTGGAACATCCATTCTTCGGCCATCGCGACTCCGCTATATGGAGCAACATAAAGTAATGGAGCTGGTTCACTAGCAGTCGCACTAACTACTAATGTGTATTCCATAGCACCATGGCTCTTTAGTTTATCGACGATTTGAGCGACGGTAGAATTCTTTTGTCCGATAGCGACATAAATACAAAGGACATCTTTGCCTTTTTGATTAATAATCGTATCAATAGCGATCGCAGTTTTACCTGTTTGACGATCACCAATGATCAGTTCTCTTTGTCCTCTACCAATAGGAGTAATCGCGTCAATCATTGTGATACCAGTTTCTAAAGGTGTATCAACACTCTTACGAGTAATAACGCCAGGAGCAATAACTTCAATTGGACGTTTCTTAGTGGTATTAATTGGGCCAAGACCGTCAATAGGTTGACCTAAAGCGTTAACAACACGACCAAGTAATTCATCTCCAACTGGAACTTCCATGACTTGTTTTGTTCTTTTAACTTCATCACCTTCTTTAATCAAAGAGTCATCACCTAAAAGAACTGCACCGACATGGTCAATTTCTAGATTCATTACTAAACCATAGATATCGTTAGGGAATAACAATAGTTCTCCAAGCATTGCTTCACTTAATCCATAAACTAAAGCAATACCGTCTCCAACAGTAATAACTGTTCCGACATCACTACTATCAACTTCACGGTTATAGTTTTTGATTTGTTCTTTAATTAAAGCACTGATTTCATTCGCGTTTAATTTCATATTCTTACCTCCTATTTAAGTAAGGATAATTTCATATCTTCGAGATGGTGTTTAATAGAGCCATCATAGATATGGTCGTTAATCACAACTTTTACTCCTCCAATAAGTGAAGGATCAATTATGTTTTTAAGATCAGTTGGTTGGTCTTCAACCTCACTAATCTTTTTGTTCAGTTTAGCGAGTTGTGCTTCACTCAATTTTTCAGTTGAGTACACTAAACCTTCTTTCACACCACGATATTCGTTTGCCAAAGAAATAAAATTAGAGAAGATTTCATCTAAGTAAGAAGCACGGTGATTCTGACAGACAATCTTTATTAAAGATTTGATGTCTTCATCTACACCTTTAAGTGTCTTATCAATGACTTCAATTTTTTCTTCTAATGTTTTATATGAGGATGATAAAACAACAACGAAATCAGGATTTTCATCGAAAATCTTCTTTAACGCCCTAACTTCTTCTTGAGTAGCTTCTAATTTCTTAGAGTCTTTCTTTAAAGAAAATAGGGCTTCCGCATAACGTGAAGTGATTTCTTTCATAATTATTTGTTTTCAATTTCCTCAATAAATTCTTCGAGTAAACGGTCGTTGTCTTTAGAAGAGACTTCTCTTCCAAGTAACTCTTTGGAGGCGTCTAAAGCGACAGAGACCATTTCTTTTCTGATTTGTTCTTTCGCTTCGATTTCCATACGAGTTATATCGTTTTCAGCGTCTTTTTTCATCTTTTCTACATCAATACGTGTTTGTTCTAAGATGAGGTCGCGTTCTTTATTCGCTTCCACTTTCGCTTCGGCAACGATATCCGCCGCCGTCCTACTACTTGCAAGGACTTTTTCTTTTGATTCAAGTTCGTTTTGCTGCCAGATAGCTTTACTCTCTTCAGCGTCTTTAATGTTTTGCATAATGTGATCTTGACGTTTATTGATAATCTTTTTTATTGGTTTATAGCCAAAGATCAACACCACTAAAATAAGGACGACTAAAGCACCTAATTGGACGACAAAAGACACCCAATTTGGGAAAAGCTTGTTTGCAATATCATCACCACTAATATTAATCGTACATCCAGTGAGCAATAATAAAGCTGGTAGCAAGAAGATAATCTTCTTTTTCATCAATAGTCCTCCTTATTAAGCAGCAGCTGGTGTATTCATTGTAAAGATGATCATAAGTGCAGTAACGAACGCATAAATAGCGGTTGTTTCAACAAGTGCACAAGCAACGATCATATTACTTCTGAGTTTAGAATATAATTCTGGGTTTCTACTCATACCTTCAACGGTTTTCGCACAGACCCAAGCTTCACCTAACGCAGAAGGCATAACTGCTAAAATAGCAATAGCAGCAGCAAGAGCAATGTTCATATTACTTTCCTCCTTTCACTGAAATTTCTTGTACTTCATCATCATCTGGTCCTTCATTAGCGACAAAGATCATCGTTAAGAAGATGAAAACTATTGTCTGGATAAGACCAGAGAATAAATCAAAATAGGCATGTAAAATTGGGGTAATGAATGGGGAAATCACATTTCCAACAGTCATATTGTCTTCGACAATTTTACAGACATTATCTCCAATGTTTCCAAGCGCTTGATATACAAGCGTCATAACTGTCCAACCCGCAAGAGCGTTACCAAACATACGCATAGTAAGCGATAGTAAAGGCGCCCACATGGAGATTAAGTTTACAGGTAGGAACACTGGAACTGGTTCAATATAACGCTTGAAATAGCCAAATTTATTAAATCTAGCAGCGTTTCCATGAATCATCACAAAGGCCACAAAGCCAAGTGATAATGGAGTAGCTAGATAAACAATTGGAGATGGTAGACCAGTTAAGCCCCAAATAAAGGCTAAGAAGGTATAGCTAGCAATAGCGAAGATAACTCCTCCAAAGCCGCGATATCTTTTGCCCATTAGGCTTTCTACTAATCCATCAAATAATTCGACTAAAACTTCAAAAAGGAAAAGGATACCACGAGGTTTTTTAAGTGGATCAGCAAATCTAGCGCGAATCGCAACATAAAAGCTTAACAAGCAAATAATACCCACAATGATTAGTGAGGATATCGTTTCGCCTGATAATCCAGCGCTTGTGTCGCCTAGTCTTTCAATAATTTCTTTAGTTGAAAGTTGAACCACTGTCTACTCCTTTCCTTCGTTGAATAAATTGATGAGTAGGAATGTTATTACTCCTACTGAATACATCCCAATTAAAACAAAGATGTTAAATAACTTAACGTTCCACCTGTAATAAAGTAGAAAGAACATTAAGAGAACTACCGCCATTACGACTAGTCGTAAGGTAATTGCAATAATTGAGAACGTTGCTGTTCCTCTACGTCTATCAATTGCTAACAATAAATGAGATAAAACGTAGATTAACGCAACAATTCCACTAAAGAGAATAAACCCTAGTGGAATGTCTAAATACTTCGTATTAAGAAGAAAACTTGTAACAGCAAATCCCACTACTCCAGTCATAAAGACAATTAAAGCAGTGAGAAGATGGCTATCAAGCTTTCTTAATAATTTCATTATTTAACCAATACTTTTTTCCAAGACGCCATAGTGACGATGCCGTCTTTAGTTTTGAGTTCGATTTCACCTTGAATAAGTGGAGCAACATAATCTCTAAATTCTTGGCTCATTCTTGTATCATCGACCATCATAGATGGTTTGATAACACTTTCCGCATTAGCAACTAAGGATAAGTCTGCTAATTGGAAGTCAATCTTATATGGGTTTTGAGAAACTCTTTTGAAGATGACCATCTTACCGGTAACTCCACTAAGAGCAGCTTTAACTGCGGTTTCACCAGTCTTGATTGCTTCTTCTCTATCAACTTTAGAGATAGCAAGTGGGCACGCTCTTTGAGTTAAAGAGAATTCCACAGCTCTAGTTGGTAAATCTAAGCGATCTTCGATGATTTCGCAAAGTCCAGCAGCGGCTCCACCAAGTTGAGCGTGGCCAAAACCATCAACTCTAGTGTTCTTGTTGCTTCTTTCGAATTCAATTCCTTCGGAAATAGCAACCATCGCATAGCCTTTTTCATCATAGACTTTCTTAACATCCACTAAGAATTTTTCTAAATCGAATTTGTTCTCTGGGATATAGATTAAGTGAGGTCTAGTTTGTTCTGGGAGTAAGTCACTAGCAGCAGTAAGCCAACCAGCGTTTCTACCCATGATTTCAACGACGTGGACTTTACCAACTTTGAAGCAGTTAGCGTCCATGCTTAAAGCGTTGATTGTGTTGATGACAAATTTAGCGGCACTTGGGAAACCTAAAGAGTGGTCAGTACACGCTAAATCGTTATCGATTGTTTTTGGAACTCCGATGACTCTGACATCGAGTTTGAGTTCATTACAAAGAATAGATAACTTGTTACATGTATCCATGGAATCGTTGCCACCATTGACGAAGACATATTTGATGTCTCTTTTCTTCATTGTGTCGACGATTTTCATATAGATTGGATCATGAACGTCTTTTGGTAATTTTCTTCTTGTTGTACCTAAGATACTACCTGGTGTTTGAAGTAATAATTCGATTTGTTCATCACTTTCTTGATCGATATCAATTAAGCGATCATCAATCATTCCTTCAATACCGTTAAGTGAACCATAGATGTGATCGATTTGATCACGATGTAATTTTGCCTCTTTAATCGCACCATAAAGAGATGTGTTGATAACAGAGGTTGGTCCACCTGATTGAATATAAACCATGTTTTTCATATAAATACTTCTCCTAATTTCCAACTCTAATATTATCTTATTAATAATATAATATTCAATATAAATCGAAAATATCGCATATATCACCAGCGTACACACAATTTCATTGAATAAATACGCTACTTTTAATACAATATCTATGCATTCGTAAAGATAAGGAGAACAGTTATGTCATTTAACATTACTTTTAATGGCGAAAAAAAGACTTATGATAAGCCAATTTCTGTCCTTGACGTTGTTGGTCCAGACAAATCAATCGTCTGTGCCTATGTTAACAATCGTGTCAGAGAACTCACTTATGTTTTAGACAAAGATTCTTCTGTCGTTGCATTAACCAATAAAGATCGTGACGCTAAACAAACATATGAAGCATCACTTAGATTCTTAGTTGCTATGGCAATGAGCAGAATTCAACCAAAAGTCAGTGTGAGATTCTCCTATAACGTATCTAGAGCAGTCTTTATGCAAATCCTTACTCCAGGTTTTGTTGCAAACACCGCGTTTGTTAAAGAACTTGAAGAAGAAATGAATAAGATTGTTGCAGCGGATTATCCTCTAGTGAGATCAATCGTTTCTAAAGAAGAAGCTAAAAAAGTCTTAAAGAAGGAAGGGTTCGAAGATAAATTAGAAATCTTAGAATACCGTCCAGAAAAAACATGTCACTTGTATGATTGTGATGGATACAAGAACTACATGTATAACCGTATGGTTCCATCAACCGGATATATCAAAAAATGGAAAATTAGATATTTCCATCCAGGTGTTATCATCCAATATCCTCGTGAAGAGATGGGTGGAGAAATCCCAGATTTCGAAGATTCCCCAACATTCGGTAAAACACTCAAGAAAGCCTATGAATGGGGTGTCGCAACCCGTTTCGATAGCATCGTTAACATCAACCATCGTATTGAAAAAGATGGCGATATCGATGTCATCACTTTAGGTGAACAACGTCACAACCGTCAATTATGTGAACTCGGTGAATTAATCGAAAGTGACAAAGACAACATTCGTTTAATTTGTATCGCTGGTCCATCTAGTAGCGGTAAAACCACATTCGCAAACAGATTAAGAATTGAACTCTTATCCCGTGGTATTGATCCAATTAGAATTTCTATGGATGACTACTACTTACCAAGAGATCAAGCACCAAAAGATGAAGATGGTAATCCTGACTTAGAAGCAGTCGATGCCTTAGATGTTGATTTATTCAACAAGAATATGGCAGACCTCGTTGCTGGAGAAACAGTCGACTTACCAAAATTCGACTTCAAAGTCGGTCATAGAGTAAAAGGTAGAACTCTTAGAGTTCCAGATAACCAACCAATCATTATTGAAGGTATCCACGCTCTTAATGACAGAATGACCGAATCCATTCCACAACACCAAAAATTCAAAATCTTCATTGCTCCTCAAGGACAAATCAATATTGATAACCACAACCCACTCAGCTTAACTGACTTAAGATTATTAAGAAGAATCGTTCGTGACTATCAATTCAGAGGTTCAAGCGCTCTTGAAACCATGTCCATGTGGGCCAGCGTTCGTAAAGGTGAATTCAAGTGGATTTATAGAACTCAAGAAGGCGCTAACTACGTATTCAATTCCTTCTTACCTGAAGAATTATCAGTTATGAAGAAATACGCAATGCCACTATTAAGTGCTATTGAGCAAGAAAATCCATACTTCCCAGTAGCTGAAAGACTCATCAGAATGCTCAAATTCTTCGATGATATGCCAGATCAATGGGTACCATGCAATTCTATTCTTAGAGAATTCATCGGTGGATCTTGTTACGCTGACGTGTAATATCACAAACAAAAAACAAGGAACCTTGATGGTTCCTTTTATTTTTCCTTATTAAATTATTTATGAGCGTTTAATTGGTGAATGTTAACCGCTTTAGTTTCGCTCTCTAACTTAGAGATATATTCAATTAAGCGGTTCTCTCCACCATTGCTTTCAAAGACAACTTGGAATGTGATTTCTAATCGTTTTGAATCACCTTCACCTTTTAATGAAGTGGAAACTCCATGGATTGTGCAATCAAATTCTTTAGAAACAGTAAGGATTCTTTCTAAGACTGGTTCATTTGCAGGAGCTTCTAACACTAAAGTTGGATTTCTCTTACCGATTTTAGCTTCAATTTTCTTAAATAAGACCAATACAACAGTAATAAGAAGAGTACCAACAGTGGCTAAGATGAAGTTAAACGAGCCACAGGCAATACCAATAGTCATTGCAGCCCAGATAGTTCCAGCAGTAGTTAAGCCCTTAACACCGTTTTCACGATGCATGATAACTCCAGCGCCTAAGAAACCGACACCAGTAACAACTTGAGCGGCCAAACGAGCAACATCACGATTACCGACACCCATTGGGAATCCATAAATTGAGATAATCATGACAACACAGGAACCGATACCAACTAATAAGTGGGTTCTAAGTCCAGCGCTACGTCCTCTCCATTCTCTTTCGATACCAACAATACCGACGAGAATAACTGTAAGCACTAAAGCGGTTAAACAAAGAATTAAATTTCCAACAGGCCATCCATTCTCTGTCCAGTTAAGTGCTTCATTTGCAAGATATTGATCAAATGTAATCATAGCTAAATCCTCGCTCTCTATTATAGTGAGAAATAATTAAAATTACTAATTATTTTGCTCCTATAATGTTCCTTGATAAAAATAGGAACAATCTGAATAAAATGTAATATATATAAATATATTAATAACTATTTTCTTTTAAAACTAAATGACTCTCTATCATGAATACTTTTTAATTGTGAAAGATATAAATTTCTCATTTCGAGATATTTATTCTTTCCTTCCGGATTCACTCTTGAGAAGAAGAGATTTTTAAAGACACTTTCAATCCTAAAGAAAGATTCATATAGATTTATAAGTGTTAAGTAATAGAAGTATCGCTTGTTACTATAGATGAGGATTGGGGTGCTATGAAGAATTTCGCTACTCATCATATAAACATCACTATAAGCATGTAATCCAGCAAGTTTCTCTAATCCATCTCTAAAGTTTAGTTTGAATTCAGGGATGGTTTTATAATCCTCAATCGCATACATCCAACCGTATTCGATAAACTTTTTCATATCTTTACTTTTGAGTTCATGATCCGCCATTTCAGATTTTATTTGGGCAAACAAAGTTGCTTGCTTTTCTTTATCCTTCAACGCATCTTTATAAACAAGTCCATATTCCATGTGTTTGAGGTACGAATTAATCGCCGTGTCTCCATACTTTTCTAATATAATTAGAATTGCTTCACATTCGTGCAAAGTTCTCCACATGGACATCGCTTCAGTTTCATATCCATCACATAGTAATTTTAGGGAGCATCTTGCAATTGATAGGCTCTTGGTTAAAAGGTCCACAATTAATGTATTTTTAGGATCGTTACGGTGATAACTATTAACGATATTTGACATCAAATTTACATAAAGTTCCATTGATGAAATTGGAGGTAAGTAACTATTAGTGAGTTTAATTTCGTGATGATTGTATAAAGATAAGGAAAGGTATTTGTCCGCAACGACGTTTATCATTGTTTCTTTGATGTTTTGATTTCCCTTAAATTTGTTTAATGAATCTTCGTTCATCCCACTAGTGGAATACGTAAATTCTCCAAGAACAAAGAAAGAAAGATCATATGAATTGATCTCAAGATTGCTTGGAACATTAGGAATCTCGTTAATCTCTTTTATGCCTTCATAAGTTTCTTCATATATCTCATAGAGATAATCGACATTCTTTTCTTGATTTGGTTCTGCTTTAATAATGATTTCTTTGAATTCATTAACACTTAATTTCTTACTCATCTTTAACCTCCCTAATTTCTCCAGTTATTGCCGCTAAGAGGAACATCTTAATCGGCTTATTTGTAATCTTTTTAATGTAAGACTTGTAGGTTCTTAGCTGTTTATCATATTCTTCATCATCAATGTGCTTGAGTTTGAAGTCGATAATGTTAACCTCGTCATCTTTGATTATGAGTGCGTCAATATATCCTTGAACTCCACTATCTTCATCATAGAACGGGAACTCATGCCTGACATCCTTATTGTGGATTCCCTTAAATAAAGGAGAATTTATAACATTATTAACATATCTTCTCATGCGCATATCTTGTATATATTCTGTTGATCTATTATCTAAATCCACATTCTCTAAATAAGCATGTAAATGAGAACCAAAATCGAGGACGGACTCATCGATATCTTCTTCGAGTTCTTTACTCGCTCTTAGTTTTATTACTTCTTTAGAAGTAACATTCACTTGTTTTAGAGTTATCTTATTAACTTTTTCATCTTTACTCTTAGGTAAATTTAACTCAACATCTTCAGTGGAATATTCGCTACTATATTTATCAAAAGCGTCCGTGAGTTTTAAGATGTCATTCATGCATTTACTGTTTGATGCTTTTTTGAATTTAGATTTACTTTCTTTTTCTGCACTGACCAAAATAATCTTTTCCTTAGCTCTAGTCAAAGCAACATAAAGCAATCTGAGTTTCTCTTCAAAGTCTGCTTTTGATAAATCATCTCTAATTAAATGAATGATTAAAGAGGACTTATCAGAATCTACGCTTGGAATAATTGGTCCATATGTATCACTAATTAGGAAACATGTCTGAGTTTCTGATTGATTGAATGCTTTTGATAAACCTGGATAATACACGATTCCATATTCAAGTCCTTTGGACTTATGAATGTTAATTAGTGTTACTGAATCTTCAATGATATTGCTGTCACGATAATCGATATCTACATCTAGTTCACTTAGGTCATCAAAGTATTCAACTAGATCTTCTAAAGTGTAATTTAAAGTATCCATCATTTCAGCGATGGTAATAAGTTGTTCCAATTTATGTGCGTTTGCATAGTATTGAGTAATCTTGCTAATAGATGAATATATATCGAATTCTTCATATAAGGTTAAGAAGATATCTTTTAAAGAAGCAAATCTTAACTTCTCTTTGATTAATTCAATTTGTTGAGCGAATCTTTCATTTAAGAACGCTTTGTTTTGATAGATGTCATATAAATCATCGTCGTGATATTCAAATAAGAAACTACGGGCCACGCTTAAATAGGCGTGTTTATAGTTACTTCCGTAATCGCTATTCAAAGAATAGTAAAGCATCTTAATCAAGTTTTTAACAACAGAGATGATATCACTCTTAAAGAGGGTTTCTTTGTCTTGAACGTTCAAAGGTATATTAGCCTCTGAGAACATTCTTCGATATGTATCAAACGCTCCACTTCTATCAACAATGATAGCAAAGTCTTTATATGAACAATTATGATGTTCCTTACCGTTATAGACTTGGTAATGATCATGAATCTTTTGCTTAATGTCACGAATGATAATTTCACATTCTTTTTCCACTACTTCTTGAGATTTTTCATAGGTAAATCTATAGATTTCAGGTTTATATGAGCAGTCAGGTTTATTAATGTTATATGCGCTTCTACCAAAGCCAAATTTATGACCGTTTGAATAATCAATCGCGTTATTTTCTTTTGTAAAGATTTGGGAGAACAAGTCGTTAATGAAATCCACTACTTCTTCTCTAGAACGATATGAAGTATTAAGGTCGATTTCTTTTCCACCTATTTCTTTCTTATATGATTCATATTTTTCTTGGAAGATATGACAATCTGCGCCTCTAAATCTATATATAGATTGTTTAACATCTCCCACCATGTAGACATTATTTTTGCTGATTAAAGAAATAACCGTCTCTTGAATATCGTTAGTGTCTTGATATTCATCCACCATGATGTATTTAAAAGAATTAGATATCTCTTCTTTGATATCTTTATTATTAAGTAGTTTTAAGACGAACCTTGAGATATCTCCAAAGGAATAAGCGTTATATTCTTTTTTGAAGGCATCTAAACGTTTCTCAACTTCAATAACGATATCAAAAATCACTTCAATATATGGTTTAAGTTCTAAATAGTGATTTGTAATTTCTTCTCTATTACCAAAATCATTATCTTTAGTAATCTTTACATACTTGTTATAGTAGCCCGCTATCTTGTCACGGTATTCTCCATCAGTCGCATCTTTACTCTTCTTTCTAGGGAAACTCTCTTTAAGAGCGTTATATAACTCGTCATAATCACTTATTTCTAACAAAGGTGAAAGTTGTTCAAGGATTTGATCAACGTCTTCAGCGTCTTCGAGTTCATATGATTTATTAATCACAAAACTAATATCCCTCTTTTTCTCATCGATTAATTTCTTAATAGAGGAATCAACAACTTCCTTGGAATAGAAATCGTTTCTTAGATGACTAAAGAATGCATAATTATCAGCTTTCTTGTCTCCTAATTCAAGTATATTAATGATAAAATCATTAATCACATCAGTGTTTTTAGTTGCGTAGTTATCAATGAGCTTAAGGAATTTCTCATCTTCATTAGCAAATCTTTCTTCAAAGATGTCCGATAAGAATTTCTTACGTTTAATAGAAAGAATGGAGTTATCTACGATTGAGATATCTTTCGATATGCCTAAAAGATAAAAATACTTCTTCACTAAATATAAAGAGAATGAATCAAAGGTCTCAATATGAGCGTTATCGACTTCACTAGCTAGGTAAAGTGTTTCTTCATCTTCAAGAAGTTTCTTTCTAACGCGGTCTTTCATTTCAGCGGCCGCTAAGTTGGTGAATGTAAGGACAAGGAAATGATCTAAACTTTTATCTTCTTTTGCTAAACGATAAATGCGTTCAGTTAAAACAGCGGTTTTACCGCTTCCTGCTCCAGCAGAAATAAGATAATTACTTCCACTAGCGGAGATTGCTTCTTCTTGTTTAGGAGAAAAATCCATCTTACTCATCGTCTTCTTTGTCCTCTTGATCAATCAACTTAAATTGGTCTTTTCTAACATAACATATGTCTTTATATGGGCAATATTGGCAGCCATTATCTCTTTCATTTTTATAATATGGATGAATATCAAAGTTATTATTACGAAGGTTGTTATTCATCTCTTTAAACAAATTTAAGGTAATGGTTTTATATTCATCAAATGTTTCTTTACTCACTAAACTTGATGAATCTCTTAAACTACATCCATCTTTTTTAACCGTGAGTCCATTGATAAAAGAACTCTTAGAATCTCCTAAGGTTGAATCTAGTTTAATAGCGGTATCTAAATCAGCGATTGTCTTGCCGTTAAGTTTAAGGTAGCTTGGGATTAATTCGTCCTCTTTTTGCTCAATCTGAATCTTGGTGGTTAAGACGTTATTGATATATAATCCAGCGATAGATAAATCTTTAAATCTTTCATCGCTAGAAACAAGCAATGAATAGGTAGGTAATTGAGTGGATAAACCATACTTTAATTTAGAGTCATCAAACTTGGTGTTTCCAGTTTTATAATCCACACAGATGAAGTGAGTTTTATCAATAGTTACTAAGTTATCTATCACTCCATCAATAAAAGTATTATTATCAATATTATATTTAACTCGTAACTCGTTATAGATAGTCGGGTTTAGATAATAATGTTCTCTTTTCTTAATCGCATCAATCGCAGTTTTAATCTGACCTCTGATGTTGTGATTTAAAATATACTTTTGACTTGGTTTTAACGTTAAATCTTTTGTATTTTCATCAAAATCTCTGTCAAAATCAAAATTTTCTTCTCTCATATGTTCAAACAAATGATGAGCGAGATTACCAACATCAATAAAGTAAGTTTCATCGTCTTCATCTACTTTAAGAACGCGGTCAAGATAATATTTAAATGGACAAATCGAACAAAGTTCAAGTGAGGAAGTTGAGAGCTTAATTTTAGAGGAGTGATCGAACACTCTTGCTTTATATTGATAAGAGTTAGAGTAGCTATTGTAATTGACATCTACTACTCCATTAAGTTTTTTATAGTTTTCAGGCTCTTCTTTATAGAAATGGTTGAGGTCTTTTAAGTCAGAATAAATGAGCTTAATTACGTCATCAGAATAGAAAAAATCTGCTAGTTTTGGCTTTGCCTCTGTCATCTCTCTTCTTTTAGCAATCGGAGAAGGATAATAGTTAGAGGTTAGACTATGATTTGAGAAGGTAAATACAAAGGAATTATCACTATTGAAGAAGACATTTAATTGAGAATCATCAAGCTTTGTTTTATCTTTCGCGTTTAACCTATTTATTGATGATAGTTCAAAATTATTTAAGAATCTATCATCCTTATATGAACGAGGATAAACTCCTTGAGCAAAGCCAATGACAAAAACATATTTTCCCATTAAGAACGTCGGGTTATTAATCACTTTAACCGCATTATCAAATTTCTTAATAGGAACTTCTTTTTCTTTAAACTTATTAACAAGGTAATCAAGTTGCTCTTCAAAAGAAAACTCACTAATAGAAGAATCACGAACAATTCCCTCAATATCTAAATATAGAGGATCATCCTTTAGCAATTCTTTAAGAGCTTCTAACGATTCTGCTAAGTCACTACTACTTTTATAAATCTTTAAGAATTCTTTAACAGCCCCTAAAGAATAAAAGTTCGCGCCACTATTAATGTTGAGTTTGTATCCAAATCTAGGTGCAAATTTATTCAAATAGTAATTGTATTCTTTGTTCCTGTTTAAGATATAAATATCTTTAATAGATATACCTTTATCTAATAAGGCTGCTATCTCGTTTAGAACAAAATATGTTTCCTCTTCGATACGTTCAAAGTAATTGATTGTCTCTTCCTTATTAATTGCGTTATTAGATATATAATTTGGTGTTAATCCTAAGGACTTTAAAATAAATAAAAGTTCAGAATCTTGGTCACTATAACCATAGATATCAATCTCATCGCTCTTCTTAGTGAACCCTATTGGAGCTATCAATAAATTGTTATCTAAAAGTTCATTTTTTAAGGATAAGAGGAACTTGGTCTTATTATCAGTTCCTTCATTAACATAAACAAGGTCCTCAATATATGCTTTGGCCTCTTCATATGTGTAATGATACTTTTTAATAAGATAAATTAAAGCTTCTTCACTAACACTATAATGGACATATTTATTGAGTTCTTCTTTAGAGAATAATTTCAAATCTAAAAAAGGATCATCTTTCCTTAAATAGGTGAGTAAAGACAAGTGATATGAATGAGGTGCTAAAACGTATTTCATATCAAATATTATATTACTAAAGAGTATAAAAAATCAAATAGGGATATTATCCCTATTTGTTATTTTTCTTTAAATTATTTCGTTTATTTATTTAAACATTCTTGTCACTTCAACAGCCTTTTTCCAACCGTCATAAAGTTTCTTTGATTCTTCTTCTTTCATCTTTGGTTCAAAGAGTTTTTGACAGTGATGAATGCTCTTAATGTGATCAAGATTTTTATAATAACCGCTAGATAAGCCTGCTAAAAATGCAGCACCTAAAGCAGTAGTTTGTAAACATTCTGGTAAATCAATTTTAGTGTTTAAGATATCGGCTTGGAATTGCATCAAGAAATTATTTGCGGTTGCTCCTCCATCAACTTTTAAAGTTGAGATAGATAAACCGGTTTCTTTCTTCATCACTTCAAAGACATCTTTACATTGATAGGCGATTGACTCTAAGGCTGCTCTAACGAAGTGACGATTATCAGTGTTTCTTGTTAAACCAAACACCGCTCCACGCGCATCATCATCCCAATAAGGTGTTCCTAAGCCAACAAAGGCAGGAACAATATACACTCCGTGAGTGTCTCGACAATCTAAAGCAAGAGCTTCACTATCACTAGAATGGACTAAGAGTTTCATTTTATCTCTTAACCATTGAACAACCGCTCCTCCAATAAATACCGAACCTTCTAAAGCATAGGTAACTTTATTACCAACTTTCCAAGCAACCGTTGTTAATAATCCGCTTTCTGAGAAAGTAAGTCTATCTCCAATATTCATAAGCATGAAGCATCCAGTGCCATAAGTGTTTTTACTTTCGCCATCTTCAAAACATGCTTGTCCAAATAATGCGCTTTGTTGATCTCCAGCGACTCCATGAATATGAACGTCTTTGTTAAAGAAAGTCGCAGCTCCATAGTCATAAGAAGATGGGAGTACCTTAGGTAGCATCTTCATTGGAACGTTGAATAACTTACATAATTCTTCATCCCATTTAAGGGTTTCAATGTTTAATAGCATTGTTCTACTAGCGTTAGATGCATCAGTAGCGTGAACTTTGCCTTTGGTCATACGGAAAATAATCCATGAATCAATCGTACCAAATAGGAGTTCACCTTTTTCTGCTCTTTCTTGAGCGTCTTTATTGTTCTCTAAGATAAATCTTATTTTAGAAGCAGAGAAGTATGGGTTTATTAATAAACCAGTTTTCTTATGGATAAATTCTTTTTTGTCTTCGTATCGATCACATATATCCGCGGATTGACGTGATTGCCACACAATGGCGTTACATATAGGCATACCTGTCTTTTTATCCCAGACAACCGCGGTTTCTCTTTGGTTAGTGATTCCAATGGAATCGATGCTGTCCCAAGTAATGTTTTGTTTAACTAAAAGTTCATTAACAACGTTAATAACACTGACCCAGATGTTTAAAGCGTCTGTTTCTACCCAACCAGAATGAGGAAATAAACACACCACTTCTTCTTGAGTCATGTTCACAACTTCACCCTTCTTATTAATAAGAGTGGCTCTAGTAGAAGTTGTGCCTTGATCGATTGACAAAATATATTTTTCCATTCTCTTCTCCGTTATCTACGAGTCTTCATCATTCTCTCGATATCATTAATCTCTTTTTTGATGCCTTTAGATAAACATCTAGCGCCAGTTTCAGTGATTAAGACATCGTCTTCAATTCTTACTCCAACTCCTTCATCAACAAAATATAATCCTGGTTCAACAGTGATTACATTTCCTGCCTCTAGGAGCCTTTCACGATTACCAACGTCATGAGTGTCGAGTCCTAAGAAGTGAGAAACATTATGAATATAATATTTCTTGATATCATCTTCTTCCTTGAGAAGTCCAAGTCTAAGGCATTCACTCTTAAGAGTCTTAAGGGTTAATTCTTGTAAGTCATTGATCTTTAACCCAGGTTTAGCGGTGTTAATGATGAGCTTGTTACAATTTAAAACAGCTTCATATACTTTCCTTTGGAAATCATTAAATTCTCCACTTATTGGATAAGTACGAGAAATATCCGCATTATAACCATTAGTTTGATAACCTAAGTCAAAGAGGATTAAGTCGTTGCGACCAATAACTCCGGTTTGTTGACATATTGGATGATGCATAATTGTCGCATCTTTACCAACTGCACATATAGTTTCAAAAGCGAGTTCTTTGCGGTTATGAGTTCTTCCATAATATTCAAAGCGATCACTGAGTTCGTGTTCACTCATACCAACTTCTAAATGTAAAAGTAAGTCATTAATACCACTACTAGTCGCATTAATCGCATCTTCAAGTTGACTGATTTCATATGGTGATTTCACCATTCTGAGTTCAACAATATATGGATAAATATTTTGAATATTTAAGTGTGGGTAACTGCTCTCAAGTTCTTTTGAATATGTTTGAGTAGAGCAGTTCGTCTTGATTTTAATTTCATCAGATAAATCGAGGAATAAGTTCTCAATCTTGCCATAGATGTTATTGTCTTTGGCTAACGCCATTTCGAGCATAGAGTTAAATGTCTCAATACTATAAACGTTATCGATATTAGAAATAACTCTTGCATCTTCATAGCTTATTCTTTTTCCGGTCCAACGTTCTTTGAGTTCGTTGTGCTCTTGAAGGAAAAGATAAGTCTTTTTCTCTCCAGCGCATTTAACAAGCATCAAAATAGAACCTTCTTGATTAATTCCAGTGAGGTAAAAGAAGTTACGATTGGAGAAGAATGGATAAAAACTATCTTCGCTTCTAATCTTAGAAACACCAGAAAAAACTAATACCACAGAATTAGTTGGTATAGATTCAAATAATTTTGCTCTTCTATTAGAAAATTCTTCCATAATTATTCTCCTATCACTGCCTTAGTAATGGATTCAAATTCTGGGATATCAACGCTTTCAATTTCTCCATTATCTACTTTAGTAGCGTTATTAGAGACAATTGGAAGTTTACCAATAACTTTGAAATCCATCTTCTTTGCAAATTCATCTAAGTGTGATTCTCCAAAGACAGGGATCTTTTCTTCACACTTTGGACATTTTAAATATGACATGTTCTCCACAACTCCAAGAACATTAATGTTCATCATTCTCGCCATCTTGATAGCTTTAGTAACTACTAAAGAAACAAGGTCTTGAGGAGATGTAACGATGATTAAATCATCGATAGGAATCATTTGGAAAGTTGTTAACGCAATATCACCAGTTCCTGGTGGCATATCAATCAATAAGTAGTCAAGCTCTTCCCAAAGGACATCTTCATAGAATTGTTTAACTAAGTTTCCTAAAAGGACACCTCTCCAAATAATTGGTTCACTGTCATCTTCAAGTAAACAGTTAGCAGACATGATTTTGATTCCACTTCTGGTGTCGATTGGGTAAATAAGTCCTTCATCCCCCATCGCTTTTTCTTTGATTCCAAAAGCTTTAGGAATACTAGGACCAGTAACATCCGCGTCTAAAACACCAACTTTATATCCTTTTCTTCTCAAAGAAACAGCAAGATAAGAGGTAATAAATGATTTACCAACTCCACCTTTACCAGAAAGAACCGCGACCACCTTTTTAACGTGACTACGATCATTCATTTTTGCTTTTTCGATTTGTGAAGAGCAATTTCCGTTTTGAGAACAACTCTCACAGTTATGATCACAACTTGCCATAATTTATCTCCTATAACTCAATTAATTCAGCCTTATTAAAAGCGTTCACCGCACTATTGACGTATGTTCTAAGTAACCTTCCAGCACCGAGTTGAACTCCTCCATAATATCTCACTACGATAATCGCAGTGTTGTTCATGTTCTTCTTAGTAAGAAGTTCGAGTAGAGGTCTACCTGCTGTACCTTTAGGTTCTTGATCGTCAGTAGATTTACTATTTGTTCCAATCCTATAGGCATAAACAACATGTTTTGCCTTTGGATTAGCTTTACGAATTTGCTCGTGTCTAACTTTAAAGTCATCGACTGATTTACACGGAATGATAAAGGCAGTAAATTTTGACTTCATCATTTCTGTTAGTTCAAAAACTTCTTCTCTGACTGTAAATTCGTTCATAGTACGGCTTTAAGACTATCAATAATCTTGTTTTTAGTGTATTATTTTTCTTACGGAAAATAAAGACAATGTTAAATAAAGATGAAAGTTTCGTTAATAAAGACGAACAAAGCGAACAAGTATTAAACACACAGAACGCGTACCAAGCTCCTATATGGAAGAAGGTGTTCTTTGCTTCTTTTGGCACAGCTGGTTTGATGATTATTTCTCTTATCGCAGCTTTAATTGTCTATTTTATTAACCAGCAAGAAGACAATGCAAAAACAGTTTTAATCACATATTCAATCTTATTTGCAGTCATGTTTACCATCGCTGCTTTTGATATTCCTAAATCAAAGAACGACTTCAAAAAATATCAGTCTTATATCTATGGTGGTTTGATGGGTTTTGCAATCTTGGGTGTTACTATGACATACACTGGTATAGTTAACCTATTTTATCAATTTAATATTAATGAAAATGAGTTGGCTGCTCAAAACATTATTAACACATATCCAGTAGCATCTATCTTTATAATTGGAATGGCTGGTCCAATATGTGAGGAGCTTACATATAGAGTAGGAATTTTCTCTTTATTAAATAAGGTGAATAAATATCTAGCATTCGCTCTTACTACGGTTGTTTTTGCCTTTGCTCACTTTGACATTTCTTCCGCACATATCGCTGACGAATTCATCAATTTGCCAGCATATTTAGCAAGCGGATTTATGCTTACTTTTGCGTATTATAAACTTGGTTTTGTTGGTTCCATGAGCGCTCATATCACTAACAATTTATTCGTTGTTATTACTTCAATCACTCCATTTTATTTAAGGTAAAATATGAAGAGATTTAACATTTTATCTTCGTTTTGGCTGAAAATTATCGCTCTAATCACAATGACCATAGATCACGTAGGTCTACTTTTAGAAATGACTTCTGATGGCGATTTAAAACTACTTCAACTATCTGAATATTTTAGAATGATTGGTAGACTATCTCTCCCTTTATTCATCTTTATGATTGTTGAAGGAGTTATATATACGAGAAGCTATAAAAAATACGCATTAAGGTTATCAATATTTGCCCTAGCGATTTCTATTGTATACATCGTACTTGAATATTCGTCATTGCGTAGATACGCGGTAAGTCTACTTAGAAGTGGAAATGCCTTCTTAGACTTACTTATGTGCTCTATAGTTATTTGGGCATTAAGACAAGAGGATAAACGCAAGTTATTAGTTATCCTACTATCGTTAACTTTATCTATTACTTCTTTTGTGGTTAAAGGTATAGAAACATCCACTACTATTCAGATATATTGGTTCCCGTGCTTCTTAACAATGAGGTATGACTGGTTTGCTATTTTATTAGGTGTAGGATTCTATTACGCTCGCACACTAGCGGATCTCTATATCAAATACACCGAAAGTAAAACTGGAATGGATAAAGAAATTTGGATTATGGATAACAATTACCAAATCCTTGTTAACATTATCGCTGCCTGTTCATTAGTCGTTTCTGGGTTTGTTTATTATGCTTGTTGGTATTTATGGCCTAATGGAGCGTTTATAAATGTTAGAGTTGCTTCTATCCAACTCATGGCAATACTTTCTGGAGCGTTTCTTTTGCTCTATAACGGAAAACGTGGATATAATAAAGCGTGGTTTAAATATAGCTGCTATCTATATTATCCACTTCACATAGTGATACTCGCTATCATCTATGTATCATTAACCGGAGGACTATAAAATGATTAAACACGTTGAAAATAAAGAAGAGTTATTAGAACTCATCAAAAGTGGAGACGTCTTACTCGATTTCTTTGCTACCTGGTGCGGACCATGTAAGATGCTTTCACCTGTCTTAGAAGAACTTGATAGAGATGGCTTCCCTGTTCAAATTGTTAAAGTTGACACTGATGAAGCTCCTGAACTCGCTATGGAATATGGGGTTCAAGCTATTCCAACCTTATTCTTTATTTCCGGTGGTAAAGTTGTTAACAAAACCATGGGTTATCAAAGAAAAGATCAACTAATTGCATTTTGTAAGAAATAATATTTGATAATTTATAGGCGAGTGTTATAAAATAACATTCGCTGAAATATGCAGGTGTAGTTTAATGGTAGAGCATCAGCCTTCCAAGCTGATTACGCGGGTTCGATTCCCGTCGCCTGCTCCATCTAAACACTAACCCAGATTATATCTGGGTTTTTTATTGTTTTCAAGTGCCTGTGGGCTAAAAATGAGCGAAAATTGGTCGATTTCAATAAAAAAAGCAACCGAATTTAATCGATCGCCTCTGCTTAAGCACATACTACTTACGTATATACTTGTGTATATCAATAACCCCACTCTTGAGGTGTCATATCCGTTAACTTGAGGAAACTAAATGCGTTGAACGCCTCTTCGTGATTTCCTTCGCTAGCGTATGCCTTCATCATTTGCTCGTGGTCAGGCACTCTATCGCCTTCATCATTGGCAATTTGGTAGTTATCTTCCATTTGGTCATAAAAGTCATTTTCATCTGTTTCCCAGATGTATTCATCTTCATCCTCTGCGATGAGGTCAATAATGTAATAGCGTGTCATATGTGTGTCTCCTATGCTTGAGTGCTCAAGCGTATTTCTTGGATGTATGCGACCAAGTTATGCGCATTTTGTGGTTCCAAGTGGTTGTCTAAACACCACTGGATGTAGAATTTGAGTTGTTCTCGAATAGTTAATCGTTCCATATTTGTCTCCTAAATTGCCTTTGCGTAATAATAATCGCCTTGTTCTGCACAGTCGCTAGGTACGTGATTGTCGAACAGTCGAGCTTGAGATTTGGCTTCAGCTTCCGTTGCGAACACCATACATAAATCTTCTTCGCCTGTATCACCATAGTGATAGAACACGCCATATGTGAGAGCGTCACGCTTGATGACGAATGCAGGCTTGTAAGTGTTTCTCCTGGCTGCTGGATAATCACTATCAATGATAGTAATTAAATTGTCAAAGTTCCCATCTTTTGCGTACATATCATAGTCTGCTTGAGTAGGTGCATCGCATTTATTTACGATTGCGTGATAGATTTTGTCCCAATTTCCATTAAATTTGGCGTTGAGTGTTAATAAAATTTGTCTTGCGGTTAACATTGTTAAATTCCTCTTTTCTTAAGTTCGTTTTGGTAGTTAAAGTAATCTGATGTGAATTGCTCACGTTCATCGCTTGTGAATGTGTTATCGAAATCGTGAGCGAGTTGCTTTTGCGATAGGTAGTATGTGTGGTCTGCTTGAGCACAAACGTATTTGTACTTATGTAGGTGTGGTACCCATACACAACTATCGAAGTAGTCGTTCCAACCGAAGTTGAGAGCCCAGGCGACTATGTCAGCCTTTTGTGATTTTGTAAGTTCCAACATGTTGAGTTCCTCCTAGTATGTGCATTGGCAAGCGAGGTCTATGACCATGTCCCAACTCTCGCCATATGCGAGCACATCATCTAATGTGCAACCTTGATTTTCGATACCATCTTTAAGTGCTAACACTAAAGTGTTGATTTCTATATGTTCAGTCTTTAACCATAGGTTATAAACTGCGTTGCAGATGTCTTCGAACCTAGGTGTTTTAACACCTTCTGCGTAACAGCACTCGACTTCGTATGCGATTGCGAGTTTGCTGATATCAATGTTTTGTGCTTTTGCTAAAGCAAGTGTTTCTGTGTAATTCATAATTATCTCCATTTCTTTTTATTTAATTTTTCTTTTTCAGGTATGCCCTATTCGAACATACCCAAGAGTGTCATTTGCTCAAGTGTCATCGTGGATACTTTGTGAGTGCTTGAGCGTTTAGGTGTATCAGGTATCACATAACTCGTATTCGAGTAATAGATGCCGTTGTCTTTAATCCAGTTGCCTATTAAGGCACAGAAACCAGTTTTGGATAAAACAGCAAGTTTGTTTGGATATCCGTTGCCAAGTAGTCTATTGACTAAGCGTACTTTTTCAGGTTTCTTAGACCAATAATGATTTCCGTGGATAATATCTACAAGATATTCGCTGATAAATGTCATACTGTCATTTCGTGATGTCACACGGTGGTCACTTGTCAGGGATATTATCCCATTGTGTGCTACACCTATTTCGCATTCGCTTTCGAGTTTACGCATTTCTGCATAATCACGAGTGAGTGGATATGGGTGAGTGAGTTCTGGAACGTTGCCACCTTGAGTGCCAATTCTGAAGTGATAGACTATAGAATAGTCTTTGTCTTGAAGACCGTTGAAGAAGCTTTTATAAGCTTTCTCGAAATCTTTGTAGTGCATAAATCCTTTGCGGATAACGACTATGTCGTTGATAGCGACCATAAATCCTGCGCCATCTGGATTTCTCTTAAAGCATTGCTTAAGAGTTTCCCAACTTGGGGCTTTTTGCCCTGCTGGTTTGAATACTGCGATACACATTGTCATATACCTCCGATCGTGCTTGAGTGCTCTAGCAGGAAGCCTGGATACTCATTCCGCGAGTATCGGCTGCCATTGTGTTAAGGAAGGCACCCTTATTTCTCCAGTAGTTCATAGTTTCACTAGGAACTAGTTTGAATAAACGGCTTAAGCACCATAATTTTTCCCAACGAACATTTTTAATGTTCTCGACTAAGTTCCAAACGAGTTCTAAAGTGTGTCTAATTCTTTCGCTGTCATTCGTAGAATGGCAAATTCTCAATTCAATGGTGCGACCTGAACTAATGAGAGCGTAGCTGTGAGAACTTGGCATGCAATACCAGGCATCGGAATCGCTCGCTAACACACGGTTCTTGAGTGTTTCGATTTGGTCTAAAGACCAGAACCCACAATAACTCATTTCGCTACGAGAATTACGACCACTGACTTTGAAAAAGTCACTCTCGTATTTGTTGAGAACGTATTGCAATTTCAAGAAATTGAGTGCTTGTTCTCTTTGGTCTGTTCCAAGAAGTGTCTTGGAAAGGTGGATGTGGAAACCTACGGTTGGGTATTTTTCATCGTTGCCCATCTTTTTGGTTTGTTCGGTTAAAATGTCCCAGTTAAAAGCTCTGAAAGAGTTTTTAGTGAAACAGTTGCTAATGAACTCTGCTTTCACCGTGCAATCTTCTTCGCAGTGAAACACTTGTTTACGTGAGCGAGGGTTTGCTATAGCGTAGAACTCGTCGGTTGCCTTGAATTGTCTATTTCTAATAGACACATCTCTTCCGTTGACTTCCATTTCAATACCAAGGTATTGTCCATCAGCTAAGATGTCACTTAATGTGCCATCTTCGTTCCAGACTTTGAATGAACGTGTTGAGTGGTAGGAACCTAAGGTAATTCTTTTAGAATTGTTGGCGTTTTGCTCTTCTCTTGCTAAGCAAGTTGGGCAAAGTCTAATGCGACCATCCCAAGTGCTTGCTCCAGTACGTTTGTCTTGTGGTGTGACCCAAGCACCGCAAGCATCACATCTACGGAACCCAAGGGTTCTCATTGTGGTTTCAAGGTCGCTTTCGACATCGCTCTCTATATAGTAGAGAGTGCCATATGCCATTGGGGATGTTCCATCCCACAATGTGGCTGTTGATAAATTACCAGCGAAACCTAACTTTGTTAGGACATCCATAGTGCTGGTGTTGTGGAATGTTGCAAAGACATTCATGTCTTCGTCTAGCGTTGCAATTACTACGTAATTTTTCATTGTCGGTTTTCTCCTTTGGGGTTCTGCCCCGTTTCGACACCTACAATGTACAGCGAAAAAATCGTGCATTACGCCTTTCTTCCTGCTTAAGCACATTAAAGCATAATAATTTTTTTCAGCATCTTTGATGCTTAAATAAATTGTTATCAGGGCAATTAAGAAAGTTGTTGACACCGACCTTTTTTCCTGCGTGCTCAAGCATGTCGTCTACGTATTAGTAGGTAAGTGTCTTATTCTTTGGAATAAACATAAAATGTTTAATTGATTTGAATGTTATATATACCAAGAGAGTGGCAACTAGTAGCAAGAAATCCAAGAAAACACCAAGAGAGAGCGAAATGGGGTGAAAAGCGCATCATATTTAAGCATAATGCACTTAAGTATGTGACCCCATTTTTCACAGCGTTTCAAACAATCAAGATCGTTATCTCAACCCCAAAGCAGCAGCTATAACAGTCTCACAAGCAAGAAATGAGCAACAAAGAGTGATATATTTACCTATAAGGTAAGAGCAAGATTGGAGCAGTTTGTAGAAACTATTAACAGGGGTTTTAGTCCTTTAGGACTACCTATTTGTTGTGAATGCTAGTGGCAAAGTACCCCCTCCCTAGACCCCTTTTTACCCAGGGGTGCGTGTATATATAATCACGGCTCATTCCCCCTCATCCCAGTTTTTAGACCCTTTTCGCAGGGTTTCATTTCATTCTTTTTCGCTCACGGGATTCCTTTTTCTATATATTTCAGGGGTGTGTGAGTGTGTCAAAAGTGTTTTCGTGAAAATAAAATTTTGGAAAAAACAACCTGTTTCATTGGTTTTTGGTATTAGATAGGTAGATTAAGTATGGTTTCGGTAGATTAGTTTTCTATACACCTGTGTATTTTATTGGTGAGGACGTGTATGAAAAGAACTGCGGATAACATCTTTATTGATTTGATGCCTGAATCTGAGAAGCAGGTTTTTCTTAATGCTTCTAAGTCGAAGAATTCGAAGTATGATCCAGAGGCGGCGCGTACTGGGTTAGCGAAATTACTAACTGGGACGTTCCACACTGAGGATGGGCTTGAGCTTTCGGCGAAGGACATTATTGATATGAAGACTGCGGCTTATGTTATGGCGAATCCTTCTCCTCAAAATACGAAAGCGTTGTATGAGTTGGCAGGATTAGCGGCACCTAAAGAAATTGATGTGAAATCTGGCGGTAAACCTATCGACAAGTTCCTCGAGTCTCTTTCTATAAAGCCGGAAGATGGAAAAGAGTAGAAATTTCTCGGTGATGGTGCCTGACTCGTTAGGCAAGCCACACGAAATTAGAGTCCTCGATTTTATAGAGAACTTTCTCTACATCAGACCAAAGCCAAAAAATTTGATGACGGAGATCCTAGATGGAGAAATTGAGGACACACCACTTATAAAATTCCATCTGAATCCTCAGCAATTGAAGTTTTATCTTCAAATAGAGGATGACTGGAAGCATTATCGACCAATTAGGTACATAGTGCTGAAAGCTAGACAAATCGGGTTTTCAACCCTTATTGCCGCGATTATCTTCACAATGACTATTTATAGTCCTTATAGAGAATCGCTAGTTATCTCGGATAAGGATGATCACACGAAGAGAATCTTCGAAATGTATCAAAGGTTCTATGATCATCTTCCAGATGAGATAAAACCAACTCAAGCGGTTGGACGTAAAGGCAATATGCTCTCCACTACTAATGAATCGACGGTTTCTGTCGAAACGGTTAGTGATGACTTAGCTAGAGGTGCCACTCTCAGGGCGGCGCATGCATCTGAGTTCGCAATGTGGAAAAAGCAACAAGAGGCGATGGCGTCTTTGAACTCCGCTGTTCCTCTCTCTCCGGATGCGATGCTTTTTATCGAAAGCACCGCAAAAGGTATGAACTTCTACCGAGATTTGTTTATTAACGCTTATAGCGGTAAGAGTTCTTCTCTAAAAGGCTGGTTTGAGCCGTGGTATCGAAATGATAAGTATAAGATGCCATATCACGGGGAAGAATTACAAAGATTCGGTGATTATGGTGATGAAGTAGCCTTACTCAAAGAGTACGAGGCGGATGGAATGACCGTAGAAGGACTAATGTGGAGAAGAGCACAAATTGATTCAATGGGTTTAGAGATGTTCCATCAAGAAAATCCTACCTATCCAGATGAGGCGTTCCTCACTACTGGATATTCGGTCTTCAATGCGATGAAAGTCCAAAAGAGGATTGAAGAAGTCGAAAGAGAGACTTACAAAAAGCGTGGTCACTTTGAATATAAATCGGTTGTTAGTCCTGATAACAGGAGAATAACGGTTAGTGATATTAAATTCATCAGTGACCCAGGCGGAGACGTCATTATCTATGAAGAGCCATTCCCTGGATATCCATATGTGCTTGGAGTCGACCCTTCAAGCATTCACGGAGAAGACAGTAACTGTGGGCAAGTTATTAGACATGACGGAAAATGCCGAAAACAAGTTGCAGTGTTCTCTAAGCAAAATATGGATCCTGATGAACTTGGGCTCTATATGTACTGCTTAGGGACTTACTACAACACAGCGTTAATAGCGGTTGAAAACAACCGTGGACAATCCACTAACAAAACACTTGCTAAATGTGGGTATAGAAAAATCTTCGTTGGTCAAGACCAACAAGGATATGAAGAAGATGTCCTTACTAAGTATGGTATTTCCACTCAAGGCTCTAACAAAGAAGATATGATCAACGGCGTAAAGGCTTTGTTTAGGGAAAAACCGGAAGAAATTGTTGATAAAGGAACTCTTCAAGAAATGCTCACTTATGTGGTTCTTGATATAGGAAAAACCGGACACTACATAATGGGTGCGATTCAAGGGTGCCACGATGATAAGGTTATGGCGCTTGCAATGGCTCACACTGCTGCCGCTACTAATCAGCAAACAACCTCTGTTAATAGAGAAGTTGCTAAACAAGCAGAATTGCCTTGGCAACTTAGAACTGATAAACCAGTTCAGAAGAAAGGAAGCTTATGGAAAAAGTCAATCATATCGTAATTTCGCGAAAAGATGAGAAAAAATTAAATGAATTTTTCCATATGTGCGAACTTGCTGGACTAAAAATAGATGAAATTCAAGGCATTTTTGACAACTTAAAGAGCGAAAATGCTGAATTAAAATCAGAAATTTCCGACTTAAAAGCTTCGTTTGAAGGATTTAAGGAAGAAATGCGCAAAGAAATTAAGAAAGAACTTAATCAAATTGCGGTCAATATCCATAACGAAGTGGTTAAAAATCAGACCAACGTCAAAAAGAATATGGAAGCGTATCTTTTCCAAGGGAGTCACATAAATGAGCAATACTAAAAAACCAGTTCCAACTAAGAGTATTGAAAATCAAAAATCGATTGATGCGATTCTTTTTGAAAAACATCAAAACTACATGGAGAACAAAGGTTTTTCAGCCTGTATCCCTGAATGGTGGGCGATGTACGAAGGTCGTCAAACTCAAAATTTTGATGATGATATGCCGCGCGCAACAGAAAACATTTGTGGTTGGGTTGTTGATTCTCAACACGCGACCATCTTAGGCACCACAGTCACATTGAATTTCACTTGTTTTGACAAAAATATGTCAACTGATGGATTAAAGAAATTTGATGAATATGTACAAAAATCTATCAAGATGAATCAATACTGCGATGACGTTGTTAGAGATTCACTGGTTGGTGCAACTGGCTTTTTATACCACTACTGGAGTGATGACGTCACCACTATTAGAGGCAAACAAAAAGGCTCAATGGCACTAGATGTTATCGCTTTAGAAGATTTTAGATGTGCTAATCCTAGATTAGACTCTATTCAAAAACAAAAATGGGTTGGTTTTGAAAAGAGAATGGAAGTCAAGGCTGTTAGAGCAACAGTATCTAAAAACATGAAAGATTATGACAAAATCATCTCTCTCATCGTTCCTGACGACTATACATCTAATAAAGAAAAATATGATACAGATAAAGATTTAATGGATAGCGGACTTTGTTCCGTTCTTACTCGTTTCTTTAGAATCGAAGGAGAAGTCTATTGGACTCGTTCAACTAGAACTGTTCAACTCTGTGATCCAATTTCATTAAATCCAAACCTTACTGAAAAGAAACTCAAAATCAAAGATGAAGCCGAGAAAAATGGATATTCACCTGATGATATTGAAATATACGAACTCGATCCTGAAGTTCCAACCTTCCAAGATGAAGACTTAGAAGATTCAAGCGAAGAGAAACACACTGAAGAAAAAGAGAAATTCTCTTTATATCCAATTGCCGCGTTATCTCTCATTCCTCGTAGAAAGTGCTTATATGGGCGTTCAGTGATTGAAAACATCCAAGATAATCAAAAGATTATCAACTTCATAATCTCAATGGTCGCTAAAGAGATTCAAGATACAGCTTGGGCAACCATTATTATGAAAGAAGGCGCTGCTAACGGACAAACTTGGACTGGAGCACCTGGTGGAATCTTCGTGGATTACACTCCAGGAAATAACTTTGGTATCAAGCGTCTCGAAGGCAACCAATTAAATGGTCAAGTAATGAATTATGTGACATCTATCATTGATATTACAAAGATGATTACCGGAACCAATGAACTCGTTGATTCTTCTTCTAACTTAAAAGATGTTACCGCGTATGCGTTACAAATCTTAGAAGAACAAAGAAATAAACGTATTGAAGTATTACAAAACCGTTACTGGAGATTCTTAGTCGACTGTGCGGAAATCAGACTTCAATTCTACAAACACTACTATCCTGAAAGTTACTACTTATATGAGTTAACTGATGCAGAGTACCAAGAAGAACAAGAAGCCTATAAAGAAGCTCTAAATTCTGATGAACCAATTACTCTTGAGGATGGTACTCAAATCCCAGCTAAAGAGGCTGCAAAGAGAAAAGGTGAGCCAACCAAAGTTCAACGTAGGAAGATCAATCCTGAAGAAGAACTTAGAGGTCACATCTTCGATATCATTTGTGAGCCAGGCAAAGGCACTAAGTACAGTGAAATTATCGACACTGACTTAATCAATAACCTCTTCTTAAATGGTGGTTATGAAAAGATGTCTCCAGATTCATTCGAAATGTGGTTGAACTTAAATCCACTCATGTCTGAATCCAAGAAAGCAGATATCCGTGTCTTAATTGCTAAACAAAGAAAATCCGAGAATTTCCAATTAAAACAACAAATTCAAGAAATGACCGGAATGCTTCAAATGGCATTATCTAGAGTTAAACAACTCGAAGCGCTTGCCGCTCAAAAAGAAGCAGTCAATCAAAGTATGCGTAAATCCTTCAATGAATCTCTGGGAGCCGCTAAAGAAATGGTCACCAATAGAGATGAAGAAATTAAACGTCTCAAAGAGGGACAAGGTGGTTCTGGACTACCTTCCGCAGAAGAAATGTCTAAAAAGGATTAAACCTCATTTGTTCAAAAATCTTGAACTAATTGAGTTTAATAAAATTCGCACCCACGCAGCGTAAATGTGGAGTCACTACCATTGTAGTGGTCTAGAAAGGACAAAAATGGAAACAAAAGAAACTAATGTTGTTGAAGAAGGTAAAGAAGAAACTTCTAAACCTGCTGAAGACACTGTCGACTCTTCTAATTCACCTAAAGAAGAGGGCAAAACTGAAGGCACTTCAACTGATGTTGTAGACTCAGATAAACCTGACGAGACTCAGTCCAAAGAAGAAGATGCCAAGTTCGCTAAAATTAGACATGAACGTGACGTTGCCAAAGCTAAGGCTGCAGGCGATGCTGAAGGCTATAAACGTGCTCGTATCAAGTCTGTCGGTGGAAAAAACCCTTATAGTGACAATGCTCCTATAGAGACCGATGAGGACTATGAGTTCTATGAACTCCAAGACGAAGTTAATTCGCGTGGACTAGACCCAAAAAATCCTCTTGAAATCGAGAAAGTAAGACGTGAACTTGCTGCTAAGAAGGTTGAAGAACTTGAGAGAAATAAGACTCAAGAACAGAAAGACCGTGATAGAGCAGACCAAGAAGTCAAAGACTATCTTGATGAAGGTCATACACAGGAAGAGCTGCAGGGATATTGGAAAGATCCAAAATTCCAAGCGTTCGCTGAAGGCTTACTAGGTTCAGTTCCTCTAAAGACAATTATTGCTAAGTTTGATAGCGCATATCCAAAAGGAACCGAAGGTAAGAAAGAAGCTGCTAAAAAAATCTCAAATCCTGGTAGTGCATCTAATGATGAACGTGAAGTTCCTCATAAGAAGATATCAGAGATGACTAACGAAGAATTCGCTCAATACTATGATGGAGTGTCCAAAGGGAAAATAAAAATCTCATAAGAAAGAAGGACTAAATCATGAACGAAGTCAAAATGACATCCAGTGAACTTTCACAAGAACAAAAAGAGTTCACACAAAAAGTTGTGATGTATGAATTAGACGAATTAAAAGAAGATGTCTTCTTCAAACACGCAGAAAAAGTTAATTACGACCCAACAAGTGATGAATACTCTTGGAGAATGTATAAAGATCTCCCAGACACCACAGATCACTTGATTGAAGGTGTTACACCTGCTGGTCTTAAGTATTCCTTAGTCGATTTCATGGTCAAGGCTTACCAAGAAGGTAACTTTGTTCCATTAACCGACAAGATGCTTAAATACGGTCTTGATAAGCAACTCGCTATCTCTGGCAAATTACTTGGTAAGAACGCTAGAAATAGAATGAGAGGCTTATTATGCCAAAAAATCTTCAACGGATTAAACGTTAAATATGCTAATGGTGCAGTAAACAGAGCAGGTTTGTCCAGCGCTACTTACAATTTCCATCTCTCCGATGTGAATCAAATCAAAGCATACTTCAAACGTAGAGGCGTTGAACCATTCGAAGATGGTTATTACAGATTTGTAATTCCACCAGAAATCGAAGCTGATGTCCGTGGTGATACATCTAGTGGATCCTTAACCGACATCGAAAAATACAGAGACACAGTTAAAATCGAAAAAGGCGAAATTGGCGCTTATGGCGGATTCCGTTTCATCGTTTCTAACGAGTGTCCAAACCCAAGCACAAACGTCCACTGCTGCTTAGCATTTGGTAAAGAAGCGTTTGGTGCTGTTGCCATTGATGGTGAAGATGCCGCTGGCGGATTCGATATCATCTATAAGGCACCTGGTTCCTCAGGTTCCAGTGACCCATTAAATCAACGTGGCTCTCTCGCTTGGAAACACGATGGCTTTGCTACCAGAGTGTTAAGAGACGAAGCTCTCGTTAGATATGAGTGTTATGGTTCCGCAGTTGGTAGCCCAGTTACTGATGCTTCAAGAACTGATTACCGCAGCGCATCTGGTTTAATCACTCCAACCTTAACAAAAGGTACAAACATTGCTGAAATCGAAGTGATTGGTAATGTTGCTCCTGGCGCATTACTCAAAGTCACTGCTAAAGCAGGTAGTGGTTACCACTTAGCTTCAACAGTTTGGACAACTGGATCATTCGTTGGTGTTGATATCGTCCAAGGTACAGCAGCAGATGCAACTATCTTTGTCCAAGTCAAGAAGAGCGCTTCTGCAGTTACACTCGTTGCTGCTAACGCAGTCTCTGACTAGTCTTAGGACTATAAGTTGATTCCAATAGGCTTAAGGGGTTGAGCCTTAATCAACCCCAATCCTTAAAAAAGAAAGGTGGCAAAACTAATGGCAGAAAAAGAAAAATACGTTAGCGTAACTATTCCTGCTGATGCTCTAAACGAATGGGAACAAATGAAAGTTGTTACCGTTAATGGCGTTGATTATGCAATTCCTGTTGATGAACCAACTATGGTTCCAGCAAATGTTGCTGAAGTTGTCAACAATTGGATTGTTGAAGCCAAAAAAGCAAAAGACGAATACAGAAAACGTATGAAAGAATTAGAAGATTCTTTCAAATAATAACCCTGCCGTATGTAATGTACGGCATACATGCTTCGCTCTAAGAGAGGCACGTCACCGCCTTATAGGTGCAATTCCTATACGAAGCGCCGAATATACCAAAAATTAAAGAAAGGACAAATTATGAGATTCGCTGACTTAGTAATCAATTGTTTGAAAGAAACTCTACATAACGATGACACTAATTTGAAAGTGGAATTTTTACGTGATGGAACTCTCATCGAGAATCCAGATTACACCGCTGAAATCAATAATGTGTTCATTTCTATCAATAAAGCAATTTCTCGTTTAATTACTGCGGGAAAAATTGAATTGAAACATACAACTTTAACCGCTGATGAAACAAAGGATATCTATGATATCTCTTCTATCAAAGATATTAGAAAAATCCGTTCAGTTTTCATTATGCGTGACGGTAAACCATATTGGATTGGTTGGTCAGTTGTTGGACAAAATATGCTCTATTTAGGATATGGTCTTAACTCCACTATTCATATTGCATACGAAAGAAAGATTCCAAACTTCACCGAGACTGACATCGACAGCGAAGATGACCTCGAAAGCAAATATGGATTAACCGATGAACTTTGTAATTACATTAACTATTTTGTCAAATCTGAACTTTGGGAAGATGTTGATCCAGATAGATGTAAACGCTATCTCAACTACTTCGAACAATTCGTGAACGAGGTTGATCAAAGACAAACTATCGTCTATCAATCCGAAACTCGCGCTAAATACAAACTCTAGGTAATTGTTATGGCAAATAAGGATAAGTTCAAAATCACATTAGCGAATCAAAACCTTTCCAGTAGAAAGACATTCACTACTGGCTCTTTTGCCGGTGTTGACTATCAAGAAGCGGAAACTAATCTTGCCAACAATAACGCTAGAGATATTTTGAATATTATCTTCAAAGATGGAATTAACCAAACTCGTGATGCTTGGGAGCAAATCGCTAAAGTTGAAGGTAGAGTTAACAGCTACATCAAATTCGAGGCAGAAGATGGCTATGAGCATCACATTTTCCATATTGGAAAGTTCTTATACGAAGGATTCAAAATCGGTAAAGAATATTCATTCTTAGATGCCTATTTCATTAAGATTAGCACTTATGAATTAGAAGATTACCGATCACTTATGAGAGCAAGCGGAAAAAGGCTCTATATTTTAGGTGGCAACAAATACTTAATGTTAAGAATTGCTCCTAGTTATGAACTCGTAGAGGTTGAAGATAGTGATTATACCTATATTCCAACTACTTCTATCGGTGTCACTTATAAAGATGCTCCAACCAACCTAGTTAGTGCTTATGACGATGTCAATTTAATGACTCAATGGAGAAAGAACAAACTCGTTAGTGGCACATATATTGATAATGGCGTTGATGTCAGAACTACACGCTTTTGGGAATGGGATTTCGATACATCCATCAAACCAAAGACTTTGTCTGACTTAAATAATATGGAAATTGTAATTAGTTCTTTAAGAAAGGTGGGTGCATAGTATGTCTGATTCTACATGGTCTTCTGATTTAGTTTCAATTGGTACTTGGAAATCTAACAATGCACTCAAAGCTCGCCTTACTGGAACATTGAGAGATTATACTGCTTTAGCATACGGAAATTGTGAGGAAGCAAGTATACCAAGCAGTGGAAGATACCAAGTTTCGCTTGATGAACTGTCTTTAGAATTAACACTTGCAGATTCATTAGTTGCTCAATCAAAAATGAATGGTGGATTTGGTGTAAACACAACAAAAACTGTCAGATTATATAAGTTAAAAATTTATATTGATAATTTAATAGTTAGAACCATTGATTTCTATAATCAAGTAAGTGGATATTATGGATCTAGTACAACATATAATTATGCAGAGATTGAGGCGAGAAATCTGGTAGTATACTGTGATTTAACAATTCCATTCAATGCAACAAAAAACCATACATATAAACAGAGTGGATATTATGGAGGTACAACTGATGTTAAAGTTGGGAGTACAAAAGTTGAGTCCGAAAATAGCAGAATATATTACGAGGGTGGGTATCACAGAATATATGTAGAGATTGTTTATTCTGATGAATCGAGACCCGGTGCCGGAGTTGGTTCGCCAGCAATTTGGACTGAAAAAACTGTTTCTTTTGAATTAGGAAATGTTTACATTTATCCATTAACCTTAAACTCAATTACCGCAACACATGGAACAGCAAAACACACATACTATATGAATGAAACATTAGATAAAACTAATGTTAGAGTATATTCACATTGGTATTATCATTCATTATTCGGTGGAAATGAAGGTGGAACATATGATGTTACAGCAGATGCCCAATTTACTGCACCTAGCACATCTACTCCAGGTACTAAAACAGTCAATATTTCCTATGGTGGAAAATCCACAAGTTATAACATTACTGTCTTAGATTATGCTTCTGGAATCGCAACTGAAAATTCCAAAGTTTACTATAAATATTTAATTGAGCCGGATGCAGCAATTCCTACTCAAGTTACTTTCAAATACTCAGATGGATCAGAAACCACTGTTTCAGCCACAAGCGCTAACTTCACTTGGACTTCACAACCAAAAGAATTAGGAAATAACACTTGGACATTTACTGCACGAGATGCAAATACCACTTTAACCAAGACTGTTACAGTTACTAAGATTGTTAGAGATGCTCAAAGTATCTCTTTAGGTGGTACATATAAAACTGTCTATAACACTAATGAATCATTCTCTTCTAGTGGATTAACAGTAACTGCTGACTATGGTGAAGCAGGCACATACTCAGTTCCATCCAACAAAATTGAAATCGTTGAGCCTGATTTAACTACTATTGGAACTAAAACAGTCACTGTTAAATATCGTGGTCAAACCGCGACATATAATGTCACTGTCAATGGTATTTCCAATGTTCGTTTATATGTTCCAAGCGAAATCACGAAGTTCTTAAAAGGTAGTACCGGTAGTCTTACAACTGGATTAAAAATCTTTGTTACAACCACTACTACTCAAGAAACTGAGATTCCTTTAGCTGGTAATTCTGATTTTGCTGTTAATGTTGATACATCTAATGTCAATCGCGGTAAAAAAGGAACATACGAGGTTAGTGTCAGTGTTACTCATAAAGGAAATACAATCACTCAAACATATGAAGTCGAGGTTATTACACTCGATTCCATTACTTGTTCAAACTATAAAACAGAATTCGTTTATTCAGGTTCTGCTCCAACATTCTCAGCTGGTGGTTTAATTGTCACAGCTCATATGTCTGATGGTAGCGAAAGAGCCTTAAACGCAAGCGAATATAGTGTTAGTGCTCCAGACAATATGGAAATTGGCACACACGCTGTCACAGTCACCGCTACTATTGGTGATACAGTCAGTACAACTTATAATATTTCAGTTGTTGAAGACTATCCAGATGAAATCACAAGCGTTGATTTAAGCGGTTGGAATGATACATTCGTTGAAGGATCAGTATTCTCAGCTGCTGGCATCGTTGTTAAAGCAACAATGCACTCTGGTTTAACAAATAAAGAGGTAGACTTCTCCACCTCTTTAGATGGTCAAGTCTTTGGCGAAGATATCACAGCAGTTTCTAGTAATTTCTCTATTATTGTTGAAACAAACGGAGAAGATTTAGAAGTTGCTTATAATAGCGACATTATTGAAGATGAAGCTACTTTAACCGCAAAATACGATAAATTAAATTCAATTAGTGTTAATGCTGGTAGTTCAACTGGTCTTTTACGTTGGACTAGAGCCGGTGAAGATTTCACTGATTATATTAACGAAAATAACCATATTACAGTCACTGCATCATACGAATATGGCGGAAATAAAACAATCGCTAGAGGTTTATATGACATCTGCGTTTTAGATGATGGTGAAAGAGTTAAAGAGGTTGGTTCTAAATGGACTAAAGATGATATGGGTGATAACACTGTCACAGTCTCATTTGGTGGCAAGACTGCTACATATACTGTGAGAGTTTCTATCTTGCACGGCATTTCTATTTTAAGTTCAAGAAGTCCAAATAAATTCAACAGAGGTCAAGATTTAGATTTAACTCAACTCACAATCAAACGTTTCTACACACACGATGGCGAAAATGATGAAGCAGGTTCAGTAAACGTCGATGATATTTCTAAAGTCACAATTACTGGTCATACAGCAATGACTCCAGACAACAATGATGGTTTAACTCATGATGTTTGGTTCTCATATACCGAAGCTGGTGTCACAAAGCAAAACTACTTAACAGTCACAGTTAAGGCTCTTGCATCAGTTGTTTTAGATGTTAGTAAAGTCGCTGTTAACTATGGTAGTCAATTCACTTTAGCCGGTCATTCACTTACAGTTACATTCAATGATGAAGATGAATACGAACTCACAATTGCAACTGGTAATAAAGTCACTATCAGTGGCACTACATATGACCTTGCTTTAAGTCTTGATTCGCTTACTATCACAAGCAAAGTTGAAAACGTTACCGTTGGAATGTCTTTTGGTGGAGAAACCAAATACTCAACATTTACGATTCATTGTATCTATTTAGATTCAATTTCATTAGATGCTTCTTATTACAGCGGAACATTATACGCTGGTGACACTATCGCATTAGAGAATTTAAGTGTTACAAAGACAATGAAATCTACTGATGAAAACGATAGCAACTATCCAGCAACTAGTGACGTCAGTTCTGATGCAGTCTTTAATATCAGCGATGGTCAAGTCCTTATCACAGGAAATAACACTATTACTGCAAGATACGAAATGGGTGTTGGTGTTTCTAGACAAGAAAAAACATCCAGTGTCACTTTAACTGCAAATGCTATCACATTAGCATCTATCAATGTCGAATCAACTGATCCAGACGATTTAAGCGCAATGCTTTCATACGTTGAAGGTCAATCACTTGATTTAGCAGATTTAGTTGTTAGTGCAGTTTTTAATAGAACTTTAAGTAATAGAGACTTAGCGTTAACTGAATGCAAAGTCTACATCAATACTGATGAAAAATACTATACAGCAGCAGTTTCTACTTCAGATAATGGAAAGAAACTTATTGTTGCTTATACATACGAAGGCGTTACTAAGACTTGCGAAGTCGGTACTTTAACTGTCGTCGCAAGAGCCTTAACTGGCATTTCAATTAGAGTGGCATCTACACATAAAACATCCTTCTTATATGGTGATAAATTCACTACTGAAGGACTTATCATAGAAACTACTTATAACGATGGTTATGAAGGCGTTTTAACAAGTGGATTCACCACTGACTATGATGCTTATAAATCCGTCGCATTTACTGATGACAACGATGGAACAAAGACAGTTACAGTTGTTTATACCGAAGGCGGTGTTACTCAAACTGCAACTTACAGCATCACAATTGCTGCTCCATCAATGGTCTCATTAAGACTAGATACTTCTTTATTAAATACATCTGTTACTAATGGAACAGTATTCTCTATTACTCCTCTTGTTGTCTATGGTGTGTTTGAAAATGGATACGAAGAACAAGTTACATTCACCGCTCCAAATATCACTACTGAATTAGCCTTAAACGGAAACAACGAAGTGAGCTTCGCATCCACTAATTTAGGTGTTAAATCAGTCACAATTCAAGCGGTTAACCCATATGATGCAAACGAAAGCTGTTCCGAGACATTATCGATCGCGGTTACACCAAACTTAGAGTTGGTTGATATTAGATTAAAATTCGATTCTGAACAAGATCCATACAATTATCGTGTTGGAGATATCTTTAATGCTAAAGGATTAACAGTCCAGGCATTATTCAAAGACACCGAATGGATGGATGTTGCTGGGTTTGAAACAAGTAATCCACCACTAGGAACTTTATTAAGGTCAGGTGGAAGATTAAATGTCTTAGTTTCTTACACATCTCAAGGTGTTGTTAAAACACAAGAATACTCAATTATCATCTCAATGCCTTATGACAGCGGTATTGTTGAAGAAAATCCATATAGAGTAGCGTTTAACGTTGCTAGTGTCACACATGAAGAGGCGACTATTGAGTTCTCACCAACTACACAACTTCCATTATTCCATAGAAACCTTATCTCAGTTGACAATAACCAAGAACACTCAACATACGGATTAAATGTCTACACAGGCAATAATGCCAATGGAGACTGCATTGGTTATATCAAACTCGGTGCAACAAGTGAAGTCGATGGCTCGACCATTGAAAACGGCGGATTAGTCTTATGGGATGATCCAGTGAATCCAATCGATGGAGATGGCAACATTATTGCTAAATTCCCTCATCACGTTCCTGGGTATGCCGATAGAATCAACAAATGCCATTTCGGAATCATCTATAACAAGAGATTGTTCATCAGTGGTAACAAAGACTATCCAAATATGGACTGGCACTCTTCACAAGTCAATTCTTCTCAAGTTGAGAACTACGATACTGAAGAAGATAGAGACCTAACATACTTCTCTGACTTGGACTACTGCAAATATGGTAGTGAAAATTCTCCAGTCAAAGGATATGACATCTACCGTGATGGAACATTATTAGTCTTCAAAGGCAAAGCAAATCACGAAGCAACCATCTATACAAGACAGCAACAATTAGTTAATGCCTCAAGTTACGATGGAAATCTTGTCAGTGAAGGTGAACTTGCCGAAGAAGCATATCCTTGCTTCGAAGTTAATC
This sequence comes from Bacilli bacterium, assembly GCA_045226015.1. Classification (GTDB taxonomy): domain Bacteria; phylum Bacillota_I; class Bacilli_A; order RFN20; family CAG-826; genus UBA2450. The sequence goes on along the minus strand of JBGVBY010000013.1, from coordinate 58,760 downwards.
CAAATGGTGGCTCAGGTGCTATCTCTCCATATTCAATTATCAACTTTGTTGGAGAAACCTTAGTGCTTACCAAAAACGGATTAAAGGCTATTACCTCTAAAGAAACAACTTATAACAATGCGAAATACACATATGACGTATCTTCACATATCAATAATAAGTTACTAAAGAATAATGATTTAGATTATACGATTATCTCTCAGTATAAAGAGAAATTACTCGTAAGAACTGATGAAGGCTTATATGTCGGTGAATACACTCTCCGCGATGAAAATAGCGAATATGAGTGGTATTTCTGTGACAACATTGATGCCTACTACTTCTTCGAAATTGATGATGAATTATACTTCTCTGATAAACAAGGAAATATCTCCAGATTTATGGAAGATTCATCAATTGAAAGAAAAGATAAGCCAAGAACTTATGTCGGTCTCGGTGGTACAACACTAAGCATTGATGCAAATACCGATGAAATCGTTGTTTCACAAACATACGCCGATAAAGTCAAAGCCGGTAATGAATTCCATCTATTAAATAAAATCTCTGCTATTACAGGCGATATTACTGAAGATAGCCAAGTATATGCAAATATGGGCTTATTCATTGATAAAGCAACTAGAGAAAACGCAATAGCAAACGGATTAGTATCATTCGATCAAACTGCTTACGCTGGTGTCATTGATGGTATCAATAACGAAATCGTTATTAAGCCATACACCGCTCAAGGCGAGATTGATTACGAAAGAATGGTCGACACATCTCTTCTCTTCTACAGTTACAAAGTTGTTTTCTTCGATAACATCACAAAGACAATTACCGAAGTAAGAGATGATACAAAATACAAGCTCAAGAGAGTTCCAACTTCACAAGCATTCGATTATAGATTCAAAATCCTTGATGAATTCGAAAACGAAGTCAACCTAACAGGTGTTATCTCATTAAGAATGTCATTTAGAGTCAATGCAGTTAGAAATGCATACATTATGGATGTTGCTGATGCTGCTGGTGGCGGTAAGAAATTCAAAGTTGGATTACCTCTAAAGAGCGTTAACAACGAAACTGTTATGATGCCACTCGACCTTATCTATTACAAAGGTAGAACAGGCACATATCAAGGTGTCATTACCGAAAAGGTGAATGTCAATTCATTCTTCGTAACAAAACCATTCAACTTCGGTCATGACTTATACCAAAAAACAATTCATATGTGGTCAATCATTAACGATAGCCAAATCGCATCAATGATGAACGTCGGTTATATAGCGAGCCGTGCATACGCTGGATTCAAAGTTGCAGTTAAAGAAGTTGGTGGCGCAAGACAATTATCATTTGAAGGTCTCAACTTCGAAAAAATCCACTTCTCCAACGACTTGTTACCACATATTTACAACCGCTATAAAAACATTAGTAAAGTCGGGTTTATGAGATTCATCTTCTCTAACGATGAAGGAACAAGAATGGTCTTATCCAAGCTCGATATTATCTACTCATATAGTTTGCTTATGAAAGGAGTGAAGTAATATGACATTTGAACAAGAAAGAGCTCAACTAGACCTCATTACGCCTAAGTCTTTGCCTGACAATACATCAGAAGCAAAACTAGACTCTGAAACTATCAAAAAGAAGTTCTATGAAGGTCTCTACTTCTTACACGATTTAATCGAAGCAATAAGACAAAAACACGCTAGTGATAATGATACCTTAGAAGCTGACATCGTGTCGTTAGACCAAGCATTAACTGCTTTAGCAGCTAGAGTATTGACTCTTGAGACTGACACACTCAACTACTCAAGATTGATGTCACAAGTCCAGGCATTACAAACATTAACTACTACGCAAGGAACTAGCATCTCTACCATTCAAGCGGCAATTGTCACGATCAACGCAAATATCGCAACCTTAAGAAGTGATATCATCAACGGAACTATCTCAGCCTATAAAGCATTAAGAGATGGTGACGGAAACGTAATCAAGACAACTTATGCCACTAAAGCGGAATTAGCGTTAACCAATAATGAGATTCTTAAAATCAAAAATGGTGACACAACTTGTGGTAAGGCTGCTAAAGACCAAAACGGAGCAATCATTGACCAAACTTATATCAAGATTGCAAATATCGTAGATGCCTTAAATGATACCTCCACCACAAAGCCATTATCCGCTAATCAAGGTAAGGTGTTAGATGCAAAAATTGCGACAATTCTCGCGTTAATTGCAAGTAATGATACTGACTTAGACACTGTCCAAGAAATCGTTACTTACATCAAAAATAACAAATCTCTCATTGATGGAATTACCACTAGCAAAGTCAGTGTTAGTGACATCATCGATAATCTCACATCCGAGATTACAAATAAACCATTGAGTGCTAAACAAGGTAAGGTCTTAAAAGACGCAGTAGACACCAAAGCAAATGCTTCTGATGTCTATACCAAAGCAGAGGCACAAACAATGGCAGAAAACAAAATAGCAGGAATTACTGGTGTTAACACTATTACCGATATGGACGAATCGAAAGTCTATGACTGGAGAATCGTTGTTAGAGGCGAAGGTGTCTGGCTCGCAGTAACTGACATAACTGAAGTTGAATAAAGAAAGGAGAACTAAATTATGTCTGAAATTTTTAAGGAAATGTTAGGCGCAAAAGTCTACAAAGAAGAACAGGCGAAACTAAGAGCAACACTTGCCAATGCTTTAATGGGTTTGAATCTTGATTTCAACGGAAGTGTTATGACATTCGCGAGAATTAAGGAAATTCTTAATGCTGGCAAAGGCAAGAGTTACTTCGATGTCGGTGATCAAATCACAGTTGAAAAAGAAAATTCAATTCTTGTCACTCCAAGCAACAACGATTTATCAATCGCGTTCACAGAAGCCACATTCTTAGAAAAAGAACACGAAGCAGGAAACATTGATTATGTGTTTACCTACACCGCTGATGGTTGGAAAGACAATCACGGAGCACTCGTTACTTTAAGTGAATATGGCATTGTTGTTACTGGAACACCAAGTGTTGATGACACCATTACCGTTCACGAAAGCGCAAGTGAATTAGTGTTCGATATCGCCCACGTTGAAAATGACAAGTTAACACTTGTTATGCACGATGCATTCATCTCAATGCAATTTGATGCTCAAGAAGCAAAATGGGCTGCAGCTGATGGAAGCCAATTACCAGCAGGTAAATACAAAATCTCTTCCACATTATCATTCACCGCAACTCAACCATTCTATTGTGCTAAACCAAGCAACACCACTCTTTCTACAAGCGTGACTGTTACCACCTATGGCGCAGATAGAGCATCCGTTGAAAGCGGATTAGCAATCGTTGCTGATGTAACTGATTGTGATGGCGACTTAACCGCTTCTGGTTGTGAGAATCATAACGATAGAGTCTCTTACGGTTCCAATAACTATATGGAATCCGCAATTAGACAATATCTCAATGGTACCGGTTCAGGCTGGTGGAGTCCACAAACTAAATGGGATTTAAGACCAAGCAACCACGCTGGCGTTCCATTTATGCACGGTATTGATCCAGCATTCTTAGATATCTTATCCACCGAAAATAAGGTTTGGAAAGATAACACAAATGGCACTTACGGAAATACAGGCGCACATAATTTCACCGATAAATTCTTCCTACTTTGTAGTAAGGACGTTAACTTCTCTACAGACGCGGATGAAAGCGATACAAGGCTTGCCTTATTTACAAACGGATTAAGCGCTAGTGACAATAGCACTGACCAAAACAATCTTCGTAAGAAAATTGTTGGGTCAAGTTACGGCTATTGGTGGTTGAGAACCGCCTTTCGTGGCCACGTCCACTATGCGGTCTATGTCGTCCCGTCAGGTACCCGTTACTACTACGGCGCTAACGGCTCTTATGGCGTCGTCCCCGCTTGTGTCATCTCAGCAGATTCTGCTGAAGAATAAAATCATTACTACCGATAGGTAGTTTGATAAATAACACTCGATAGAGTGTAAAAAATCTTAGAAGAAAGGAGAGATAATGCACTGAATGTCAGTCGTTGAAAGTGAAAGAGGCGAAACTAAAATGGCTTGGTGGACTTCGGTTACCAAACTAAATGCCTATACCATTAAAGCAGTCACAAATGAGAAAGTAATTCCTAAAAGATATCGTTGGTTAATTGCTCAAAAGATACTCGATAGTTCTATGAATATGTTATCCAACGCTATTAAAGCGAATTCTGTTTACGTGAAAGAAGAGTTTAAGAAAAGTGACTACGAATTACGTAGAAAGTTTCAAAAACTCGCGTACGCAGAAACTCATAATATGTTAACTCTAATTGATGTAGCTTATAAAACCTTTGGAACTATCAATGATAAAAAGCATAAAACTTGGATAGGTCTAATACTTGCCGCTCAATCTGATTTGAAGAATTGGATTGAAAACGACAGTAAAAGATATGGTTAATGACTGTTTACCGCCAATCGTGGCAACGTCAACAATGCGATCAATGTCAACACGTCAGGTAACCGTAACAACAACAACGCTAACAACTCTAATGGCGTCGTCCCCTGATTGTTTAATACCCATTTGTTAAAAGTAAGTCTATATGACAGAAATCAAGACCAAACAATTACACAAGGAGTCATTGACCAATCCTAATTTAGGAGAATAAGTGCATTGATGTGATTTGCCCAACTGACAATGACAATTATCACTATTAACAATGACATCTATTAAAGAACTTGTATGTTCTTATAAGGCATTGAACAGAGCATTAAATCATTGTAATCACAATGTAATGTGGAAAGACAGCGTTATTGGATATAACAAGAATCGCTGCCAAAACATATATGCATTATCCAACTCTTTGATGAACGGAACCTATAAAATAGACCGATACATCACATTCCAAGTTAGAGAACCTAAAGTAAGAGACATAGTCGCAACTAGATTAAAAGATAGAGTATTCCAGAGGTCACTTTGCGATAACTATCTAACAAAAGAAGTCGTTAGACACTTCATCTACGACAATTGCGCTTGTCAAAGAGGCAAAGGAACAGATTTTGCTAGAAGAAGATTCAAAGTCCATCTCATTAAGTTTTTCCGACATCATCAAGCAAACGGATATGTTCTATCACTGGATATTAAAAATTTCTTTGGTAGCACTAAACACGAAATTGCCAAAAGACAAATCGGAAAACTAATCGGTGATGACTGGGCTAGAGAAAGAGTGTTTGAAATCATAGACAGTTTCAAAGGCGATGAAGGAATCGGTCTTGGCAGTCAAATATCTCAGTTAATTGAGTTATCAATGCTAAACGACTTAGATCACGCCATCAAGGAACGTTGGCATATCAAATACTACATTCGATACATGGATGACATCAAAATCATTCATCACAGCAAAGAACATCTGGTCAACCTCTTAAAGTTCATTGAAGAAGAACTCGACAAATTAGGTCTCAAAATCAACAAGAACAAAACATTTATTGCTAAACTCTCTCAACCATCTAAGTTTCTAGGATTCAGTTACCACTACTCCAAGACAGGCAAAATCATAATGACTGCTCAAAGAGCCAGTGTCCAAAGAGCAAAGCGCAGAATTAAAAAGCAAATCTCAAATCCTAGAATGACACTTGCCAAAATTCAGCAATGTGTCGACTGTTACATATCTCATATCAAGAAAGGTAATAACTACAACTTGATAAAGCGAATATACCAATACTATGAAAGGAGATTACGGTATGTCACTAATTAAAAAGAATCCAAATCAAAGAGCTCTTGACGATGCAAGAGACGCAGCGAGCAAAGTCGCTGATGTTAATCCACACGATATCGCTATCGTTGGTGAAATCCGTAAGGAATACACCTTAACACAAGAAATTGCCATTATCAGAAAATCACTTGCTCATATGGGCTGCGATTTACCAGAATTCGTTGAATGGAATAATGCCGTTGAATCTGCTAAGGCAAAGGTAAATGAAGAACATAACTAATATGTTCGTCTCCGAGCTTCTCGCGAATCTAAGTGCCATCGGATATCCACTACATTCAATCATTTGTGTCTTGCAAGAAGGTAGTTCTCTATATCTTAAGGATTATGGAGACATAGACTTCAAAGTCATTGTAAGAAGTAAGAATGAAAATGCGGATGCATCCAGGCAATTCGACATTGACGGACATATCGTGGAGTGTGTGTTCTACACGTTAAAAGAATGGAACGACATCATTAAATATAAAAAGATGATCTACTTCGTTACTGAATCACCTGATATGAAAGTCGTTTATGGAAGCGATAGGAACTTTGTAAGGCACGATGTTGTCAAAGACAAATACGTTGCCAAAAGGGTATTAGAGAACTATGACCGATGTTTCTTCAATTATGTTGAAGATAGCAAAAAGTATGGTTGGTACCCAATGGAAGAAAAGAGGTTATGGAATTTCTTACTCTTCTACTTCAAATGTGAGAATAAATCTCACAAATTAACTCAAAAGCAGTTAAAGATACTGCAAAAGGCACATGACCTTAAATATTCAAAAACCATGTTCAGAGATTACTTTAATAAGTTGAAAGGAGAAATCTTATGAAGAAAAAAACATTAGGACTCATAGGCGTCTGCCTGCTTGCTAGTGCTGGCTTAGGCATGTGCGCGGGTATGTCAATGTATCACTCATATGACAGCCAAATTGCAGTAGTTTACGCTGAAGGTGAACAAGCTGCTGAAACCATTGAAGAGGGTTCGACAGACCCAACTCAAGATGAAATTCAAAAACTTCTTGATGAATTAAATGCAAAATACAAGGAAATCAGAGATACCCAAATCTTTGGAACAACATTAGGCACGCTATTAGGTGCTGTCATTGGTGTTGTTGTTTCTCTTGTTCCTTCACTTTTGAATAGAAGCAACATCAAAAAAGCAATTGGTGAAGTTTCCCTAGCAAGAAGAATTGTTGATGATAACAAGGAACTTGCTGAAAAGTTGAAAAAAGATTACGAAATCACAAACGAAAATTACAACAAAGCGATTTCTACTATGGGCACATTATCTAAATCACTCGAATTAACCGAGCAGAAATTAAATGAAGTTTGTGAAAAGAACGATCAAATCACGGCTGAAAATAAAGAAATGAAAGAATTATTGATGACAATTTTCTCTCAATCAGCAGTGTTAACATCTCTTGGTATTAGCGAAGAAACATTCAAAAAATATTTGCAAAAACCAAGTAAATAGGAGGTATGCATATGGCAAACAAAAAACCAAAAAAAGAACCTCTTAAAACTAGATGCCCTAGAAAATACTACCGCAATGCTTATTGGGCATGTCAGGGCGGTGAATGGGCGGCTATTATCACTCCTATCGTTGCAGTGTTTGGCGCTAAGTGGAATGAATACTTCGACTTCGTAGAGAACACTCACGAATCTGTTAGATTAACTATTGGCTGTATTCTTGCTCTCGTTGTATCAGCGGTCTTGATGTATAAGAAAGCAAAACATCAAGAAAAGGTTGAGAAGAAAGCCACTATGTTAACTTATGTGTTAGGCGTTGGTATGGCATTTGCACTCGCCTATTTCTGCAAAGTAATTGTTGATGACTTAGTTCTCATTCTAGGTTGTGAATTTGCAGGAGCGGCAGCAGCTTATGGATTAGATGTCGGTTTAACTCAAGAAATGCGAAGAAAACAAGTCTTATACCGCGACGCTAGAGATGAGTTAGATGCTAAAGAAGCTGCTGAAAAAGAACGTAAAGTTAAAGAAGAAGAGCGTCGCAGAAAAGAAGAAAAGGCTGACATTGTATGAAACCTAAAAATAAGTTTAAGAAGAAAAACGGCAACATCAGTAAGACCGTTATGTCCACAATTAAAATTCTTCTCACAGTAGCATTAGTCGCTGTAATCATAATGATTACTTACTACGTTGCTACAGAAGGATGGGAAGCAGTTATTGCTTGGTTCAAATCTTCTTGGGCATGTATGTTCGCTCTAGTTCTACTTACTGGAGCAGTATTAGCCCTTTGGATTATATCCATTTATAAAAAAATAAAGGCGGTGAGAGAAGATGAAGAATAAGAAACCTGAATATATCCTTAAAATGGGTTTCGTCGCCATTGGCGTATTGATGGTTATATTCATCATTATCGGCTCTTGGGTATGGAACTTAGTATTCTCTCCAAACAACTTTGATCCAAACAAATGGGCAACCAGAGCAATCTTCAATAACGCATTAGCATTAGTGATGATGGTTCTAGGATTCATTGCAATTGATGAAACCTTAAAAGCTAAAGAAGATGGCAAATACAACAAAAGAAGAGAACTCTTCAATAGCCTAGTCAAGACACTTGTCGAAGTCGGAAGAATTGTATTCTTCGATCAATTCATCTCCTGGTATGCCGAAAAGCAAGTAAGAGAAAAGAAAATTAAACATCTTACTAAACACGGTATGTCACGTATGGAAGCCGAAATCATCGTTGATTATGCTATCGAGACTGACATTCCAATTATCAGTGGATTAAAAGAAGGTGAAAAACCAACAGGAAAAGTTGGTGAAGACATTGTTAGAAAACTAAAAGATGGAACCGAAATCTTGATTCCAGCAATTAGAGACACATTAGCCTTCTATGTTGAAGAAGTCTTAAACGGCTCAGTTACAGTTGAAGCCGAAACTGCAGCGTACTACACCACTGCGGATAGAAATAAAAGTGCTAACTTAGAATCTCTTGAAATTGCTCCAGCAACTGATAGAGAAAGAATTAAAGCGATGAGACGTTCATTCATCGCAAAAGGCATCAGTGGAATTATCTATATCACATTAGCATCACTTCTCGTTACTGAAATTAACGAAGGTGTTGGAACCGCTGAAGCATTATGGAATTTTATCTTCAGAATCGGAAGTGCCACATTCGGATTTATTAGCGGTGGCTTTGCCGGTTCAACCAACGTCAACTTCTTATATAAATGGCTTGGCGATAAAATCCGCGTTATTAACGAATATAACAAATACTATGACTTAAAAGAGTTCATTCCTAAATCTTATCAAGAGACTTATAAGGAAAGAATCGAAGAAGCTCATAGAAGAGAAGAGGAAGAGGCTGCAAAAGTCATCGTCCCTGAAGTAATAGATCCCTCAAGTGGAGAGGATAATAATCTACTAATCGAAAATCATAAGGAGGAAATTGAATATGGCGGTACAGACAAATAAAGATCAATGGGTCAAAACATTCGGCGATTCAATTGGAGCAAACAGTCCAGAAAGTAATCCAAGTGGAGGTGGCACAGGTTCCAGTAATGGTTTAACCAGTGGCGATAAGTACGATGCACTTGAGTACACATCCTACAAGGATATGCTTTCTAGCAAGATTCAAGCATCTGTTGCAAGAGACCAAGCTCAAAAGTACGTTGGTAATTCTTTAGCTAACGCTGGTTTCTCTGGACAAGGTATGGCTGAATCCACTAGAGCAGGTATTGCTGGTGCTTACAATAGAGCCATTATGGGTGCAGATGAAACACATCAAGCAAACTTAATGGATATTGCTTCACAGAGAGTTGCTGATGAAGAAGCTCAAAAGACCGATAGATGGCAAGCAGCAATGACTATGATGCAAGAAGCCACATCAGTAGAAGATTTAGATTATCTCAAGTCTGAATACTATGACAGTTTCACTGATGACCAAAAGAAGATGTTTGATTACTACTACTCTTCATACAGTGGATATCTTGCTAACGCTGATAGTCAATGGGCTGACAAGATTAACGAAACCGTCGGTCTCAGTAATGGTATTGGATACAAAGACATCTTAAATAACAAAGATGTTAAATATGAATTAAATCAAATTGAGATCGAACGTGGTACTGGTAGTTCACAAAAATACAAGGATGAACTTCAAAACTTCTATACCAGTGCTAAGAATGGCGATTTAGTACAAGTCGGTCAAAAATACCTTATGTACTATAACGGAAAACTCTTCTACATCGACAACGCATTAGTTGGTAATAGAAGACCAAAAATTTCAATATAGACGAATTTCGCGTCTTAAATATCGAAAATCGTTAAAAATTTTAACAAAAATTAAGTATTATGGCTGAAAAAGACATTTTATCTACTGCTGAATTTTTAGCACAAATGAGAAAAACACCGCTCGGTAGCACCACCACTTTAACTCTTGGTGATGCACGAGCTCTTTCTCGTGCTGGTATTGATATCTCTACATATGGTAACGATACTGAGTACGAAGATTCCTTAGAACAAGAACAACAACAATCACGTTCTTGGTGGGATGACATCTTTGGAACAATCGATAACATCGCTAATGCCTTTGGTAGAGGCTTTGTGTCAATGTTTGAAGGTATTATCGATTTAGGCGTCACTATTGCCGGTGATATCGGTTCTTGGTTTGGTGCTGATACCCAATGGGCAGAAGACTTTGTTTCAATTGATATGGCAGGCAACCTTGCTAACTTCACAGAAACATTTGCTAACTTCACTCCTTGGGGTATTGGCAAAATGATTGGCAATGCCGTTGAATATGGAGATGAATACTGGGCTGACATGGGTCAAGCGTGGTCTTCATTAGGTTTAGGTCAATGGGGTGCTACATCAGAAGAAATTACAGCGTGGAGAGAAAAATACGCTTATGGTCATGATGTTTTAGAAAAAGATGCTGGATGGTTTGGTGATGCTGTATTAGGCATTGCTGAAGGTGCCGGTCAACTTGTCGGTATGTATGTGACTGCTGGCATAGGCGAAGGCGCAGGCTTAACCGCAAAGGGTGCTCAAGCACTCTCGTTAGGTGTAATGGCTACAGGTGCTGCAGGTAAAGGCGCAGAAGAAGCATTAAATGAAGGTGCTAATCTCCATCAAGCTACTTTATATGGTTTGTTAACCGGTGCTGTTGAAGCTGGTACTGAATTACTTGGTGGTATTGGTACTGACGTTGCATCCGGTGTTATCGGAAAGGCGGCATTAAAAAACGCAGCAGTCAAGAAATTCACATCTTCATTAGGCGGTAAAATGGTTGCTGGTTTCTTATCTGAAGGTTTCGAAGAAGTATTATCAGATGTCGCCAATCCTTTATTAAAGAAAATTTCATATGATTATGATTTAGATTTAGGTGGAGAATATGCTAGTGGCGAATTCTGGGCTGGTTTAGCTCAATCATTCGTTGTTGGTGGTATTCTCGGTGCCGTTGGTGAAGGTACAAAATACTACAAATTAGGTAAGACCACTATTAACGGCAAACAAGTCGGTCAAAAAGGTGCTTTAGCGTACTCTGAATATGCTGATGCAAAAGATGACTTAACCAAGGCTGCGAAAAGACTTAATAGCACATTCTCAAAAATCGTTGAGATGGAAGAGATTGATATTAGCGAGAAAACTAACATTGATCTTGCTTTAGAACAAGTTAGAACTAATCCAGATTTAAGTGAAGCACAAAGAACAAAGCTAGAGGGTGCTATTCAAAAAGCATTCAAAGCCAATGAGGCTTATATGAAAGCACAAGATAATTTGCTTGCTGAATTAGAATCAAATGGAATCACTGGTGATGACTTAAAGGCTGAATATGAGAAAAAGGTTGAAAGCAAAGTTCAAGAAGTTGCTGAAGATTTGAATATTGAAATTAACAATATCGAAGATGTTAATACTGCAATTAAAAACAATACCGAGATTATGGACTACGTTGAAAACGGCGAAGTCAAGTCATTCTATGATGGTGAAGGTAAACTCGTTGTTGTCGGTGAAAACAGCGTTGCAGAAGCAACTGCTCTTAACTCTTTAGAGTTAATTAAAACAGCAAATGGTGAAATCTATAGTGACATTATGGCTGTTGCCGATAAACTTGTCACAATGGATGAATCTTTCAAAATGGAAGTCGATAAATACATCAAGATTTATCAAGTCCAAAACGGATTATCCTTAGATGAAGCTACTCAATTAGCAAAACAAACTGCTATGGCAAATAGATTAGCTGCTTATTTCAGAAGTAAGCCAGGCGCATTATCTAAAATTGATAATTTAAGAAAGATTGCTGACACCATGGACAGCGCTTTAACTCCAGTTGAAGAAGTTACTGAAGGTGAAGCAATTGAGCCAGAACCAATGCTCCCAACTGAAACGGTTAATCCAATGGAAGTGTTTGAAGAAGAAATGGGTGCTCTTGTTAGAACAATGGAAGAACCAGTTTTAACAAAAAAGATTCGTGTCGGAAAAGCGTCAATCAAGTCCACTGCTTCTTGGTTACAAAACATTTCATATCAAACTGAAACACTGGCGGTCAAATTATCCAACAGTGCCGCGGCTATTGAAAACGCTTTAAGAAAGTTCGGTTATAGTCAACGTGAAGCAATGCAAAAAACCGAAGAAATTAGAATGGCAAGTTCCATCGCTAATAGCGTTGCTCAAAACGGTTTCTCTAGAAGTGTTGAAGAAAATAAAGTTGAATTCTATACCAAAGGTCTTTATAACGGCAAAAACGGTATTGTTGATGAATTAAACAAGTATTTTAAGGACAACGGAATAAAGTTAGAAGAAGGAATGAGTCATTTCTATGAATCTCTTGCTTTATACGTTGAAATGGATAGATTAAATGCTTCTTTAGGCACTGATTTAGTATCTATCGAAGATATTGAAAAGTTCTCAAAGAGTGAGCCTAAAGAAAGAAAAACAGTCTTTGGCAAATGGTTAGAAACAAGAACTATGCCAGCGGACTTATTAGTTAAGATTAGCGAACATTTCCCACTACTTTCCGAAGCAATCGAAAAAGGCGTCTGTATGGACGAAGCAACTGTAAATGAGTTGACACACAAGACTGCTATGGAAAGAAGCGTAGAACTTACAGGAGAGGCTTTAGATACCTTTAACGAAGTCAAAAAGTATTTAAGACTTCTCAATGCTGAAGATATTAACGCTCGATTAGAACAAATTGATGCTGATTATCCAATGTTTAAGGATATGAGAGAAGAAGTTTGGAAATACAATCGTGAACTTTTAAGAATGCAATATGAAGGTGGTTATCTCAGTAAGTCAGCGTATGAATGGATGAAAAAATACTATTCTCACTATGTCCCAACATATAGAGAAATGATTATCAATCCAACTGCTGGTATTTCAATGTCTATGCAATCAAGCACACTAAGACTTGCTAAAGGCAGTGATTTAGTCATCAAAGATATGTTTGATTCAATGCAAATGCAAACAGTCAAGATTCATCAAAAAGTTGCTATGAACGAGTTAATTAAAACATTGATTAACGCAAGCAAAAGTTATGGTGAACTCAATGAATACGTTGTTTCTGAAGAATTAAAGAAAGAAGAATTACCACGATCAACTGATTCTAGTATGACTTATTATCTCACTAGACCAGCACTTGATGGACAAGTGGTTACATATTATGAAGGTGGCGAATCACATAGTTATTTGGTTAACGCCAATGTAATGGAAGGTTTACAAGCCTTAGCTGGTGTTTATAATGACACTCTTCTTAACATTCCTGGAATGAAATTCATTGCTAAAGCACAAAAGGTTGTAAAGAACTTGTTAACCACTTACAATCCTTTCTTCGGATTAAGAAACGCTATCCGTGACTTATGGGATGCATCATTCTATTCTCCAACTGGTATGACCAGTGTTTTAAGAAATCTTCCACAAGCATATAAGAGCATTATTACTAACGATGCCAAATATCAAGCATTCGTTGCTAGTGGCGGTATCGGAACATCAGTTATGACTTCAACTGAAATCTATACCGATAAGAAGAAGATGAGTTCAGGGTTAGAATATGTTGTCAAGCCGTGGAAAGCAATTGAGCGTGTTAATGAAATCATCGAAGTAGCGACACGTTATGCTCAATACCTAGCCACAACTAATAAACTCTATAAAGAACGTGCTAAAGGGCTAAATAGCATGTCTAACAAGCAAATTATGACTCGTGGTGTCTATGAAGCTCACGAAATCACATTGAACTTCTCTCGTTCTGGTACAGTTGGAAGACAAATCAATAACACATTTGGTTTGTTCTTGAACGCCAACATTCAAGGTTTCACAAAGATGATGAGAACATTCATTGCTCCAAAGAGTGCTAAAGAATGGGCTGAACTTATCTTAAAGATGTTAATTCTTGGTATTGGTACTCAATTACTCAACGAATTGCTTTATTGGGATGATGAAGACTATAAATCACTCAACCAAAGCATTAAGAACAACTACTACCTAATCAAAGTTGGTGAACAATTCATCCGTATTCCTAAAGGTCGTGTCATTAGTGCGTTTAACGCTATCGTAACAGGCGCATTTGATACTGCTAAAGGAAATACTAACGCAATGGAAGAAGCGCTTAAATATGCCTTATTAGAAGCCAATTCTCCTATTTCTGGAACCGGCATCTCTCTTGGATTCTTCCAAGCCATTGATGATGCTACCAAAAATAGAACTTGGTACGGTGGTCAAATCGTTTCTTCTAAATGGGATAACACAAGACCAACAGAACAATACGAAAAAGATACATCTTATATCTCTCGTTTCATTGGTAAAGTATTTGGAATCTCACCACTTAAAGTTGAATATGTTTTAGACCAATACACAGGTATTATCGGTGATATTCTCTTACCATTAACTTCTGATGAAGCAAGTTGGTACAAATTAGAGAGAATCGTTAAAGACCAATATCTCATTGATCCAGTCGAAAAGAGTAGATATTCTAAAGACTTCTACGATTATCGCGAACAAATCCTTTATGACAAGACCGATGGTGACGCGATTGCTACTATTCAAGCAAGTTATCTCAACACTTGTAATAATGAGATTGCGGACTTACGTAAACAAATCAAAGAGATTGATGATAATCCAGATAAGTCAGCAAAAGAAAAACACGATGAATCTCGTGTCATTCAAGTTATGATTAACGCTGCATATAAGCAAGCAGTTGAAAATTGTAAGAAGATTGGTGAAGCTCTTAAGAACTACACTATCGATGAAGAGAACGCGGCAGTCATTCAAAGAGAAGTTTATCGTGAAGTTCTCGGTGCTGAATCCGCTTTACGTATCTATAACAAAAAAGTCTATGCAAAGGCTCAATGTTATAACAAAGCCGGTATTAGTTACGATGAATTCTATGTCTACTACTTCAATGTCAAAGCATTTACTAATAAGGAAGATGCGGTCAAATATGTCACTCACTTGAGAGTATCTCCACAAATCAAAAACCTTATTTACCGTCTTGCTGGATGGAATATCGGAAAAGATAAGATTCAAGTGCTCACTCGTTGGTTAAAGAATAAAGGCTTAACTGATGAAGAAATTGATATGATATTATAAGATTATGAAAGCATTTGGATTCATACTTGTAGCAGGCATATTACTCGCACTAGGCATATGGTTAACATTTGTTTTCCTCAAAAGTCAGACATACATCGCAATTCCATTTCTATGGATAATCGTTATGGCTGGTTGGGGTGAAGCTGGTAACGTACTGCTTAGAAAACGTAAATAAGAACGGAAAAAAAGAAGGCTTAATGCCTTCCTTTTATTTCGGTTCTTTGTTTTCAGGATGTAAGAAGAATCTTGGTATTGCATATAAGAGCAAGTTCCAACCAATTTGAACAAGTAAGATGATTCCTTCTCTTATCAATAGAACAAGTAGATAATCACTATAGTCATATTCAGCAAAGTCTCTTTGAGTCACGAAGAGGAACACGACCATCATTACGAAGAACGCAAGATTACTTAATACTGCAAGAGTGTGCCAATTATGAATTTTCATCTTTATTTCCTCTTTTTACAGCCATTCCACTAGCGCCGATATCTTGTCCAAACTTAGCAGCTTTTCCTAAGTCACCGTTTAATTCGGTGGAAGCATATAGAGAGCTCAAGAACGTGCCTAGTACACTTGTTACGAGAATGTTCCAGTCTTGTTCTCCAATAGTCTTTTCAACTCTTTTAAGGATTGTTCCTTGATTATAGAGAAGAGATAAACTTCCTTGTGCTATTTCAGTCACCTCTTTCACTGTGATGGGTTTAAGACAACCTTCACATTTTTCAACAACTTGTTTTAAGTCAATTTTAGGTGTGCTCATAATTATTCCTTTCTGCCTATTCCAACAAAGATTGGTGGCGGTACTGGTAATGGTTCATCAATTGGTCTCCAGATATGAAGACAATGATGCAATTGATCAACATAATCTTCTTTCTTAGGATGATATTCAACACACGCTTCATCATCTCTAAAGAACATTTCTTTCATCTTGCACATGAACTCCCACTCTGGAGTTTTATTTTTGCTAATTGGATTGATAGAGAAGTGCTCCCAACCACCACCCCAAGACAGAATGATTGAATATCTATATCTAGTCACTGGGTCAGTCCAAATGGCGTGGAATCCATCTTCGCCTTCACGGATGATTTGCAAATTGATAATCTTTTTAATTTCTTCTAACGATTTCATTCTTTCTTCTCCAATCTCGCGATGTCCTTAAAAACTTTAGCGCGGAAGTTGTAACAGGTTTGTAATGCCCACTTTGTCTTCTTTGGCGGTATGCCTTTGATAATCAGAATGTTGAACATTTCATACTCTGTTTTGTTATAAGTTTGACCGAGAGCCGCTAAGGCATCACCCCAGTCACTAATAATCTTTTTTAACCTGCTTAAGTAAGTACGAGCATTTGTGATGCGCACTTCTAATTCAGCGGTTTTCACACGATCCATTGCTGGAATCAAATGTTGTTGCTCAGCAATCAATGCATCAAGTTCAGCTTGAGCACTAATTGTCAGCTCTTGAAATTCAATGTAGCGAGAAATGTAATCTCGAACATCGGTCGGTTTACCATCTTTGTTCATCTTATTCTCCTTCGTTTGCGATATTTCGGTCTTGATAGATAAGCGGATAAACTTGCTTCATTCCGTTTGTTGCGAGCTTCTTCATTTAACTTTGACCACTCTTGATAACCGGCACATTTTCCGTGGCAGTCAGAGGTTCTTTTGGAGCAGTCTTTACACGGGCAAGTCATTACTTTTCTCTCCACTCTTTTGGAATATACTCTGGGTTGTAATCAGGTAATTCATCTTCTTCAATTTTGTATGGACATTTTTTAGCATTTTCTCGCAAAAGTTGTTTCTTTTGTCGTTTTTCTTTAATTTTGTTGAATAATGCTTTTATTCCAATCGCAGTGATCGTAACTAATAGGATGAATGGACTACCAACTGGGCTTACCCACCAAATCCAAACTGCACTACCGATACCGATGAACCACTTTGCAGTATCAGTATTCCAGCCAGTTAAAACTGCTAATAGGTACCAAATCCATACACTTGCTGACCATAGGAGAAACGAGACGAGGATACAAACCAGACTTCGCCAATCTCGGCAGTTATAGAAGAGCCACACGAATGGGAATGCGATTAAGAACCACACCCACATCCAGAATCGTTTGAACTTGTTTTGTTCTAAACGGATATGAGTCTTCCATTTCAACTGTTTTGCCTTATAGTCTTTTTCAATTTCACTAAACTTTTTCATCAATCATCACCTCTATTTCTTCCATGCCGGATGTGTCAAATATGACTTCGTTATTTACTCTACATTTAGTTTTATCCAAGATACTCTTTGTATCCCAGAATGTGATTGAAGTAGCGAATACGCAAACTCCAATGCTAACTGCTTTCGGTTCGATGATTTTGATTCGTGAGCTGATTTCACCAATCACATACACAAGAGTGCCATCGAACTTATCTATGCCTGCTTGCTCAAGCGCTTTTTTTCGTTTGCCGATGAACATAACCGGAATGTTATCTTCATTCTTTGGAGACCAACTGCGAGGGCAACAAATCCAAATTAACAAACATTCTTGATTGCCATATTGGACTTTCATTGGCTCGCCATCAATCTTCCCTACACCTATCCACTTTTGCATATCAGATTTCCTCGATCATGACTTCCACTCGTGGATTCGTGTCATAGTATTTCATAATTAGGTCAACAACAACTTGGTTGTCGTCGTACCAAACACGACCTTGATGAGAGATGGCATCGCATATGACTTTACTGATATTGTCACAATCAGGTTTTTTGGTTGGTCTAATCTTTCCAGCAAGCATATCTTGTCCTTCTTGGTTATAACGCGAACGTTTTTCACTCTTGTAATACTTGTAATTACCATCAGGAATTTTGAAGAAGGCAGTTATTGTAATTGCCACCGATGTTCCTTTAGGAAAGATAAATGGTTCAGTGAATACCATGTTTTGGTTTAAGATTCCAATAATGCGATCCATATACATATTGTTTTCTTTAGGTGAGTATGCTCTAGCATGTCCACAAACGATTTTAGGTCTAAGGTTTTGCTTTCCAAATGGTTCGCCTGGAATTGTGAATTTAATTGATGTTTTCATATAATTTGTCCTTCCCTTCGTAGACTTTCTTATAACATTTGAACTCGTAATAACTAATTCCGTAGTATTCGAGAACTTCATAGAAGTAGTATTTGCCTTCTTTAAGCATTTCCATCATTTCGTTGATTTCTTCTGAAGATAGCGCAACGCCATCAAGAACTTGTTTTTTCAGTAGCATTGTTCTTTTCTCTTCTTTCTCTTGCGCGCTTGATAATTTCTTTAGGTGCATACTTACCAACGAATTCTTCAATGCCAATGCCAGGAACTTCCGGTTTTTTCAGTAATTCAATTTCAAGGCATTTGAGCGTTGTTTTTTTCTTTTTTGAGTTATCAGCCACAAACTCATAGAAAATGCCTCCAACAGCCCAAAACGAGCCTTTTTGACCGTATACAAGCAATGTGTCGCATGTCTTACCGGTCGCCATACACGGAACTTCTTTAGTTTTTCCGTGATCTTGAGTGACAAGAGAGAAGATGCAGACTTTCTCTTTACTCTCGTTTTCTTCAAGCTCAGGTTCTTTGAGCATAAAACCAATTGTTATGGTGTAGTTGTTAAGCATTTGCGTTGTCCTCAACTACTTCTTCTGGCTTTGGTTCTTCACTCAAAGCCTTTTCGTTAGCGATAATCGTTAATGATTGTCTCGCCATACCACCGCCAATTTTGCCAGCTTGATTCATAATGAACTCAACACGTTTGTTGTCTTCTTTGATGCCGCTTGTGCCTATAGCAAGCACAGCACCCATAATACGAATACAAGCATCTGTGATTTTGTCTAAGTCTTGGGTTGAACTAATGATGTCCAAATCAATGTCTTGACCATCTAAGTGAATGTAGTTTTTCATCTTCTTCTCCTATTCTCTCGGAACTGGCGAATCTCCTCCGCGGATAATTCGCCTTTAGTTCCAAGTACACTTTCGAATCTTTCATATAGTGCTATTCCATCGATAAATCCTTTGCTTGAAAGAAAGAATTTAATCTCGGAAAGTATTTCTTGTTTGTCATCTTCCTTTAGATGACTGAGACCACCTACGAATGACATAAATGTCCGACAATCTATCGATTGTAATTACTCGCTGCGCTCAATTGGTCTCAAGCAGGGGACGACGCCATAAGAGGGGTCGGCGTAGCTGTTGGAACGGGTACCTGACGTGTGGACACTGATCGCATAGGAGACGTCGCCACGATAGGCGGTCTTAGTCCACCACCAAGTAGAGTATCTTTCGCCAACGAGACCTTTAATGCGGTTATGCCAGTCTTTGAACATAGCAAGTTGTTTTCCAACTCTATATTCTTCAGACATTTGGTCAGGATCGAATATCTCGTAGTCATTTAATAGGTCAACCGTGTAATTGTCCTTTAAGACCTGTGGAGCATTCTTCTCATACCATTCTTCAAGGAGTTTCTTTAATGTGCAGTTTTCATAAACGTTTGTGCACTTTCTCCAATCGTCTTTGTCATCAAATGGTGCTTCAAATATTGCATCACGGAACACCAAGACTCCGTTTTCATCAGCGCAAGCCACTTCTTTATCGCCATCTTTGAAATGGAATGTTCTCCATTCAGGCTTTGTGAAGTCTCTTGGAACTGGTTTTGTTGGATTTTCTTTTGCTTCTTTGTTTTGTGCTTTTGCATCAAGATATCCTCTCATCGCAACTGCGAGTTCAGATACCTTACTTGCTAGTTGGTCAACTTTCGTGTTAACCATTTTGATTGTTAATTTTTCTGCCATAATTGGCTCCTTTCTAGGCTCGTGCCATTGTTTGAGTGCTTGAGTAAGCGTGAATGAATGTGTCTACTAATTCTTTGCACTCTTGATGCCTTTCACTGTCTTGGTTATTGGCACCACGTAATTGTTCTATTCGGAGACCACCACCTCTTTTATGCCTTAATTCACAGCATTCAAGCGGTTGGTCATCCATATAAACTGCAATGATGATGGAAGTTCCGTTAATAACTTTTAAGTCGTAACCAGCACCACCAACACAGATTTCTAACTTTTCACCTATGTCAATTAGGTCTTTTTTAGTCATTGGAAGAAAGATTGTTAGATTCTCTTTACTAATTCCCAGGAAGTCTTTTAATAGATTCGCGAGTTCCAACGATTTCTTTTCAAACTTTCCGAGGATCATTTGTTCGTGGGCTTCGCGTTTTGCCTCTTGTCTTTCCCATTTCAAGCGTTCTTCTTCTCTAACCATTCGAGCTAGATTATCGTGAGCGGATTTGAAATCTCTTGGAAATAGGCAACCACGAGCAGTTAATCTTCGTTTGAAGTATTTGCAATCGTTGAGATAGTCTTCATAAGTCCAAACATCAGCTGATTGTTTAATTAAGTAGCGAGTGATATCTTCAACGAGTTCTTTCGAGAATTTGTGTTTCTTAAGCACTTTTTTAGTTTCTTGGCACTTTCTTTGAAATATCATCGCTTGCTCTGAACCATATTTAAGGATTCCGAGAGCATCATTGAGCGAGTATCCCTGCTTGAGCAAAGGAAGAACTTTCTTTTGCTTTTCCTTAGTGAGCTTGAAGATTCGAGTATCGCTCCAAAGGTGTTGAGTCTTGTCATTTTTATAAATGAATTCGATTTCTTTGTTCTTTCTCCACTTTTGGATGAATTCGATCAAACTTTCTAAAGGCAAGTCTTTGAAGTATTTAGTTTCTGGAATCAACTCGTGAACGTTATCTATGTCGAATAGGTATTCACACCACGGATGTGGCACTTTGTAATCGCCTTCGTAAAGAGTATCTTCTGGATGAACTTCACCAAAATAAGCGCTGTATTTTCTTTCCCAGATAACTCGCCAGCCACATTGAGGAGCAAAGTAGAAGTCACTATTCATTCGAGTTCGAGTTTCGCTTTGAATAAATGCTTTCTTGAATTTAGGTTCAGCATCTTTCTTATTGAATCGAACTGCCCAAGTAGTAATCTCAATGCCTTCTTCGTCATCGACATCTAACGTTCTGACATAAATAGTTCTTGACGCTCTTTGGAGATGACTGACAAAGTCGTAAATGTTATTACTCTTCATTGAAGTCGTCGAACAAACTGATTTGTCCGCTCTCCTTTCTCTTACGTTCCTCTTCTTCGATTTTTTTAAGTCGAGCCTTCTCCGCTTTTTCAGCAGCTTCTTTTTCAGCTCTCTCTTTAGCGAGTCTTTCTTCTTCAAGACGTTCTAGTTCTTTTTGTTTGAACTCTTCCATAGCCTTTGCTCTAAGGTCAGCCTCTTCTTCTTTGGTTAAGGTAATTGAGTTAGCACCAGTTCTAAGTGCTTCAACATCTTTATCTTCACCGTCTTGTACAAAGTGGATAACCCATCCGAATACTTCTTCATCGCTAATTGCAATAGCACTTGAGTTAGAGGAATCTTTAGCTTTATCTTCTGCTCTTGTGTACACATACTTGCTTACATCAGCAAGCGTGACTTTGCGCTCTAGGTATGCGTTCTTGAGTGATTCATCAGACGCGAACTTTTCAAGTAAGAATTGTCCGATTCTAATTGAGATGGAATCAGTTTCAACTTCAATTTCTTTTGTCAGTCTTTCAACTGGATCCATATTCAGGTCTAATTTGATTTCAGCCATTTTATAGTTCCTCGCTTTCCACTATGATTTTGTCTCCGTGATCTAAGTTGCTTTTGATATCGAATAATGATGCAACCTTGATCATTGACATTTTGACAAGTCGTTTCTCAATAACTTTTCCGTCTTTATCTATTAAGGTGACAAGAACTCGGTCATTTGATTTGAAATTAGCCATTGTTCGCACCACCTTTCAGGTATTCATAACGCTCTTTCCACATTTTGGATTCGTTCTTTTGGAGCGTTAATTTTTGTTTAAGGTCTTCAACCATCTTTTCGAGCTTCTCAATTTCTTTAATCATTGATTCGTTTTTAATGAATGCCTCGTGATAGTCGCGACCTTTGGATTTTTCAACCTCAACTAGGTCGTATGTAAAGAGTTTCATTTGACCATCTTCAGAGATTTTGTCTCTAATGATTTTGCATTTGTGTGAGTCGCGGCATACGTTGTGCATCAACTTATTGTGATATTCAATGTTCTCGCGCTCAGTGCCGATATAGAATTGGTTATTCTTGAAACAAACAATCTTATCTATTCGGTCACATTCGTTTATTGTGTGGACATCATCGTATATCGCAGGGCAATTTGAGTGATTGCCTTCAGTTTCTTTGAATTGGTAGAGGTCACTATAAGTTAACTTCTTGGCTTCAAAGTACCTGCTTTGATATTCAACAATTTCCTTGATTGATAACTTTTTGTCTTGTTCGCTACACGCCTTTATTAAGCGGTATAGCCACCACTGACGAGGTGTAAGTTCAGAAGGTTGTTCTTCTACCTCGGTGGCTTTCTTTTCTTCTTCTGCCATGTTAGTCGTTCCTTTCAACCGATTGCGGCGGTTATTCTTCTCTTTCGACTTTGATTGGTTGTGAGAAGTCCATTTGTTCTAATTCTTGTTCAGCGCGTTTCTTCGCGTTATGGATTTGAACGGATACGATGATTGAATATGTGAGTGCTAATATGAACAACACTCCAACAACGATAATTAAGATAATTGCTTCAATCTTCATAAGGGTTTACCTCTCTTTCTTCAAAGAACTTCATCAGTTCTTCCCATTCTTTTTTGTCTTTGTCGGCTAGGCGATCAACTTCTTCCCAGTCAACTTTGTCTCTCAGTGCTTTAGACTTACGGAATAATTTGCAGTAGTCTTCAGCTTGAGGATTGTCCATTTCTTTCATGTATTGGACTATTTTGTGATTCAATTCCCTTAATTCATCAATCGGGAGAATCTTGTGCTTGAGTACGTACAGGTTGGCTTCTTCTGCAAAGAATGTAGAATCACCTAACTCTTTAATGCCTATGTCATGCATAGCGTTATAGAACGGTTGCATTGATAGACATATGTTTTCTGTATCACTTAACTCTTCTTCATCAGTTTTGAATCTTCCTGACTCAAGCTCTTTTTTGAAACAAGACCTTACATAAGCCGAAGGATTATTCTTGCTTTCAATATTTTTTTCAATTAACCAATTAAGGAATTTGTCTTCGCCAAAGTCAGTCAAGTCCTTAATCAGTCCATTTATGATGTCGATGACAGTTTTGGATAAGTATGTATATTCTTGTTTGAGTTCCATAACTTCCTTTCTATGTAATCATCAGACTTATATATGACTAGAACTACTAATACACGTATGTACGGGTTCTTCATTTTGACTGACAATGAATATTTAGATAATTATGTTATTTATAGATAACTTAACTTCACTTACGTTCACTTAACTTATCTTTACTTAACTTAACTTGGGTTTACCATTTGGCAACCATTGGTATACCATTTGGCAACCAACACTAGAATGGGTCATCATCAACTACATTTTGTTCGATGAGTTTGTGACCTTTTTCTGGATCAAGTGTGTATGCTTGGTTATCTTTCACATAGAGGTCTTTCTTATGTTCGAGATATTCAGTTGGTTTATAACGGTCTTTTCTAACGGTGTTATTTATCAACCAGTGTTTAATGACAACAACGCCATCATCGAATTGGATTAAGAATCCTTTAGCCACTAATAAGTCGTAATCGTTTTGATTGGCTCCGATAAGTCTTGCGATTGTCTTTGGTGCTGAACAGAATCCGTCATCATCAGCTTCTAGTCCTAAGTGGAAGTAGAGTGCTTGAGTAGTTAGAGGCATGTCCAGGAATGCATCAGAGCGAGCAACTGTTCGTGAGAATAATCTTCTGTTTGCCATATTTTTCCTTTCCGCCAAATGGCATTGGTGTTTATTTACAAGTGTTATCGCCTCACTTGGCTAATGTATTCAGCAACAGGAGGGTAAGAAATGCGCTATCTTACGTCACTTATTGTTGAGACCTATTTATTGAGTTCTGCTGCGAGGTCATCTTCTTTAGTAGATTCTTCTACTTTAGGTTCAACCTTCGCCTCAACAACTCCGTCCTCATCAACATTGAGAACATCAGCATTGTCATTTCCGTCAACGTAGTCATAAGTTCCGTCTTCGTTAATGACTGCTTGGTCAGATTCGATAGCTCTAACTAAGTCGACTGACATTGGAGCAAACTTGGAGATTTGCTTAAGCATTGTTTTCTTAGCCATTCCATCAAAGTCTTTAGACCAGAATGTGTATGCAGTGCCTTTTGCGAGGTCGCTTGCATAGCCAGGAGAGTATGTCTTCGCGTGAAGTTCCATTTTCTCTCTTGTCCAGTAGAGTTCTTGGACATAACCGTTTGTGGTTTCGAAGAAACAGTAATAACCAATAACTGGCGCTTTTGCTCTTTCTTCTTCGTTGGAGAGATAACTGAATTCAAAGTCATTGAGAATTGGATTGAATTTAACGAGTTCACCTTCTCTAACTTCGATAACGTGGATCTTCTTCATTTGACCGGAACGAATCATCAATTGGATAATTCCTCTCCAGCCGACTTGGAATTGTGCCACTGTACGGTTATTTTTCTTATCTTTGTATGGTAAGACATAACCGAATCCCATTTGATTGTTGAGTGGTAATCCGAGTGTCTCGGCATTGAGCGCAGCGCTTACAAGTGTTGCACGGTCGCATTCTTGCAAGTCTGGATTCATACTGCATAATGTGATGAGTGATGTGATAAAGCGTGATGCTTTGTTCTTATCACTAATAGCATTAGAAACTAATGCACTTCCGATTTTGCCATTAAGGTAGGCGCTCACGGATTCTTGCTTTCCATTAACTTTTACTGGAGCTTTAATGTTTCCAGTGGTAGGTGTTAGTGCCATGTTTATTTCCTTTCAAACTTGAAGTCGAGACCTTTTGATTTGAGGTAGTCTCTAACCCCTAATAATTGAGTTTTAGTTCCACGGATTGTGAGATAAAATTCTTCAACCTCTTCCGTAGGTGCTTGAGCAGGTTCCGCCTCTACTGGTGCAGGAGCAGGAGTTGGCTCAGGTTTAGGTGCATGAGTGAGTTCATACACACGTTTTTCTTCAGTGATTGCCTTACCCATATCGAGATATTCAACATAGAGTTTGACAGTCATTGCTCTTCTATCTTCATCGGCAACAAGTGTTTCGATGTTGGAGATATCAGATTCCACTTTTTCGAAGAAGGCTGTGATTTCCTTTTCGATTGCTTTAGCGCTTGTGCCAGCGTTTAGCCACTTGTCATTGAAGAGTTTTTCAAGAGGAATGTGTCTTGGGTTATCGAAGGTTTTGAAGAGTTCTTCAATATCTTCCTTCTTCTTCTTCTTCATATTCTCTTCGTACTCTTTGATTTGGACATCAATCTCTGAAGAGACTTCATCAATCATCGCGATCAACTCTTTGATTTGCGCTTCGCCATATTCGTATGGTTCCATATACGCTTTCTTAACCGCGATTTTCTTAGCATTGAATGCTTTGGAAGCGTTATTGAGTCTTGCTCTTAAGTCTTTAGCTTCACCGTAATTGTCAGTGAGCTTGAATCCTTTATATTGAGCGAGTAATTCAGTAAGCGCTGTTTTGATTTCATCGAAGTTTTTAATTTCGAATTTAATACCAGGTTGATTTATATCAACTATGTCTGGTAAGAATTGTTTTTCTTCTGCCATAGCAGTCCTCCTATATTCCAATTCTTAAAGGTGGTTCCACACCTTTCATAACGTTGTTTTCCCAAAAGTCCGTTTCAGCATTTTCGAGATTCTCAATATCGTGTTCACATAACTCACGAGTGAATAAGTAAGCACGTAATGTTGCTCTATCATCTCCGTCTTTGGTGCGATAACTTAATAACGCGACTAGGATGCAGAACTCTACTGACCTATCAACTACAAAGTAGTGAGTGATTTGGTCGTAGTAATTGTCCGGAACACCATCAGTCCACTTTTCTTTAGCACTAGACTTAATGACATCAGCGGTCTTGACTTCAATAAATCCTTTCTTGCCTGAGTGCTTATCCACGAGCCTGCCATCGAGTGTAGCAGTCAAATATGGTTTGTCTTCTCGGAAGAGGAGTTCAATGAATCCGTCTTTTTCAAGTGTCGGAGGGTCAATAACCTCGTAGTCATCTACGTACTTAAGCGCAAAGAGTGCACGGATATGTTCTTCTGCTCGTTTGCCAAATAAGACATAGGGTTTGTCAGAGATATCTTTAGAGGTCTCAATTCCCTTTAACTCTCTATAGAGTTGTTGTTTGTTGCGGTATGGATTTTCATCAAGGATGACCGATGCATCACTACCGCCGATTGTTCTTTTAGAAAGCCAGTCTTCATGACTTACACACTTTTTTATTCCAGTGGTTTTGTCCATTTATGCCTCGCTTTCATCGCTTTTGATTTTGCGGATCATTTCGATTTCTCGTTCGCGTGTCGTTCCAATACAATTCATCACTGAGTCAACTGTCACATATTGAGAGAGGTAGCGGATTGATCCACCGAATTCCCTGAGTGCTTGATTCTTAATTTGGATTGCTTTAGTCACTCCACAACCAAGATATTCAGAGATGTCGTGATAATCCCAGTGAGGTTTGGTTAATAATTCCTCTCTTCTTTCGATTGTCATTTTGAGTTTTCCCAACTTTCAACCGAAAAAAAAGTACGCCAAATCTCGTAAGCATCAGTAAGTCCAAGAATAGACGCTGCTTTAATAACATCTTCTCTTGTCCAACGTGACTTGCACGCAACTTTTAATTGCATTGCTTGTTCTGTGATGCCAAAACGCTTTGCGAACTCTTTAATTGAGCCACAAGAAGTAGTAATGTGACCTCTCAAAACACGATTGTCGAACATCATTGAAGCTCTTTTTTTCTCTGTTTTCATCGGCTTCTCCTTTCATTATATAATTTGGGTTTTCCCAACTCTGCTATTAGTATATAACGATTTTGTGAAAAGTAAAATGTTTTTTTGTGAAAAGATTAAAATTGCTTTGCTTTTACGATATTTCGCGATATAATTGGAGCAGGTCAAAAAGAAAGGAGAAAATAATGGAAGTTGTTGCAACATTCGCTGAACGTCTTAAAGAAATAATGAATATAAGGAACGTACGTGCTCGCGACATTACCGAGCGTACAGGCATATCGCCATCGCAAATCTCACATTATCTTAAAGGCGATTACGACCCGAAACAACAAACCATCATAAAACTTGCTCGATATCTTCGAGTAAATGAGGTTTGGTTAATAGGATATGACTGCGATATGGAGCGATATGAACCAACATTCGATGGCATTATTAAAGAAATCGTTGAAATGTGTGAAACATTAGATAACGCCGACCTTGAACGTGTCAGAACATTCATTAAAGACTACTTCATTGACCGCTAGTTGACCGCGCTAGTAAAAAAAAGAGAGCCAGTAAGACCGCAATTCTTATTGGCTCAGCGGTTTTTGGAAAGTATTTAGAACGACTAACTTTTTTCAAAACCTTTTTGATTATATCAAACATTTAGGAGGATTACAAGATGAGAAGGTGTATTTACAAAGATGAGGCAAGAGGTACTTGGTATATTCATACCAAAGTCAGAGTGAACGACGAAATCAAGTCCGTGACTATACGTGGTTATGCAAGCAAGCGCGAGGCTGATGCTGATTTTGAGCGTGCTATCCAGGAGTGGATTAAGGCACATACGAAACATTGCCAGGTGATATTCTTCAGGGATTTGATCGCCGAGGTTGAGAAAGACCGATCCACGACTGTTAAGCTACAAACTTTAAGAGCTGATTCCAGTGTGTATTCCAAGTATCTTTTACCACGATTTGGAAGACTGTTAATTGAAGATGTCTTTGTTAAAGATAAGATTACCGACTGGTACAACAGTTTTGTTAACGATTCCACTATTTCCGTTAAGCGCAAAAACAAAGTTATCACACGCTTTAAGGATGTGCTTGCTTATGCATATAAACACCTATATGTGGATGCACCTACGTACCAGATATGTGATGTTGTGCTCAAGCACTTACGCGAGAATATCGTGCAAAAGAAAGAAAAGGAAGTCTGGACTCGTGAAGAATACGAACGATTCATTGATGTGATTCCAACGGATAAGATTTGGTATCCTCTCTTCATCCTCTTTGGAGAACTTGGATGTCGTATTGGAGAACTACAAGGTCTGATGTGGAAACATTTTGATGCCGATAAGCAAACTATCTTCATTTGTCAGCAAGTGGTCGAGGGCACTGGTCAAGGCACTTGGATTATCGAAACTCCTAAGACTTGTTCCTCTATTCGCCATAATAGACTTACAGAAGAGACTACAGAGTTATTACTAGAATTAAAAAATATCATGCACGGGCACGATGACGATTTCATTTTCGGTGGTAAGAAACCGACTTCACGCCACGCGATACGTGATGCAATGTACAAGTATGCTGCGCTTGCAGGTGTACCTAAAATCACGCCACACGGTATGCGCCATTCCAACGCGAGTTGGCTCGTTGAGACTGTCGAAACTATGGAAGATGTCAAGGTCATATCTAACAGGCTTGGGCACTCAAGCACACAAATGACACTCGATACATACTCACACGTATTAAACTCACGTGAGACCGCTATGATTGGAGTGCTTGGTGGTCGTAAGAACCGCAGTCTTAAAAGACTAAAAGCGTGAGCACTAAAAAAGTGAAAAAAGTCGAAATTAGGTGAAAAGCGGTGAAAAGTCATTTCACCATATATCATTTTGATATGATATACCAGTCAATTTGAAATGTGATAAAATGCTATAAAATGCACTTCAAAGAACCCGTCACCTGCTCCATATGATAGCAAAAGCAGTGCTTATGCACTGTTTTATTTTACATAAATACAAGACCTTACTTCTCTTTGAACTACCAAGGAATTCTCGATGGTTGGTTTATTACTGCTTTAGCAATTTTAAACTGTTCCAAAAAGGAACAAGTTGACTCTCATAATCCATGAGAATTAAGAATATTATTAGCATGCTCATCGATATCTAATCTACTAAACATTAAAAAGCAACAAAAAAACAGTGTTAACACTGTTTAATTCTATCCAAAGATAACTATTACTTTTATGCTTTTTTTGCATAAAACATCCGTTATCTCAAAATATACTTCCTGGTTCGAGGGTCTAAACTCTTAAGATCAACAACAATAAAAACATCAGAACTGTTGAAGTCATAATCGATATATCCATTAAGAGATACCTTGCCACCTAAAACAAGTAGATATCCTTTTAATAAAGAAGGAACACTTGGATCGTTAATGGACACACCTTCAATATTTCCATATTCAAAGACATTCTTTTTAGCTTTGACATTAAACTTATTGTCCAAGAATTTATCTTTTAACATCGATGTGCAACGTCTACGTTCTTCTGTGTCACTTACTCCATGAAGAGAAACCGTACCGATAATGTATCTAAGATTAAATTCTTCCGCGTATAAGAACAAAGCTTTCCATAAGATAGTAACAACATCTCCATCACGGTAATCTTTATGAACAACCGCACGTCCAGCTTCAACGAATCCATCTTTATCTTCTTCTAAAGAAGAAATATCGAATTCTTTGGACATTTTATATTCATGTCCTTTAACTGTGTACTTGCTCGCTACTCGATATGAACCAGCAATTTCATTATTGGATTTATCAATAACTAAAATAGAATCAGAATATTCATCATATCCATCATCATCAAGATTATCTCCACTTAAAGAATCATTAAACTCTTTAAGTAAATACTCATAACGAAGCTTTTGCACTCTTATGAGTTCATCGTGATTATTCTTATCAAGTAGTCTCACTATGTACTTATCAGTTTCAAATCCAAACATAATTATCTTTAATATTATAATCTTATTATTAGATTATTATGATATTATTTTTTAGAGGTTACCTATGAATTTTGAAATCGTTTTAGCGACTAATAACGCTCATAAATTAAAAGAAGTTAGAGAAATCTTATCTCCACATCATATTACTGTTTACTCATTAAAAGACTTAAACATTGATATCGGAGAAGTTGAAGAAAACGGAAAAGATTATTACGAGAACGCTTTAATCAAAGCGGAAGCTGTTAAAAAGTACACAAAGTTCCCTGTTATCGCTGATGACACTGGTTTAGAAATCAAAGCAATGAATAATGAGCCTGGCTTATATACCGCGAGATTTGCTACCTCTTTAGGAGGACACAAAGAAGCGTTCAAAGAAATCTTTAAAAGAATTGAAGGAAAGGATAGAAGCGCAACGTTCGTCTGCGATATCGTTTTAGTAAATGTCGAAGATCGCCCACTTAGATTTGAAGCTAGGATTGATGGAAGAATCGCTGAATCTCTTTCTGGAGAAGGTGGATTCGGATATGATCCAATCTTCATATGTAACGAACTTAATAAAACATACGCTTATATGTCTCAAGAAGAAAAAAACCGCGTATCTCACCGCGGAAAAGCTTTAAAGAAATTAATAACTTATCTGAAGATAAATAATTATATTGTTTAGTCCGTAATACGGGCTTTTCTTTTCTTAAGAGTCTTTCTCCAAATAAAATGAAGAACGACAAAGGTGATAAAAAGAACAAAGAAAGCACCCGCTAAACTTACTAAAATCGCAAAGATTAATAAATCTGGTCTATCGTAGAAGAAATATGAAGCAACTCCACATCCTGCTGCTAATAAGAAGAAGAAAACCACAAAGAAAGACGACATCTTCATCGCGTTGATGACAGGGGTGTAATCTTTGAATACTTGGTCTTTAATTACTCGACTTCCCTTAGTCTCATTAAGAGATGGGAGTCTTTTTTTAAGGAATTTAAATGTTTCTTTAGAGTTGACTTGTTCTAGATACACTTTTTCTCCCATAATCTTGAGGTATTTGTATGAAGTGCCAACAAGAAGAGGATGTTCGCGCTTCAAAATAACTTCTTTTTCATCAATCTTCGCATCAATCATATTGATTAATACTTCGTTATCTTGAGAAGCATAATCCTTTTTAATAGAGATTAATTTAGAGAGGATGTTTTTCTTAAACTTAATGATGTCGTAAAGATGTTTTAAATATAATTTAAGACATTCTTCATCATAGAAAGCGTTTCTAACAGTTAATCTTTTATATAAAGCTTGATCATATTCGTCTAATGCAAAGTTAATCTTCCTTAAAAAAGCAACATAATTATTTAATTCTTCAACACCTTTATGAGTGATGGTTTCAAGTAATTCAGTAGCCTCGACTAGATATGACACACGTACCTTAGATGTATAAATTAAACAAAGGATTCTACCTAAAAGAGCCTTAGAGTTATTCTTTTCAATTTCTAAAACATTCGCGTATTGACGATACGCGGTGACAGGGTCACAGGCCACCAAAAGTGTGTGATCTGCTTTCTTAAGCATCTTTTCAATAATCTTGTTATAAGAATCGATCGCGAGTTTTGGTTCCATCTCACGCATGCAAGTCGGACAAAAAACAGTCGCTGCTTCTGGATTAACAAGGAAAATGCGATGATTTAGATTATTTGATTGGCAATAAGGACAAACACCTCTTTTAGTTCCCATATTAACAAAATTATATAAATAATTTTAAAAAAGGCAAATAGGAATGTATAATTTTTGATATGAAAATTACTAAAGATAAAGAACTGCTTGAATATATTGATTCATTAATCGACATCAACAATTTAAACATGTCGATATCAGATATGATGAGTGAAATAGTTGGTAATCAACACATCGTTAATAAAAACGAAGTGACCACTCTTATGAATAAATTCCACTCAAAAGCTGTTGATATTCTTTGTGATAAATACACTACAGAATTAGACATAGATTTATCTAATGAAGAGGACGAAGATATCTTTAATTACTATGTTAAAGAAAGAATCCATGAACTAAATAGTCAAGAATATACTTCTAATCCGTTTTATCAATGCGTAAAAGTTAGTCACATCAAAGATGGCGATTATGAAATCGTAATGGATAAATATTTACCATACGAACTCTTTGCCTATAAAGACATGGAAATCGATGAAGATTTTGGAGAGCTCAATTCCTTTGGCTTCTTCTTAGAAGAATTCCCATTCCTCGCGATTAACTATAAAGGCGTGACTTGGATGAGTATCAACCCTAATGAAATTGAAACAATGAAAGATTCCTTATCTAGAGTTAAAGGAAACGTTTTAGTGTTAGGTCTTGGACTTGGCTATTATCCATTTATGGCGGCACTTAAAGATGAAGTTAAAACCATCACAGTTATTGAAAAAGACAAACACATTATTGATATTTTCAATAAACATCTATTCCCACTTTTTAAGAACAAAGAGAAAATTAAAGTCATAAATATGGACGCTTTTGAATATATCAAAAATAATTCTAACTATGATTATGCCTTTATTGACTTGTGGCATGATCCATACGATGGAATTGAGTTATATCTCAAGGCTAAAAGATTAGAAAGAAGCGACAAGGAGTACCACTATTGGCTTGAAAGCTCAATGTACGCTTTATTAAGAAGGTGTTTTATTTCTTTATTAGAAGAGCAACTTGCAGGTTACAAAGAAGATAACTACAAGACCAGTAAATCTATTACAGACACAATCATTAATAAGTTCTATGAACAAACAAAAAAGATTGACCTTAAGAGTGTCAGTCAACTCAAAGAGTTGCTAAGCGATCAATCTCTGTTAAATTTACTTATTTAATAACGTTCAATTCTTCAGTTAAGAGTTGAACTTTTTTATATATATCTTTGATGTCTTCTCCAACAAAGAATTTGCCATCACGATATAAAATCTTTCCATTAACCATTGTGAGTTTAACACAATCTTTTCCACCACTATAGACAAGGTTATTAATGATGTTATTGATTGGTTGCATGCTTGGACGAGATAAATCAATCATGATTAAGTCTGCGAGTTTACCAACTTCAAGGGTATCTGCGTCTTTTAATCCCATCGCATAGGCTCCGTTTACTGTAGCCATCTTAATAACTTCATAAGCTGGGATAGATACAGGGTCCATGTTCTTAATCTTTTGTAAACCAGTCACAAGATACATTTCTCTAAACATATCAAGTGCGTTATTACTAGCTGGACCATCTGTACCTAAGGCCACTCTTACTCCGTTATCCAATAACTTTTTGATTTCCGCGATTCCACTAGCAAGTTTCATATTGCTACTTGGATTAGAAACAACAGTGATATCATGTTTCTTAATGATATTAATATCATTATCGGATAGATATACACCATGGAATATCGCTCCACCTTTATCAAAGAAATGAAGAGAATCAAAATATTCCATCGGAGTCATTTTTCTTCTAGTTTTGCAGTCTTGAACTTCGCTATTTGTCTCACTTAAATGAGTGTAGAATGGGAGTCCAGTTTTACTCAATAGCACTTCAGTGTTACTAAACATATCATCTGTTCCTGTATATTCAGAATGCATACCAATAACAACTGTAGCTAGAGATCCTTCATAATTGTTCTTATTCACTAAATCAAGAACATCGCTTACTGGTCTAGCGTCTTTGTCATACATTCCTAAAGAAACACTTCTAAAACCAAACTCATTACAAGTATCGATAAATTCTTGTGGGAAGAAGTATTGATCTAAAACAGCAGTAATACCACTACTGAGATATTCTAAGATAGCGACTTTTGCTAATTCTTTAACGCATCCTTCGTGTAAATTAGCTTCTCTAGGGAAAATCTCATTAAATAACCAATCATGTAAAGATGAATCATCAGCCTTACTACGTAAAAATGTCATCGCACTATGCGTGTGAGCGTTTTTAAATCCAGGCATTAATAAGTTACCTTCACAGTCGATTACTTGATCAAAAATGCCTCCTGGAAGAGAAGAACCAATATATGAGATTTTATTATCAGAGACCACTAAATGACCTTCAATAATTTTCTCATTTACCATCGTCAATATTCGAGCGTTTTTAAATAAGATTTTCATAGTTTTTCCTAAGCTTCTTACTAATGATTATAATTGGCATAGCCAATAGAATGAAGAAAAATAAATTTTAATTAATAAAATAATGTAATTATATTTGAGTTATGATATATTAACTAACGTTCACAAAATTGGAGTAGTACCCAAGTTGGTGAAGGGGCTTCCCTGCTAAGGAAGTAGATCGGGTAACTGGTGCGAGAGTTCAAGTCTCTCCTACTCCGCCAAAACGATTGATTAGACACGCGATAAACGTGTCTTTTCTTTTAATTTTCACAAAATTGTTTTACCAAAATCGGTAAAATATTTATAATGGTATTATGAAGAAGGAAAAGACAGCTTTTGGAAAGTTTTATTCAACCTTAAGAAAAAAGCATGGTCAAAACATCAAGGATGCAGCTTTAATTCTTAATGTATCAATTGGTTACATATCACGTGTTGAGTATGGTGAAAAAGAAATTCCTAAACATTGGATTGACATAATAATTGAGTCATATAACTTGTCTATTGAAGAAATAAATGCTTTAAATGATTCAATTAAAAACACACCATCAACAAGAAGAATATCAATTAAAGATATAGAAGATTCCCAAATCAATCTAATCATGAATATAATAAGTGATCCAAAAGAGAGGGACGAACTTATAAAACTAACAAAAGAAAGACTTTCTCAATTCAGAAAATAAAAATCATAGCCACGGCAATGACTATGATTAGAGATATGCATTAAGCATACAACCAAATTGATAATAGCATATCTCATAGATAAATACACTTTAATGTGTAGAAAGGAAGATATATGTTTATTATCATTGTACAAAAATCTTTAGTGGTGTTATGCCTTTAAAAGCTGGACCCAATGGAACTATGAGGCACTATAGTTCTTCAACCGGTCAATACATCAACGAATTCGATTGGTTATTATTAAATAATCCGAGTCTTTCAAAATCAGAAAAGAGAAAACTTAAAAAAGCGAGACTTAAAGAGTTTCTTGACGAAAAAGCCAAAAAATCAAACGACCCATTATTAAATGACGTATACAAATTTATACAAAGACAATTGCCAAATTCAGTAATGTTTATTAATGAGATGATCTATAATCCAGAAACAAAAAAACATCAAGAATTAGACATAATAACTAAAACAGGAATTATAGAAATTAAATCATCACAAAACCCTCATTGTTTGACACAGGCGCTAGTTCAAAAGCAATATGCTGATAAAAGAAAAATTAAATATATTCTATATGCACCAAACATAAACATTAGGGCTCTAAAAGAATATGAATCACATGGCGTCAAAATAGCAACAAAGTTATGTGAAATAGAGGAGGAATTAAAAAAATGAAAACGCTGATGTTAATCACCAATAATAAAATTACAAACGAAGTAATTTCCAAATTAATCATCGACAATTTTCCTTTTTCTAAGAAAATCACAAGAAACGATGAAATAGAATTATTTATAGGAAAATATCCAAGGGAATTCTATATCATTTTTTCCGATTCACAATTATTTAAAGACGACCCATTGCTTTCAACGTTTGAAGAAGATGATGTAAAACAGTTTTTAGATAAAAACTCATATATAAACACTCTATATTATCGCAATAACGACGTAGCAAAAAATGTTGTAAAAAGCATATTAGAAAAATACCCTGAACTCTATATTTTCGATGAAGACAAAGATTGTTTTACAAGCGGGTATGATTTTGTGAAATAGTCAAATTATATTGAATAGATGTGCATAAATTTGAATTTATTCTCCTAATTTTCTTTGATTTTAAATCAAATTATATATAATAATTACATACTTATTTTTAAGGAGAAAAATAATGGGAAAGAAGATTTTAATTCTAGGTGGAACCGGATTTTTAGGTTATTACACAACTCTTTTAGCGCTTAAAAAGGGTTACCAAGTTGGTTCTATCTCTTTAGATGATGTCAACCTTGAAGGATGGTATCCAAAAGAAGTTGATGTCAAACATACAGACCTCTTTGAAATTTCCGAAGATGACTTAGTGGAAATGATGAAAGGTTATGACTACATGGTTTATTCCGTTGGACCAGATGATAGAGAAACACCTGTCGCTCCAGCGTATGAATATTTCCATAGACGTTTAGTTGTTGAATGTGCGAAATGCTTTAGAGCCGCTGAAAGAGCAGGTATCAAAAAGAGTGTTTGTTTCAATTCCTACTTCGCCTATTTTGCAAGAAAATATCCAGAAATGGAACTCGCTAAGAAACACCCATACATCAGATGCCGTGTTGAACAAGCAAAATTGTTATTAGAACAAAAGAATAAGATGGAAGTTGTTATTCTTGAATTCCCATACATCTTTGGTACCATGCCAGAGAGGATGCCAATTTGGAAAGATGTCTTCCTAGATAGATACGCAAATGGACATAAGTTCATCTTCTTCCCTAAGGGAAGCACCACTATGACATCTGTTGATCACATCGCTGAAAGTGCTATCGGAGCGATTGAATACGGAAAAGATGGAGAGAGATATCCAGTTGGTGATGAAAACAAACCATTTGACTTCATGCTTAATACCTTTACAGGAGCAGTATTAAAGAAACCAAGAAAGGTTATTCATCCAGGTAGAGCTTTATGTGCGATGGGTGGTAACATGGTAGCAAAAAAGGAACTTAAAAAAGGCTTAGAACCAGGACTTAACTTTAAACTTGTCATGAAAGAAATCATGAGCGGAGATAAATTCTGTGTTGAACCAGAAGTTCTTGATAAGGTTTGTGAAGAACTCCACATCAGTAGAGGTGGGCTTAAAGAATCAATTGAAGCCACAATGCACCGCTGCTATCCAGACGGAACATTTAAATAAAGATAAGAACTCCAGAAATGGAGTTTTTTTCATATTTATCTTTATAAATATCCTAATCTAATATTCAATATTAGAGAGGGACTATGAATAGACAATATATTGCGATTGATCTCAAGAGTTTTTACGCCTCTGTTGAATGTATGGAAAGAGGTTTAGATCCTTTAACTACAAACTTAGTGGTCGCTGATGTTTCGCGTACCGAAAAAACTATATGTCTAGCTGTATCCCCTTCTTTAAAACAATACGGTATTCCAGGTAGAGCTAGGCTATTTGAAGTCATTCAAGCGGTTAAGAAAATTAATAGAGAAAGACTAAAAAAAGCCCCTAATCACGTCTTCACTGGTAAATCATTTGATGATAACGAGTTAAAGAAGAATCCATCATTAGAGTTAGACTTTATCGCTGCTACTCCTCAGATGTCTCACTACATCAATAAAAGTGCGGAGATATACCAAATATATCTGAAATATATAGACCATAAAGATATCCACGTCTACTCCATCGATGAGATGTTCGCAGATGTCACTAAATACTTAAAAACATATAAGAAAGACGCTGAAGGAATCGCCACAATGATGATTCTTGATGTTTATCATACAACCGGAATAACCGCTACAGCAGGTATAGGAGATAACTTATATCTTGCTAAAGTTGCTATGGATATCATCGCTAAACATGCAAAAGAAAATAAAGAAGGTGTACGTATTGGTATATTAGACGAAATCTCATATAGAAAACTCTTATGGGATCACACGCCTCTTACTGACTTTTGGAAAATTGGAAGAGGATACACTACTAGACTATTTAAACATGGACTATTAACCATGGGAGATATCGCTCGTCAATCTTTGATTGATGAAGATGTTTTATATCAAGAATTTGGAATCAACGCTGAATTATTAATTGACCATGCTTGGGGTTATGAACCAGTCACTATTGATGACATTAAAAGATATAAACCAAAGAACAATTCTTTATCTGTTGGACAAGTTTTATCTAGAGGGTACACCGCTGAAGAAGCTTTATTAATCGTTAAAGAAATGGCGGATTCTCTATCTATGGATCTCACAAGAAAAGATATGCTGACCGATCAAATCGTCGTAGCTTTTGGCTATGATATCGCTGATGTTGTAGTGGCAATGAAAGAAAACGATATATCTAAAGATTGGTATGGAAGAGAAGTTCCTAGTGGAGCACACGGTTCCATTAATCTCACCACTTTTACTAGTAGCACTAGAGAAATCGTTAACGCTGCCGCTAAATTATATAAACAAATCGTAAACAAGAAATACCATGTAAGAAGGATTTTTATCGTCGCATCTCACGCAATTAAAGAAAGTGACTTAGATAAATACGCTCCTAAATATGAACAACTAAATTTATTTAGTGAACCCGAAGAAAGAAAAGATAATAAAGCCGATCGTAAAAAAGAAAAAGATCTTCAAAAGACCATTCTTAATATCAAAACTAAGTATGGAAAGAACTCCATATTAAAAGGTATGGACTATGAAGAAAGTGGCACTACTAGAGAAAGAAACGAACAGATTGGAGGTCATAAGGCATAATGGGAAAATATGACGATATAATTTACCTTAACCATCCAACTAGTAAGAATCATGAAAGGATGCCTATATACGATAGAAGCGCTCAGTTCGCTCCTTTTGCGGCCCTTGTCGGATACGAAGAAACAATCAAAAACAAGCAAATAAAATTAGACCAAAGAGTTGAACTCGGAAGTGATAAAACCGAAGAGATTAGTAAGGTTCTTTCTTATCTTCTTGTTCATTTAAATGAACATCCAAACGCTACGATTACCTATTTTAAAAAAGATAAAATAAAAGATGGAGGAGAGTATATATCACTCTATGGAAACGTTACCAAGTTTGATATTAATAGTAAAACAATGACAATTAATAAAAGGATTATTAAAATTACTGATATAATTGACATAACAGTTGAAGGATGTAGTTATGAATAAAAAAACTTATAAAATCATAAATATCGCCGCTAACTTACTCATCTTTTTACTAATGGTAGTTGCTCTTATCGTCATGATTTATGTTAGAGAAAGCGGAGCCTTACAAGAGAGTAGCTGGTCAGCATTAAAATATTTCACCGTCTTATCAAATATCTTTGCGGGTTTAACCGCTTTAATGTCTGCTATTTATCTATTTATAGGTAGGAAGTCGATTCTTTTAAATGTTTTGAAGTTTGCCTCCACTGTTTCCGTAGCCTTAACTTTCTTAACTGTTATCTTATTTTTAGGTCCAATATACGGCTATGGTTTGATGTATCAAAACGCAAACTTATTCATGCATTTAATTGTTCCTGTACTCGCTATAGCGCAATTACTTCTCCTTGAAGAAAGAAATGAAAGTCTTAACTTCATCACTAACTTCTACGCAGTTGTTCCTATGATTGCTTATGGCATCTTCTACATGAGTAATGTCATCTATCACGGAGGATATGGCGATATTAATTATGACTGGTATCAATTCGCCGCTAAAGGATTAGGACTCGGACTTGTCTCGTTCCTAGTAATGGCAATCATCACCTTCTTGATATCCTTATTACTTTACTTAGGATATAAGAAAATCAATCTAACAAAAAACATTTCCGAATAATTGGAAATGTTCTTTTTTTATTAATAACTTAATAAGCTTTAGCGAACAACACAACCTTGCTCGCTTTTTTGCCACACACTGGGCAAGTATCACTACCATTACCAATTTGGTTAAATGGTAAGCAACGTGCAGTCGCGTTTGTGAGATCTTTAATCTTGTCTTCACATTCACGGTTGCCGCACCACATAATCTTGGAATAACCGCCTTTAGCTAACGCTGGTTCAAGTTCTTCCATCTTTTTAACATCAGTGACGTGTTCGGCTAAGTAACGGGATGCTTTTTCATACATTTCTTGGTGGATTACTTTAAGTAAGTTCTTAGCTTCGTTAACCATGTCATCCATAGAAACAAACACTTTAGTGCCATCATTTCGTTTAGCGAACACTACTTGTCTCTTTTCGATATCACGAGGACCAATCTCTACTCTTAGAGGAATGCCTTTCATTTCATATTCAGAGAACTTCCAACCCGCACTCTTATCACTATCATCGACTTTAACTCTAAATCCAGCGTCTTTAAGGGTTTGAGCAACTTCTCTAGCAGCAGGAATGACTCCTGGCTTATTAGCAGCTACTGGAATAACCACGATTTGAATAGGAGCGACATAAGGAGGTAACACTAATCCGTTATCATCTCCGTGCGCCATAATAGTAGCGCCGATTAATCTAGTAGATACACCCCAAGAAGTTTGATATGGGTTTTCAAGTTTGCCTTCTTTAGATTGGAATTGAATTCCAAAAGCTTTAGCAAAGCCATTACCGAAGTAATGAGTTGTACCACATTGAAGAGCTTTTCCATCAGGCATAAGGGCTTCAATTGAATAAGTCTCTAAAGCGCCAGAGAATTTTTCTTTATCAGTTTTTCTTCCTTTTGAAAAAGGAATAGCTAATATGTCTCTACCTAAATCATCATAGATTTCAAGCATCTTAAGAGCTTCGGTTCTCGCTGCTTCTTCATTTTCGTGCATAGTGTGTCCTTCTTGCCATAAGAATTCCGCTCCTCTAAGGAATGGACGGGTGGTTTTCTCCCAACGGACAACAGAACACCATTGGTTATATAGTTTTGGTAAATCACGATATGATTTAATAATCTTAGAATAATGTTCGCAGAAAAGAACTTCACTTGTAGGTCTAATAATGAGAGGATCGTCAATTACTTCACTACCTCCATTAGTGGCCACTAAACATTCTGGGGCAAATCCTTCAACGTGTTCTTTCTCTTTCTTAAATAAGCTTTCTGGGATGACCATAGGCATATAAACATTTTCATGTCCGGTTTCTTTAAATCTCTTATCTAAGTAAGCTTGGATTTGTTCCCAAATGGCATAGCCATATGGACGATAAATAATAAAACCTTTAACGGATGAGTAATCCATTAATTCAGCTTTTTTACATACGTCTGTGTACCACTGCGCGAAGTCATCTTCTTGACGAGTGATAGAATCGTTTTTGATTTGATTATTTTCCATGAAGTAAATCTCCTATAAATATTTCTCTGCCATTTGTACGACTTTTTCCATCTTCTTCTTTTCAACAGGAAGGAGCATGTCGTTACTCGGTGCAACTGCATCACTAGAGATGTAGTTAATACCGGATTTGACAATAAGTTCCACTGCTTGCCAACCTTCTAAGTCAGTCGCAATAATTGGACGGTTATATTTAAGTAATGACTCAAGAAGCGCATACAAAGATAATCTAATACGGTTATTATGTTTCACTTCTCCCATCATCGCACTACCGACAACGAAGTAATGGAATAAGAAGTAAATCTTATCATCTAATAATAAGTTCTTATCTTTCAAAGATAAAGCGAGTTCAAAATCACTATTACGTAAGTTGGTTAATGTAGAAGCGAGTAGCTCAGTGTTACTAGAGTTTTCATTAACTTCTTGTTCATCTAAGACAAGAACAATTTTAATCTTATTGCTATTAGGAATTTCGGTGATGATCTTAACGATATTATTAATATCGATCATTGATACAGTTAAGAAGAGAAGAGAACGTTCTCCATTACGTTCACTGACAAACTTATTGATAACGTTTTTTGCCACTAAAGCGAATAATTCTAAGTTCTTATTAATAC
Organism: Bacilli bacterium; assembly: GCA_045226015.1. GTDB lineage: Bacteria > Bacillota_I > Bacilli_A > RFN20 > CAG-826 > UBA2450. Next base: position 16,985 of record JBGVBY010000013.1, on the reverse strand, counting down.
GAGAAGCATATTTACTCATCTCTGAGAAACTAGAGAAAGGAGAATCGTATGCTTTAACGTATTCAAAATAACCGATTGTTTGACTAGTCTTCGCGTTAATAATAGGACGATATAAATATCGTAACACTCCATCTTGAAGGAGATGTTCGATTTGTTCAGAGTATTTGACCATATCACTATTTGCGTTAACGTTATGGTGGTATAAGACAATGTCTTGTCCGTTAGTCTGTCCAGAAATACAAACTTCACGAGCCTTTTCTTCAATCGTGTCATAGTCTTGATAGAATTGCTTGTTCTCCACTAAACCGATAGAGAAGTTAATAAATCCTCCAAAACCGTTAACTTCGATTTGTTTCTTTAAAGATTTAGAAATTGAGTTAGCGAGTTGAAGTGCAGTTTCTTTGTTAGAAATATGTAAGTCATAAAGGAATAATTCATTATCCCCATTATCTAAGATTTGACGAGGGAGTTTTGGATTATTTCCAAAAGGATAAATAACATTTTTAAGATTCATCACCATGTAACGTTCAATCTTGTCATTAGAAATAGCTTTCTGACGAGAATAGAAAAACCTCACACAGTAAGTGTATCCGGAAAGAGATTTATTAGAGTTAATTGTATGAAGAATTTGACTCCTTTTAACGATACCGATTGGATTACGAGAGTTAGTCTTCTTCTTAGGCGCGTTATTTGGAGTGATATATTTCAGTATATGACTCTCTAAATGAATTTGAGATGTGCTTGCTTTATAATCGATGAGTCTTAATAAGGAGAAGTACACTTTTTTGCTTCCGTTCATCAATACATCAGCTTCTAAATATTCGCCCGCGTTTCTAGAGTCAACACAGATTTGGAAAATCCAGTTCTTCACTTTCTCTGAATCGTTTGGGTGGAATGAACTATAGAAAGAATATAAATCGTATGTAACTTTATGACTTAAGTCACTTTTGTTGATATGAGTGATCTTGTTATTCTTTACATCAATAACATAGATTCTTGTGGTATTACTTTCGTAATCAATTTGTTGAGCAAACTTCTTATCGTTATGAATTGAAAGAGTGAGGAAGGTAATAAGAAAAGCGATTAATAACGTAAAAACAATAAGTAAAGAGAATAGGATTATAAAATTGATATCACTAAAATCGCCAAATTTCATAATCAGTATTATAGAATAGTCTTATGAATTCATCAATTCATAAATGAAAGGTATAGAAATTTATTTAGACTATACTATATAATTATCCCATTGGAGAAGTACCCAAGCGGCTGAAGGGGGCAGTTTCGAAAACTGCTAGAAGATGCAAGTCTTGCAAGGGTTCAAATCCCTTCTTCTCCGCCAAAAATGCTAATTAGACACTAGTGTGTCTTTTTTAATTAAAAAGGATTATAATTTATATGTTTTTATAGGAGGACAATATGGCAAATATTAAAACAGTTCCTATTACCTTAATTACTGGATATTTAGGAAGTGGCAAAACCACTTTAGTGAATCACATACTTAGAAACAGTAAAAATCATAAAATGGCGGTCATCGTTAACGACTTAGGTGAAGTTAACATCGACGCAGAATTAATTGAAAAAGAAGGCGTTGTTTCTGGAAAAGATGATAATCTCGTCTCGCTTCAAAACGGATGTATATGCTGCACTCTTAAAAAAGATTTAATTAATCAGCTTGCTGATTTAGTGCAAACCCAAAAGTTTGATCACATCATTATTGAAGCTAGCGGCATCTGTGAACCAGTGCCTATCGCTCAAACAATCTCATTTATGGAAGAAGAATTTGCAAAGCAACATCTTCCAAAATTCTATACATTAGATGCGATTGTCTCCGTGGTTGACGTACTTAGACTAAGAGATGAATTTGGATGTGGAGAAGTATTCCACGACACAGTTAGAGGAGAAGAAGATCTAGAAAATCTAGTTATTCAACAAATAGAATTCTGTGATGTTATTATCCTTAACAAAGTTAGTGACATCTCTAAAGTTGAACTTTCTAGAGTAGAAGCAGTCATCAAAGCTATTCAACCAAAGGCCAAAATTATTCACGCAGATTTCTGCAAAGTTGATATCGATGATATCATAGACACAAACTTGTTTGATTTTGAAAAGGCCTCAACATCCGCTGCCTGGATTAGAGAATTCGAAGATTGGGACAACGAAGTTGACTCCGATGAAATTGAAGAACATGAACACCATCATGACGAAGATGAAGATGAGGAACATGAACACCATCACCATCATAATGAGGATAAGCATGAAGAGCATGAACATCACCACCATCACCACCATCATCACCACGAACATGGAATTGATGAAAATGATGATGAAGGCACCGCTGATGAATATGATGTAAATACTTTTGTCTACTATAGACGTCGCCCATTTAGTAAACCAAAATTCATTGAATGGGCTAATGACAATGGAAGAAATATTATAAGAAGCAAAGGCATTCTCTACTTTAAAGAAGACGATAAGAACGCTTATGTATATGAACAAGTCGGTAAACAAAAGACATTAAATCTCTCTGGTAAATGGTATAGTGAATCTCTTACAAAAAAGCAACTTCAACTCCTTATTGAGAACGATAAAAACTTCGCTCACGACTGGGATGAAAAGTGGGGAGACAAATTAATTAAGCTCGTCTTTATAGGTCAAAACCTTGATAAAGATGGAATCAAAAAAGAGCTTGATTTAATTTAAAAAAACACAAGAAAAACATCGGCAATCAACCGATGTTTTTTATACTACTTTATTCAATAGGTTTGATATAGAAGTTACCGTAAGCTTGTACTAAGGAAGTAACGGTAATAAATGAATGAGCGTCGATCTTTCTAACAAGGCTAATAACACGTCTCACTTCGTTAGATGAAACAACCATATAAACAATGTATTTTTGCGCGTGGCTATATCCACCTTTCGCATTCACAATTGTTGTAGAATGAGGAAAATTTGCAATCAAAATCGATGTAATTCCGTCAAAAGATGTAATAATTTGCACTTGAACTTTCTTGTTTCTGGTGTTGATAAAGTCCACCACAAGCATAGTGACAAATAAGTAGACGATTCCAAACATAAAGTTAAGAATACCTATCTCAACATTTTCACCATTATTCGCACAGATAGTTAAGATAGAGAATGTAGTAATAATGATACTATTAATCGCTGTCGCGTATTTACCTACACTTGTTGATTTTCTAAGCGCGAAATAATAAGAGAATACATCAATTCCACCACAACTAATTTCTCCCTTAAACGCAGTAGCAGAAGCAATGCCAACACAAATGCCACCAAAAAGCACTCTAGTGATATGTTGATCCGCTAACACCTCAGCGATTCTAGCCATAACTTCAACGTTATCAAATAAGCTAATAAATAAAGAAGAAAGTCCAACATTCACTAATGAAAGGATTGCGAATTTCTTACCAATTTTAAAGTAAGCAAAAGTTAAAATTGGGATATTGAACGCAAAATAGCAGATTGATTGAAGAGTGAAAGGATTAACCGTTCCCCCGGTAAGCGAAATAACTTGGTATAAAACTTGAGTAATACCGCCTACACCACCTGTGATAACGCTCTGACCCGAAAGCTGTGATACGTGTTCAGGTGCAATTGTGTTAACGGTTGCAGGTGTTAAAAAACAATAAAATGCGAACGCATAGAAAATTGCAGAAAAAGCCGCGATAAAAAGTCCTCGAGAAAAACGTAAAGTGTCATGCACATAGATGTGATCAAACAAATAGTTGTTAACACGCTTTTTTATGCGCTCTATCTTTTTCATATTTCAAAATGTATTTTATACATCATCATTTTAAAAAACAACAAAGAGTTACTTTTGATATTAACTTTTTAGTTTAATTTCTATGAAATTAAGTTATTAAATAATTATCTTATTATTTTATTGAAAATAATTCTCACAAGTGATATTATTTACCTGCTATATCTAAATATAGGAGGCAAATTATCATGAAAATTCTAAGAGCAATCGGTGGATTCTTCGCGAAGATTGGACGTTGGATCGCTGCCACTGCATGGGTTCAACCACTATTAATCGTCGGAGGTATCTTCGGTATTATCTTCTCAATTCCATATATCAAAAAGGCTTTTGACACCGAAGAAGACACCACTGACTACAATTATGTTTGGTATTCTCAACGTTGCTTAACCCTTTATAAGGGCGGACAAACTGATAGATTACTCGGTTACTTTGAAAAAGGCGGCCAATCATCTATTGAAAGTATTAAACAAGAATTCGGTGATAAATTCTTCCTCACTTTCGTCAAAAAAGGATGTGCAGATTGTAACTCCTCTATTGCTGGATATGTAAACGCTGTTGCTAATGCAGGCGCGTTAAATATTGCTGGATTTAGAATGTATTCCGTCTTAATCGATATCGTTGATCCAGCGGATACAACAACTTACCTTGCTAGAAAACTCATCGATGAACACAAAGGATTCCTCGATGCAATCGATCAAGGTTTCGGAGAAGGAGATTCCTATAAGCTCTACAAGAACTTATATGCTGAAGGACAAACTGGAATTGATAAGGTCAATTCATTAAAAACCTCAATCGATAAGCTCACAAGTAGTACAGATTTAACCAAAGATGGATTCACTACTCCATTCACTATTATGTTTGACTACTCCAAAACTATTTCTAATGACAATTTCTTCCATGTCAGTGGTATAACAGCGTTATACTTCAACTATGCTGACTTAATGATCGACTACAGTGATAAAAATAACACCACAAGAGGTTACTTCATTAGAGACTGCTGGAACTACCAAGGCGTATTTGATCCAGAAAGAGTCAACGCTTAATTATTTATCTAATAAATAAGTCATCCAACTCGGATGACTTATTTTTTTTACTATTTCTTAATTCTTTTATTTACGGAGGCAGGAACTAAATTAGAAACATCAATTCCATTATTCGCCATTTCCATGATAGCGCTTGAAGAGATGAATGTTTTATCTCCTCTAGCCATAAAGAAGACCATATCAATTGATTCATCAATGAATTCATTAGTGCTTGCTAGTTGGAATTCATATTCGAAGTCACTTACCGCTCTAAGGCCTCTAATAAGGTGTTTGGCTTCATGTTTCTTTGCGTATTCCACTGTTAATCCATTATATGAATCTACTTTTACATTCTTCATATCTTTAGTGGCTTCCTCAATCATCTTCACTCTTTCTTCAATGGAGAAGTTAAAGTGTTTATTAGGATTAATAGCAACAAGAACTATAACTTCATCAAATACTTCTTTAGCTCTATTTAAAATATCAAGATGTCCATTAGTTATTGGATCAAAGCTTCCTGGATAAATTGCGCGTTTCATAACTTTTTCCTTAATTTATATATAGTAATTTCACCATAATGATACTCTTTTACATCAACATTCCAAATAGGATTTATCTCTATAGGCAGCTTACTTTCAACGAGTAGCACTCCATTATTGGCTAATAAATCATATTCAAATATTAACGGCAAAGCATTCTTATAGCAGTCGCTTTCATAAGGTGGATCAAAGTAGATGATATCAAACTTAAGAGTAGAATAAACAAACTTCTTAATCGCATCTATATCATTAGATTTTAAGATAATAGTCTTATCATTAACTCTCAAAGAGTTAACATTTTCTCTAACATATTTTAAAGCATTATCATCATAATCAACGAAATAGACTTTAGAAGCGCCTCTACTAATAGCTTCAATTCCGATAGACCCACATCCCGCGTATAAATCTAAAAATGTAAGATTATTTAAATCGCCCAATGAAGAAAAGGCAGCTTCTCTTATACGGTCTTTTGTTGGCCTAATAGAAGGATTGTTTTCTGGATAAACAAGTTTACGGTGACGATATTCACCAGCAATCACTCTCATTGACATATCTTATTCACCTTTTTAAAACTGGATAATAATATATCATCTATTTCTAAATATAAGTCTCTCACCTTAGAATAAACTTCTAGATATGACTTCACTAAATGATGACTTTGTAGCTCCTCTTTAGCGGCACTTAATTCTTTTAAAGAAGAAACAGTTAGCTCATCATCTTCACCATACATATCCTTATTAGCGAGATATTTTTCTAAGCATTCATCTTTCTTTTTGGACAAACAAAAGACTTCATAGCTATCATTCATTTCTTTTTCTAATTTATTTAATAGAATAACGTCTTCGCTTTTATTCAACTCTTCGTTAATCTCATTCGCTTTTAAATAGATCTTATCGTCCATAAAAATATTATATAGGTTTGCTAAGCAAAAATATATCGTTTATACTAACTATCAGTATGAAACTCAAATTAGTGAAAGACAGTAATCCCATCATGAGAAAAAGGTCTTTACCTGTTAACTTACCTTTAAGTATGGAAGACAAAGCCACATTAGACGCGATGCTTGACTATTTAAAGAAATCTCAAGACGAAGAATACGCGAAAAAACATAACATCAGAGAAGGTGTAGGACTCGCCGCTATTCAAATTGGATTACTCAAAAGAATGTTTGTTATCTATTACGATAAGGGTGAAGAAATCGTTCAATATCAACTTGTTAACCCCGTTATAGTAGAATCGTCACTTAAAAAATGCGCTTTAGAAAATGGAGAAGGATGTCTAAGTGTTGATAATGATCATCAAGGTCTTGTCCATCGTGCCTTCAAAATCAAAATGAAAGCCTTTGATGCATTAAGAAACGAAGATATTGAAATTGAAGCGCGCGGATTTGACGCGATTGTCCTCCAACATGAATATGATCATCTTAACGGGTTATTCTTCTACGACCACATCGATAAAGATAATCCATTCAAAAAACAATTTAACGAAGAAATAATTTAAAAAGAAGTCTTATGACTTCTTCTTTTTTATCTGGTTATAGGTTCTTATCTTCTTATCTCCACATATCGCAATAAATGTAGGAGCGAAGATATTCCTTATTTTTCCAGTTATCAAATCAGGATTAATGATGTTCAGCGTGTTTTGAATTAACTTTTTAACGTTTTCAGTTTGAACATCAATTAAGGATCTCACGAATTCTAAGCCCGGGTTCTCACTATATTCGAAACTAAGAACATTTTCATCTTTAGAGAACTTAATAGTGATATATCTCGTGGATGGGTATTCTAAAAATGATATAGAAATCACAAAATAAACTTCACCTTTACCACTTAATATAAATCGGCCTTGAGCAGCACAGTCAAAAACATTCCTGTAGAAGGTAAGAGTTTGTCTCACTCCATCTTTAAAATCAAACTTGATTTTATGAGTGTCTTTTCCTTCAACAAGTTCGATGGAATAATCTTTTCCGTCTTTAAGGAATTTTATCGACTTAATTCCTTGAACATATACACCTAATTCGTTTTGTAATAATAGAGGCATTACTCCACAAGTGTTGGCGATTTTATTGACTGGTTTATACTCTTTATCCACTATATGGTCATAGTAGTAAAGTAGGTTATTATAGTTACTAACTTCATGACTTCCTCTATCTAAACAAAGAGGGAAATTATCAACATCTTTTTTAGCAAAATATTTATGGGAAATTTTGAATAAATTAGAGCCATGGAACGCCTCATTATTTGAGCAGCATGTAATCACAACAATTCCGGAGTTACGATACACTAAAATGTTTTGGTCAAACATTCCGTTTAATGTGCAGAAGTTATTCTTTTCATCAACCCAAGTTTGGAAACCATAATCAAACACATGATTAAAACTTGATGCCTCAAATTGTTTACTAGTCATCATGGTAATCCATTCTCTAGAAATAATACGTTTTCCGTTATATTTTCCAAAGTCTCTCACCATGATACCAAGCTTTGCCATATCTTCTGGCAAGATATATAGTCCCCAGCCACCTTTAAAGTAGCCTTCAGGAGAAACATCTAAATATGTTTTATTAATATCAAGTGGCTTAAAGATTCTTTCTTGTACAAGTTCTTGGAACTTAACTCCCGCAATCTTTTCCACTACTGCACTTATAATATAAGTGTTAAGAGAGTTGTAATCAAACTTGGTGCCTAATTTAAACTTATAGCCACTATTAAAGAAATCTCTCACCCATTTATATGATGATGGGGTGGACATCTCGTTAAAGTTAGATCCAGTAGAGTGAGTTAATAAGTGTCTAAGAGTGATTTTCTTATTTCTCACTAAGGTGATTTTCTTTTCATTACCAAGATACTTACACACTGGTAAATCAAGATTTACTTTGCCTTCGTCATATAGAAGGCCTAAGGCTAATGCGACTAAAGATTTAGAAGCAGAAAAGACACAATCCCAACTATCTTTTTGATAAGGAGCTTCATATCTTTCAGCGATAACTTTATTATTTTTAATAATAAGAAGACGATTAACTTTGATAGAAAGATCACTATTTAATTCATTGATATAAGAATCAATAAACTCTCTTCTAATTCCATTATTTTCAGGGAAGTCTCTTTCTAAACAGTGAATACTTTCTTTTTCATAATGAAAAATATCTGGTTTATCGATATCAATTTTCTTAACAACCGGTTTAGTAGATTCGTTCGTGTTAAGATTCTTTAATAAAAGTCTTAAACTATTGATACTTGTACCTAGTGACATAATACTAAATATTATTTTATCAATTTATATAAAAATTGACCATTATTATTAGATTAGAACAACTTTTTTATTTTGTATTTATACAAATGAATATAGATGTGATAATATGTCCTTACCAAATATCATATATTCATAATGTTAGTTGGAGGCAAAAATGGAAAAGAGTATTTCTAAGCCAGTTTCAATTTATGCTTTAGGAGGCCTAGGTGAAGTTGGCAAAAACATGTATTGCTTTGAAAATGAGAATCAAATCGTCATCATCGATTGTGGCGTAAAATTCCCAGGAGTAGAACTTCCAGGAATCGATTATATCGTTCCTGATTTTACACATCTAAAAAATAACAAAAACAAAATCAGAGCCTTAATTATCACTCATGGTCATGAAGACCATATCGGTGGTATTCCATTTTTAATTCAACACGTCAATATCCCTATCATATACGCCCCTAGACTAGCATGTGCCTTAATCAAAAATAGACTTGAAGAATACCGCATGGCGGATCGTGTGAGAATCGAAGAATATAATAGCGATTCCCATTATAAAATCGGTGATTTTGATATCTCTTTCTTTAGAGTGACTCACTCAATCCCAGACTCCTTTGGAGTAGTTATTGAAACAAGCGAAGGTAGAATTGTTTCTACTGGCGACTTTAAAGTCGACCTCACTCCTATTGGACCAGATATTGAACTTCAAAAGATTGCAGAACTTGGCAAAAAAGGAGTTGATCTCTTATTATCGGATTCCACAAACGCAGAAAACGAAGGATATACACCTAGTGAGAAAAACGTAAATGATTCAATTAACGAAATCTTTAACGAAGCTAAAGGAAGAATCATTGTTTCTACATTCTCTAGTAACATTTCTCGTATTCAACAAATTTGTGAATCCGCAGTTAAACACAATCGTAAGATTGCTATTGTTGGAAAGAGCATGGAAAAAGTTGTCGAAATCGCTCGTAATTTTGGCTATATCCATATCCCAGATTCTTCAATTATTTCTACAGAAGACATTAAAACCGTAAAGGGTTCAGAAATATTAGTTTTATGTACTGGTTCTCAAGGAGAACCTAACGCCGCTCTTAGTAGAATTGCTAATGGCGAACATAAAGATGTCCACATTATTCCAGGAGACACAGTTGTCTTCTCTAGTAGCGCTATTCCGGGTAACGGCATCATGATAGCGCATATTGTTAATATGCTTACTAGAGCCGGAGCAGACTGTATCACTAACTCCATCCTCGCGGATATCCACTCCTCTGGACACCCATCAAAACAAGAACTTAGACTAGTACTCAAATTATTCAATCCAAAATACTTCATGCCAATGCATGGAGAGTATCGTATGTTAAGACTCCACGCAGAGCTTGCTAACTCACTAGGAATTCCAGCAAACAACTGCTTTGTTTTAGATAATGGAGATGTTTTAACACTAGCAAAACACAAAGTCAGTGTAGGTTATCCAGTTGAACACGGAGTAAGCTATATCGATGGTAAAGATATCAATGGCTTAGCTAACGCTGTTATGGAAGATAGAAAAGTCTTAATTGAAGATGGCATGATGATTATCGCCCTTCCGATTGATTCAAGAAACAACACATTACTAGAAGAACCTGTCATTTATAACCGTGGAGTTATTACTAGAAACAACGAGAAAGTTAATAATGAGCTTCTCCTTTTGATTAAAGACGCCATTAATAATAAGCTCAATTCTAAGACCAATTTCGCAGATTTAAAGAACACAATTAAAGATGTGGTTAATAACTATATCTACGGAAAAACCAAACGTCATCCAATGGTAATTCCTGTCATCATGAGCAAAAACTAATGAGATATATTCTTGCTAGTAAAAGTCCAAGAAGAAAAGATTTGATGAAATATATTTCATCAGATTTTTTAATTGTCGTAGAAGATATCGACGAAGAATCTTCATATAAGCTTCCTCCAATTGAAGCCTGTAAAGATATTGCGTTAAGGAAAGGAAAAGAAGTTTATAAGTCTTATCCTAACGATTTAGTGATATCTGCAGACACGATTGTGGTGTTAGATAACGAAATCATCGGAAAACCAAAAGACATGAAAGACGCATATAAGATATTAAAGAAGTTGTCTAATAAAACCCACTTCGTCTACACCGCTTTTGCGATTCACTATTTAGACAAACTCATTGTTGATGTAGTTGAAACTAAAGTGATTTTTAACGAGTTAAATGATCCGTTAATCATTAGCTACATCAATAGCGGTTCTCCTATGGATAAAGCAGGTGCATACGGTGTTCAAGATAACGATAAGTATCCAATAATAAAAAACATTATCGGTAGCTACGATAACGTTGTAGGATTTCCAGTAAAAGAAATAAAAGAAAGAATAGAAGAAATATTGAAGAAATAATTATTTCTTCTTTTTATTAAAAAGAAATATCACTATTAAAGTTAAAACAATTAATGCAACGATTCCAAGCGCGATATATAAGGATCCGTTTTTTAAAAATTCATTTAAGTTATCTTTAAACGTTGTTAAAACCATAATTATCTTCGATCAATAAATGTTTCTTTAAGTTTCTTGATGTAATTATCATCACTCTTATTGACGACGTTAATAACTTTATCACTTAAGTAAAACTCAATCTCTTTTCCCTTAAAGTCACTTTTTACAAGGTGGTCATAACCAATCACAATATTAGAGAAATCACCCTTAAAAACGATGTGGCTATTACTTGGCAAGACAAGGGGATTCTTTAAAGAGGTATATAAGCAATTATTAATTGGAGCAATTTCATTTAATTGAATTGCTTCAATTTCTTTGCTAACGCACGCTCCCGAAAGAGATTTATTATATGCGGTGCTTCCTAAAGAAGTAGAAACGACTAGGCCGTTTCCCCTAAAGGTTTCTAAATAGATTCCATCAATATAGACTTCTGCAAGTAAAGTATGGAAAGGATTTTCAATACGAGTCTCATTAACTGAATATAAGGTTTCTTCACCAATCTTAGATTCTAATAAACGATATGAGTTAACTTTTAATTCTAAAGAATTAAGATTAGATAAAACATCCTTAATATCTTCTTCCACAAATGAAGAAAAGAAACCAACTTTACCCTTATTAAAACAGACAAATTTAATAGAACTGATATGCTCAATATATTTTTGAACAGACTTTAAGAACGTTCCATCTCCTCCAAATATGAAAACATATTCAGGGTTTAAGTTATCAATTTCATGTTTGAAAGAACGGATAACGTTACTGACTTTTTCTTCAAATGAAGAATCCACTACTTCGTATTTAATAAACAATCCAATTTTCATAGCATAAGAATTATAGCATAATTATTATATGGTGAATAACGAGTTTATTAATATGGAATACGAAGCTAGAGCAATGATCTCTAGTGAACAATATATAAACATCCTTAAAGAATTTAAGTCTAGTAAATATAGTTACGAGGAATTAGTAAACGTAAACAACTATTTTGACTATGAAGATTTAACGCTCACCAATAACCATATAGTATTAAGAACAAGAGATATAAATAGTAAGGAATTTGAATTAACTATAAAGATCAAAGGCGAAAATGGAGATACAGAAATAAACCTCCCTTTAGATAAAAATACATACATCAATATTAACCTAAATGTCGAAATACCAGACTCTAAAATCAAAGATCAACTCTTAAGTTTAAACATTAATCTTAACAAACTAAAATTAATCACTTCTTTAAAAACTGAACGATTAGAAATAAAAGTGGATAATGGCTTACTTGTACTCGACAAGAACACCTATAACAATAAGGTTGATTATAACGTTGAAGTAGAGTCAAATAGTAAGGAAAATGCTATTATTTTTCTGAATAATTTCTTCTCAAAATTCGGAGTCACATATAAAAAAGGCTACATCTCTAAGAGTAGACGAGCTATTTTTAAGTTATAAATTATTTACAGTCTTTATAGGATGGACAATCAGCCTTCTTACACGCCCATTGAGCGACTCGTTTTTCGTGAGGAATAAAGACTCTAATTTCTTCTGGGTTGTAACCTACTTGAATCTTGGTGTCATCCACCATAATTGGACGCTTTAGAACACTTGGATTCTTTCTAATAAAACCGATAAGTTCACTAATCGTCATATTATCAATATCGACATGTTGCTCTTTAATAACCTTGCTACGGTTAGAAATGATATCATCTGTACCATTTTCGGTTTTAGAAAGGATATCTCTAAGTTCTTTCTCATTTAGTTCATTAACAAAAATATTCTTTTCAGTATAAGGAATTTCCTCTTCTTTAAAGAATTGTTTAACTTTCTTGCAAGAACTACAACTTGGAGCGGTATAAATCTTAATCATAATTTCTAAGTTATATTGTATATATCTAGCCATTCATTAACAAATATTTTTTGTGAATGAAAAAAATATATATTCTCGTTATAATATATCGTATTAACGGAGGAGATGTATGAGCAACCGTATCTTAACCGGTATTAAACCAACCGGACAATTAACATTAGGAAACTACATTGGAGTTTTGAAAAATCTCAAAAAAGAAACAGAAAAAGGTGAATGTTTCTATTTTATTGCTGACCTTCACGCTTTAACTTTACCAATTGAACCAGAAGTTCTTAGACAAAATTCAATCGATCTTGCTTGCTTTTATTTAGCAGCAGGTATTGATACCTCTAAAGCTCATCTTTTCCTTCAAAGTAGTGTCTCCGCTCACGCTGAATTAAATGCAATCATGCAAAACTATTTATATATGGGCGAATTAAGTCGTATGACTCAATTCAAAGATAAAAGTAGCAAGATGAAAGAATCTGCTATTGGATTAGGTTTATTTGCTTATCCTGTCCTAATGGCGTGCGACATTGTCTTATATGACGCAAACATCGTACCTGTTGGAGAAGACCAAGTTCAACATGTTGAACTTACTAGAGACTTAGTCAATAGATTCAATAATCGATACGGAGAAGTATTAACTTTACCTAAATATGAGATGCGTAAAGTAGGCGCTAGAATCATGTCATTAAGTGATCCAAGTAAAAAAATGAGTAAGAGCGATCCTAAAGGAGATATCTTCCTTAAAGACGATTTATCTATCATCCGTAAGAAAATCATGTCAGCGGTCACTGATTCTGGAAGTGAAGTTAAATATGATGTTGATAATAAACCAGGTATCTCTAACTTATTAACAATCTACGCCGCACTTAAAGAAATCAGTATTGAAGAAGCTGAAAAAGAATTTAAAGATTCTCGATACGGAGACTTTAAAAAAGCGGTTGCAGACATTGTCTGTAATGAACTAGAAGCTTTCCAAAAGAAATACCAAGAAATCTTAGACTCTAAAGCTTACGAAAAAGTTCTTAAAGAAGGCGCGGACGCCGCTAACAAAGTTGCCTCAGTCACTCTAAAAAGAGTTAAGAACGCAGTTGGATTATTGGACTTATAAAAAAATAACGGTTTAGCGATTGATTCCTAAACCGTTTTATTTTCTTTAGATATTTAAGATTATCTTAAATGTTTCGTATATCTTATCTGGTTTTGCTTGCGCGTCTATTAAAGATTCACCAACAACTCCAATATAGAATTTAACTTTGGCTTCTGTGCCACTTGGTCTAACCGCAATTGTGGTGCCATCTTCAAAATAAAGCTTAATAACATCGCTCTTAGGGAGATCAATCTTTTCTTCTTTCTTTCCCTCAACAGTAACTTGTTTTAAGTAGTCACTGACTTTAATAACTTTGTTATCGCCAATAGAGATAAATGGATTATTTCTTAAAGTAGTCATTAATCCTTTCATCATAGATGCGCCTTTACTACCTTCGAAGTAGATAGAGAAGACTTTGTCTTCGTGATATCCAAATCTTTGACCAAGTTCTTCCCAAACAACATCTAATGTCTTTCCGTGAAGATAATGATATAACGCCATTTCAGAATACATAAGAATGGCTTGGATTCCATCTTTGTCTCTCGCAAATGGAGCGATTAAGCAACCATAGCTTTCTTCATAACCAAATTCAAAGAATGGCCCATCTCCTCTTTTTTCATAATAATCAATACGATTACCAATAAACTTAAAGCCAGTTAAGAATTGTTCGGTCCTAACTCCATAAGAAGCTGCTACTTTTTCTCCTAAAGAAGAAGTAACAATTGTGTTATACATCACTCCATTAGAGTGGAGTAATCCCATTTCTTTTCTTGTAGAAAGAATATAATCAAGTAACATCGCTGCACTTTGATTACCAGTTAAGGTTTGATATTCATCGTTCTTGTCTAAAAACGCTAAGCCACATCTATCTCCATCAGGGTCAGTCATAACTACAAGTTGAGCCTTAAGTTCTTTAGCGAGTTTAATCGGTTCAATATAGCTTCTTTGATCTTCTGGATTAGGAGATAAAGTGCCACTGAAATCAGGATCTGGAGTGCACTGTTTTGCCACAGGATATACTTCATATCCTAAATCTTTATACACTCTCATCGCGTTAACGTAACTTGTTCCGTGATTTGGAGTAAATACAATTCTAAATCCTTTTTTGTTTAAGTCTTTTCTTAAGACGATAGATTCACATAATCTCACATATTCATCATCGACTTCTTTAGGAAGAACCACGATTTCTGCTGGTTCTTTGACTGCTTTATAACTAACCTCTAGTTCGTTTGGTAAAGCACAAATAATTTCTACGAGTCTTTTAATCTTATCTGGTACAAGTTGACAACCGGTTTCATCATACACTTTATAACCGTTATGTTCTTTTGGGTTATGAGAAGCAGTAATCATTACTCCTCCTATAGCACCCATGAATCTTACTGCAAATGATAACTCTGGAGTAGGTCTAAGGGAATCAAAGATATAGGTTTTAATACCAAATTCAGAAAGAACCTTTGCGCTTTGAAGAGTGAATTCACGCGACATATGTCGATTATCATGAGAAATGACCACTCCTTTTTCTTTTGCTTCAGGATATTTTTCTAATAAGTATTTAGCAAATCCCACTGTTGCTTTTCTAACAGTAAATTCATTTAGTCTATTAGTACCTGGACCTAAGATGCCTCTCATTCCAGCAGTGCCAAATTCAACATCTTTAAAGAAAGCGTCATCAATTTCTTCTTGAGACATGTTCTTTAAGTACTCTTTGTCCTTTAAAGAAACTTTCTCAGAATTAAGCCAACGTTTATAAGATTCTTGTGTTCCCATATTAGTTACTCCTCTAACTTTAATAATAACTCTTTACACTCTAGTGGTAAATCAATCTCATATTCTTTATGAGATAAGTATTTAAGTGGTTCTTCTAAATTATTGAATTCAAGATGATATGAAACTAAGAACTGATTCTTAAATCCATATTTCTCTTCTATTTCTTTATTAAGCGCATAGTCTCCATATTTCTTATCTCCAATGACTGGATGAGAAATACTAGCAAGATGGACTCTAATTTGATGGGTTCTTCCAGTCAATAAAGTTACTTCAAGTAATGTATATCCATCTAACACCTGTTTCACTTCATATTTAGTAATTGCTTCTTTTCCATTAGAGTCAATAAACACTCTACCATTAGAACTATTCTTGGATAATGAGGAAGAGATAACTCCTCCTTTATCTACTTTTCCTTTCACCAAGGTTAAGTATTTCTTAGCGATTAGATTCTTATCTTGCATGATTTTAGATAAATATCTAAGAGTTAAGATGTTCTTACCAAAAATTACTAGTCCTGCAGTGTTTCTATCTAATCTATGACTTGGAGCGGGTTTATACCCTAAATCCTTATTCGGATCGTATTCGCCCTTAGAAGATAAATAAGAAATAACCATATCATCTAACGCTAAAGAGTTAGATTCATCTTTTTGAACTAGTACTCCTCTAGGTTTGTTGATGATAATGATGTTTTTATCTTCATAAACAATCCAACTAGAGATATTGGTGTTATTCGTACTAACAACATTTCTTTTAAACTCTTCTAGTTGTTCATCGGTGATATATATAGATATCTCTTCGCCTTTAGATATAACGTATTTTTCTTTTTCCCAGTGGCCATTAACTTTGACATCTTTCTTTCTAAAAAGTTTATAAATAAAAGAAAGAGGTGCGTCTTTAAGGACTTTGCGAACATACTTCTCTAAAGTTTGACCACTTTCAGACTCATTAACAACAAATCTTTGCATATTTTAATTATATTTTTTTCAATAGAACAAATAAAGGTTGTACTTTGTTTTTTTATTATTATAAAATACATATCGCAGCCATGATTCGGAGGAATACCCAAGAGGCTGAAGGGGCGGGCTTGGAAAGCTCGTAGACTGGTAACTCGGTGCGAGGGTTCAAATCCCTCTTCCTCCGCCATCATCGATTGTCAAGACACGTACGAAAAAGTGCGTGTTTTTTCTTATTTTTTGGCATTATTTGCTATATTTAGTCT
>JBGVBY010000012.1:0-8774 GCA_045226015.1 Bacilli bacterium | reverse complement strand
CGTAATTAAAAACTGGATTTTACTCCAGTTATCTTTTACTACAAAGTAGTAATTTGCATTCTATATCTATTAACGTGAATTACTTGCGTTAGAAATTTATGCCATATTTTTGTAAGAAACAAATTGGTCTAAGTAATTTTCCAACTCCTCAATCGAATTGAAATCTGGTTTATGATTAAGGAAGGTGGTTGGAGAAATATAGATAATTCCATCTGGCCCAAAACCCCATGCAAAATGGAAGCTTGCAGCATTTTCAAATACACCATTATCGTTTATGTTGTAGTCTCTACACAACTGTTTAACTTTTTCTATTGAATTAGGCTCAGCCTTTAGGAAATATACCCTATCAAATCTACCATCCATTATTTTTCGCTAAGTTTTTTCTTCAGATCTTTGTTATCGTTTAGTGGCTTTCCGCTTTCGTCTTTCCAATATTCCCATCCGTTTCTATTGCCACCAAGAATTAAACCAGCAGCTGCTGATAAACCTGTTGAATTCTTCTTCTGTGCAACAAACATAAATGATTTTATGAAAACTCCACCATTGTCGGTCTCTTTAACAATTCCGTCTTCTAAAAGCGTATTAAACATATCAACGCACCATTCAGGAGTATCTTCGTCATATTTTTTGATTTCAGATCCTTCTAAAACTTCAACGCTTCCGTCTTCTTCGTATAAAACCGCCAATGCTACAACACCATCCCAATCTATTGAAATCTCATGTTTTGCTATCACTTCAGATGATGCAGAAAGATATGGATACAACTCAATTATTTGTTCGATCAGTTCTTTGTTTCTATCATCAATATCCTTGAGTGTCCATGAATCCTTTTCAAGGATCTTTTTGTTCATAATTAAATGTGATGTATCAGACAAAATGGCTTTTTTAAATTCCCAAGGCTTATTTTTCATTTTGCTGTTATCGACTCTTGTTGCTAATGTTAAGTTGCCTAATCTGTGTAAATTCTTTTCATAAGTTTCAGCATCAGTTTCTAATGCATCAAGCCATTCCTTAGTGGCTGTTTGAGGCATTAGGTGTTCAACGCTTAGTTTTGATAGATCAACAGGCGCTGGGTTATTATGCGTTTCGATTTTGTCAAAAATTACTCTTAATGTAACTCTATTGTTGTAAACATTAGCTGTAGCGAGATAATTCCTAATGTCATCATCTGTAGGCATAGCAGCAGATTTTCCACGTTGTTTATTAATAAGGTTCTTCTTGGTTAAATCAACTATACTCTTATAATTTCCGGCGCATTCGCTAAGAACATCTTTCAATACCACAGGGAAAAGACGAGTAATATCACTAGTGTCAAGAGCGCAAATAGAACGACGAATTAAATAAACGTTAACCAAATTAATGATTTCGCTAAATTGTTTTGCATCAACATAAGGATTTCCTTCTTCGTCAACTGTTGAATACAAATTATATATTTCCATTAATAAAGGAGCAGGCATTTCCGATAGATTGTTTCGGAAATCTTTAATGGCTGACCTTATGCCGGAATCAATTTTGTCTAAAGGTTTATTATATAAACTATTGTAATATTTAGAATAAGACACAATCTCTTTTAGAATGTCTTCAACTGTTCTTCCACCCTCAAATTCAGTAGTAAACCAATCTTTAAATGTTGAATAAACAACACTTATGTTTGGTAATATTTTAAGTTTGCAAGCCAAGAACATTCTGAAAAATAACTCGATTTTTTTAGAATCAGATGTAAGGTTCTCTTCAATTTTCTTCCAATATTGATTGTAATACAGTTCTTGAGTCTCGCTTGGGATATCCATTAAGATAAAATTCCTAATTAAGTCAGAAGCTACTAATTTAGCTCCGGTAGAGTTGATACTTTCGAATATCTTCTGTGGACTATCATTAGACGTTACTGGAACGCAAACAACGTAAAGTTTGTCTAAAGCCATCAAGATAGAATTGAAATCATATTTTTTCAAAAGTGTTTTCAATCTTTCAACAACCCAATTGTAATTCTTAAAGACATTAGATCCCTTTTCTGTAATATCTTCAAATTGATCCGAGACAATTTGTTTATATACTTGATCATCAGCAACAAGTGGTTTTAATTTTAATTTCATTTTATCTGGAACATATTGATTGATTAAAAATTGATTCTCCAACTTTGTTGCTTCTTCTTTTAACCCATTTTCAATCATTAGGTTTTTAATAGCATAAAGGATCAAAAATGTTGTAGTTAATCTTTGTTGGCCATCAATCACAGAAAACTCCCTAGTCGAATAATCAATTGGAGTGTCCAAGTATATTAAAATACCAAGAAAATGCTTATCGTACTTTCCATTCAAAACATTTTCTAAATCATCAAAATACTGTTTGACTTCTTTGTTTGCAGTCCATGTATAGTTTCTTTGATATACCGGTATCACAAACTGACTGCCCATGCTCATTTGAAGAAACTTCAGTAATCCAACTTTTTTTGGCTCTTGATTTTCCATAACAACACTCCTTTATTTTTTTAATGCCACAAACAAAAGTTCGTGTATTTTCTGTTTTTTGTTACCTTTTCTACTTTCAAAATTTATACTCTCAATTTGATACAAATTGAAAGAAGAGAATATTTCCTTGTTTGAAAAGAATAAATTAAACTCTTCTATCAAATCATCAATCTTATTCTTTTTGTGATTACTAATGCTATCAGAATAACTAACAGCAACCACTTTTGAGTTAGATTTTTTAATCGCATCAAACAATCTGTCTTGGAACTTAGAATTATTATTAAAACTCGTATATTGAAGCTTCTCTACCCTATTTTCGCCTGAAGCACCAACTATGTTTCTCTCAAACTTTTTAATATCTTTGATTTCTCTATATCTCGATAATGTATTTAATAAATGATAATTAGAATCGTATTGGCGCCAGTTATAAGGAGGATCCAAATAAAGAATATCACACCTCTCTCTAGGGATTGCTAAATAAGAATCTTCTTGAATAATCTTGGCTTTAACTCGAACGTGACTAAGAATAGGAACAACCAATCTAAATTCTTGTAAAGTGTTGGCGCGATATGTTTTATAAAACGCTTGATAAGTAGCGCTTGTGTTCGAAAATAGAGCAACAGATTCAACTAGGGAGCAGAGCAGATAATAATACTCATTTTCAGAAATCAAGCCTTCTTTAGATAAGGCACATATTGTATTTAAAACAAGATCGATTCTTGTTGCGTGTTCTTTAGAAAAGAACATTCTTTTTCCAGTGATGTTAGGTTTCTTTAAAATTCTTTGAAGTTCTGAAAATTCAGAATCGCTCTCGTCTAGAGTGTTTAAGCATTCTTTCAAAAGGTTAATATCAAATGGGGGTTCTAAAAACCTTTCAATCAATTTGCTTGATTCGGTTTTTTCCTTCTTAAGACTTACAGAGATGTTAACGAGACTTTTTTTATAAACTAAATTTAAATAAGTGGATTTCTTTCCGTATTCTGTGTAATTTTCAGTAACAAATGGATAAAACTTATAATTCAAATCAGAAACATCGTCACGATTAGAGAAATATGTTAAATACACCAAAAGAGATATGAAGTTCTCTTTTTTAAATGATGTCAGGATTGTTTCATCAACTAGATGCTTATTTAGTGAAATAAATCTCTTTTTATAATATTCAAATTCCGGTGTTTTTTTCATTCGCTCAATATGCTGAATAATTTTTTTATCAGAATTGAAAAGGGCGTTGAACGAAGGATATTCTGAATTATTCAGATAGCATTGCCCCAAAACAAAAGATAGATCGTTTATATCATTAGATATAACATCAAAACCTTTATTTTTGAAAAATCTCCCAACATTAGTGGTTCCTGAAAAAGCATCAAATACTACACCACTGGTAAGACCACTAAATGATTTAATTTTTTCGAAAATATCGCTCGTTATTTTAGCTTTGTTTCCCAAATACTTATCCATATGTTATTTGCAAATGATTAATAATTCGTTGCCTTTTACTTTATTTGGCTTCTGCCCAAAATTTCTGTAAAGGTAATCTATCTCCTTAACTTCGACATCAGAATAATACCTATTTGTTATTTCTACTACTTCTTCTTTCTTTAAAATGCACTGAGATGTATCTGAATAACTAATTACTAGTTTCTTATTGTTTTTATAGCAAAGCGAGATCATTTTTTCAAATTCAGACAGCGCTTCACTTCTTATACAGAATGGCGATTGATATCTATCGTTCCTATATCGGCCAAAGAATTCTATCGTTGGATAATCATAGAGAACTACAGTTTCTAAAATGTGATAAAACCTCGAATAATGAGCGTTTGTATATGGAGGATCAATATATATTGTCTCAATATTTTTTATCTTTTCAGCATTATTATCAAAGAGTCTAACGTAATCCTCGCAGAATGTTTTGTTTGAATCGGACCATTTTGTTGGTTTTAATGATTTCAACTGATTGTTCATTTCAGTTAACAAAGAGAAAATATTTTTGTTCTTCTTAGAAAGAATCTTTTTAACTTCTCTCTGTAATCTAGCTTCTTCACTAATTTTGAATTGCTGTGGCTGAGCAAAGTGGTCTCCAACACTTGTTACTGTGTTTTCGAGAACATAGATTAGCAAAGAAAGATAACAGTAATATTCTGTTTCACAAATCTCTTTGTTTAACATCATTTTTTCTATAGCGAATCTAAATGAATCAAAGAACATTGCTTGATTGAGAGAAAAATAAGGAACTCCATAAGCAAGTGTAAATAAACTCCAAAAGCCGCTATTCCTCTTATTTTTTTGTTCGTTGTAAAAAGCATTCGAAAACACTTTTTTCATTCCCTTAAAGCAAGGGATAGATTCGTTGAAATGGCCACAGTAAGGCGACTCTTCGTAATACTTTTTAAATTCATATAAATTCTTAGGATTGCCAATATCGTTTTCAGTTCTTTCAAAAAGTTCTCTCTCGTATTCAGCAGGTACAGAAAAATATGAATTTAAAAAATTCATGTTGTCGTTAAAGTAAGAAGATTCAACTACTTTCTTATAATCTAAGGAACTATAATCAAAATCGCTGTCTATCTCAATAAGAGTGCGAGATACTACGCGACTGTAATTTTGAATATCATTTGAATAAACGATGTGCTTGTCCATTAGTCGCTGCCCAACAATTGTCGAACCAGCAAACATATCTAAAACACCATGACCGACAGGTGTAATTCTATTAATTTCATCATTAATCGGGTCGAGCAATTTTGTCTTGATTCCAATGTATCTCAAAAGAAGATGAATCATTTGCTCCATCCTTTCCCTCTGAAGGCTTTTCTGTGTCTGCGCATATATACTTCGATTTCAGGAGTAAGCGTAATTTTGGTTTCTAAATTAATCCTAAAGGATCTTTTGTTAGAATCTGTAATATCATCATTAATCATAATCTTTCCAGTTTCATCAAAGGAAATTTTTAAACCATCAAATAAAAAGTCGTGATTTGGACATAATAGTAAACCGTTGTTACCATCAACTTTTTCTTCTGGCGTGGCTTGTTTCCAAGGCAGAATATGACTAGCAATTAAGTAATTCTCGCCTTCAACTGTACAACCACATATTTCACATCTACATTTTCCACCATTTGCTCTTTTAACTCGATTAACGAGATTTCTTTTAAATTTAGTTTGCCCACGTCTTCCGGAAGACGTTCTTACAACATCCTCACCTTCTTCGTGTTCGCTAACTCTTTCTCGTTTCGCTAATTTTCCGCTCCAAGTATAAGATTCAATACTACCAAGATCACTACTATTTCCTAAACATTCAAAGATTTCTTTTTTCGATTCCTCGTTCAATCCAAGTAAAAACTCTTTGAATTTTTCTTTGTCACCATCTGCGATAGTGTAAAGAGATCCAAAATCAAATGCTGGATATCCTAAATCATCAAGTTTAATTTCGATAGCATCACAAAGCAACCCAACTACTTCTTCATATGTTTTGCCTTCTAATGTAAGCTCAGAAATCATTCTATAAAGCGAGAACAAAACTGCTTCTTGTTTTAATGCACTAGATTGACAATTTTTTATGCGCTTTTGAATAAACTCAATTTTTTCATCTTCTAACTTTGTTAGCGTTTCTATAAAACTGTCAATTTCGTAATTGTAAAAGTCTAAATAGGTATCTAGTAAATCCGGATCAGGATAAAAAACAAATGTCCCATAAGCAGGGTTTACGATTGATGGTTTATTAGTCAAAACATCTTTTAAGTATTCATCATAATGGTCTAATAAGGAAGGTGGCAAAGTATCAAACAAATATTCTGAACCATCGCTAAGGTTATAAAGGCTATTAAGACCAAGTATAAATATAAAAATTGCCTTATAAAAAGATGACTTTTCTTCAAATAGATCTCCAACAGCAAGTATTAAATCTTGGCGGATCTTTACCTTGGCTGCTTCTTCAGCTACTCCACCAGTATAGTAAATTCTCATGTCTCTACAGACTTGAGTTTTTTGATGGTTATCAATTTCCGGATGAAAAACTAAATCACGAATGTAAGTAACATAGGTATTTAGGGATTTTATATTAACATTAAGAATTTTATAAACTCTTTTTTGATCCTTTAAAGATGTTGAGGTAATCTGATTCGTTAATTCCTCTGAATCTTTGATAATATTAACTCTTGAAAGAAAAGCATCTTTAAATGTCATATCGCGAATCTCCTAATTGCATGAGACTAGATAAATCTGCGTGCATTTGTTATATCATACAACATTTTGTTCTTCTTCACTATCTAATAGTTAAGAAAACCAATGCTAATTTAGTCCGAAACAGTATTAAAAAGAAACAGTATTTTTGATTTGATCTCTAAACATTTCCCATTTCTTTGAAAGCTTAAGCTTGTAATTGTAGACTAAAGTTTTTGAAACATTGTATTCGAGAGCTGTTTCAGTTGTACTATGACCAAACATATAAACTGAGCGGAATATTTTTTCTTCTCTAGCGGTAAGAATTTTTATCCATTTGTCAAAGAGAATATTCATTGATTCATACCATTTAATCTTCTTCTCGATTCTATCAATGCGATCTAAATCGATCGTGATTTTATCAAATTGAGGAGTTGAGTTTTTTATATATGGTTTGCTGAAATCAGTTCCAGGAGTGGCATACATCAGATATCTCGCATAAGCCAAATCATCATAAAGTTTTTTTAATCTTTTTTTATTCGTCTTCACTATCGTCACGAATTGCTCTAAGGTAGGTATCGAGTTCTTCATAGTATTTCTCCATCCTTTCATCATAACCATCCATCTTTCGAATATTTTCTCTAAGCGCATGTTCAAAAAACGCAAACAAATCATAGATTTCACTTCTATGTTTTCTGCAATAATCTCTTGTGTATCTAAAGCAACGCTCAATTAATGAGAAATCATTATCTTCTTGAAGCTCTTGAAACAGTTTTACAAAACGATGAATGTCGATGTTATAGACATCAATTAAATGATCGTTAATAAGGCAAGACGTAAAGTAATCCAAATGGAACGGGCAGTTCCTTTTATCGTATTTATCGTCTATATCGCCTTTTACTTTCTCTTTTACTTTAACTTTATTTTTTAAAGGCTTGTCTACAATAACCGGGTTTGTGTCTACATTAACTATAGTTTCTGGTTGCAATAACTCTGTTTCTGTAGACATATTCAATCCTTTACCTTTTATGTAACGAGTAATGTTTTCCATTTCGTTTTCAGATAAAAGCCAATGTGGTTTATCGCTTTTCTTTCTTCTGAGAGTTGCGCCATAGAAAAACCACTGAATTCCATGGCTGGTGATTACCTTTTCAAATTCGTATGAAAGATTATCAAATAGGTTAATCTCCACCATTGCTTCTAAACACTTAAGGACTTTGTTCCTGGTTTCTTCATCATGGATTAGCAAATGAGTTGAAACGATATCGGCCAAATCAGTCAGATCCATTTCTAAGCAATAGCCATTTTGATAGATAACGCATAAAGCCACTAAATAAACGATGACTCCTAAATAGCCTTCTTTCATGAGTAACTTCATGATCTTGGTGTCCTTATAAAACTCGACATCCACGTTAAAGTAATCCAGTCCTATTTTTGGTGGTCTAGGCATATTTTCTCTCCTTTCTTGAATATGTTAAAAATTCCAAATTTCACCTATTTTTCCTGCAATTCTTGGTTCTATCACTAATAACATGTATTACCTAATTTGGAAAAATAGGATTTTCTAGGTGTGAGGAAAACGAGCAAGTTAGTTTATGAAAGTATTGCTCGAAATCCCCATACCAAACTTAAAGCGGCTTATAAGTTTTTCTTGCCAGCTATATCATTAAGAATCTTTCTGATTCCGTTAATTCCAGTCTTATAAATCATTGGAACGATATGGGTGACAGTTACCGCGTTTTTATTCATATAAGAATGGGCATCCACTCTAAACCATCCCTTATCAATGTATTCTTGAACAGGGACATTATTTTCATCCAACACGCCTTTGGTTCGTAGGATAGCAAACATTGTCTGCTTATTGATTCCTTTGATCTTTAATTTAGCAGGTACATCGTAAAGATAAGAAAGCACACCGCTTTCAAGCATGTCTCGTGTATGCTTTCTGATTTCTTCGCTTTCTTCATTAATGCTCTGCAAGATATCGTTTTGAACCTTAAGCTCATTAAATGAATCTAAGAAATTTAGAGCTGCTTCTGGGCTTGATGTAATTGATCTAACATCATAGCGACCATATTTTCTAATTGATGGAATAACTACATCGGTTACCCAATCGGTAAAGGCTAAGGCCTCTTCTTTTCTTGATTGGAAG
>JBGVBY010000011.1:0-14346 GCA_045226015.1 Bacilli bacterium | reverse complement strand
CCACGCGGATATACCACCCTAGATTTTAAAGTTTTGTGGTTATTTTAATTTGACTCCACTCTAGACCACCCTAGATTTTAAAGAGCCTAAAAAATCCTGGTGTACAACAATCACCAGGAGGTTTTTTACACTAGCACTTCAATTTGGGACTGCTAGTTTGTTTTGTTTATCTTTGTCGAATTGTTATTCCTTCCACTCACCGTTCTTAATATTATAACTTCTCCATGTACTAAACTTAGTATCGTTAGTCGTATAATCAGCTTTTACTGTTGCCGCCCAATAGACAGTACTTGCTGTATAACCCATAAACACGCATATTCCACATGGTTTATAAGTCATGCTGTTGTAATCTGTACAATATTTGTTATATATCACTAAATTATTCATTGCAGTAATAACAGCTTGAGTATAAGTCGAAAGTGAACTGATTTGTGAAGTAACATTCGCCATAAAATTATTCATATCAGCGATTCCGTAAAGGTAATGATCTACATTATTATCAGTTGTAACACCAAATTGTAGAGAATTATTAAATGCAGTTGTCAATTTAGACCAGTTACTATCTGTTAAGTGACTTGCAAAGTTTTCAAATGCTGTTGTGAAAGCAGACATATATGATAAGTCATATGCAGCAAGTGTAGCGTCTCTAGTATTGCTATATCCGTTATAGAATGATTGATAACTTGTAGTTATTCCTTCAAGTATTGTTCTCGTATTTGTTGGGTTGTTGTATAACGTAGAAACCCAAGAAGTATAGTCCCAACCGTCTCCTGGTTCGGTCTCTTGAGAAGCAACCATATAATTGAAATAGTCAGAATTAACTGAGGCAATATCAGCAACCGCCATTAAGCAGGCATCATAACCAATCCACTCAAGTTTTTGGCCTGACATACCAGAGTTAGATAATGCGCCACTAACCGCGGATTTAACTTCAGCAGCAGTTAAGCATTCCATGCTGTAGTTATCATCACAGCAAACACCAGTCATAGCTCCGCCGTGATCCCAAAGGATCAATGCAGTCTTTTCAGCTGGATATGTGGATAAACCATATTCAAGGAATGTTTGAAGTGTAGAAGCCTCACCCATGTTAGCCTGACTTGTGATTGTGCTTGGACTATCTTTAGCGTATGAGTTGCCAGAAACGTGTCTGACTTCTAGTTTATCTTTAGAAACTCCATATGTAGGTTCCCATTTTTGTGATCCACCGGTTTCAATAACAAAGTTAACATCGCTCTTATATGTGCCTGATGCACTTAGGATTTCTCCCATATCATCAGATGCTGCGCCATCAAGAGATTTATAGTCAGAATCGTACTCTAATGTAGATCCACATAAATATAAGAGAACGGTATATTTTGCTTTAGCAACTTCGACAACAGTTATTGTGCAGTTTGCGTATGCACTATTACTTGTTAATGTAACACGAACGACAGCTGTATCAGAAGATGTCGCTGAAGAATCAACACTAACTTTTCCGTTTGAATCAACACTAATCTTATTAGAACCAGATACTTTAGACCAAGTGACAGCTAAACCTGTATTAGCGTTACTTGGGGTATATGTAACTGGAAGCGTCACACTACTACCAATACCAATTTCTTGAGTGGCTGGTAAGCTAACTCCGGTTGCCGCAACTGGAGTAGAAGGTGTCACAGTAATTGTGACAGTCTTATAGTGATATTGACCACTAGAAGCATTTGTAAAAGTAATTGAAGTTGCACTACCTGTCCATGTTTTTGAAGAACTATCATATGAACCAGTATCAACTGATGGGGTTGCGCTTGTTGTAGTACCAAGAGTAAAGACAATCTTGGTAATTTTATCAGAACCAGAAGTTTCAACAGTAAGTGTGTTATTAGCGTAAGTACGAACCGAAGTTCCTGATGTGTAATATTTTGGAGGATTGGTGCCAGAAGCTTGATCAAACGTTAAAGTAAATGAACCTTGAGTAACAGTAGTAACTTCTTGTTGATTGCTAAATCCTTGAGCAGTTAAGTCAATTGTGACATCAGTAACCGCGCTGACTGTTACTAAGCATTCAGCGGTCTTGGTGTTATCCATAACGGATGTAGCAGTGATTGTTGCTGATCCTTCGGAAACACCAGTAACTGTGCCATTACTTACAGTAGCGACACTTGAATCACTAGTTGACCAAGTGACATTTGTATTATCAGCGTTACTTGGAGAAACTGTTGCAGTTAATGTTTCTGAATTACCAACACCTAAACTTAAGGCGTTTTTATTTAAGGAAACACTTGAAACCGCGATTGGATTAACAGTAACAGTACATGTTGCTTTAATAGAAGAGCTTTCAGCTGAGGTAGCAGTAATTGTTGCTGTACCAGCACTAACAGCAGTAACTAAACCAGTATTAGAGACTGTGGCAACATTTGTATTGGACGAAGTCCAATTGATGTTCTTGTTTGTAGCGTTGCTTGGGGCAACAGTTGCTGTTAATGTTTCAGAATCTAAACGAGTAAGTGTTAATGAATTTTTATTCAATGTAACACCAGTGACAGCAACGTTTGTTACTGTAACTGAACATGTAGCGGTATAACCTCCATCTTCAGTAGTAACAGTGATTGTTGCAGTTCCAGCAGCGACAGCATTTACTGTGCCACTACTTACGGTAGCAACACTTGAATTACTTGTGGACCAAGAAATATTCTTGTTTGTTGCGTTGCTTGGAGCAATAGTTGCAGTTAAAGCACTTTGTTCTCCTGGATGTAACGCTAAAGCGGTTGGGCTTAAAGAAACGCCTGTTACGTGATATACGGCAGTAACTGTAACATTACATGTTGCAGTGAATCCACCATCATCAGTAGTAACTGTAATTGTTGCTGAGCCAGCACTAACAGCAGTAACTAAACCAGTGTTAGAAACTGTAGCAACGTTTGTATTAGAAGAACTCCATGACACGTCTTTATTTGTAGCGTATGAAGGAGCAACAGTCGCGGTCAATTGTTCGTTATTGCCTTGAGCAATTGTGGTACTTGATTTATTTAAAGAAACACCAGTGACACTTACATCACCTTCGGTGCCAGAAAGATATATATCAACACCATAAACTTTCCAAGAGTAGCTTCCTGAACCACCATTTGAAACAAGTTTCACACTGCTAGATGCATTGACTTCAACATTAATGATAAGTGGATCAGATGAAGTATCTCTACCACCATCACCGTGATAAATGTATGAGGATGAACCATCAACATAGACATCAAAGTTACGATATTGATACATCTTAACATCAATGCTTGTAATAGTGACATTAGGATTGCTGTTTTCAATTAAAATATATTCATTCTTAGCGATTTCATATTCGCTATAGTTGTCCATGTATGTTTTAACTGCACTAATAGAAGTGGATAATGTTCCGAAAACACTTTCATCTTCTCTTAATATATTAATTGAAGTTGGATAAGTATTGGCGTATGGGAAAGAAGCAGTTAAATCAAGTGCTTCTGGATCTGGAGTTGGGGTAGGAGTATCTCCACCACCACTTCCACCTGAAGTAGTCCAAACAATATCAATACTAGTGACATAGATTGCGCCATTATTGGATCTAATTCCAACATAAGCATAGTCTTCTCCACTGAAAGAAACAGTTCCTGTTGAAGTTACACTTCCAACCTTTGTTCCAGCAGAATTACCATATAAATCGGTTGCATCACTATAAGCAGAATTTGATCCATAAACATCAATTGTGTTTGAACCAGAGCCAACGGTAATCGTAACAGATTTAACAGTTCCACCACTTACGGTTGATACGATACCAGAGTTGCTGCTCTTTGATCTCATTTGAATATTTCCAGAGCTGTCTTTAGCACTGTTACCAGCATAAACAGCGTCAGAAGATTTTGTTACTCCACTGAAATCGGAATAGGA
Organism: Bacilli bacterium; assembly: GCA_045226015.1. Taxonomy (GTDB): domain Bacteria; phylum Bacillota_I; class Bacilli_A; order RFN20; family CAG-826; genus UBA2450. The sequence continues at coordinate 10,458 of JBGVBY010000011.1, read as the reverse complement.
AGTGCCTGTAGCTGTTAAATCACTTGCGGTAATAGTATCAGTTACATCAGAAATCACTGGTTCTTCTCTAGCTGCACATGTGTAATAAACAGTAATTGATTCAATCGCTGTTTCTCCACTAGCGAGTAATTTAAAGTAATTGTAATTTGCATCAATACTTAATGGAGTGCCACTGGTTAAGCTTTTCGCACTGCCACTAAAAGTTGTGCTCTTACTTGAATATAAAGAAAGTGAACCACCGGAGAAAGTAACATTTACTGATTCTAGACCAGTAATAGTTGTTGAATTATATAAATAACCTCCACTTGCTAAAGTACAAAATTTGTTAGAGGTTGATTTTGCGTTACTATAAGTAAAGGAGATCGAATTACCTAAACTAGTATGACCACTATTATTAACACCACTACCATATGAAGATGGGAATCCTGTACCACCATTACCTTGATTGAAAGTAATTGTGTGTTCCTCAACAGTATCTGCGTTACCAAATAAAATAGGCGTTGAATTTACTAAAAAGACAACCGCCATTGCAAAAACCGTGCCTAAAATGGTGCATAAACAAAGTTTCTTTCTTTTGTTTTTTGAAATGCTATTCATAAAATATGTCTCCTCTGTGCGTGGTCACACAGCTTAACGCGCATTCGTGTAAGAGAACATTATACACTAGCGCATGCATATAACAACAAAGAAATTTTAGTTACATCAAAAAAACAATGATGCAGTTAGAACAAATATTTTTATCTTAATGTTTTGAATTGTTCTTTTTGATCTTTTGTGAATCTAAATGAATCGCAAATTTTAGAAATTGTTTTAAGCTTAAGTTTTTGATCTTTTAAATCTTCTAACAGTTTAAACACTTGTTCAGGGAACGGTATCGCTATAGTGGCTAAAAGCCATGCTTCTGACATCATAACCATATATTCATCGTTTTCATTTAAGTAGTTAAAAATATCTAAAATTCTTTCGTCCTTATAAAACATCAATCCAAAGATGTAAGAGAACCGTCTAGTATATATATGTTCGTTCTTGTAATGCCTCAAAAAGAACTTCCAAAATAAATCAAACGAACACTTCTTTAAACTATGATTAATCGTGTCAGTAACCGCCCACGATTTCGCATACTTAATATTCCTATCAAGAAACTCTAATTGTTCTTTGATAGTCTTACATCTTTTTAGACCAATTCCAAAGTAGATGAAATCTACTTCTAAATACTTACTACATTCAAAGTCTTCTAATCGTAAATCGGTATCTTTATAGTGTTCTTTAATCAGCTCTCTAAGTACTGGGTTTTTGACACCTATAACAATGTAATTACTATTAGAAAGACTGCCTGAAAATTCAGCGTGTTTTTTGTCTTGAATGGAGAATAAATATTTGGCTAATTCTTGATAGTTCATACAAGCATTATAACAAATATCAACAATATTAAAATATTGATACCATACCAAATAAAAAACCTCCCGCTCAAGCGTTGAGGCTTTTGCTCGTAAGAAGACAGCCTTCCCAAAGGTTAGCTAAGCACGGAACTTCTTACAATTTGCATGTTCAATTACACGTCTGTAATTTGAGAGTCATGCCATCACAATCCGCCGCTCATCCTGATGGGCTTGGCCTTTGGCCTGCATGTCCGCTTGGTCGGATTGTCTTGTGTGTGATCAATCTAGATTTCAGGAGTCACACTTAATCAAAGAGGGGTCATCCTCAATTGAACTATTTGCGTTGTATTAATAAATTAATACAAATGGCCTAATTGAACGCCTTAAATGCATCTATATAAATAACCCGAACGCCATAAATGCCTAGAGTTATACTTCGTATAAACACAATTTGGCTGTCAACCAGTTATGCGCCAGTTCAATAACCACTTTTATCGGTTGTTTCCATGGCGGCATACAAATTTTAACATGATCACTTTCGATTTTCATTAACTTATATTTATATAATTCGCGTGCATATGATTATGCTTCAGGAAACTTATATGGATGCTCTTTCATATCTTTAAGCATTCCTTTAGCAATCGGATGTTGTCTCCATGCAGCTCTTCTCAAGCATTTCATCGACCAATCATAGTATTCATCTCCAAGATAAGCAAAGATACCTGAAGCAATCCACAGCGCATCTCCGTTTGAATGATAGAAGAATTTGTTCCACCATTCCTCTGCACTTTTCTCATCATTTTGATTTAAAAGGTAGTATAAACCATAAATGAATTCACCTAGCGGAGATCCAGTCTCTGCTTGGCCTTTTATGAAATCACTTTCTTCTATAGTGAGTTTCTCAGTTGTTTTAAGAAGCTTGTCGCGAATTCGGAAGCATTCTTTAAGGTCCGAGAACGACCTTTGAAGTTCTTTTTCTGTGATGTTTTTCATACAACACCTCCTCACTATATATAAGGAAATACTATGTATTTCCGTAGTCGACTTTTTCGATTTTTTTACAAAGAAATTTTATTAATATTTTTTAACTCTAAGAGTTACTACATATTAAAATTTTTCACACTTTCATGATTTTGACAAGTAAAAGAAAAAATCCCACTACTCAGTGATGTTATCGCTTTTCATGGGATTAATTCAGTTTTTAAGTTTATAAATAGATGCTTCAATTTCGTTTCGAATCCACTCTTCAAGATCACCATAATTCTGTGAAATATAATTCTTTGCATCATCGGTTAGCTGTTTCAGAATAAGACTCTTTGCGAGGTTAAATGCAATGGTCTGTGATTCCTTATTAAAATTGCCACTATTTTTAAGCGACTCAACATAAGTTTGAAATACAGAACGAACAGCATTGATAACGATATCAACAGCCTGTTCCATTAATGCTTTACCTTTATCATTTTTGATTTTAGTATTTAGCCACTGGGTAAGTTTTATACCCAAGAAAGAAATAAGCGGCAGAACAATACAAGTTACTACTGTCGCTAAAACATTTAATAAGATTTGATTCATTTGTGTGCCTCCCTATTCAAATGATCTTCTATAGAAGAAATGGCCTCTGTAACAGGGCCATCACATCCTTGTTCTTTCAGTCCTTTAAGACATGCAAGAACACCAGTTGTTAGTATTTTCTGCTCATCTTTTATTGAGCGAATATCTTCATCTTGTTTGTTTTGTCTCAAAATCCATTTATGGATCGTTGTAAAACAAGCAATTATTGTTCCTAAAGCGGTAATCACTGAAGCGATGATTATTATTACTTCAACTAACTGACTCATAATTATTGCCCCACTGAATAAATGTATGCTGTTACACCAGACGGCATATCCATAACATCAACAGATGAATTAAAGCCAACCTTAACAGCACCTGTATTGAAATCAAATTCCATAACATAGCCATAAATCAGATTCCACGGCGCAGAAGTATGTCTTCTTGTATGAATAGGAATAGGTCCCAACATCCAATTAAGGTGATAAAGGTTTGTTACATATGAACCATATACTTCTTGATATCCACCGTATCCTTCTGAATCCACCGAATGGAAAACAAAGACAATAATGTCATTGTAATTAACATTGCGGAAATCGAATGAAACTTCACGGATAGTATCATAAGTTCCAGGATCAAAGAACAGCTTAGAAATATATCTGCATTTTAACTTTACCCCATTAGCGGCAAGCAAAGCTTGTTTAGCAATGGGAAGTGGCATTTCGATTAATGGTACAGACCATGACGAATCAAGCGTAATGGATGATGTTGTTTTTTGATATCTAGCAAGCGGAAATTCATAAACAAGACCACCATTCATCAAATCATTCTGAGTGAGTGTTGGATAACTACTAGATGCCTCTTTTTTCTCAAGAGTTACAGCATTATTACCTAAATCAATTTTAATAAAGACGTAGCCATAAGCACTGGCATCTAAAGCGATTTGAATCTTAGTGCCACTTTCTACAAAAACCCTTCTACCATAAACTTGTACGTATCCTGATTGAAACTGGATATAAGAATTGGATATGCTTGCTTGGCATCTACCTAAAATGCCATCGATAACACCACTTTGCTTATTAGCAAGGAAGTGATTGCAGTCAGCATCTTGTTTTGAAGTAACCGATGCATTATCAAAAGTAATCTTAACTAAGGCCATTATTGTTCCTCCTATCAATAAGCTTTAATTTGTCTGTAAGTGAATTACGATATTCGCCAAGAGTAATCTCCGCGAATTGAAAAGAACCTTTGTATTTAATCTTAGTAACTAATGTCTCATAGACTTTTTCATCACTAATAAATTGAACGAAGGTTCCTATTTTTAGATTGTTTAATGACTCAATTTTATTCGTAACAAACGAGAAGCTGAATGTGATCGAATGATTAAGAGAATCATCAATTAGCAACTTAGTTGCTTTTGATAATAAACTCGAATAATCATTGTCCGCATAATACTCGTATTTGACCTTAACTTTTGGGTTACGTCTAGTTAACGTATTGTTTCTAGAAATCGTTCCATCCAAATAAAGGTAATAAGTGATTCTGCTTCTATAGGTTGTATTATCGCTTTTCGGTACAAAGACAACTTTATTAAGACCGTTTTCGTTTGTGTCATTAATAATCAAATTACTGATCGATCCTAAATCGTGCTTTATTGCTATGCCTATTTTAGCTTCGACAACTTTTACCTTTATTTGATAAAAGACACCGTTTTGGATTACCATTTCATATACGAGCCTAATACCATAAGTTTTAGAAAACTCCTCTACCAAATCGAGTAGATTCATTTTTGTATCAGCTTCGTATGTAAGCGATGCCTCTTTATAAACTTCGCTTTCTAAAGAAAGGTATGATACGTTTTGATAAGAATCGCCACTATTTTTAAACGTTTCATTAATACGAGCAATTAGAAAAGTTGAAATATTTCCGGAGAACGAAGTTGGAAGAGGCACTTCTATATCAAACAATGAAAGAAAATCCTTTGTTTCGATTTTAGTTGAACCATCATCATCGCTTTTTATTGAGGTGATGATGCCTATGTAGAAGTAACCTTTTTCTCTAACAACTAGCAGATCTCCTATTTGAGCATTTAAACTTTGTTTAGATACTGTAAATTTGCTCTTTTGAGGTACTAAAGAATCCAAGATTATTTCGTAATCATTCGTGCATAACGCGTGGTCAATGACAACTAAAGATTGTTCATTTAAGAATATAAGTTCCATAAAACCACCTAATGAGCGATATATTGCTCTTTGAATTCAATTTCACATCTTGCCGGCTCTCTTACTCCAGGATCAAAAAAGATCTCGCATTGACCAGGAGGAAGAAACAAGAAATTGTCACAACTAAAATCTTGAGCATTGTATAAATCAGCCTCATCTACTCCAATAATTCTTTTTATGTATTGATTTGTTGGATCTGCATTTACTTCAATTGTTGGCGATTCACGCTCATCGATTAACATTCTTAGAGTCATGATGTCTTGTCCGTTTTGACGAACAATAACACGAGGATAATAAAGATTCCCAATCATCCTGACTAAAAGCGGCACTCTTCTAGACGATTCGTTGACAACGGTTATTCTTCCGTTAAAACTAATCGCATAAGTGTAGGGATATACATAAGTATAAACCTTGCCTCCACCAGGATTTGTTACATCAAAGTTATAAGACTTATTCACAAGCCAAAGCGATAAACAATCGATTTTAACTTGGGTTTTAAGTACGCCTGATTCAAGCTCTGTTTTGGAAGAGCATTGAATTGTTACATAACAGTATTTGACTCCATCGCAAAAGTAAAAAAGACGGAGTTCTTTACTTTTAGTAATGTAATTTCTCCACCTAGTAAAACCTTGATAACCATCAAAGAAATCCAAAGTCAAACTTATGGTTCTTTGAGGAATAGTTCTTTTTGTTTCAATATAATTGCTATCAATCTCTTCATAATTGATATCAAACTCAAAACCAAGTCCATCAAGATCTTCAATTATGCAGTTATGAGAATAATCAAAATAGAAGGTGCTACCAATTTCATTGACTAAATATAATTTACGTCTCATTAGTAAGCACCTCCTAAAGCTTCGTTAATTGAATCCATGTCAACATCGCCACTTGTATTAATGGTTACGTTGTTGGTTGTTTTTGAATTGTCGGTATTGGTGTATGAATTGCTAGTGCTTTTAACAGAGTTTTCTGCAGAGAAATCACTACCACCAAACCAACTGGATATCAAATCAACCAGCCATCCGATCGTATGATCTAGAATCCACTTAATCGCCTCAATGATTGCATTAAGGATATCGAGTATTGGTTTTAAGATTTCAAATAATACCTGTAATACAGGCATTATTACAGACTTGATGACATTACCAATCAAAACAAGAATTGGCGATAAAGCATCAATGACTTCAAAGATGATTTCTAAAATATCCATAATCGGGCTTAAGAGAGTCTCGATTAATGGGAGCAAGATATCGAAGAGAACTTCAATAATCTCGATAATTCCACCAATTAAATTAATGATTGGTTCAAGGATCGCCATGATGATCTCAAGAATCGGTTCAAGAATATCAATAATGATATCTAACAGAGTTACAATGAGGTTTATTACCGCTCCTAAAATTTTTACGATGACATTTATAATCCCAATTAAGATATTTAAAACACCATCAACTAATTTGATTACAACTTCGATTATTTGAACTACCAAATTAATAACGAGTTGAAGAATTCTAGCCACAACCTGAAGAATCTTTGCGATCAACTGAGTGATCGGGATTAGGATTGCAGTTAACATTTCGAGAATCTTAGTAATTGGATCGATTAACTTTTCAAGTAGTTTTACTACTTCATCAAGAACCAGCATGACAACATCAAGAATGTTATCAATGACCTCAACCAAAACATCGATGATTTGATTGATAACTTCCATCAAAAGATCGAATATCGGTTTAAGCTTTTCTAAAACTCTTCCGATCAATTCAATTAATTTCGAAATCAATTGTTGAACGATTTCTAAAATTCTCTGTAATAAGGCTCTAAATTCTTTATTTTGAAGAAGTAAAACCGCAATAATAGCAATAATAATTCCCCATGGACCACCAGCCGCACCTTCCTTAATGGAAGAAATGACTTCTGATACTGTTCCAAGAACCTCTTTAAGCTTTCCAACTAGGCTTATAACCTTAGCCACTATGGTAATTATTGGTCCAAGTGCAGCTAGTAAACCTGTCACTACACCAATAACGGCTTTAAGCCATGTGGCCATTCCTTTAAATTTCTCAATTATTTCTTTGATTTTTGGGATGACTTTATCTCTTAAAAACTCCACTATCTTTGTAATAATTGGAGCAAGAGCAGTCGCCAGTTCAGTTCTTAAGGACAGAAAAGCTTGTTTTAAAGCATAGATTTCATTACCGAGTGCACCGGTAATTTCTGCATCTTCTTCAGATACAATCCCTACCTTTTCGGCTTCGTCCATCCATGCTTGAAGCTCTTCTTCGGATGCACTTAAAACAGGGTTAAGTAATGTGCCTAATTTATCTCCAAAAAATTGATTTGCTAAAGCAGTTCTTGTAGCAGCATCTTCTACTCCTGATATAGCATTACGGATTTTTGCGAATGCTTGTTCGGCATCCAAACCCGCTAAATCATCCATGGTTAAGCCAATCTTTGCTAACTCTTGTGAGACATCATCTCCATTAGCGATTTGACCTAACAGGTTATTAACTTTCTGGAAAGCCCTATCTAAGTACTGAGTTTCACTACCTAGTTGCTTAGCGGCATATTCCCACTTCTGCATCGCTTCTAGACCAACGCCTAGTTGCTTAGCAGTATCGCTCATTTGATTAACAGTTTCTGTTGTTTTTAAAGCTAATGCAGATAAAGCACTAATCGCTCCTGCAATAGGAACAGTTAAATACTTCGTTAACGCACTACCAACCGATGCGAGCTTTTCAACATTAACATTTCCTAAACCAGAAACCTTGTTATCAGTTTCTTTTAGTTCTTTGTTTAGCTTTGCTACTTCAGCTTCAGTATACTGAACAGCACGCTTCATCTTGTTGAACTCTTGCTCAGATACAGTGCCTAACTTCACACCTTCTTTAGCTAATTCAAGAGCTCTTTTTTGTTCCTCTAATTTCTTTTTAGTGGTTTCAAGAGTTCTGTTTAAGACCTCCTGCTTTTGCTTCCATAAATCAAGATTAGAAGGATCATACTTTAAATTCTTATTGATCGCGGCTAAATCACGTTGTTGTTCTTTAAGCTGGGAGTTGAGAGATTTGATAGAAGCCTCTAGTTCTGTCGTATCAAGTCCAAGCTTAATATTTAGACCTTTAATAGCCTCTGCCATCTCCCTCACCTCCTTAACCTAAAAAGCGGTCAATGTCCGCTTGAGTTGCTTGTCTAGAACCACCTTCTTCATAGATGGACTTTTGTAGTTTGACTATGTCAAGATAGGTTCTAATATCAAAGAATTCCGCATCACGAATCGGAATTCCTAATTGAGCCAGGTTGAAAATTATGTTTGCCGTGATGTTCTCTCCTGGCTTTATGGTTTTGGGGCCAAGTCAGTCCCTTCGCTTTGTTTCTTTACTTCACCTAGTAACTCACCGATTACATGCGCCAAGTTGGTAAGTTCATCAACACTCGAAAGAATGCTGAAATCGAATGTTTGAAGGAAACGATCATATGAATCGTTATAGAAAGGTTTATGTAAGACATAAATTAATCTAAAAAGGACATCGATAAATTTACCGACGTCATTTTTATTTGCTTTCATTGCTTTATCTAACTTTTCTACATCATCAAATAATTCAGTTCCGAAAACATTTCGGTAAGAGATGATAGTAAAAAGGGAAGAAGCTAATCTTAGTTCCTTCCCATTTAATTTAACTGTGCGTTCCATTAAGGATTACTTGCTGGGATTTCTGGTAACACTGGCGCGGTTGTTAAGAAATTCGTGTAATTGCTATCACCCTTGGCAGAAACACAATTTGTAATTAGATCATCACCGATTTCAATTGGTCTAGCTGTGATATTTAAGGTCACAGAGTTGGCCTCAATGGAGTCGGCTTTTGACTTAGTTGCTTCTGCAATTGGAGTAACATTACATAAGTAATACCATACTCTTCTAGCCTTAGCATCGCCTTGGAATTCAAATCCAAGTGCAAACGTAACTACTGGAGCATTGGCAATTTCTACCAAGTTACCATTAGCAAGTTGCTTATAGCCTAAGATAGCTGTCTTAAAAGAGTCAGGAATTTCAGTAAATTTAAGAGTTAATGTTCTACCGGCGTTTTGAACTAGTGAAGCATATAAGGTGTCATCTGCATAAACGTTTGTAGATCCACCCACCACTTCGCTTGAGAATTCTTGAGCACCCGGTAAAGCGACTGGAGTATCAAAGCTCCAGTTACCATTATTGTCTTGATTAGCAAGAGCATAATGAACATTTCTTAAACCAAATGTAATTTTATTTTGTGGCATGTTTAAATTCCTCCAGCCTTATTTCATAAACTCTATTAATAGAGTGATCTGAGTTTACCGTCTCAGTTAGTAAGGAATAGGTGTATTCATACTCGAGTAAAATTGCTTCCAACTTCTCTTCAAGTTCTACATCTTTCTTACTTGTGACTAAAGTCACTTGAATTACTTTCACATAATGGACAGGTTTATCATCGCCATATTCGGCAGGACGTTTTGATACTTCCTGAAAGACAATGAACGGAGGTTCCGCTTTCTGTTCATTATCGTAATCGTAATGTCCATAAATAACTGTTGGTAAGACAGTCGTTAAAACGCATTTAAGTTTTCTAAGCATTTAAATCTCCTTTTATTATCTTTTTCATGTCTTCCAACATCTTTGGAGTAAATTCATCGTAGGCAGGTCTAAGAAAAGGCCTAGCGCCCACATATTTACCACTACGATGTCTGAAGCCAAGTTCCACTAAGTGAACGATTGAACCTTTGGTTTTGGAATAAATAACGATAGTCTTATTCGCTCCATCACCACGAGATTCCTTTATAAAAGAATCGCCTAGATGATCTTTTGACCATGGGGTTCTAGGCGCATTATCTTTTATGTATTCCAGAATCTTATTTGCAGTTTCTTCAAGTTTATTAGCAATTGCTATTTCAACTTCTTTGGAATATTCCTTAACCGCTTTATTGATTTCTGGAGTTAATGCTTTTAATTCGATAGATTCCAATCCAAAATATCCTCCTTTTTAAGTGAGGATTCTGATACATAAAGTTCCATCCACATTCCACTTTGATAGGTTCTTTCTACTTTGTAGATAGTATCTTCAGAAGGAACATAGATATACTTGCTCTTATCATAAAGAAAGGCTTGTATTGAAACTTTAAAATCTATCTGAATCTGTGTTTGTTTTGATGAATAGAATTCCTTGGAGGTGATAGAAGAAGTCGCTCCTACCACTTCCTTGGAGCCAACCAACCGCATACTTTGGTTCCCGAGGGCATCTGCAGCTGTTTTAACACGTAATAGGAATAAGGAAATGTTGCCG
>JBGVBY010000010.1:0-19207 GCA_045226015.1 Bacilli bacterium | reverse complement strand
TTTTTAACACTTGTTGGTGCCCGGGACCGGAATCGAACCGGTACGGATTATACATCCGCAAGATTTTAAGTCTTGTGCGTCTACCTGTTCCGCCACCTGGGCAAGATGGTTTTGGTGACTGGCCGGAGATTCGAACTCCGGACCCCTTGATTAAAAGTCAAGTGCTCTACCGACTGAGCTAGCGAGTCAAGTGCTTTTGGCTGGGGTGGGTGGGATCGAACCACCGAGATGACAGAGTCAAAGTCTGTTGCCTTACCGCTTGGCTACACCCCAAGAACCAAATAGGTGGTGGAGGGGGGCAGATTCGAACCGCCGAACCCGAAGGAGCTGATTTACAGTCAGCCGCGTTTAGCCTCTTCGCTACCCCTCCATGTTATGCGTAGTAATGGTGGATGCTGAGGGGCTCGAACCCCCGACCTCCGCCGTGTAAAGGCGATGCTCTCCCAGCTGAGCTAAGCATCCGCTTTTAAAGATACGCGATAAATAATATATCATTAAGATATATATAAATCAATAAAAAAATCGTCATTTTTAGTAACGATTTTCTTATGTATTGAACTATATATAATATAGTTAATATCCTTTTTTGCCTAGTAAGTGGAACATGTTTTTCTTATAGATTTCCACTCCTGGTTGATTGAATGGATTTATTTCAAGTAAGTACGCACTCATCGCGCATGCTCTCATGAAGAAATAGAATAAATAACCAAGTGTTTTAGCGTCTAATTTTTCAATATAGATGACATTACATGGTACTCCTCCATCTTCTTGGTGAGCTTTAAGTGTTCCTTGGAACGCCATTTGGTTAACGTAAGATAACTTCTTACCAGCTAAATAGTTAAGACCATCTAAATCATCTTCGGTTAGAGGAATTGTTGCATCTTCTTTTGGTTCTAAAACATTAAGGATGGTTTCAAATAAGAGTGGAGTTCCATCTTGAATGAATTGACCTAAGGAGTGTAGATCCGTTGAGAAGGTTGCGCTTGTTGGTAATAAACCTTTCTTTTCTTTTCCTTCACTTTCTCCAAAAAGTTGTTTAAGCCACTCAGAGATTTGACTCATTTGAGGTTCATATGTGACATACATTTCTACTGGACGAGAATGATGTAACATATAGTCTCTACTTACCGCATAGCGGTAACAGATGTTATCTTTAAGATTATCGTTATCGAATTCGCTTCTTGCTTCTTGAGCACCTTTAAGCATGGCTTTAACATCTACTCCTGAAGCCGCAAGAGGGAATAATCCAACTGGAGTAAGAACGGAGTATCTACCTCCAATATCATCTGGAAGAACGTATGTAGAATATCCTTCTTGGTTACAAAGTGTTTTTAAGGCACCTCTAGCTTTATCGGTAACTGCAAAGATGGATTTTCTTGCTTCTTCTTTACCGACTTTCTTTTCAAGAAGGTCTTTTAAAAGTCTAAAAGCGATTGAGGTTTCAGTGGTGGTACCACTTTTAGAAATAACGTTAATCGCGAATTTCTTGTTCTTTAAGTATTCGAGTACTTGATGGGTGTAATTTGGAGAGAATGTTTGACCCATGAAGATAACTTCTAATTTGTCACTTGGTTTCACACCTTTAAGAGCGTCGATTGCACATTTTGCTCCTAAATAGCTTCCTCCAATACCAGCGACCACGAGGACTTCAAAGTTATCTCTAACATATTGAGCGTCTTTTAATAATCTTTCGAGTTCTTCTTTGTTGTAGTTAACTGGCCAATCAACCCAGCCGAGGAAATCATTTCCTGCTCCGGATTTATCATCAATCATTTTATTGATTTTAGTGACACTTGCTTGATATTTGCTTATTTCTTGTTCACTAATGACATTTGATACATCAACTTTAATCATTTTTTATCTTCCTTTGCTTTCTTTAATGTTTCATTAATCCATTCAGGAAGTTTTTCTTCTAGAGCAGTGAAATCTGCTTTATCAAATTCTGGTAACTTCCTTAAGGAACTATCGTGAGTGGAATATCTTTCATTTTCAGGAACAGCTTTAAAAGAGACTCTTAAAAAACCATTTTGAGGATCAATAGATAAAACCTTAACTTTGATTTCATCTCCAACCGCTCCAAATCGTTCGATATCTCTAATGTAGCCATCTGAAAGTTCAGAGATATGAAGTAGACCATTAACATCACCTTCAAAAGATAAAAAGATAGCGTATGGTCTAACTTGGTTAACTTTACCGATGATTAAATCTCCGATTTTATATTCCATAGACAATAATTTACCACTAGTGATATGAAATTAAAATAAAAATGACCATGAATTATCACGGTCATTTAATTGAGTGTTTCCTATTTATTAGCGAGCGCTTCTTCTTTTTGCGCTAAGATGTAGCGGTTATATACGTCATCAATAATAACTTTGAAGACGTTTTCCATATCTTTGCCTTGGGAGTAATCCGCTTTAACAACAAAGCGGCATCTCTTATCTGCTCTAATTTGATCTACTGATTGACGGTTCTCATCAGTGTACACCCCAATGGAATATCCTCCGTTTTTATTGACGAGTGTCATACAGGCGACGTCTGTCATTCCGTCTCCAATATAGGCGATGTTAGTGTATGGAATTCTTAAACTACCTTTAACCTTCTCGTTAACTGAGTTGTCATCTTTGATATCAACGGCACCTTTAGCGATACGGAAGAAGAATTGTGTTTTTTGAGTATAGTTAATTGCGAGTTTTGGCCACACAGGAACTCCATTTTCATAGTAGAATTCGCAGCCATAAACTTTAGTAAATTTGTCATAAATTGAGCAGCCTTCAAGGATTTCCTTGGTGCCACTAGAAACGAGGTAATGTTCTACTTGTACTCCTTTAGATGCTCCATAGGCATTAATACGATCAAACCATGTTGTAACTCCTGGATGATATTTGATGTTTTTTCCACAGTCTCTTAATAGCTCACGAGTAAGCTTGATACCAGCGTCACGAGATTTTTTAATCATCATGTACATGTAAGAAAGGATTCTTTCACAACCAGTTTTAGCAGAGAATTCTCCGGTTGCTCCCCAGAATTGATCGGGGGTTAATCCAAGCATTGGGATAAAACCATAGTTTTGCATATCCGTGGTGGATAAGGTTTTATCGAAATCATACATAATGGCGACAATTGGTTTTTTCATATTTTTACCTCGCCGATTATATTATCACAAAACGATAATATAGGTCAAATAATGTGTTACACTAAATATTACCCTACAAGCATTGTTTCATCGATATGAGATTTTGACTCTTCCTATATTTAAAAATGTAAAGCGTATATTTTTATAATCATATTGTTTGTAAGAAAACTAGTTTTCTCTTAAAATAATAAAGGTCGAAAAGGAGATATATTACTTATGGAATATAAAAAACCAATTATCCTCTGCATTATGGATGGTTATGGTATTAGACATAACCCAGTAGGTAATGCGGTGTATGATGCGAAAAAACCAAACTTGGACAAATATTTCGCCACTCATGCATATACGGAAATTAATGCCTCTGGTGAATATGTTGGACTTCCTGATGGACAAATGGGAAATTCAGAAGTCGGACATATGAATATGGGAGCTGGAAGAATTGTTTATCAATCCTTAACTCTTATTAACAAAGCAATCAAAGAGAAAACTTTCTTTGAAAACGAGAAATATTTAGCAGCAATTGAACACGCGAAAAAGAATCACTCTAAGTTACACATTTTTGGTTTAACTAGTGATGGTGGTGTCCACTCTCACATCAACCATATTTTAGCAATTATTGAATTAGCGGCGAAAAGTGGTCTTGATGATGTCTATATGCACTGCTTTATGGATGGTAGAGACGTTGACCCACAGGCTGGCGCTAAATATGTTGATATGATTCAAAAGAAAATGGATGAATTACATTTCGGTCATATCGCTGATATCGGTGGTAGATATTGGGGTATGGATAGAGACAAGAACATGGATCGTGTTGATGTTCATTACCGCTTAATGGTGGATCATGATGGACCAAGCTTCACTGATTACCACGAATTCTTCAAATCTCAATACGAAGAACTTCCAAAAATGGGAAAATCTCCATCCGATGAATTCTTAATTCCACATTACAATGCGAATGTTGATGGAAGAATCTCTGATAATGATGCGATTATTTTTATGAACTATCGTCCAGATAGAGCAATTCAAATCTCCACACTATTTACTAACCCTATGTTCTATGAACATCCTGCTACTAAACCTGATGGAAGCTTAGCATGGAAACCATATAAACCTGCTCATCCGCTTAAAAACATCTATTACGTATGCACAATGAAATACGCGGATAGTGTTAAGGGTGTGATTGCTTTCGAACCTCAAAAACTCACAAATATCTTAGGTCAATATTTAGCAGATAACGGATACACTCAACTTCGTATTGCTGAAACTGAAAAATACGCTCATGTTACCTTCTTCTTTGATGGAACTATGAACTTTGACGGAGTGGAAAGACCAGAATTAAAAGGCTGTAGAAGAGTTTTGATTAATTCTCCTAAAGTTGCAACATACGATCTTCAACCAGAAATGAGTGCTTATCTCATTCTTGATGCTTTAATCAAGGAACTTGATAAGAAAGACTTAGATGTTGTTATTCTTAACTTTGCTAACTGTGACATGGTGGGTCACACTGCAGTTCATGATGCCTGTGTTAAGGCTGTTGAAACAGTTGATGCCTGTGTTGGTAAAATTATCGAATGGTGTGACAAAAACGGTGGAACACTTTTAGTGACTGCTGATCACGGTAACGCTGAAGAGATTTTAGACGCTAACGGTAAACCATTTACCGCTCATACCACTAACTTAGTGCCATTCTGTATTAATAGAACCGATATTAAGTTAAGACAAAAAGAAGGTAAACTTGCAGATATTGCTCCTACTATTATTGAGCTATTAGGCGCAAAGAAACCTGCTGAAATGAGTGGAGAATCCCTCATCGAAAAGTAAGAGGAGGTTATTTATGAAAGAACAAAATTTAAAATTTGAAGAATACCCACTTCGTGTTCCTACTGAAAAAAGAACAATCAATAAACTTGAATCTTTAGTGAGTGAACTCGAAGAATGTGGTAGTGCTCTTACTGCAAAAGTTGCAGTTAAACACTGGAACAAATATATGAATGAACTCGGAACTGATATGGGAGTTATCACAACTAGATATACTCTTGATACTCGTTCTCCAGTTTATAAGAAAGCTCAAGATAAACTTGATGAACTTTCTCCAGTCATCGCTAATTATTCTAATAAATACGAAAAGATTCTTCTTAAAGCGAAGTATCGTAAACAATTAGAAGAAATTTATGGTAAATATCTTTTTAAGATATATGAAAACAATTTAAAGAGTTTTGACGAGAAAATCATTCCTGAATTAATTGAAGAGAATAAACTCACCAGTAAATATGATGAAATCATGGGTGGGGCACAAATTGAATTTAGAGGTGAAACCTATAACTTATCTCAACTCGGAAAATTCACTACTAGTAGTGATAGAGAAACCCGTAAAGAAGCATCTATCGCTATGGATAAATGGCTTGGTGAACACGAAAAAGAGATTGGAGAAATCTATAACAAACTCGTTCATCTTCGTGATCAAATGGCGAAAAAACTCGGTTTCAAAAACTTCATTGAACTTGGCTATATCCGTTTAGGTAGAACCGACTATAACGCGAAGATGGTTAAGGGATATCGTGATCAAATCAAAGCAGATGTTGTTCCAGTAGCCCAAAAACTCTTAAAGAAACAAATTAAATCATTAGGAATTAAAGATCCTCAAGCATTTGACTATAATCTTAAATTCTTAAGTGGTAATCCAGTTCCAGTTGGAGATAGCAAAGTCTTAACTGGTATCGCTAAAGAGATGTATGAGCATATGTCTAAAGAAAGTGGTGACTTTATCAACTTTATGATTGATAATCACTTATTAGACTTAGACGCTAGAGCGGGCAAAGCTCCAGGTGGATATTGTACATATTTCCCACTTTACAAGGCTCCATTTATCTTCTCTAACTTCAATGGCACTGATGGAGATGTCAATGTCTTATGTCACGAAGGCGGACATGCTTTCCAAGCCTACTTAAGCGCGGATATTAAGATACCTGAATATCAAAACCCAACTCTAGAGAGTTGTGAAATTCACTCCATGAGTATGGAATTCTTCTCCTGGCCATATATGGATAAATTCTTCGGTAAAGATGCAGAGAAATATAAATATTCTCACTTAACTGACGCGATTGAATTCTTACCATATGGTATTACTATTGATGAATTCCAACACTGGGTATATGAACATCCAGATGCAACTCATGAAGAAAGATGCGCGAAGTATTTAGAAATTGAACAAGCTAATCTTCCACACAAGAAATATGACTTCTGTCCAACTCTTGCAAAAGGTACATGGTGGCTTAGACAATCTCACGTATTTGGCACCCCATTCTATTACATTGACTATACATTAGCTCAAGTAGTGGCTTTCCAATTCTTAGCGGAAGATCTTAAAAACCACGAAAACGCATGGAAGAAATACGTTAAGCTTTGTAAGTTAGGCGGCAAACTTCCATTCACTGGATTATTAGAAAAAGTTCACTTAAGAAATCCATTTGAAGAAGGAAATGTGAAGAAAAATATTCGTCCACTTCTTAAAGTGTTAGATGGATTCGATACTTCTAAATTCTAAAAAGAAAAAAGAGGCCGTTAATTATTCGACCTCTTTTAATTTTCTTTGTTTAACAATTACTTGTTAAGAAATGCAGAAACGCAGACGGCGCCACTACCTAAGATGGACATAACTCCACCAACGATTGGTAAGCCATAATGAGCGCTTCCTGGAACGATCATGCTATTGACCATTTCGATGCTGTATCCATAGTATCTTGCAACGTTTTCAACAAACGCTCCACGGACAAAGAAGTGGAGGATACCGCCGAGAAGCATAACTCCAGCAGCAACTAAGATTAATACTTTCTTAAGTTTTTCGTTTTTGATAACAAGAGCACTAACAGTAGCAAGTCCTGCGGATAAAATAACAAGTACAACACCAAAGGCAACAGGACTAACGCTTCTAAATCCGTCATTAAGAGGATATGTTCCTATTCCATACATAACGCTGGTTTCAAAATACTTGTCACAGCCCCAAATAAAGTTGTAGAAGGTAACTGTTGTTGGGAGGTTGTCATTTAGACCATGAAAACCATAAACAGTAACTCTAGCACTAGCTACTAATGAGAAGAGTACTGTTAAAGCAGCAAAAAATGTTGCGCTCATAATTAAGATATTTCTTACAGTGAAAAATTTCTTCATTACATAAAACTCCTTAAATATAGATATATAATAGCAAGATTTTATCGCACAAAAAAAGAGTCAACTTAATAGCTGACTCTAATTCGACTTACTAAATTAGTCTTTTTTGGCTGGGAGAAGTTGGCTAACAACAACTGCTGCTCCGCCTAAGATTGCCATGATACCACTGACGATAGCTTTTGTGGATTTAAGTGTTCCACCTTGAGCTTTCATCAATTCTTTCATAGTCTCAACATCAACGCCTTGTAATTCAGCACGTTCTTTAGCAATAACGTTAAAGAATGAGAGTGGTGTCAATAAAACAAAAACGCCACCGAGGACCATTAAGCCCGCTAAAACAAACATGCAGATCTTTAATGTTTTTGCATCTTTTAAGAATTTTTCTCCAAAAAGACCAAGGCATAAGGCACAAATACCTGCTAAGAAAACAAGTAATGAACCAATAAGTGGTAATGCTAATGCAGAGTGATTAGCGGCAACAGGGTATTCGTATTTGACACTTAAAACATAACCAATTCCAATGTCTGTTTTTCCACCCCAAATAACTGCTAATGATCTACCAGTTAAATTTCCAGCAGCGTCATACATGTTGACGTTTGTGGAGAATGAGAAGATAAATACTAAAAGTGCTAATAAAGAGACACCACAAAGTATTAAGTTCTTCAATGTTAAGAATTTTTTCATTGTAATATGTATCCTTTCTAACAACTATTTAACACATATTTTATAAAATAAGCAATAAAAAACAGTCGAGTTTTTCGACTGAATTTTTTGATTTTGGTGCGCGGGATGAGAATCGAACTCACACATCTTGCGATATACGCCCCTCAAACGTACGCGTCTACCAGTTCCGCCACCTGCGCTTCACCAAATTGCTTGTATATTGTATGAAAAATATAAAAAAAAGACAAGAGCATAATGATTTTTGTTCAGATATTTGATAAAATATCATTCGCTTAATTAGAGGTAAGTAAAAATGAAAGAAATATTAGTTGAAACAAGTGCTAGACACGTTCACGTTACAGAAGAACAATTTAAAACTCTTTTTGGTAAAGATGCGGTCTTAGAAGTTAGAGCGTATTTATCTCAACCTGGACAATTTGTCTCTACTTCTAGAGTAGATGTCGTTGGTCCAAAAAGAACATTGAATAATGTCTCCATTCTTGGACCATTTAGAAAAGCGGGACAAGTGGAAATCAGTGCGACTGACGCGAGAACCATTGGTGCTCCAGCAGTTATTAGAGAAAGTGGTGACCTTAAGGGTAGCGCTCCTATTAAACTCGTTGGTCCTTGTGGAGAAGTTGATTTAGAAGAAGGATTAATCGTTGCTAAACGTCATATCCATATGACAAATAAGGACGCTGAAGAATTTGGAGTTAGCAATGGTGAAATCGTTAAGGTTGAACTCAATAACCCAGGAAGAAGTTTGGTCTTTGGTGATGTTGTTGTTAGAGTTAGAGATGATTTTGCTTTAGCAATGCATATCGATACAGACGAAAGTAACGCTGCTGGTTGTAGCGGTACGGTTTACGGAAAGATTGTTAAATAATGGAGACTATTCATTACTTTCCTAAAGGTACATGTTCCGTTGAAATGTTCATCGATCACGAAGACGGAATTATTCAAAATGTAAAGATTGTTCGCGGCTGTCCGGGGAACACTAAAGGTTTAGCGGCGCTTCTAGTCGGTATGCCACTAGAAGAAGCATATAACCGTCTTAACGGCATTCAATGTCGTAATGGAACAAGCTGTCCAGATCAACTTGCAAAAGCGATCAAACAATACTTGAATAAATAATTTTATTTATATAAGATATTAAAGACTTATCCAGAACTGTGTAAAAAGGATGCAAAAACACAGTAGCAACTCTTGATAAAAGTAAGTGCTCTTCCTTAGCAAGGACCCAGAACCTTGAACGATAAGTAGAGAAGAATATTAACTTCTCCCATTTCTGGGGGAAGTTTTTTATTAGAGGTATCACCATGAAAAAAGAAAAGATTTTATTTACATCTGAATCCGTCAGTGAAGGACATCCAGACAAGGTTTGTGACCAAATCAGTGATGCGGTTTTAGATGCGTGCTTAAAAGCAGATGAATCCGCCCATGTTGCGTGCGAATGTTTTGCGACAACTGATTATATCCTTGTCGGGGGTGAAATAACCTGCAGAGAAAAAATCGATGTTGTCTCTATTGTCAAAAGCGTTTTAAAACGTATCGGTTATGACAAGAAAGAATATGGATGTGATTATCATACGATTGAAATCGTTGATAAAATCAAACAACAATCTGGTGATATTAATATGGGAGTTAACCAAACTAAACCTGAAGATTTAGGTGCAGGTGATCAGGGAATGATGTTTGGCTACGCCACTAAAGAGACTGAAGGATATATGCCTTTACCTATTTCTATCGCTCATAAATTAGTAAGAGAAGCGAGCGAACAAAGACACAAGGGATTATTTAAAGGTGCTAGACCTGATATGAAATCTCAAGTAACTATTGATTACACTGATCCAAACAATTTAAGAATCGATACAGTATTGATGTCTGTTCAACATGACCCTGATGTTGATTTAGAAGAATTCAAAAAATATATTCATGAAAATATCATGAAAAAAGTCATTAGAAGTTTTGGTTTTAATGATGACTTTAATTATTTAATTAATCCAACTGGAAGATTTGTTATAGGTGGTCCAGCAGGTGATACTGGTTTAACTGGAAGAAAAATTATTGTTGATACTTATGGAGGAAGCGCCCATCATGGGGGAGGAGCTTTCTCAGGCAAAGACCCTTCTAAAGTTGATAGAAGTGGTGCCTATATGGCTAGATATATCGCTAAAAACTTAGTAGCGGCAGGTATCAGTGAACGCTTGGAAGTTCAACTCTCCTATGCGATTGGAGTCAATTACCCATTAAGTATCGCAGTGGAAACATTTGGAACAAGCAAATATTCTAATGAATATATATTAAATATTATTGATCAGGTGTTCGATTGTAGACCTGGTATGATTATTAAGAATTTTTCTTTAAAGAATCCTTCGTTTAAATACCAAGATATCTCTAACTATGGTCACTTTGGTAGACCAGACGTTGATTTGCCTTGGGAGAAACTTGATAAAGTTGAAAAGATTGCAGAATTAATTAAAAAACTATAAGTTTTGTACTTGCAATTTGTTACTAGATAATTTACTTTATTAATAGATGTTATTTGATCGCTAATTCAAGCGATCTTTTTTAATTATGTATACAAGTACACATAACCAATAGAGCATGCATATGATGTCTTGCATCTTATCCACCTCCTTACATCTATTCTCCAAAAGACACGACTTAGCAATTCATGCCTTGAGTACAAAAGAAATTAGGAAAGAAAACTCCTCAAATCATGGTTGCCAGTCATGACCTTTGGAAGAGAAGACAAATATATCTCCTCATTATTGTAATAGGTGGATTTTTCGATTTTTTTGTCAAAAAAAGTTAAAAAAATGAAAAAGAATATAATTCTTTAATTTTTAGAGAGTTTCTCGTTATAATAAAAGTGTGATCCTATTCAGGAATTTGGAAAGGAGACTATAGTATCATGAAATACCAAATCATTGGCAAGAACATCGAAGTTACCGAGGGGATTTCGAACGCTCTTCAAAACAAGTTAGCAAAGATGGACAAGTACTTCTTAATTAAAGAAGATGTTGAATGTCGTTGCGTCGTTAGCGCTCACAATTTAGCGCAAAAAGTAGAAGTAACAATTTTCTTACCTTCTATGCCTCTTAGAGCAGAGGTAGAGAACGAAGATCTCTACGCTGCAATCGATTTAGCGATCGATAAGCTAGAAGGACAAATGAGAAAAATCAAAACAAGAATGGATAGAAGTAACAACAAACTATCCTTAGGAAAAGCAATTGATTTTGATCAAATTCAAGCGGAAAAACGTGAAGAAGAAAAAGATGTCGTTGTTAGAGCGAAATCTTATTATCTTCAAGCCATGAGTATTGAAGAAGCAATTACTCGTATGGAAGCACTTGGACATCCATTCTTCATGTATTTAGATGAAGAAGACGATCGTATCTCAACTGTTTACGTTCGTAATGATGGAGGCTATGGAGTTATCCAAGCTGAAAACCCAATTAAATAATTTATTATTTAGTGAGAGCACCGCGAAATAAAGCGGTGCTTTTATTATGTTCTTCATAAAATTAATTTATGACAAACAATAATACTTGTGTATAATATTAAAAGCCCGTTTAGAGAGTTGCTATCCGTTTGTGAAGTTTAACTTCTCAATGTATTGAAGGAGGGCATTTACATGAAAAACATTAATCAATACAATTTCGACATTATCCACGTTGCGACACATTTAAGAGACACTCTTGAATATGTTTTACCACGTGAACACGACGTTAAAATTTTTGAACAAAGAAAACAAGTTTTAACAAAAGGCTTACAACCAGAAACTCCTCTTGGAAAATTCTTAGAAGCTAATAAAGACAAGTTCTCAGCATTCCACGATAAATATGAAGAAATGCTTAATGAACTTTATGGCGATGATTCTACTGTTTTAGTTAAAACCGCTGAAGGAAAAATCAGAGTGGATCACACTCAACATTTAAAGATTTACGACTATGTCGTTAATCTCATGGAACCAATGAGAGACATCATTTATTTCCATGTCAATTTAGCAAGACAACAAAACGAAAATGAACCAATCATTGAAGACTTAATGAAGGTTGATGATCGTCATTACCGTTTATTCTTATACCTTCTCTTAATGCAAGATTTCCAAAAATCATTCTTTGAATTCCAAAAAGTGATGGGTGAGAATAACGGAAAACCTTCTCCACAATCTAACTTCATCGTTCAAAATGAACTTGCTAAATATGCAGAACTTCTCCGCTTTGCAAGAAGCCACAATCACTGTACAGATAACGAAACCCTTGATGCATTAGATAAATGCTTACAAGTCGTTGAAATGAGTGAAGGTAGAAGAGAAAGAAGAGATAACAAGAACTTCCCTGATTTATTCAAAGAAGCACTTGATAACGTTAACTCTTTAGTCCAAAAGAACGGACCAAAATGGCAAGAACTTTTCAATAAAGCGCTCCAAGAAATGTTAGCGGAAATTAGAAAAGCTCAACCAGCTCCACAAGCTTAATTTTAAATAAAATTTAACAGGTATTAATTATGAAGAAAAAACTTAAACTTCCACTTTCTATATTTGAACTCGTTTCCTATTCCTTACTCTGTTTATTAGGAATTTGGGGACTTGTTTATATCATTTTAGGTTTTGTTTGTTATTTCCTTCCTGCAAAAAACGAACTCTTAATCATGAATAACGCGATTGCTGCGAACACTAAAGGAATGGGGTTCATGTATCAAGGATTCCTTATCATGGGTCTAGCAGTCGTGGCGGCTGTTATCATTCTCCTTGTTAACGCGAAACAAAGTGATCGTGATTATGAAAAAGCTCAACGTAGAGCAGCACGTCTAGCTAAAGACATTAAAAAAGACGAAGTTGTTGATGTTGATGCAGAACCTGTTAAATAATTAACATTATATGTTAAAAGGCTCCTAAGTGGAGCCTTTTTTCTTTAATCCGCGTAATCGTTATCAATGACAACGAAGTATTGATATTCTGGATGTTTAAGAGATAACTCTTTAATTAAATCATCTCTAATTTTTTCTGGGTTTTCTGCTTCAAAATCGATAACGATATCAAACGATATTGTTTGTATTGATTCATCAACATAGAATCCATGAACCTGTTTAATTAATTTATTATTCTTAACAAGTTCATATAGTAATTTACGTATTTTAGTAATCTCCGGATTACTTGTATTAGTCGCGTATATTCCTACAGTCAATATAACTCCGTATTCCATATACACTGCAGCAGCGATTTTTCTACTGAGTGGATGAATATCTTTCGCAGTCATTTCATCACTAACTTCAATATGGATAGAGCCAATTGCTTTACTTGGTCCGTAGTTATTTAAGATTAAATCATAAGCGCCTATAACTTCTGGGAAAGAACACACTAAGTGTTTAATTCCTAAGGCAACTTCCTTAGAAGTTCTTTCTCCAATGATGTTACTAAGTGACTCTCTAAGGATAGAGACGCCGCTTTTAATGATGAATAGGCCAATAACTATACCTAAATAGCCTTCAATAGAAACACCTGAATAAATAAGAACGATCGCACCAATTAACGTAGAAGTAGAAAGTAAAGCGTCATATAAAGCGTCTATTCCACTTCCTTTTAAAGCATCACTATTGAGTGCTTTTGCTCTTTTCATAAAGAAGAGACCAAGAGCAACCTTACCTACTATAGCAACAGAGATAATCACTAATGAAACAACGACATTGTCTGAATAATCAGCAGCCTTACCTTTTATCAAAGATAAGACAGATTCATATATCGCACTTCCTCCAGCAACAAGAATAATAACGGCAATTACTAAGGAAGTAATATATTCCACTCTTCCGTGTCCATAAGGATGTTTCTTATCTGGTTTTTTGTTTGATAATTTAGTGCCGATAATAGTGATGACACTACTAAGAGCGTCAGTTAAGTTATTAATCGCATCTAAAATAATAGAGACTGATCCAACTAAAAACCCGATAAATGCTTTAGCGGCCACTAAAAATACATTACCAACAATACCTACGATACTAGTTTGGATTATTTTCTTTTCTCTATTCATGATTACTTAAGAGCGTTAGCAATTTCTTCTTCAAATTTTTCTGGTTTATGAGTTGGTTCGAAACGATTAATAACGTTACCATTACGATCCACTAAAAACTTAGTGAAGTTCCATTTAACTTTCTTATATTTGTTTTTCTCGTTTTGAGAGCATAACCATTTAAATAGTGGTTCAGCATTATCCCCATTAACTTCAACCTTTTTAAATCTTGGGAATTGAGTGTTGTATCTTAAAGAACAGAAGGTGTTGATTTCTTCATCACTTCCTGGAGCTTGATGGAAGAATTGATTGCATGGGAAGTCAAGAATCTCAAATCCTTGATCTTTATATTTCTCATACAATTCTTCTAATCCTTTGTATTGAGGTGTGAATCCGCATCCAGTCGCGGTGTTCACAATTAGAAGAACTTTTCCTTTGAATGAATCTAAAGAAATTTCGTTTCCTTTTTGATCTTTAACTTTGAAATCATATACGTTCATATGTGTGTCCTCGTGTATTTATATCTATTATATACTATGTCGATATTTATATATTGATACATGCATTAAAATTTCTATATTTGGTCTTCCTGGTGTTTCCCTTAAAAGTTTCAAAATATTGACATTCCCCTAGTTGTGGTTTACTTTATAAATGAAATCTTTAGGTCCTAATTCTTAGGTCCTTTTTTTATTCCCATGTACACTAGGATACATAGTTCAAAAAGAATTAATATCAGTGTCATACTGTATTTCTCCTTTCTTCATTTATTCAAAGGACATGATTTTTATTCATCATGCCTATTAAGGAGAGAAACCACAAAGAACTATTAATAGTCATGATTACTAGTCATGACCTTTGGCTAAGAGAACAAAAATGTCCCCTCATTATTTAAATAGGTCGATTTTTCGATTTTTTTGACAAAAAAGTTAAAAAAATTTGTTATCTTTTATAAAAGATATGTGTATACTATTTATCTTATGGAAAAGAAAAGATGTTTTAATACGAGAATGATTGCTACAACCGGTATATTAACTGGTATTGAAATTGTTCTTCAAATCATTGGAAATTATATTAATCCTGGGTTCGCTAATATTAACTTAAGTCTTATTCCTATTGCTCTTGGAGCAATATTATATGGACCAGTAGTGGGAGGCTTCTTAGGGTTTGTCTGTGGAGTTATGGTACTTATTTCTCCATCCACGATGTCTGTTTTCTTTACCATATCTCCAGTTGGAACAGTTCTAGCGTGTTTATTAAAAACTACAGTTGCAGGAATTGTTGCTGGCTTTGTGATGAATATATTTAGAAAGAAACATTCTTTAACTGGATCGATTTTAGCGTCCATAATTGTTCCTACTTTAAATACAGGTATTTTCTGCTTATTTGCAGCGATATTCTTTACTTCTTTACTCGATTCAATGATTGGAGTGGAATATCAAAACACAACTGCAGCGTTATTCTTAGGACTTGTCGGTATTAATTTCTTATTAGAAATTATTTCTACAGTTATTTTAACCCCATCTCTATTTAAAATCGTGGAACATAACCGCAATATTTACGACTTAGACTAATATGAGAAAAAGACTATTTTTATTACCTTTGTTGCTCTACTTTTCTAGCTGTGGAAGCACTGAAGAACCTACATATATTCCTACTCAAAACGTCCCAACTTGGTGTGAATCTTTTGTTGATGAAGGATATGCATATTCTGCTTCTTTGCCACTTTCTAAAATTGATTCTGATTTAGAATTTAACGGTAAATGCTTTTCAGTTATTGATGAACACGTTGACTGTGTTTATAAAAAACTTCATTACGACCTTCTTTATACCTACGACACTTATGAAGTAGTAATGTTGGGTTCAGTATATGATTCTCTAATAGAATCATTGGAAAAAGATGATTCCCCATATTTTTATGATTATCGACAAGACAACATTACTGGATTTAATATCTTAGAAAAGAAGAAAGAATCGCTTTTACAAATCGACACTGAACACGTTTATAGTGATGATTATTCAGAGATTGAATTTATTAAATTTGAATTCGTAAACGTGAAGTCTGCTGAGTTATATTCTTTTGAATTAACAGAAGATGAATCATGGTCAAGCGAAGACTTAGAATTATTTAACCAATACCTAGGATTTGAACTCCCGTTTATGAAGTTTTCTAGCGAGTATATCTGGGATGAAAACTTCGATGAGACCGGACTTTCTTTCTGGGATTCTTACTATTACGATCTAAGTGATAACTATATTGAATTACTATTAAATAATGGCTTTGTATATGACCAAAGCACTGATTCTTATCAAAAAAATAACAAAAATTTATCAATTTGTTGGGATATATTTGGCAACCACATCGAAATCGAATAATAATTTCTATAGAATGATAAAATAAGGTGACTAAGTCACCTTTTTTGTTAGAAATCTTTTCGTAAGATATGCTTAAGTATATTTTAAAATATACAAATTTTTAGTTAATCCTATAAATAAATAATAATTTTTTATTTTACATTTTGTGTGCGTGTGTGCTATATTACTCCCAAATTTATATTTTCTTTGAAAGGAGGAAAATTAGTATGAAACTTAAAAAGTTACTCGTACTTACTGCTGCTGCTGGCTTACTCGTCTCTTGTGGTAAGGGCGCTGATGAACCAGCTACACCAGATTGGGATGCTCAAACTAAGTTAGCTCTTGCACAACACTTTAACGGCTTATATCTCCCTTATTTCGGATTTGCCGGTTTAGGCCAACTCACAGTTGAATATCACGAAGATTATGATTACTTCACTGTTGATGGTGGAGAGTTAGAAAGTCCTGACGCCCTTAAACAAGCTGCTGAATTGCTTGAAAGATTTGGATTTGAAGACTTATATGCTGATTACCGTGAAGATCCACAATACGCTGAATACGTTGAATGGACCTATCCAATGGAAAAATCTTATAAGAGTCCAGATGGAATTAGATATTTCCGTATTGGTTTATCAGGTCAAGATCCAAGTGAAGATGAACCAGAGGGTTTAGCTTCAGCCTTATTACCGTTTGCTTTAGATGATGAAGAACCAAGTGGTGATGAACCAGGTGATGAACCAGGTGATGAACCAGGTGGAGATGATCCAGTTGATCCAGAACCAGTCGAAGCCAAGAAAGTTTTCCACGCTGATATGTGGGATCCTTACTATTATGACTTCGAAGATGCTTATGCTGCTTTATGTTTAGCATATGCTCTCGCAGACGGAGATACACAAGATCCTATCTTTGCTTCTGCTTATGCTCAAATCGTTCCATTCGATGGCGCTGGTACTTATGAATCACCAAGTGATTATCTCATCGAAGATATGATTGAAGAATTTGAAGATTATGGTTATACCAGATATTTCATTAAAGACGTCGAAGAAGCTGATGTTCTTGATTACGCTGACAGCTTTGAATTACAAGATTGGATTGTTACCGAATATGAAGTCGGTGAAATTGCTGAAGGTTACTTAGGTAAATACTTCCGTGCTGTTGCACCAACCGAAGATTTCAAACTTACAATCTACTATTCACCAGCTATCAAACAAATGATGATTTTAGGACAACTCGTCCCAGAATACCCAGAATCAGTTAAGAGTGTTGCTACTGATTTAGCTGCTCTTGATGTTACTCTCTTCGACTTTGACGAAAGTAGTAACGGATTCATTATGTATGGTGATGGTATTCTTGCTGAAGATGAAGAAGATCTCCCAGCAGTTGTTGCTGCTGTTGAAGCCTACTACGACGAACTCGCAAAAGACACAACCTTAACTGTTCTCGATGAATTCGATGAAGAATATGCCTATGGTAGATTCTTATTAACCGATTCTGATAGCAAAGAATGGTACGTTGAAGTCGGTGTTGAATCTGACGAAAACGAATTCTATCCATTAGTCTTCGTTAGTGAAACTCCAGAATTCAACGCTGCTGTTGAACATGTTGCTAATGTATTAGACACCAGAAAATATGATTTTGACTACAATTCTTCCAGTGAATACTTTGTTTTCACTGCTGGTGATTTATTAGATGAAGAAACTGGTGCCGCTCTCGGTGCTATTATTGATGGCGTTTTAGCCAAAGATGAAGACTTAGTCAGAATCAGTGAATTTGAAATCACCGAAGATTACTGGGGTGATCCATACGGAACATCTAGATTTGTCTTCACCGATGAAGATGGTTATTCCTACTTCGTTGAACCAGTCTTTGAATGGTCTGATTACGATGTTGAATATCTCTATGATGAAGAAGGCAATCCAATCCTTGATGAAGATGGATATCAAGAATACGAACTCATTAACTACTTCTGTGTTGAAGTTAGAGTTTCTGAAGCTCCAGATTATCCAAGCTATTTAGACCTCGCTTCTGAATTAGCGGGTGTTCCAACTAAATACTTATTTGATAAAGTTGAATCCGGCTCATTAGTTTACTTTGAATATGAAATGGCTGTTGAGGAAGAAGATGTTGGACAAATCGTTTACAATGTTGTCAATTCTATTTCTGGACATTCTGTCACAGTCATGACTGCATATTCATTTGTTCCTGCTACAGTTGATGAAGAAACAGGTGAAAAATCATATCCAGAAGATTATGGTGAAATAACACAAATTGCTGTTGATGATGAATTCTCCTTATACTTAAATTCTGGACGTAATAGTGATGGTAGCTTCTACTACTATGTTGCTGTTACACCATTTGAAAAAGAACCAGAAGAACATGCCTACACACTTAAGATTTCTGAAGCTTTAGGTGCCGCAGAAGGTGTTGATCTCTTCAAATGGTATGCAATGAATGGAGTATTTGAATGGTATGAAGATTCTGATGATCAAATCTCAGTCCAATACTATGCAAACTTATTCACAACAATATTTGCTGATGACACAAGTGCTGTTGTTTCTGAAATTACAACATTTGATATCTTAGTCGATGGCTATGGCTATCCATCACAATATGCTGGATATATCATGCAATATTCATTCACTGTCACTTCTGATACATTTGAATGTGAAGTAAGTGTTTATATCGATTTACTTGGTTGGTTGCTTGATAGCACTTCCGAAATCGTTATCGACATTACTCCAGTTCCAGCTAACGACTAATTTAGTTAGTAAAACAATTAACCACAAATGGCTCTTTAAAATCTAGGGTGGTCTAGAGTGGAGTCAAATTAAAATAACCACAAAACTTTAAAATCTAGGGTGGTATATCCGCGTGG
>JBGVBY010000009.1:0-32807 GCA_045226015.1 Bacilli bacterium | reverse complement strand
CAAAGAAAAAACCGATACCACTCCATTTGAATATCGACAAATGCATAAACATTATTAGTTAAGTGTTATAACCATATCCTCTTTTTTATTAGAGCAAATTCGTGTACGGACAATTGGACCTTAAAACATATTAGGGTGTCGACAATTGGAGACATCATCGATTGTCGAGACACGTACGTAAAAGTGCGTGTTTTTTATTATAAAAAAGCATATAAAAAAGGTGATGCATTACATCACCTTGAATAACATAATTTGCTATTATCAAATTACTGTTATAGTACAGAAATCTTGATAACCACCATCGACTGTTTTAACAACAATAATGGCATCACCTGCGCCAACGGCGCTAACTAATCCATTTTCATCAACTGTGACTACAGCTTCATTAGTGGATGACCAAATTACTTCTTTATTGGTCGCGTTAGTTGGTAAGACAGTAGCAACTAAGCTTTCACTACCACCTACACTGAGTTCTAATTCGCTATAATTAAGATTTATACCAGTAGCCGGGACTATTTTTTGAGTAACATTAACAGTACATGAAGCAGTTAAACCACCATCAGTAGTAGTTACTGTAATAATAGCTTGTCCTGCACTAACAGCAGTGATTTTACCTTTGCTATTAACAGTGGCAACTGATTCGTTACTACTACTCCAATTGACTGATTTATCATCTGCATCACTTGGTAAAACTGTCGCTAGTAATGTGTAACGATCTCCAGTCTCCATATTTAATGTGGTTTTATTTAATGAAACGCTACTAACATGAATGATTGATGGTTCTTTATTAACTGTCACTTCACAATTCGCGGATTTAAATCCATCTTTAGATTTAACAGTTATAGTAGCCTTTCCTTCATTAAGTGCATTAATGACTCCGTTATCAACACTAACAACACTGCTATTGCTACTAGACCAAATCAATTCTTTATTTGTTGCATTTTCAGGAAGAACTGTTGCGACAAATTCATAAGTATCACCAACAGAAAGTTCTAATGATGATTGATCTAAAGAAACGCTAGTGACATGAATGATTTCTTGACTTGCATATAACTGCTCATAATGAGTCATTTGTCCATTTATTGCAACAGAACAAGTTACATTTTCAAATCCAGCAACGTTTACAGTTACTATATATATTGGAGAACCTTCATATTTATAAATAACTTGGTTATTGTCTCCATAGACTATAATAGTGACGAAATCGATATTGTTTCCTTCATAATTGACGTCAAAGGTTAAAATATCTCCTTCATGAATAGCGTTAGTAATCGAAGAAGAATATAGATCATAAGCTGGAGTTAAATAATTTCCGGTATATACGAGTACATTTGGATCTACACTCGTTTCATAAACCGCCAAATCGTAAACGGTGTTAGGAATTAAATCTGTAAAGACGACTTGATCAATGAAATCAACAGCTTCAGAATATGAATATTCTTCATTAGTCAAATACATGACATATGATTTATTTGGGTCTCGATCAATTACAAATCCTAATTCAGTACTTCTGCTCATGAATAGTGAGACGTGATTAGAAGGTGGGATTTGAATAAGTCCAGAAGAGACTCCAATAACAGCAATCGCTCCTACTAAAGCAACCACAACAGAAGGAAGAGCAATTGAAGCTGCTCCAACACTAATTGAAGCGCTTCCACTACTAGCGGCTCCTGAAGCATTAGAGGTTTGTTTTGAATTACGTCTTTCTTGTTTAAGAGGTTTATTTCTAATAGAAGTAGAGAAATTATTTAATTCTTTTGCTTCATCAAATTTTTCATTAGAAAAGTAACATTCATGATTAATATGAAAAACTTCTTTGCCCTGTTGGAGATTATTTATCTCTTCAGCGTGATAAATATCGTTATCGTTATCAATATGTAATTCGTTTTTTTCTAAATCCATATTTATTAGTCTTTATTATTAACGTCTTCTAAATTTCCTGATAATTCTTTTTGTTCATTAACAAATTCTTCTGCAATCTTTTTCTCACTTGCAGTCGCATTAGCGAATTCCACTGGTTTATTAACCACCACTTGTGGGAATGGAATATTGATATTGTTCTTATCAAATAATAATTTGAATTGTCTATTTAAGTCTCTTTCAACTTGGAAGCGATCTTCTTCTTCACACATTGCAAAGAATCTTAAATTGACTGAAGAATCCGCTAAAGCGGAAACACCTTTATAGAATGGTCCTTCAACAATTTTAGGAATAGCTTTTTTAATTTGTTCAAGGTTTTGAGCAATAACAGCTTCCACTCTTTCAAGAGATTCACCATATTCAATCGACATATCAACTGAAACTAATGATAATTGATCAGTTAAGTTAACCATGGAACGGATATCAGAATTATTAATGACTTTAATATTTCCTCCAGCATCAACAAGTTGAGTGTGTCTCATTCCAATTTCTTTAACTTGTCCTCTAAATCCATCAGCAACGATAACATCACCAACATTAAAGACATCTTCAAAGACGATGAATAAGCCAGCGATAATATCGGCAAGTAAAGGTTGAATAGCTAAACCGACAATTAAGGAAACAATACCAATACCGGCCAAAATCACGGTGGTATTAACTCCAAAGCTACTTAAGACAAAGAAGACCCACACTAAGACCGCTGCGTATTTAATCACAGAAATCAAAATGGTTAATAATCCTTTTGTTTTCTTTAAAAGAGGCAAGCACAAAGTAAGTAATAATCTTACTATATAGCTACTTCCAAAGATAAAGAATGAATAGCTTAAGATTCTCACAAAGACATTTGGATCACTCGCTCCAGAGAAGATATTTAAGCTACGATAGAAAACACTATTGGTAGGGAATATCCATTTGCCAAAGGCAAGTAAGATAAAATAGGCGAGCGTTAACGCTAGGAAAACACATCCAAACACCTTTTCAAAAATAGATAATTTTTTGCTTTTTAATCCGAACATAATCATATTCTCCTTTCAATTAATATATCTATTATTTTTATTTGATCTTTTTAACAGTACCACCCACTAAGACTATCATCTTAATGGCTTGTAATGAGTACTCATTAGCGACCACATGTAATTTCTTGTCTAATTCTCCTCTAGCAAGAACTTTTATGTGACAGCATTTAGAAGGTACCAATCCTTTTTCAATCAATGAATCATAGATTTAACTTCCTTAATTAAACCTCTATCAAGTAACGATCTTGTGGATTCTTTTTTAATATGATAGTCCTCATTAGGAATATCACCTTGCTTTAATCCGTGTTCTTTCATTAATAAATCGATGAGCTCTTTAGCGTATTCACATCTTCGATCATTTTTAATTCGATATAAGCACGGAACTTCCATATATCTATTTCCTTTAGCCTCTTCAACTTTATATTTCTTGTCTAATTTAGAAGCATCTAAGGCGAAATAGACACATAGTGTTTTGCCTCTAATCGCAAATTTTAATATGTAGTCTCTGCTAACATTAATTGCATCATAGTGCCAACTAATTCGAGAATGGACTCCTTTATAAGAGAGAACATAATTCTTTAAGATTGCATAATAATCTTTAACTTCTTCCTCACTTTGAGAGAGCTTTGCGGTAAATGATTTGACATATCTAATTTCAAATAAGTTACCACTGCCATCTTTAGTTAATACTACTTCATCGCCTTCAGAGTTGACTTTGCTTTCTAAGATAACAGGAGCCTCAGCAGGTTTATTTACTTTGACTTTAAGTTCTTTAATTAAACCTCTGGCGATAAGTGGTTTATTCTCTTCATATGGAAGATTTGAATAGACTTCATGTTGCTCTTCACCTTTTTCTAAACCGAGATTAGAGGCCACCATAGCGATTAAATCTTTTGCATAACCACATCTTCGATCATTTTTAATTCGATACAAACATGGAACATCTTCATAGCGTTTAGTTTCCGCTTTTTCAACTTTATACTTATCTTCCAATTTCTCACTATCAAGAGGGAAATAGACACATAATGTCTTTCCTCTAATAGCAAACTTTAAGATGTAATTTCGTCCAGCGTTTACGCTATCGAAATGCCACGAAATTCTAGAATGTGTTCCTTTATAAGAGAGAACTTCATTTTTAAGTTCTTCATAATACTTTTTAGTTTCAATAGGAGACTGAATAAGTTTAGCGGTGAAAGATTTTACAAATCTGATTTGGAAGATATTTCCTTTTTCATCAGTGATAGTTTCCACTTCTTCTTCATCTTCATTACCTTCTTGTGGCTTAATTTCTTTAACTTGTTGAGGTTTAATTTCTTCTTTAATAGCCTTCTTTCTTTTAATATTTAAGGCCATGATTAAACAAACTATCCAAACAACAATCGCTAAAAAGGCTATGACATAAAGGACAATATATTTTGCGTCTAAATAATGACTAACTAAGGTAATAAAAGTCACTAATCCACCAACGGAATAAGCTTTTGTTTGTTGTCCTTTTTTAAGGTTTTCATTATTTTGGTCATCGTCATCTTTATTCTTTTTCTTTTTAATGAGGAAATATAAGAATACTAATCCACCGATAAGAGCAAGTGAAGCAACAATAATCAAAACGATAAATAAGATGTCACCTTTTTGTCCTAAAGAAGAATATTTGCTTTCAGCATCGGTGAGAATCTTGACATAAACTTCACCGAGTTGATCTTTTTGATCATCGGTTAATGAATCATAGACTTCTCTAGCGTGTTTGATAGCTTCTTCGCTTTCAGCGCTATAAGTAACGTCTCCAATCGAGTCGATTGCTTCCATCGCACCATAGACAGCTTCATCATCTTTTAAGGTCTTACCAGAATCATTGTAAGAATCCACTAAAGCTTTTTGTTCATCGGTTAAAGAATCATATGCTTCTCTAGCGGCTTCAATCGCTTCTTGAGAATCAGATGCTCCACCATGAGAGACATTACCGATGGATGCAATTAAATTAACTGCATCATCAACTTCGTCATAAGTTTCACGTGCTTCTTCTAAGTCATCGTGATTAGCGAGATCCACTAAAGCTTTTTGGTCATCAGATAAATCATTATATGCATCTTCTGCTGCTTCAATATCATCTAGTGAGTCGTCTGTGCCACCGTTATATTCGATATCACCAATATCATTGATGAGTTCGATAACTTCTTTAGCGGCGACATTATCATTTAATACCTTTAAATAATTAAAGTTAGGATCAGCGTTTAAAATTGCCATTTCTTCATCGGTCAAAGCATAGTATGCTGCTTTAGCATCCTCAACCGCATTGTAATAGTCTTGAGAATTACTGGCCTCAGGAATGGCTTTGATTAAATCACCAGCGTTATCGACATGGTTATAAACCACAATATCGTGGTCCAAAATATCTTTATAAACTTCATCGACATCTGCTTTTTGTTCATCGGTTAAAGCATCATAAGCGGTTTTTGCTGCAACGATATCTTCTAAAGAGTCATCGACTCCACCATCATATGTAAGGTCACCAATATCATTAATTAATTTAATAACATTGGCAGTCGCGGGATTATACCATTTAGCGTATAAAGTTATATCTGAGTCTACTGTATCAGTAGCAAAATCCCAGGCATTTTCAAAGGAACTCTCTTTATACCAACCACCGAAAACATATCCTTCCGCAGTTGGGGAAATTGGTTCGCTAGGAATGGTACTGCCAGTGAAAACTTTTACAGGATCAGGCGCAGTACCGTATTCGGTACTATATGTAACTGTACTAACTGCTCTTAAAAACAATTGTCCGTCATCGTTCTTGTCAACTCCATAACCACTATCATCACTAAAGAATTTACTGGCATCATTTAATGATGTGTCTGTACTATTGGTGAAAACACCCTTGGTATCACCAGAAACAGTGACACCGATATAGGCATCATTACCTAATTCAGATACAATTCCAACTTTAACGGTATTATTATTTAATACTAAATTTCTAGGTGAGGAATTATTATTATTCTTGATAATAGTGTTACCAGATATTTTTAAACCCTCACTAGCGTCATCACGAACACCAAGTTTTTCGTTGTCGTGAATATAAGCGCCATTTATTGTGGCCTTTGCATTACTACCTACAGATATAGCACCATCATTAGAAAACATCTCACCACCATTTACAGTTAGACCTGTCCCGGCGGCAGAAGAATCCCCAACCCTAATGACACCATAAAACCCATAGCCGTTAGTGTCCATATTGTTAGACAAATTACAATTATTAAGAGTAACGGCGCTATTGCTCATAGATATGGCACCGCCCCAGTTAGATTGACAATTAGTAATGTCAAGGTCGCTAAACGTTGCCGCACCGGCAGTGATATAAAGCGCACCGCCATAACTATAGCCACTACCTGGATAATAACCTCCGCCATTATTTAATGCACCACGGTTACCTGTTTCATCATCCTTACCATTAACCGTTAATGTTCCACCAGTTACGTAAAAAATACCTTTATCTCGGCCACCACCATTTAAGGTGTGGCCATTAAGATTTACAATAACGTCACCAGAAGTAATTTTTAATTGTGAAGAAACAGTTAAATCAGAACTTAAATAATATGTTCCTGATGATAACGTGCCACTAGTAGGTAAAGGTGTTCCTTCATATGCTAAGGCGACATTAATGTTATCTTTTTTATGTTCACTAAATGAAACAGCGCCAAATGTTATAACGCCAAGACCTAATAAACCAACAATAGATAATGATATATTTTTAAAAACTGATTTTTTCATAACAAATTACCCCTTTTGTTAGATAAAGCATCAAAACTTACTTAAATAAATAATGATAACGCACATATGTGCAATCAAGAAAAACATGCCAAAACTATACTTCTAATTATTAAAAGTAAAGTTTTTTTATTTACTTTCAGTAAGAATGGGATTACTTTTTATGTATGAGAGATAACACTAAAACAACAAAAGAATTTGAAAAAACCTTATTTACTCTTCTAGAAAAGAAGAATTATCGCGATATCACTATTAACGAAATATGTGATGTAGCAAAGAAAACAAAAATGACCTTTTATCGATACTATAAAGATAAAGAACATCTTCTTGCTGAAGCTTCCATCAATTTAATAAATAGGGAATATGGTGAGGAATCTAATAAAATCCTTGCTAAAGAAAATGATACTGAGGAAATTGAATATCAGTCTTGTCTTATTACTTTTGAATTTGTAGCAAAGCATTATGAGCAAATATCGAACCTTGTATATAAGGGGGATAGATTTCCACTTGAGGTATTTAAAAACGCTCTGTTTGATAATTATCAAAAATATATTACCAATGTTATTAATACAAATGGCTACGATGCTCCAGGCAATTATATGTCTATTTTCTTTTTTGAAGGATTATATAATACATCCTTATATTACGCGGAACAATTAAAGACAAATAAAAACAAGAATAAAATCATCGAAGACAATAAAAAAATGTGTCGTATATTAGCTAAGATTTCTATTGGTCTTATTGAAAACTTGTGACCGAATATAAAAACCCCGTGAAAAATATGGACGAACACGAGGTTTTTATTCTTTAAATTTTTTATAGAGTAACAATTATGGTTGGATGACCATCTCGATATTCATATTTATGTGTTTTAGATAATTTCTTTATAAGAGACAAGCCAAATCCACCGAGTTCAATCTCTGAATGATATTCTTTGAGGAATTTTTCTTTATGATTATCAAATGGATTATAGTCATCTCCATTAGAGGAAATTTCCATCTTCAATACATCGTTTTCATATGAGCAAGTAACGTCAACCTCTAAGTCTTCCTTCTTCTCATAAGAGATGAAATTATTAACGACTTCGTCGATAATAATACCTGCCGCCGATTTAGTGTCACTATTAAGGAAAGAAAAGGCATCATTAAACTTATTAGTAATATCTTCAATAATCTCATATTCTTTTTTATCGTAATGAAGTTTTAACTCATTTGTCTTATTCTTTACGATTAACATCGTGACATCATCAAATTGTTCGTGTTTGCCTATAAAGGCATCTAAACTTGTAATGACTTTATTAGTGACTTCATCAAGAGAAATACCACTTGTATTACTAAGAGCTTCTTCCACTCTAGGATAGCCAAATTCTTCTTCGTTACTATTAATGGATTCGTTTAACCCATCAGTGAACATAAATAAATAATCACCTTTATTAAATTCGTGGGATTCTTCTTTATACTCATGTCCTTGTTCAACACCTAAAACGATATTAGATTCACCCACGAGTTTAATAACCTTATTATTAGAAACAATGTATGGCTTTTCATGTCCAGCGTTAATATATCTAATTTCATTCTTTTCAAAATCAATCACTCCAATAAAGCTAGTAATGAAAAGTAATTCATTATTGTTTCTAGCAAGCATATTGTTCACTCCGTTAATCGCATCACATAAGTTTGTGTAGGACTGAAGAGCGGATTTAATTAATTCCTTGCCTTTCATCATAAATAACGAAGCAGGAATACCTTTGCCAGAAACATCAGAAATAAGAACTACTAAACGATGATCATCAAGATAGAAATAATCGTAGAAATCTCCACCTACTTCTTTTGCGGTTTTTATAAACGCTCTTAAAGATGTGTTCTTATCTTCAAGTTTGTTGCTTGGAAGTGAATCAAGTTGAATCTTACTAGCAACTGAAAGTTCCGCGTTTGTTCTTTCTTTTTCTTCGGCTTCTTGATTAATAATATCAACATAGTTAATAATTGCTCTTTCCATGGCCACAAACGAATTCGCAAGCGTTTTCATTTCATCATTTGATTTCACTTCAACATCAACAATTTCGTTCATATTTTTATCAACGAGGTTTTTTGTAATCTTTTCTGACGCTCTTGAGAGTTTATTGATGTTTTTAACAAATAAGAAATATGAAGATAAAGCGTAAATCACTACTAAAAACAAAGATGATAAACCAAGAATTAATAACTCTTGATTAAGCGTTCTTCTTGATTCTTCATAAACAGATTGAAGATTATATTCAATAAAGATATTTGATACAACTTTTAATCCACCAGCTAAGGCAGTGTCATAAATGCAATCAAATCTAGTGTGATAACCACTAAAGACAAAAGCATAATGTCGATTGTAGTTTTCATCGGTTTGATAATCGGTTGGTTTAACCGTATAAAAACTACCAGGAACTTGATAATAATTGTCACCATAGTTTGGTTTCATCGTTCTAGAATCAGAAATAATTACCAAATTGTTATCAACTTCATCGTAGAACGCGAGGAAGGCAGAACGACATCCGGAAGATATTTGCGCATTTACTAAGATGCTGGTTAATCGAGAATAAGCTGCTCTAAAGTCAGCTTCCTCAGCAGGAACGAATCCGTGTTGTTGAGGAACAGGGTAAAGTAACGGATACATATTAGCATACCAGTCAACGAATTCTTGGAATGTCGAAAAATCTGATTGTGTTTTTCTTTCGGTGTCTCCTCTATAAATTGGTTCGATATATTCTCTTACTTTTTTTAAATCGTCAAGATAGTTGTATTGACCATTTGCCTCAGTGAAGAAATATTCGACTTCATCGATAGAATTATCGATGCTATTGATCAAATTCGCTTTACTCGTATTCTTATTATTGTAGTAACTTACAAGGATAGCTGCACCCGCAGTTAAAATAGACACACCAATGCCTAAAAGGACTACTTTAAAAAGAATCGGAAAGCGAAATTTCATAAACTTACTTAACGGTTAAAATGTTATTAAAGCCTGTAACTTTAAATACTTCTTGGCAAATGCTATTAAGATTATGAATCTCAAGCTCCTTGTTTTTCGTACCAAGTTCTTTTTTCATCGCGAGTAACGCTCTTAATCCAGCAGAAGAAATGTATTCAAGATCTTTCATATCAACGATAACTAAGTTCTCGTTAATTTCTTCCTTATTAAAAGCGTCCATTAATTCAACGGATGTAACAGTGTCAAGCCTTCCGCTTAAAGCGAAGACGAGTTCACTGCCACGACTTATTTTAATTTCCATTAGTTTTTCCTCCTAAACCAATTTCAAAGATTGTGTTGTTTAAACTCATAACACGCATATACGACATTTTGTCGACGAGTTTACTAATTAATTGTATCCCACTTAATGAATAATTTTCATTATTATCAAATTCATACTTAGTTGGATCAAACGGTAATCCATCATCTCTAATTCTAAGAAGCATCATATCTTTGCTAATCTTTAAAGAAACATCGATATAGTTATGTCTCTCCTTTTTATAACCATAAGTAACGATATTATTAACAATTTCTTCGCTAGCTAAACCAACGATTTGGCTTTCTCTATTCGCCACTCCATTTTCTAAAGCAAATTGAGTTAATTGTTCAGAAATAACAGAAGCATTGTTTAAGTTGTTATCAATAGAGACATCTAAAGTTCTGAATTCTTCGTTCTCAAACATAAAGATACCATGTAGATCTTTTCGTTTAAATCTTTCATAAATGAATATAAACAGGTACACCACAATTACTGTTGAAGCCTCAGTAACTGCACACGCAATCGCGTAACCCTCTAAGCCCATCGTAAATAACAATCCTAAAGTAACTGGGAAAACAATAATAAGTTCACGACATAATACAGTTACAATAGATGGAGATAACTTCTCAATTGAAGGATAATATTGCATCGCAAACTTACTTATTTCATAAGGTAGGAATGAGAGTAGATAGATTCTTAAAATCTTGAAAGTGTAATCTTGATACGCTGGATCATTATATCCAAAAATTGTCGAATAAAAACCAGGGAATATCGCAATAATCACCATCAAAACAGCAGTTATAGTTACATTAATGAAATAGATTTTTCGAGTCAGCTTTTTCAAAGAATAAAAGTCCTTTTCGCCGTAAAAAATGCCACATATCGTCGGAATTAAGTTGATAACTCCACCACACGATAAGTCAAAAAGGAAAACCATATTAGCGACTAGTCCATAAGTTGCTAGTTCATAAGACTCAACAATAAGCATACCAATAAAGATATTAGCGACTAAGTTTTGAATCGCAGTAAGCGCAAAGTTTAAGGCGGTAACGCTACTCGCCTTAATAATGCCGTTAAACTTCGCGTTTTTAATCTTGAATGAAAAGGTTAAATTACGACGTTTACTCTTCATATAAAATATGACAGTAACTAAACCAACAAAATAACCTAAACCAGTACTAATCGCCGCTCCAAAAGTTGACCATTCACCAAATTGATAAATGAATAAAATTTCTAATAAAACTTTTGCGATATTAGAAATGATAAACATGATAGAAGATAACTTTGGATTGTTATCAACCGCCATAAAAGAACCAATTAGTAAAGCAATAGTAATAAGCGGAACAGTTAATAAGTTTCCCAGGATATATTGATATGAGTATTCAATTAAATCAGTAGAGAATAAACCAGCTAAAGGACGAGCAACCGCAAAAGCAATCGCGGCAAAGACGAGTGATATAGCAGTACCAATAATTAGAGATATCGAGAATGACTTCTTCGCATTATCTAAGTCTCGTTTTCCTAAATAGTTAGCAATAACAACAGAACCTCCAACTCCTAGAGCAAATCCAGGAAGTTGAATGATATATAAGATTGGCATAACTAGAGCTGTTGCACTAAGAGCGTCGTTACCAATCATGTTTCCAACAAGAATTCCATCGATTAATGAACCAAATTGCATAGCAAAGATCATCAATATTGAAGGAATCAAATATTGAATAAACTTCTTATTGATAAGTTTAGAATTTCTTTCTAATGTCATACATCAGTCCTATTAAAGAAGTCTAAGGTTGCTAGTGAATCAATCGCGTTCTTGAGATAATTATAATCAGTAATTGGCCATTTGTATCCTAGATGATACAAGCTCTTATTACTGAATTCATTATCAGAAAGGATGAAACTATGTCTATGCATGTCACTCGATGAATATGAAATTAAGGAAGAAACAAGCATACTCTTAGAGTCGTCTAGCATCATTTCTTTCATCGATTTAACAAACTCATCATCACTTGTGACTTCAATATCAAATCCAAGTTCATTTAAAACGTAGATGATATCACCCATCTGCACCATATGGGAGTTAGCAGAATGGAAGACAGTAAATTTTTTCGGAGTCTTTGCTAAAAGCAAGATTGTTTTAGCAACTTCATCAATTGGAGAGAAGTCAACTTCAATATCCATTGAGTTAACTGGGAATTTATGTAATGTCACATATCCCTTTAAGTCTCTCATAAATCCATTAGTAATTGAGTTAGCTTGGAATTCTCCATCTTTTTGTCTACTCATCAAGTTACCAACACGGATAATCTTGCCATCAAGTTCACCTTTATCAATCGCTTCTAAGAGCGCTCTTTCCGCGTCAAATTTTGAATGGACATATTTATTAGAGACATCTTGTCCAAAATCGAGCATATTCTCTTTCATCCTAAAGGATGGAGCGAACTTCTCATCGATGTTTTCACCCGCTACTGATAAAGTAGAGATTTGAATGAGTCGAGAAGATTTCTTCTTCGCAATTTCGATTAAGTTCTTCACTCCTCCAACATTAACTCTTTCAATAATGTCATCGTTAGAGAAGTGTTTAACAATCGCTGCAGAATTGATGATTAAGTTAAAGTCATAATCCTTAAGTTTATCGTATAAAGTCTCATCTGTGACATCTCCATCCACAATTGAGACGTATTTATCAACTTCTTCAATTAATGGAGAATCAAAATAGTATGTTAATAGACCAAGTAGTCTTTGTTTTGGATCGAGTTTCCCACCTCTAATAAGAGCGACCACATTGACTTTTTGATCCATGAGTTCTTTTAATATATGGATTCCTAAGAATCCAGTAGAACCAGTCAATAAGACTTTCTTCACT
The DNA here is from genome assembly GCA_045226015.1 of Bacilli bacterium. Lineage (GTDB taxonomy): Bacteria > Bacillota_I > Bacilli_A > RFN20 > CAG-826 > UBA2450. The sequence goes on along the minus strand of JBGVBY010000009.1, from coordinate 19,981 downwards.
TTAAAGTCTTCTTTGATATCGTTAACTTCTTCGACTACATTATGAGCAAGACTACCAAGTTCAGCTTTTATAGTCTTTTCTTCATTAACGGTAGAAGTCTCATTAGAAATTGATTTGATATGTTCCTCAAGTTCTAAAACGGTTGAGTAATCAAATACATCTCCATATGCAATTGGAAGGCCCATATTAAGAGCGAGCATCGCAACTTTAGAGACACTTAAAGAAGTTCCTCCAAGTTCAAAGAAATCATCATCCACTCCAACATTATCTTTGCCTAAGGCTTTCTTAAATAACGATAAGAGTTTTTCTTCTAATTCATTAGAAGCGGATTTAATTTCTTTTTGTTCAAACTTCACTTCAATTTCTGGAAGTGACTTCTTATCAATTTTTCCATTAGGAGTAAGTGGGAACTTATCTAATTGCATCACCACTTTAGGCACCATATATGGAGTCAAATATTTACCCATATGAGAGAGTAAATCATCTTTATTAACTTGAGTAGAGGCAGTGAAATAGGCTGCTAAATAGTCACCTTCAACTGTACTAGACTTCACCAAAATAATACTTCTAGTAACACTTGGGTAAGAATTAAGCACTCTTTCAATTTCATCGAGTTCAACTCTTAGTCCTCTTAATTTAACTTGATTATCAAGTCGACCAAAGAATTCAACATTACCTTCAGAGTTGACTCTAGCCATATCTCCACTTCGATATGCATTTAATCCACGAACTTTAATAAAGGCTTCTTCAGTCTTTTCTTTAAGTCCAAGATATCCTAATCCTACGGATTCTCCACTTATTGTTAAGTCTCCAATCGCATTGATTGGTAAGATGTGTCCGTGTTTATCTAAGATATGGACTTTTGTATTCGCAACAGGAGATCCAATTGTCATGTATTTATCTTTAACGACAGAATATGTCGCTGTAATTGTGGTTTCGGTTGGACCATAACCATTTAATAACTTCGCATTAACTCCTAAACTTCTAAGTCTATTACAGAGTTCCATAGGAACAGCTTCTGCCCCCATATCTAATGCTTTAAATCCTTTTAAGGCATCAACAAACTCATCAATGTCTAATAAGTTAGACACGAAGGAAGGAGTCATAAACATATATTTAACGTGATTCTCTTTTAAGGTCTTAGCGAGAAGCATTGGGTTTTCAATTTCTTCTTCACTAGCAATAACTGCGGTGTATCCATGAGTTAAAGGAACGAATTCTTCTTGTAAAGAAGCATCAAATGAAAGTGAAGCGAAAGAACAGCTAACACATTCTTCTCCTATTTCTCGATAAATAATGGTTGCTAAGTTAGAACCATCTAAAACATAGTTAAGTAAGTTCTTATGAGCGATCATCACTCCTTTAGGTTTACCAGTCGAACCTGAAGTATAGATAACATACGCCATTGAGGATTGAGGAATCTTGATATTCGGATTAGTGATTTTCTTACTATCTAAAATATCTTCAATCGCAATTGCTTTAACCTTAGTAGCCTTAATCAAATCTTTCTTACTATCAATGATTTCACGAGTGGAAATTAAATATTTACTATGAGAATCAGTGATAATATAGTTCACCCTTTCATCAGGATATTTAGGATCAACCGGAACAAACGCTCCACCAGATTTAACTATACCTTGTCTAACAACATAGGCTTCCTTGATTCGCGGCATAAACATCACAACACATTCACCTAAAGAAACTCCTAAATCTAGAAGATTATGAGCAACTTTATTCGCATTTTCGTTAAGTTCTTTATATGTAAGCTTACCGTTTTTAGCTTTAACCGCTACTTTGTCCGGCTTAGTTTCAGCATGACCTTCAAGAAGCTTATTCACAGTGATGTCTTTTGGCATCTCTACATCGGTGTCATTAAATTTCTTATAAAGTTCTTCATCGACTTTTGGAAGACAATTAATATCTTTGATATTAGTTTTAGTTAATAGCTCATTAAGAACGAGTTCATATAAGCGGTTAAAGGAATTAATTGTCTCATCATTATAAATTGCTTCATCCCATTCATAATGAGCGCGATATTTACCATTTTCTAAGAAAATATCTAAACCGAAATCACTCTTAGGAGTATCACTTTCAAGTAGGATAGGAGTGACTTTAAATCCTCCAATTTCTTCAAAGTTAAAGTTATCTCCTTGATAAGCAAAGATAATATTTGCCTTTAAGTTATAGTCGTTAGCGACATCTCCAAAGGAATATAAATCATTTTCTTCTAATCCAAGAAGGAGCTCTTGCATCTCCTTAACTTTACTAAGGATAGCGTCATCTTCTTGATATTTGATATACACTGGTAAAGTCTTAACAAGCATTGACACAGTGTTCATCACTTTAGAAGACTTTCTACCGTTATAAATAGTCTCGTATAAAGAATCATCTTTATAGATGAATTTAGATAAAGTGAACGCAAATGCGAAATTGAATAAGGCATTATTAGTTAACTTATTACCACTAACAAAGTTAGAGACAACGTTATTATCTACTTTGAGTTCTTTATCAACGGATTTAAGTTTAGATTCTTCTTTAACTTTTAAATCTTTCTTTAAGACATATTCTCCATCAACGTCTTTTAAGACATTATTATAGAAATCTTTCGCGATCTTAAGTTTATCTGAGGCTAAATCATCTTTCTCTTTTAACGCTACTTCAAAACCGCTATAGGATTCTTTAACTAAATCTTTTCCTAAATAGGCTTCATTAATATCGTTTAAGATAATTGCTTCCGAAGTTCCGTCACATAGAATGTGATGGAAATCTAAGAACAAGTAATTGTCTTTACCTTCGTATATCTCAACACGATATAAAGAAGAATCTAAGATTGAGAATGGTCTAACTAAAGTAGACTTATCAATCTCTTTATTAACAATTTCAACTTTTGCGGGTTCATTATTTCTTCTTAAGACAACATCACCACTATCAAGCATATGTAAGGTTGATTTTAAATATGGGTGATTATCAATTGTCTTAATAACAGATTCCTTAAGTTTATTAAGGTCCATCTTCTTATCGAGTTTGAATAAGTAAGGAATGTTGTAGTTTGTGGAATTAGCCTTAGAAACACATTCAACAAATATACCTTCTTGAGTTTTGGTTAATGGGTATTCATCTTGTTCTTCATAAGTCTTATCTTCTTCTTTATTAAGTAAGAAGCTCGCTAAAGAGGAGATAGATGAATGCGCTTTAAGATCACTACTATCAACTGACTTACCATATTTCTTTGATAAAAGGATAGTGAATCTAATTGAAGATACAGAAGTTAAACCCACTTCAAAGATATCATTAGTAACTCCGAACTGATCATGTCCTAATACATCTTTTAAGATATCAAAGATATCTTGTTCATCTTTATTTCTTGGAGCAACCTTCTCTTCGACTTTAATGTCAGGAACAGGAAGCGCTCTTTTATTTACTTTTTGGTTTTGGTTTAGAGGAATCTTATCAATCTGCATCGTATAAGCAGGCACCATATAAGGTGGTTTTCTCTCTAAAATGAAGTTATTAAGATCTTCAACATTAATTGAAGAATCACTAACGACATAAGCAACGATATATTTCACCCCACTTGGGTCAGTGAAATCTTTAACAGTCGCATCTTTAATATTTGGATAATCTCTAATGACTTTTTCAACTTCAGAGAGTTCCACTCTAAAACCTCTAATTTTGACTTGTCCGTCTTTTCTTCCAATAAAATCAATCGTTCCATCTTCAAGTAAACGAACAATATCACCGGTCTTATATAATCTTTCAAACTTCTCTTCCTTAGTGAAGCTATTCTTCAAGAAAGCTTCGTTATTCTCTTTTTCTCTATTTAAATAACCTCTAGCGACTTGAGGACCAGAAATATATAGTTCTCCACTAGTGAGAATAGGAAGTCTCTTCTTATTTTTATCTAAGACATAAATCTTATAGTCAGTTAAACATTTTCCAATTGGGATGCGGTGATAATATTTATCAACAAGTTTACTAGAGCAAAACACCGTTCCTTCAGTAGGTCCATATAAGTTATAAAATTTAACACCTTTAGGTGGATCCATAGGAACAAGCTTTTCTCCACCCACCATGAAGTATTGAAGAGATTTAACTTTAATCTCACTGATAAATTGTCTACCAACTTGGGTAGTCATAAAAGCGTGAGTAATACCGTTTTGGCTATAATATTCGCCTAATTCCACGAGATTAAGTCTCATTTCGTCAGGAATGATATAAACAGTGGCTCCACTAGTTAAAGAAGGATATAAGTCCATCATATCCGCATCAAAGCCATAAGAAGCATATGCAGCGTTTTTACATCCTACTCCTAAACCAAATTCATTACGGTAGTATCTACAAAAACTAAAGATATTACCATGCTCAAGCATGACTCCTTTAGGCACTCCAGTAGATCCTGAAGTATATAGCATAATGAATAAATCTTCAGGAGATGGTTTAGTTTTAATTTCACTATTATCCTTAAAGGACAATAATTCATCAGTGAATATTTCTTTTCCGTTAAAGTCTTCCACTAAATCGTTAAGTTCACGATCTCGAATTAAAATAATTGCACTTGAATCTTTAACCATGAAAGATAAACGATCTTTTGGATAAGTTGGATCAAGTGGTTGATATGCTGCACCTGATTTAATAACACCTAAGCTCGCTAAAACGATGTATTCAGATTTCTTAACTAAAATAGAAACGACTTTCTCTTTTTTTGCGCCGAGTTTAATTAACTCATTAGCAATCCTTGTCGATATTTCATCAACTTCTTTATATGTAAACTTCTTATCTTTAAAGACAACCGCTACTTCGTTAGGGTGCTTCTTCACCACTTCTAAGAAATCATCAAGGATGGTCCTATTATCTTCAATATAAGGGAAGTTCGTATTATTAAATGAATCGAGTAACTTTGTTTCTTTTTCATCTAATAAATCAACATCAATAAGACGTTCTTTCTTCAAGAACTCTTTCATGACAATGTTGTACTCTTTAATTAAATGTTTAATCGTAGACTCTAGATAAAGGTCGCTACGATATTCCATCCAGATTAAGAACTTACCGTTAAGACGATGAACTTCGACACTGAGTTTTTCTTTTCCGTCTTTTCTAAGTAAAGGAGTAACCTCTACGAGTTTATTTTTATATTCGCCAGAATAGAAATAATCACCTTGATAAGCAAAAAGTACATCCGCGCTTACTCCTAAGTCTTTATTCATGTCCGCGAATGGATAAACGTTATTTTTAACATTATTAATAACTTGCTCGTTTGTTTTTAACAAATAGTCACTAACTTTATCTTCGTCTGAATAAGACAAATAAAGTGGATATGTCTTTACGTAAGAACCGACGCTATGAGAAGTAGATTCATCTCTTCCATTATGAACGGTGAGGAAAAGAGATTCGTTTTCCATATTGATCTTACTGAGTAAAAAGGAGAATGCACTCAAGAAGAAGGAAGATGTTTTGACTTTAAGTTTCTTTGTTAAACTCTTAACTTCTTCATCAGTAATATCTAAAGGAATACGGATATTTCCGTAGCTCACTTCTTTGTCCGCTTTATCTTCTACAGGGGTAGAATCAGTCTCCACTCCACCAACAAGTTTTTCATAATACTCTTTAGAGGCTTCATATTCTTTAGAGCCTAGAGACTCTTTTTCTTTTAATGAATATTCATTCGCATCAACTTTCTCTTTTACGAGTTCTTTATTTTCAAGAGCGTTAAAGAAATCATTAATAAAGATATGGATAGAACTACCGTCCATAATGATATGATGGAAATCAAAATAGAAAACATATTCATCATTAACTTTGTAGAGTTTGAATCTATATAAAGGTGAGTCAAGTAATTCATATGGTTTAGAATCAATCTTTAATTCTTTGACTTCTTCTAACTTAACTTCAACTTCAGAAGGAGAAATAGATTTAACAATATTGCCATTTTCATCAATTGAAAGAACAGTAAATAAATATGGATGCGCCTCAAAAACTTTCTTTAAAGCTCCTTTAACTTTATCTAAAGAAACATCTTTTCCTAAGTTCACTACGTGAGCAAGGTTATAAGCATCTCCGGAATTTAATGAAGAAATATAAATTCCTTCTTCACTTTTAGATAATGGGTAACGTTTGTTCATAACTGTTCCTCCGTTATTTCTATTTCAAATGGTGTCTCGCTTTCTCTAGTTATAGAGATAATGTAGTCCTTATATTTAACTGTATTACTAAAGTAAGCTTTTTCTTTATAAGTCTTCTTTCCGTTAATAGGTAAAGAAGGGATATCTTTGATTTTCTCTTTTATACCAGTTCCAATACATTTAGTGAGCGACTCTTTATTAGTCCACACTTCGTAAAAAGTAATACTGTCTTTAGTATAATCTTTTTCTTCTTTAGAAGAAATATAATCTGATAAATCGTTATGATATTCTCTAATCTTTTCAATATCAATTCCTATCGGTAAGGTGTCTTTAGTGAACACTACCGCTCCTTTAGAGTGGCTGACATTGAAATAGATATCATTACTTATTGGTTTACCGTTTTCATTAACGTGATACTCTTTGATATATTTGTTTTTTAGAATATAAGAACACGCTTTTTCTTTTTGATTCTCTTCCATTTTGAATCGCTTAATATCGTTAATATTTTCATTACTCAAAAAAGAAGACCCTAAAAGTTCTTTCATAGACAAACTATTTGTATTAACAAATATTACTTTGATAATGTGCACGCTTTTATTATAGCAACTAAAAATAAAAAGACTAAGGAAATTAACCTTAGTCTAATTAAATATTGAGATTATATTATTTAATCTTTTTCGCATGACCATCCATTAAGACGATCATTTTAACAGCTTGAATAGAATAGTCATCTAAATCAACAATGAGTCTCTTATCAAGAGTACCTCTTGCTAATACTTTGACATATCCACATTTAGAAGAAACAAGTTTCTTCTTTTTAAGAGCTTCTAAGTCCACTATATCTCCGTCATTAAAGTTTTGAGAAAGAGTGTCAATGTTAATAACCTCTTTAGAACCTGATTGATGATGATGGACTGTATCCATTTCAATCGCGTGTTCTGCAGCTTCATCAGACATTGTTTCGTCCGCTCTACTTACGGAAATGGAGTCAAAGTGTTCATGCGCTGTAAGAGCTTCTTCGTTACCCTTAATCTTGGTTTTGACTTCTTTAATCAAACCTTTAGCGAGTAACTTCTTAGTGTCTTGGTAAGGAATGCGATAATCATCATTAAGTTCCTTACCTTTTTCGACTTTGAGTTTCTTCATTAATAAGTCGATTAATTCTTTCGCATATTCGCATCTACGATCGTTTTTAATACGATATAAACATGGAACATCTTCATATTTCTTGCCTTTAGCGGTTTCTACTTTATATTTATCATCAAGTTTAGAAGCATCTAAAGCATAGAACACACATAATGTTTTACCTCTAATAGCGAACTTTAAGATGTAGTCTCTACCAATATTAAACGCGTCATAATGCCAGCTAACACGGGAATGGGTGTCTTTATAGGAAAGAACATAATTCTTTAAAATGTTGTAATAGTTTTTAGTGACATCTTCTGCTTGAGAAAGTTTAGCAGTGAAAGATTTAATGAATCTAATCTCAACGAGATTACCACTACTATCTCTTTCAACTACAATTTCATCTCCATCAGCGTTGACTTTGCTTTCAACAATTTGAGACTCAGCTGGTTTATTGATTTGAACTTTTTGTTCTTTTATTAAGCCTTTTGCCACGAGTGGTTTATTTTCTTCATATGGAAGGTTAGAGTACACTTCGTGTTGTTCTTCACCTTTTTCTAAACCAAGCTTAGCGGCTACCATAGCGATTAAATCTTTTGCATAGCCAAGTCTTCTATCGTTTTTAATACGGTATAAGCATGGAGTGTCTTCAAACTTCTTGCTTTCGACTTTTTCGACTTTATATTTTTCTTCAAGTTTATCGGCGTCTAATGGGAGATAAACACAAAGTGTTTTTCCTCTGACTGCAAACTTTAAGACATAGTCTCTACCTGCATTAATCGCATCATAATGCCAACTAATACGAGAGTTGGTCTTTTTATATGAGAGAACTTCATTTTTAAGTTCTTCGTAATATTTTTTAGTTTCTTTTGGTGATTGGATGAGTTTCGCGGTAAATGACTTCACATATCTAATTTGGAAGACATTACCTTTTTCATCGGTCACAGTTTCAACTTCTTCTTCCTCATTACTACTAAGAACTTTTTCGTTTTTCTTATTAATCTTTCTACGAACCGTTATCACTAAGTTAGCGATCCAAATAAGAGCGGCAATTCCAGCGATGACATAAAGGATAATGAATGGAGTGCCAAAGAAGTTGCTTAATAAGACGAGTCCAGAAACTGACATAGCCTTAACTGTACCTTTCTTATTGCCTTTATCTTCATCATCTTTATCTTTCTTTCTCTTTAAGAGAAGGAATAAGAAGAATAAACCACCAAGAAGCACTAAGGAAACCACTACGAGTAAGCTAATTACTAAGGTTTGATTTTCTTTCTTAATTTCTGCATATCTATCTTCGGCACTTGATAAGACTGAGAAATCTTTAACGTCGATTAATTCTTTTTGTTCGTCAGTTAAAGAATCATAGAAATCTCTAGCACTTTGAATTCTATCTGCACTTTCAGTGTCATTAGTAACTTCTCCAATAGCGTAAAATCTTTCTAATGCTTCCCACGCTTTTTCATAGTCTTCAAGACTTTGAAGAACATCTTCTGGGAAGAACGCTTTTTGATCGTCTTCTAAATTTTCATAAGCAGTTCTAGCTTCAACAATCTTATTATCGCTTTCTTCATTGAATCTAATATCTCCGATGTTGTTGATTAAAGTAACAACAGCTTCTACAGCAGCGTAATCAGTTTCCGCTTTTTGAAGCATATCATAATTAACAACGAGGTCTTGTTGATCTTCACTTAAAGCATTGTAATCGCTTCTAGCTTCATTAATTGCATCAACTTGAGCTTGTCCATATTCCATTGGGAATAAGTCGTTGATTGTAATAATAACTTCCCAAGCAGCTTCATCATCTTCTAAGACTTTGATTAAATCAGTGTCAACAAGTGGAAGTTGAGTATTTGGATCAAGGCTATCTAAATAATCTCTAGCAGCTTCGATTCTTTCTCCACATTCTGGATCATTTTCCATATCTCCAATCGCATCGATTAATCTCATCGCTTCATACGCTTTTTCATAATCCACTAATAATTGGTAGTAGTTTTGAGCGTCTTCGTGAACAATACCTTGTTGATCGGTGTCTAATCCATCTTCAAAGTAATCACGAGCTAAATCGATTAATTCTTTACAAGCTTCAGTGTATTCAACTGGTGCAATATTGTTGACTTTGTCAACAAATGATTGAACGTTATTATAATCAGTATTGGCGTCCACAAGAGTTTGATAATTTGCAATTAATGCATGTGGATAACCATTATCAATATATTGATTATAAGCATTATTAGCAGCGTCAATTAATGCTTTGGATTCACTTGTCCAGTGTGGATCACCAATTGCATTGATTGTGTCCATAACTATAATCGCAGCTTCTCTTTCTTCTAATAAATTAAGTAAATCAGAAGAGATAAATGCTTCTTGATTATCGGTTAAAGCAATATAAGCGTCTCTAGCGGCTTCTACTTTATTTCTAAATTCGTCAGTGTCACTAGCAGGACCTAAAGCTTCAAACATATCAGCGACTTCGTCTGCTTTATGAGCGTCTTGTAATCTTGCTAAGTTAGTAACCCAAGTACTATTTTGTTCATCTTCGTCTAAAGCGTTGAACATTGTGTCAGCAGAATTAATTTGGGTTTCACGATTTTCATCAAATGGTTGATTAATTTTATTAATTTCCGCGATGACTGCATTAACAGCGTCTACTCTTTGACCGTTATAAGCGTCTCTAGCGGCTTCTTTAACAGCTTGGTTTGTGATGAATGTAGAGTTCTTATCATCATCATCTAATGCATCATATAATTCTTCAGCGTGAACAAGAGCTTCTTTACTACCTGGATAAGAAATATCTCCGATTGCCTCAATCGCTGTAATGACTTCTTGTCTAGCATCTTCACGAAGGCCTTCATAAGCGCTTCTATCATCAAACATAGTTTGTTGATTTGGAATGAATTCAACATTCTTATCATCATCATCTAAAGCGGCATATAATGCTTCGGCGTCAAGAATGTCTTCTTTACTATCTGGATAAGAAACTTCTCCGATTGCCTCAATCGCATCAATGACTTCTTGTCTAGCATCACTACGTTGATCTTCATATTCGCTTCTTGCATCATCTAAAATAGCCTTATAGCCTTCAGAGTCAATAACAGCTTTATAATTATCACTTAAGCCATTATATGCATCTTCAGCGTCGATAATGTCTTGCTTACTATCTGGGTAATCAACATCACCGATATCGTTGATTTTATCAACAACAGCTTGGACGTTTTCATCAAAGACCCATTTCGCATATAAAGTAACAGTTGCATTATCAACTGTAGTTAAGTTTGGTTTGGTTAATGATTCACCAGCATCACCAACTTTAGTAGAGCAGCTAGCTTCTTTATACCAGCCCATGAATGTATATCCATCAACAAAAGTTGGGGCTGCACCTAAAGTGTATGCGCTTATGTTATCATATGTCCAAGTTGCGTCAGCTGGTAAGTTAGTAACTTCGGCACCACTAGGAGCTCCAGCAGGTTTATTTCCGTTATAAGTAACTGTGTATGTATTAGCGGTCCATTTCGCATAAAGGTTAACGGTCGCATTATTAGTAGCAGTTAAGTTTGGTTTAGTGAGTTTTTGTCCACCATTACCAACTTTGTTGGTACATGAGGCTTCTTTATACCATCCACCAAATGTCCAACCAGTTAAAGATGGGGCTGCACCTAAAGTGCCATCAGCATCGTATGTCCAAGTTGCGTTAGAAGGCATACCACTTACATTAGAGGACGCATTACTTGGTTGATTTTTGTTATATGCAACTGTGTATTTATTAGCATTCCAGTTAGCGGTGTAACTTCTATCACCAATAGAACCTTTACTAACTGTAACTGAGGTAGAGGTACCAGAAATACCAGTTCCACTCCAACCAGTAAACGAATAACCGGTCTTAGTTGGATTCGTTAATGTAAATGAAGCGGTTTCAACATTATAACTTGTTGGGTTAGTGCCACTAACAGAACCGCCATTTAAGTTATAAGAAATAGAATAAGTGATTTTACTAGTTGTGGATTGTGTTCCAAAATCAACAGAACTGCCGTCGATGTATCTTGATCCAACACGGTATTTGTTTCCACTGACTTTAGTCCAACCAGAAGCAGGGTTATATCCATCTTTTAAAACGGCGAATCCATAAACAGTTTTTCCGTTTTCAAACTTTGTTCCACTTGAGCTTCCACTTGTGGCGCTTGAACTAGTAGAAAGATAAACGCTACTTACACCAGTACCTGCAGCAATAGTAGCCGCATATTCTTGTGAAGCATATACTTTTAAGTTAACAGAATCAAAGTAGATTTCTTCAGAAAGAGAACTGTTATTGTTAGTGATTGTAAATGTAAAGTCACCAGATCCTGCTAAAGAATTAAAGCTACTTGATTTATCTATCATTTCATGGCTTGAAGTAGCAGTTTTAGAGAAGAGTGATGTACTACCACGCTTCACTTCAACTTTCATGTTTGCACCAACATAAATCCTAAATTTATAGGAAACAACGTAATAGGCATTAATATTTGATTCTTTAAGCGTGAAGGTAAATGAACTATTCGCGTTAACTTGAATCTTGGAGTTTTCATAGCCCTTTTTAAATGAGCCAGACCACTGCCAAATGCCGCTACTACTTCCACTAGTGTGGTTAACGGTCCAGAAATGGATTTCGTTACCATCAAAGTCGTCGTTTTTAGCGCTTGCAGCAACAACGTTGTTATTGTCCTTAACAACCGAGTGAACTACTCCAACAAGAGCGCCAATTCCTAATAGACACGCCGCTCCTAAAGCAATATTTCTCATAAATGGTTTTTTCATAAAACTTTCCCCTCCATGAATAAACACATTTGTCACATAAAAAAGTGATACGGAAATATACTAAAGTATGAAGTGCCACAAAAGTGCCACAATATATAAAAATATATAAATTAGTCTTCGTTAAATATCGCCCAAGGGTATTGAATCATGTACTCTCCGCGATATAGTCTAACCGCATCTGGGTTATCTTTTTTATATTCGTAAGCGTCACAATCAACTTTACTAACATCAATTGAACAGCCGTTATGTTTCTTAATAAAAACATCGCTGCAATCAATTGATTTTAAAGTTTGCTGGATATCAGCGATTAAATTTCTTAAATATGATTTATGGTCTTCTTCCCAAAGAACCGCGTTAAGTTCGTTGATATTTATAGACGCTCCTTCGCGGTCAATTAAATAAGCGAAAACTTCTTTCGATTTTTGATAAGAAAATTTTAGTGGTTCACCTTTATAGAAGATTTCAAAGTTACCAAAGCATTTAACTTGTAGCTTTTTAGAAGGTTTAAGAACCACCACTTTTTCTAACTCATCTATCTCTTCTTTAATCTTTTCTTCATTGACTGGTTTAGAGACGTATCCAGAAGCGTGAACTTTATAAGCTTCTAAGGCGTATTCATTAAAGGCTGTCACAAAGATGATTTTGATATTAGAATTAGCTTTCTTTAACTTTTTAGCAAGTTGAATGCCATTGATTTCTGGCATTTCAATATCTAAGAAGGCGATATCAATATCATTATTCTCGTTTTCTTCAAAAGCCTTCTTAGGATTTGTGTACGCGAAAAACTCGCCATTAAGGAGCACACTTTTAGTCGCTTTCTCTAGTCGCATTAATTGTAATTCTTCATCGTCTACTAATAAGATTTTCATATTCTATTTATAAAAAGTAACTGTTACTTTCGTTCCTTTATTTACTTCGCTAAAAATGTCGATAGATGCATTACACATCGTTTTAAGTCTTTGTTTAATGTTATTTAAACCGATATGTTCGTTTTTAGTGAAATCAATATTTGTGATATCAAATCCCACTCCATCATCAATGATTTCCACGATATATGCTTCTTTACTTTCTTTCGTGTTTATTTTTAATGTACCGCCTTCAATCTTTTTAAGAACGCCATGCTTAATTGCGTTCTCCACGATAGGTTGTAAACTTAGAGGTGGAACATAAAAATCTCTAACTTGAATATCATAAATGATATTGATACGTTCATTGAAACGTACTTTTTCTAAAGATACATAAGTCTCAATATGTTTGAGTTCATCTTCAAAAGGAATGAGTCTAGTTTCAGTTAAAGAAGATAAGTTATGTCTAAGATATTCAGTGAAGCTATCTAATGCTTCTTGAGCCTTATTTGGATCAATAGTTATCAAAGTAGAAATAGAAGATAAAGAATTATAGATAAAGTGAGGTTGAATTTGACTCATCATAATCTTAATCTGAGCTTCTTTATTCTTTTGTTGCTCTTCTGCAATAATGATGTTTTTACGAACATTAATAAAGAAGAAAAGTATTTCAATAGAAATAACGATTGATAAATACGCAATCGCATATCCTTTAAAGAAGTTTTGAAGGATGATTGCTACTAAAGGGAGCAAACAATATAAACCAAAGGCAATCTTTTCTCTTAATACGAGTTTCTTACTAAGTAAGGTCGCTAAGAAGATAACTGCAAAAATAATAAATTGATATCCCTGAGAAAGAATCATTAATTTACTTCTTTGATATTCTCCATTCACTGAAGTGAAGAAGATACCAGTAAAGATATTGACGATATCTAAAATAAAGAACGTTAAGAATAAGAACGCATTAACTATAAACACGGTTTTTCGTAATGAACCAATATAATTCAAATAAGAAAGAACATATAAGAAAAGTAATAATACTTCGATGTTGTTAAAAATATAGAACACCGTGTAAAAACTAATGATATATGTATCACTCGTGTAGTTAACTTTTACTAAAGTAAATGTTAGATAAGTAGCGAAGTGAATGATTGTAAAAAGTAAAAAGATTAATAGACGCATCTCGTCTACTCTTTTGTTCTTTTTAAAAATCGTATTCACGACATGAATCAAAATAATAGCAATGCCAATGATACATACAGTCGCATTAAATATCGCGTTTCCACTCATAATACATTTATCATACTACTTAAATAAAAAAGCATAAACAACATGTCTATGCTTCTATTACCTTTAATCAATCTTTTGTCGATATGTTTGTCTTGTGCATCTAAGAGTGCGGTTAACTCCAGAAAAGGAATTAAGCATCTTCGCATTCGTGGTAAGAGTAGGATCAAAGAACATATCATTAAGTTTGTCTTCTATATAGTGTTTCGCAAAGCGATTAAGACAGATCGCATGGACCCCTGTGTTACGATATTCTGGATCAACTCCAATTAAGACAAGTTCAATCTTTCTTGGTTTTCTTTTAACTTTAAGAATTCCTGGTACCGCTTTTAATAGATGTCCTTTCGCTTTTCTTAATGCGTCTCCAATATAAGGAATACCAACCGCAAAGGCGACAACATCATCTTTATCATTAACAACAACCGAGAAGTATCTACCGTTAATTAAAACTGCAAAGGTTTCAATCATTGCTTTCTTTTGTTTTTCATCTACAGGCACAAAGTTATCGAGTTCTGCGTATGCTTTGTTATAGCAATCAAAGAACTTATCCGCGTATGTCTTAATAATCTTGTTTGGTTTCATGGTCTCACATAAATCGCGATATCCGCGTTTAAGAAGCATTTCGCTTGCTTTCGCAAAACGAGGATCGATTTTAGAAGCGTCCACTCGATATTCAAGCCATTCACTTTCTTTTGTATAGCCTAAAGCTTCCATATGTTTAACATAATACGGATAAGAATAAGCAGTCGCGTAAGATGAAAACTCGTTATATCCACTAGTGAGCATTCCTTCTCTATCTGCGTCATCAAATCCCCATGGACCTTGAATGACATCTAGCCCTTTACTCTTACCGTATTCTTTAACTTTGTTAAGTAACGCTTTACTAACTTCAATATCATCAATCATATCAATACGAGAGAAACGGATGTTTTTCTCTTTATTGATTTCGTTTGAATGATGGTTAATGATACCGGCGATTCTTCCCACTACTTCATCTTTCTCATTAAGAGCGATAAAACACTTAATCTCATTAGAGCCATAAGATAAGTTCTTTTTAGGATTTGTGATATTCATCTCATCTCCATATATAGAAGGAACATAGTATTTGCAGTCTTTATATAGTTTCAAAGGAAAAGTTACGAATTTCTTCATTAACTTCCTATTATTACATTCAATTACTCTAATCATAATTTCACACTGTTATAAATATAAAAGAAAGTTTATAAAAGAGAAACAATTTTCGTTTCTCTAATTATCAATACTCGTTAAGGCGATCGGGAAATATTCTCTCCATGCACTTTCATTATGTTCTTTATTAGAATCAAAGAGTAACATCACTCTTCGATGAGAATATCCTCTATCAAGAAAATAGTTATATGTTCTTAAAGTTGTTTCTATAAACACCTTTTCAAACCCTTTTCCTCCAATATAGAAATACATATTTGGTAAATCCTTAGAAAATCTTTCATCAACATATTTCTTAAAATCTTTCCAATCAAATAAGAAAAAGGCAGGAGAGAAGTTTAAACAATATTTTATATTGTCTTTATAGTTAAGCCCAAGGTAGAACGCCATTATGCCTCCCATAGAAGAACCACCTACACCTGTATATTCTTTTTCTTTTTTAGTGAAAAACGTTTTATCAATATCAGGCTTCACTACTTTAAAGATAAAATCTCCTAATTTAGAGGCATAGGCATCTAATCCGTAATATGGGTATTTCTTATTTCTTTTAAGTCCGTCAGGGGACATCTCTAAAGAACGATCTATATCCGTATTAGGCGCGTCTATTCCAATAACTATATATCCTTCGTTACCGTTTCTTATAAGAGTCTCAATTGATTCATCAATTCCCCACTCTCCAACAAACGAAGTATAGTCATCAAAGAGATTCTTCCCGTCTAACATATAAAGTGTCTTAAATCGTCTATTTGGATTATTAAAATCATAGTTAGAAGGAATATAGACTCTCACTAATCTATTTTTATATTCATTATTCGTATCAAAATAAAAATACTTTGTGAACACTCTCGCACCTTCACAAATCGTATTAGGTTCGTTTAGATATTCTTCATAACCATTAATATTCATATTATTAGTCCACTACTTTTTTGACAGTAGCTTTAGAAGCTTTTCCAATAGATTTACCAGCTTTACCAAAACCTTTTCCAACTTCTTTCCAGTCTTCTTTTAAAGGTTTCTCTGGATTATCATCCTTAATCCCAGTGGTTTTACCCATGGTTTTACCAAAGTTTTTAAAAGCTTGTCCAATATCTTTACCAGCTTCTTTCCATTCGTCTTTAACCGCCATAAATGTACCTACTTATTGTTATTATATCTTTTTCAATAGAAAAGCACATACACATATAAATAGTTATTATAAGGATAAGGAAAAGGAATCCCTTTCTTGGTCATTTTCCAGGGATTCCTATCTTTTAGAAATATAATAACTATTTAGTTAATTATTGTTCTTTCTTTTTGCGAAGGAAGAAATATCCTCCAACAGCAAGTACTGAGATTGTTGAGATAATCACAATAATCGCAGTTGTATTAGAATCTCCCATAACACTATTTAAAAGAAGTAATGATGAATTAAGAGGTCCATTAATCTTTCCAACACCAAATCTTCCAATAAACTCATCATGAGCAGAAGTTCCATACTTACGGATAATTAAATCGTAACGAGCCATAGCTTGTTCGATAACATTACTGCTATCTTTATTTGCTGTAGCTGTAGCTGCGATATTTCTCAAACTCTCATCTAGTTCTAAGAATTCAAGTCCTAAATCATCCCATTTGCTATCGTCTGTAATAGCGCTTGACCCATCACAAGTAATTTGATCAAGGAATTCTTCGCACCATTTTTCAAGTGAATAATCTAAATATCTAATAGAAACGCTATGGATATAAAGACTATTAACGGTCGCAGAGAACGAGAACACAATAGTTTCACCATCATCAACAACATAATCGGTGGAATCTTTGTAAAGATCGCAAGGTAATGCATCATAAGCACCATTCCATGTCGCATCTTCGAAGGTTGCGGTTTCAATTTCATATATATCTGTATCACCAGCTGTAACAATCATAGAACCTGAACCAGCGTTACCATTTGAGCTCATAACTAAATCGATACCTGTGATTTTCATGCCTTCATATCCACTAATCGTGAATGATGCACTTTTTCCAGATGCAATTTGAAGAGCTTTTTTATCGTCGTTGTATGACCCAGAAGATGATAATGTAACAGATCCTCCGGCTAAATAATCATCAGATTGAGTTACTGTTGACGTACTTGTTGGAACAAAAGTTGCCTTCTCATATAAGGCTTGTGTAACAGTAACGTTAACGCTTACTTTTAAGTCAGGAGTCTCAACATCACTAACAAAGTTACCTGTTGTAGCATAAACTGTAGTTGATCCAACGCCAACTGCAGTTAATACACCATCTTCGACTGTAACAACAGAAGAATTGGATGTACCCCAAGTAACAGATGGATCGTTATTATTAAATGGTTGAACGGTGGCAGTCAATCTTCTTCTACCATAACTGTAAGTATCCATACTGATGGCAGAATCATTATCTAAAGTAATGCCTGTTGGATCAACTGTTTGAACCTTTTGGTAACCAATTGTAATATCCGAGAAATATTTTGCTCCGCTAGATGTAGAATCAATTCTGAAATAACAATAATGATCATCTGCATCAAAAGACCATGTCCAGTTAGAATTATTGTTTACGCCACCATCAGCAGGTTTCTCTGTAATAGATCCACCGTCACTATCAGCTACGAAAGCTGTTAATTGTGAATAACTACCACTAGCTTTTGTGATAGTAATGCTAGTAATATAACCAGACACCGCCAATGTATTGTATATATATGATGTATTTGCTTGGAATTGTATATAGCTATTTGTGTTCTTAATCGAATAAATATTGCCAGTGATTCCATTTGCTGCCCAATCTGCTTCCGCGTATCCAGAAGCAGGAAGGTTTGCAGAATAAGAAGAATAAGTGATTTCTATTTCGCTTGGACCTGGAGTAACAGTAACCTCACATTCAGCATAAACGCTAGTATCGTCAGCCGATCTTGCTGTAATAGTTGTTGTTCCTGCCTCAACACCTGTTACTGTGACAGATGTGCCTGTAGCTGTAACAGTTGCAACATCAGTATCATCAGATAGCCAATTAATTGTTCCACCACTATTCAATGCTGCAGTAAGCGTAGTTGTTTTTCCTTCAGCAACAGATGTTGTAGCAGATGGAGAAGTTGTAAACGCTGTTTTTGTAATTGTAATAGTAAATGTTGGTGAAGTTGAAACTCCGCCGCCAGTAGCGGTTAATGTTTTTGTTCCGGCGCCGGTTAAAGTACCAGAATATGTTGAAGTTCCATCGGTTGTGGTTCCAGTTGAAGTGATAGTCTCAGTCGTTGTTCCAGCACCCGAAGTATTCCACGCAAAAGCGTTTGTTAAATTGGCGTATGTAGCAGTCACCGAGAACGCTTGTCCTGTATATCCACTAAAAGAGCTTCCGCTTAACGAAATAGAAGGCGTCGCAACCGAATTAACTGTAATGCCATAAGTTGCCGTTTTCGTAACGCTACCCTCAGTATAACTGGCAGTAACGGTATAATTGCCAGCAACAGACATATTGTATCCACTAAAAGTTGCAGATGATGTTACATTTGCGGATGTACTATCACTATAATTAGCAGTAACTGTACCACCGAACGAAAATGAATCACCAACTGTGAAGGATGTTGTGTATCCCGAAACAGTAATACTCGAAAGAGTTTTAGGATCGGCTAGAGTATATGAAATTGTGTATACTTTTGTTCCTTTTGCAAAATTACTAAATGAAATATCCAAAGTTCCGCCCGATGCAACAGATTGGCTTCCTGTCCAACTTAATGTTTCGGTTGACGGACCACTAATGCCAGTACCAGTTTTTAAGGTAGTTGATCCAACCTTGAGCGTTGCCGTACTAGCAGCACCATTTCCGGATCCACCATATTTAACAGAAAACGCAGTCAAATTCATTGCTTTGGTAAAAGCACTGGTTTGGAATGATAAACTAGTTAAAGCATATGAGCTTGAACCAAACTGGACATTTCCGTCAGCATGAGTATATCTACCACTAGGTGCATATGAGACAGTCCACATTTGACCGCAATCATCGAGAGATGAAGTAGCGCTTGTTCCAGCACCCCATTGTCCTGATCCGCTTCCTAAAGTAATCGTTGTAGATCCTTTTACGGTTTCGCCTGTTGGAGTGTCACCGCCACCTCCGCCACCACCAGAATCATATGTTACTTTCATACTTGCAATATAAATATTGCCTGCTGTTCTAGTAAATACGCATTTAAGATAGCCTGTTACTGGCGTAGATATAGTCCAAGTTAATGAATTTGCTATATTTTTTGATCCAAGCGAAGTATATGTTCCGCTCGAAGTAGCACAATATAAAAATTCAACTGTTCCACCACCAGATCCTGATTTACTACCTGTAAAAACTATTTCACTTATCGAAGTATAGCTTACAGGGGAAACAGCAGTAGAAGATCCACTATTCAACCCGTATTTTCCACTAGCTAAAGTCGAGCTTAAGTTACTGCCAGCAACCTTTGACCAGTTTCCAGCTGATGAAGTCCAGTTACCGTTTAGTGTATATGTAATTGATGTAGTTTCAGCATTTAAAGAACTTTTATTCTTGTTTCCGCTTCCAACAGCAACACCTACTCCGATTGCCATAGCCATTCCAACGAAAGCTGTAGCAATCTTTGTAAATAATTTGTTCATATTTGTTTTCTCCTTT
>JBGVBY010000008.1:0-139128 GCA_045226015.1 Bacilli bacterium | reverse complement strand
GACCTTTAGAAAGGCATAACTACCCTCATCGACATTATTCTTAGAAAATACACCATTATCAGTGAGTAATTTCATAGTGATGCCATTAATTTCAAAGGTGATCTCTTTGATGTTTGAAACAAGATTAGGATCGTCTTGAAAATAGTGACTCATTAGGCGAAATTACCCCCTAAAAATGAAATTTGGAACTTACTTAACTTCGACTTCTGCACCAGCGGCTTCGAGAGCTTTCTTGTGTTCTTCAGCTTCGACTGGGGAGATGTGTTCTTTGACGGCGACTGGAGCGCTATCAACTAACTTCTTAGCATCCATTAAGCCTAAGCCTGTGATTGCTTGGACAGCCTTGATGACTTGAACTTTGGAAGCACCAGCAGACTTTAAGAATAAGCTAACTTCTGTTGGTCCTTTCTTTGCTTCTTCTTCTTCCACTGGAGCAGCAGCAACTGCAACTGGTGCAGCAGCGGTGACACCAAATTCTTCTTCAACTGCTTTGACGAGATCGTTTAATTCTAAAACGGTCATTTCTTTTAATGCAGCAATGATTTCTTCTTTAGTTAATTTTGCCATTTTTCTTTCCTCCTTAATTGGCATTATTTTGCATCCGCAACAGCCTTAACTGTACAGGCAAATTGACGGACTGGTGCTTGTAAGCACGATAATAACATGGCAAGTAAGCCCTCTTTGTTTGGGAGTTTTGCAACTTCTAAGACTTTTGCTTTATCAGCGAATTGTCCTTCGAAGACACCACCCTTAATGTTGAGAGAGTCTCCATATCTTTTTGCGAATTTTGCAAGAACTTTAGCACCACTACTAACATCTTCAGAGAAGAAGATAGCGTTTGGTCCTTCAAGAATTTGCTTTAAGTCAGCGTAACCGAGTTCATCACTTGCTCTTTCAACAAGAGAATTCTTGTAAACGTTCATAGAAGCATGTTCTGCTGCTAATGCACGTCTTAAGTCTTGGATTTGAGCAACGGTAAGTCCACGATATTCAGCAACAACAAGACCACTAGAAGCCTTTGCTTTAGTAACGATCTCTTTGACGACTTCTTGTTTCGCTTGTAAGACATCCTTATTCATGTTTTGACCTCCTTTTCAATTTGTTTTGTGTTTTTGAGGCTCCAATATACAGTGAGAATAAAATGTTTATTTCTTCACCTCGGTAACATTATTAAGACTCCACGTCCGTTACTGTCTTGGGTATATTAGAATCTAATTTTTAGCGACCGTTAAATGTGAAGTGGATAGCTGGACCCATGGTCGTATGGATAACAGCGTTTTTAATGTATGTACCTTTGACTGAAGATGGTCTGGCCTTTAATACTGCGTCAACTAAGGCATTTAAGTTGTCTTCAATCTTTTTGTTATCAAAGCTCACTCTGGCAATAGAAACATGCATATTAGCTTCTTTGTCAACACGGTATTCCACTTTACCGGCTTTGATTTCTTTGACTGCACGAGCGATATCAGGATTAACTGTTCCAGTCTTTGGGTTTGGCATTAAACCTTTAGGACCAAGGACACGAGCAACTTTACCTAATAATGGCATCATGTTTGGAGTAGCAACGATGACATCGAAGTCGAACCAACCACCGTTGATTTTATCGATCATTTCTGCTCCACCAACGAGATCTGCTCCTGCGTTAGTAGCTTCTTCAGTTTTGTCAGTAATGGCTAACACTTTCTTGGTTTTACCATTTCCATGTGGAAGGACGAGAGTTCCTCTGACTTGTTGATCAGCTTGTTTTGGATTGACATTGAGTTTGAATGAGACATCGACTGTAGCGTCGAATTTAACGGTTGATGTTTCTTTTACAAGAGCAACAGCCTCTTCAACACTATAGAGTTTGCTTGAGTCCACTTTTTCTAAAGCGACAATATATTTCTTACCTTTTTTCATAGTTTCCTCAATTAGTCGTCAACGACGATTCCCATATTACGTGCACTACCTTCAACGATTTTCATAGCCGCTTCAATGTCATTAGCGTTTAAATCTGGTAGTTTGTACTCTGCGATCTCTTTGAGTTGTGCTCTAGAGATGTGACCCACGATTGTGGTTTTGCTATTAGGTGAACCCTTAGCAATTCCAGCAGCTTTCAAGAGTAATGGAGCAACTGGAGATGTTTTGATGACAAAATCACAAGATTTGTCTTCATAAGCCGTAATGATGACTGGGACAATTTCCCCACGACGATCTGCTGTCTTAGCGTTGAAGTCGGTACAGAACTTCGCCATGTTAATACCGGCAGATGCGAGTTTTGGTCCTGGTTTGGCATCGCCACCAGGAAGTTCCATCTTTAGGACTTTCGCGATTTTTTTACTCACGTGACTTTCCTCCTATTTATTAGATTTGTCCGTGCTGTGGTACGGGTGAATCACCACTCTTCCACAGAACTTACATGTGCGTTAACGCTCTCTCGTATGCGTAAAGGCAACATGCTTGTATATCGTATCAAATATATATGTACGAACGCAATAAGATTTTTAAGTTTTTTAAAAATTAGGTTTTTTGCCTCGCTCAATGAGAAAAGTTAATCTTTGATTAAACAATTTTCTTAAAATTTTTAGACAAAAAAACCACTTTTCTCCCTATTGAAATAATGAGGAGCAAAAATGGAGGTTGCTCTAATTTTGTGACTCGTCCAATGGTCGCACTTTGCAAACGTGACTTTGGGGAGTTGTCTTTATCGCTTTTTCTTGTACTCAAAGACATGAATGCCAAAGCATGTCTATTGGATAGAATAGGAGGAAATACTAATGAACAAAGTAATTATTATTTTCTGGTTATTTTGTGCCCTAGTGTACTTAATAAAAAAGACCAGCTTAGATAACTAAGCGGTCAAAACCTATTTATAGAGTAAAGTAAATCTAGGAAATTGTCAATAATGGCAAAGCGAATATGACCCACTGGGCGGTAAACTTGCAATTTATTTCCTATTGGTTATAATACAAGCGGTTTGATGTTATGAGCACTAAAACCAGAAAAAAATCGTTATCACCATATTTAATGGTCATTCTCTCCTTTGTTGGAGTTATTTTCTTAGGAGCGATGCTTTTAACATTCCCATTTGCCCACAAAGACAATCAATGGGGACAATTCATTGATTCCTTATTTATTGCTACTTCTGCGACCTGTGTGACAGGCTTATGCACCTATCCAGCAGGTATTGGAGGAGAGCTTAATTACTTTGGTCAAGCTGTTATTTTAGTGATGATTCAAATCGGCGGACTTGGATTTATTACAATTTTTACTTTTATTGTTTCTCTTTTCCAAAAGAAACTTCAATTTAAAGATCGACTCTTCTTATCTCAAGCGGTGAACAGTAATACAATCGCTGGAGTTTCGAAGTTTGTTAAACGTGTAATTGGTATCGTTATTACCTTTGAAACATTGGGATTTTTACTCGGTTTACCAGCGTTTTTATCGATCAAAGAATATAGCACTGGAGAAGCTATTTGGGCATCTTTATTTACATCAATATCAGCATTTAATAATGCTGGATTTGATATTTTTGGTAATTTATCCCTTATACGTGACGCCAGTAATCCTATTATAAATAACATGGACACATGGGCTTATTATTACATGTGCTGGTACATCATGGGACTCATCGTTATGGGTGGTATTTCTTTCATCACAATTATCGATTTAGTGATCTTAAGAAAGAAGCCAAGACAATGGAGTTCTTTCGTGAGAATTGTCTTAATGACCACTGGCATTTTATTAGTAACTGGTTTCGTTTCATTCATGTTAACCGACATGATAAATGGTACGATTGACGCCTTTGATTGTGCGTTCCAAAGTGTCACTTTAAGAACCGCTGGATTTGCTGTTTTTGATCAAAATAGTTTATCTAGTGCAGGTAAAACAATCAGCTGTTTATTCATGTTTATTGGTGGTTCACCAATTTCCACTGCTGGTGGTATTAAAACCACCACCATCTTCATTATTATCTTATGCCTTGTAAGGTTTTTACAAGGAAAGAGCATTCATGCTTTCAAACGTGAATACTCAAAAACTAGTATTTTGAAAGCTACCTCGCTCGTATTCTTATCTATATTTATAATAGTTATCGCTTTCATTTCGATTTCATCAATTGAAAAAGACTTGCCACTCGCGACAACCGAAAATATTTTCTTTGAAATCTTCTCTGCCTTTGGCACGGTTGGATTATCAACTGGTATGACTCCAGACTTACAAATGGGAAGTAAGATTATATTAATTTTATTAATGTTCTTCGGAAGACTTGGTCCAATTACATTGTTCCAATTATTCCAAGTCAAAATGGATGGAGAAGAAAACATTCATTATCAACGTGTTGAAACCGATGTTATCATTGGTTAATAGGAGGATATCTATATGGCACACAAATCATTTGCAATTATTGGTTTAGGACAATTCGGACGTTCTGTTGTTAAAGAATTAGTCGACAACGGAATGGATGTTATCGCGATTGATAACAATGAAGAAATCGCTAAAGAAGTCGCTAACGACTTACCAACCACTTTTATTGCTGACTCTACTGATGAAAAAGCATTAAAAGAATTAGGAGTTGGTGATGTTGATGCAGCTATTGTTGCTTTTGGTGATAACCAAGAGGCTAGTGTTCTTACCACTGTTATTCTTAGAGAGTTAGGAGTTAAAAACATCATCGTCCGTGTTGATGACGACTACTATGTCCCAATTATGAAGAAACTCGGTGCTACTGAAGTTATTACTCCTCAAAAAGCTGCCGGTGCTGCTTTAGCAAACCGTATTGGTAATGAAGACTTCCAAGACTTCTATAAATTAGATCCAAAATATTCTGTTGTCTCAATTATCATTAATCCAGGATTCTTCCCAATTACCTTAAAAGAAATGAATCCTAAAAACGTTTACGGAGTTAACGTTGTTCTTATTAAAAGAGGATCTAAATCCTTCGTTCCTGGTGGTAATGATTCTCTATTACCAGACGACACAGTCTTCGTTGTTGGTACATCTAAAGAAATTTACGCCTTTAGAGAAGCAATCAACGGTAAAGGAAAGAAAAAATAATTACTATTTTACAAGCATAATAAAACCCATCCTATAGGATGGGATTTATTTTTGTCTAAATTAGATTTTTTCGATTTCGGAGAAGTCGACTTCAACTTTGGTGGATTTACCAAAGAAGATGGTTTCGATTTCCACAACTCCGGTATCCTTGTTGATAGAAAGGATTCTACCTTCGGTACCTTCAAGAGCACCATGAATAACTTTGACATAGTCTCCTTCGGAGTATCTATCGTACATGCTATCATCAACCATGCCCATTCTTTTAAGGACTGGTTCGATTTGTTCTCTTGGAACTGGGAATGGTTTTGTACCTTTACCAGCAGATCCAACGAATCCGGTAACACCTGGAGTGTTTCTAACGATATACCAAGCATAGTCTGTCATAATCATTTCAACGAATACATAACCTGGATATAAGTTTTTCATTCTGGTTTTGCCTGTTGGCATACCATCTTTCATAACTTGAACTTCTTGTTCGACAACGACAATACGGAAGATCAAATCATCTAAGCCCATTGACTCAACACGTTTTTGTAAGTTATAGGCTGCTTTTCTTTCGTGGGTGGAATATGTAGAAACAACATACCACGCTTTTTCACCTAATCTTTGTTCACGGTTATCTTGTACTTCATCACCGATATCAGTATTTGTATCGGTAAACGCTGTTTTATTGTTATCAACCATCATATTTCCCTCCTATTAAGCACCTCTAAATGCATCGGATAAGATATCAATTAATCTCTTACCGGCAATATCTTCACCAAAAAGAAGTAATCCTGTTAATCCAGCGATGATAATAACGACAAGGATTGAAGGGAATAAGACTTCACGTTTTGGCCAACGTACACGTTTGCCTTCTTTGACAACGCCTTTTGCAAATTTAAATAGTCCCATAGTAGTACCTCCACTACTTACTAGCTTTATGAAGAGTTTGTTTGCCACAATGCTTACAAAACTTCATAAGTTCTAATTTTTTAGATTTTTCTTTGTTTACTGTAGTTACATAGTTTCTGGCTAGACATTCGGAACAAATCAAAAGAACTTTTTCTCTCATCTCAAACCTCACTATGAAATTTTCAGTGTAATCACTCTATCACTATCACAAATTTATGTAAACATGAATTTATAGATTTTTCGGAACAAAAAAGTGGAAATTATATATCCACTTAATCGTTTTTGTTAAGATAAATAATAAATTGAAGGTTAATTTATTTGATTACTTCATCTTTCTTCAAGATAAAGAGAACACTGATCGCACTCATTCCAAAGATGGAGACTACAACCGCAATAATAATTGTCGTAGATTTGTCTAACTTTGGTTTAGAAGATGATGTATTTACAGGGTTAGCGTAGAAGATTCTAACGAGTTCATTAATAACTTGTCCAATCGTGTATTCTGGTTGAATATTGTCCTTAGTTTCCTTGGCAATTCTCTTGTTTTCTTGTGATAAACCATTAAATTTTTCAAGTATAGAATCATACTCCGCTTTAGTAGTATTGCATATAGAACGGCTCTCGCTGTGTTGAGTTTCTCTAATTGTTCGATAAGTTTCTAAAAACTCGTCTA
Source organism: Bacilli bacterium (assembly GCA_045226015.1). Lineage (GTDB taxonomy): Bacteria > Bacillota_I > Bacilli_A > RFN20 > CAG-826 > UBA2450. The sequence goes on along the minus strand of JBGVBY010000008.1, from coordinate 132,527 downwards.
AACTAACTTCGCTAGTTGCAGATAAAGCAACAACCTGAGACTCATAAACTCCACTATTAAAAGAAAGTAATGGAGTAAACGCAAAAATTAAAGGAAGAAATAATAGGTTAAATAATTTAAACTTCTTCATTTGCTATTCTCCTTTACTTAATTCGCGATCAAGGTCACGTTTTTTAATAGTTTCACGCTTATCGTAAAGCTTCTTGCCTTTACCTAAAGCAATTTCAACTTTTGCCTTACCTTTAGATAGATAAATTTTAGTAGGAACAACTGTAAATCCGCCTTGCTTGATCTTTTGCTCAAACCATAAGATTTCTTTCTTATGAAGAAGCAGTCTTCTGCTTCTAAGAGGGTCGTGATTGAAGAGGTTACCATGGTCATATGGCTTAATATACATATTAATAATCTCAGCGTTACCGTTACGGATAACAACATAACTATCGTTAATAGTAGCGCCATTCGCACGTAAAGATTTAATTTCGGTGCCCTTAAGTTCAATTCCACATTCTGTGAAGTCACTTAAAAAATAGTTAAAAGAGGCTTTCTTGTTGGATGAAATTAATTTAACTCCACTAGATTTCATAAGGCTCCTCTAATAAATCTTTGACTACTCCACGTTTCGTAGAAACGCGATCGTATCTAGACATATATTCTAATATATCACGAGTGTCTTTAAATGGAATGAGTAACACAAAAGCTAAATAAGTAACAAATCCTGCAGCTACAATCAAGATAATTGTGACTACTATATTAACCGCCATAAATTGTTGAGCAGATTGTAATGCAACAGTGAAAGCAGAAATGCCAATCAATGACCCTAATGACGTTTTAAATCCAATAAAGGTGTTTAAATATAATTTAAATGTGCCTCCTCTATACTTAATAGAGTCGATTAAAACATATAAAAGAAGCGTTAATAGAATTGATCCTGGTATGAACCATTCAAAGCCTTGGAATAGATATTCTTTGCACATCAAATAAGATGTTGTAAAAGCACCTATAACAGAAAGATTAACAAAGACGAACACTAACAAGTGAGCAATGTATTTACCAACACTACCTTTCTTGCTCCATAATCCGTTTAAGTATGGGAACGTCAATAAGTAAGCAATTAAAGCAACGATGATATTTAAAAGAATATACATGATAGACATATCTAATCGGTATGCATCCACCACAAATAAAGAAGAAATAACAGTTATAGCTAATAACATAATGAAACTGAAACATCTAACCATTAATTCTGGTTTAACTAACTTAACTCTTTCATAACGATTGAGTAGGTACTCAATAGACTCATTGTTTTTTAAATGACGGTACTTAACAATCACTGGTAAGAAGAAGAATGCTCCTATTAAGAAGCCTTGAGCACCAGCTTCAAAAGCGATAATCGATTCAGTAAAACCTAAAGCGATATATGAAGCACCAGCAATGCCAAATAATGTAACAAATCTACGATGCTTTCTTCCAAGTCTAATTAAAGCGTAGAAATAATAAACAAAGAAAGACACCAATAGTGAAAAACCAACAAATCCGTAATCAAGGATGGTTTGCACAAAACCATTGTGACAACTTAAGCGATAGTTATTTAAAGATAAGTTGAGTTCACTACCAATAATTTGGAAGGTATTACTATGTCCATATCCAAATAGAGCAGTAAACGGGGATTTAAAGACATATTTAAATACCGCTCCCCATATAGTAGTTCTATCAGTTAAGGACAAGAAATCAGCGTGAGAAAATTCAAAATAGATAAATCTACAAATAGAGCTGATGCCATTAACTTCGTATGTTTGACACAAGATAAACGTTAATGTAACAGCGACACATATAGATAAAAGAATACCTAATTTTAGGAAAGATAATCCTAGATTCTTTTTAAAAAAGAAAATAATCTCCGCTAAGAAGTAGATGATAATCGCAGCAATAGAAAGAAGTGTGCTTGTTAAAGAATATACGAATAATTGGATAATTGTGAATCCAAACATTGAAACATAAGAAAGAACATTTTTCTTATAATAATTAAGAAGGATGGAAGCAAGAACTCCCATAAGAATAAATCCTGCAAACATGTTGCAGTGATTAAATAAAGACGTGATTCTTACTTGCCCTGAAATAATTGAGTTAACCGAGTTAACTGCCATCTCATATTTATCATATTCAACAACAAGAGAATAAATAATGAAGAAATATGTAGCCGCTATGATAGCTATATATAAATACTTAAATCTTCTTATAGAAGGGTGATTCTTAACAAAATATACGATAACTGCGTATATAGAATACACAAACAGCAATAATGATAATGTTTGTTTAAGCTTTTCATAACTATCTAAGTCCATCATTGGAGCGCTATAGAAAGTCAATGTTGGGAAGGTCCAAATGCCAAGCGTACCTGAAGCAAATAAAATCATGCATGCGCCTAACACTAGGTAATTGGGCTTAGTTCTATTTAGTATGCTTTCATAGATGGTTAAAGCTAGATATGAAAATAACCCAATTGTGAAAAACATATAAAAATATGAGTCATCTAAATTGTTAGTCATGAACTCTCCTTCAACTGAACTGGTGAAGAAAGAAATGTTCTCAAATAACAAAATAGAGGCAATAACACCTACCCATAAAAAGATATTAGTGAATGTAAATTTTAATTTACCCATGCTCATATCATTTTATAGACAAGAAAGTAAAAAGTCTAATCATATATGTATGATTGTGAATTTTAAAATAACAGTTAAAATATAGAGGATGGTAAAGACACTATTAATATTTGATTTAGATGGGACATTAATAAATACGGTCAAAGATCTAAATATCGCAACTAACTACGCCTTAAAAAAGTATAATTTACCTTTAAGGACAGTAGAACAAACTACCGCCGATATTGGTAACGGAGTAGCAGTCCTAATAGCGAGATCTATTCCTATTGGAATAAATAACCCAGATTATAAAGACATCTTGTCGCAATTTAAGTCATATTATAGAGAACATTATTTCGAGAATTCTTTTCCTTATGATGGGGTTAAGGAAACACTTCTAAAACTAAAAGAACATGGCTATAAATTAGCGGTTGTTTCAAATAAGTTTAATGAAGGGGCAAATAAACTAGTTAACCACTACTTCGAAGGCATATTCGACATCATTCAAGGACATGAAGAAAAATATAATCCAAAACCGAGTAGTGATATGGTAAACGCTGTATTACAAAAATTAGCAATTACGCATAAAGAAACCCTCTATATTGGTGATACTAATGTTGATTATGAGACTGCCGTTAATAGCGGTATCGACTCTATTTTAGTAACCTATGGATATCGCTCTAAAGAATATATTTTAAAGAATATAAAAAACTCGAAGACCATTGATCATATCTCCGAGTTAATTGATTATTTAAGTAATTCAGCAATTTTGTGATTTATTTCACTACGTTCAACGTTAAGAGATAACGCTAGCTCATCAAAGAGAACATTCTCCGCATCTTTTAACATTTGTAAGTCTGTTGGACCTAGCTTAACAACTTGTCCAATCGAGTTATAGTAATTAAAGAAATAAAGCTGACAAGATAAGTACGCTAAATCGTATACGTTACCAGAAAGTAGTCTCTTACGATATTGGTCTCTACGTTGTTTTGTGTTGCTAATGAAACCAGGTTCTACTGTTTTCATAAACTCAACGACCTTCATCGCATCATCAACCGACATGATTGGACGAATGATGTTTTCGGTGCGCGAAGTTAAAACATAAATATTTTCTCGATCCCCTTTATCAGAGACAACGACAAAATATTCATTTCCCGCGATAGTAGTAATATCTTTAATTGTAGATAAACCTTCGCGAGAGTGGACAACGCGATCGTTAATCTTATAACTCATACTATTATTATCTCAAAAAAATGACGATTTAACAAATCTAAATCGCCATTAACGTAGTTATGAATAGATTAAATGAAACTTTTTATTAAATAAAATTTAATAATTAGTTTCTTGTCTAACGTGGTTTTCTTTTAACTTTAGATAGTAAGCATCCTTAGCTTCAGACCATGAATAGCCTAGTTTAAATAAAGCTTTTAAATATGAAGAGAACATCTTTTCATAATTAGCTTTAGAAGGCTCTTTATAGAAAATAGAGGTTAATTCATAAGTCTTTAATAAATTGTCCGTTAGAGTGTCTTTATCGTCTTCTATTTCGATAATATTAGTAGCAACATCATTAGCAATTCCTAAAGACAAAAGAAAATGTAAACCATCCGCGAACTCATCTAACACTCTTTCTTTAGATTCTGGTCCTTTATTAGACCAATATTTAAAAGTACGTGTCGTGTTAGCAAATTCCCCAAGCTCAACAAGTAAAGCAAGGGTACGTTTATTATTCGTAGATGAATAAGAAACGCCGTGATTCACGGCGATTTCTTCATCTAACTCTTTTTGCTTAAGATATAAGTCGGTTAGATCACAAAGCATAATTATGCAATCTTCTCCAATTTCCAAATATCTCTAACGTATTCTTTAATAGTTCTATCACTAGAGAAGAATCCACTATTAGCGATATTGTGTAAGCACATTTGTGCCCATTTCTTCTTATCTTGATAAGCAAGAGCTGCTCTTTCTTGAGCGTCGATATAACTTGGTAAGTCCTTTAAGATAAAGTATTGGTCATTACCGTTAAAGATTTCATCAAAGATCATTCTAAATTTATCTTTACGATAATTTGTCCATTCTCCATCAAATAAGGAATCCATGATGGCTTTAATACGTCCATCGCTGTTATACATATCCCAAGGAGAATATGTACCATTACGATAGTATTCTTCAACTTCATCATCTTTTAAACCAAAGATAATTTCGTTTTCTTCTCCAGCGAGATTAGCGATTTCAATATTCGCTCCATCTAATGTTCCTAAGGTGACAGCACCATTCATCATGAATTTCATATTTGAAGTTCCACTAGCTTCTTTACCAGCAGTAGAGATTTGTTCAGAAATATCTGCAGCAGGTATGATGAGTTCTGCTAAAGAAACACCATAGTTTTCAATAAAGACAACTTTTAAGTATTTAGATACTTCTGGGTCATTATTAACAACTTCAGCAACCGCTAAGATTAATTCGATAATCTTTTTCGCGTATGTATAGCTTGGGGCGGCTTTCGCACCAAAGAAATATGTATGTGGGAAAATTCTAAATGATGGATCTTCCTTCATTCTTTGATATAAGTAAATAATGTGGAAGACATTCATCAATTGACGTTTATAGGCGTGTAAACGCTTGATTTGAACGTCAAAAATAGAATTAACGTCAATATCAATGCCGTTATGCTCTTTAACGTATTTAGCAAGTTTCTTTTTGTTTTCAAGTTTGATGTCTTGAAGTTCTTTTAAGACCTTGTCATCGTTAGCAAACTTATCAAAGGCTTTGATTTTATCCATATCACTAATCCAAGCGTCACCAATCTTAGAAGTAATAAGATCAGCAAGTCTTGGGTTAGAATTTAATAACCATCTACGATGAGTGACACCGTTGGTCTTGTTATTAAATTTTTCTGGCATGTATTTATAGAATTCTTTAAAGGTAATACTCTTAAGAATTTCTGTATGTAAAGCAGCAACTCCATTAACTGAGAAAGCGGTATAAATCGCTAAGTTAGTCATATGGATTTGTCCATCTTTAATAATGTTCATCGCATGTCTTTCCCATTCAGAAACACCATTATTAATCATTTCAATATTAAATCTACGGTTGATTTCTTCAATAATCATGAAGCAACGTGGAATTAAGTGTTGAACGTAATTAATTGGCCATTTTTCTAGAGCCTCAACCATGACTGTATGGTTGGTATACGCCATACATTGAGTGACTTCTTTCCAAGCATCTTCCCATTCCATATCATATTCATCAAGCATGATTCTCATCATTTCTGGAATTGCTAAGATTGGGTGGGTGTCATTGAGTTGGAAGACATAGTCTTTATGGATACCAACAAGGGTTCCATGATGTCTATAGTAACTGTTAAGAGCACTTTGCAATCCACTAGACACTAAGAAATATTGTTGTCTAAGTCTTAAGATACGTCCTGCTTCTGTAGAATCATCAGGATATAAACCGTGGCATAATTCTTCTAAAGCAATACAGTATTCTTGGAAAGAGACTGATTTAGGAAGTGGTTTACTACTTGGTTCAGCGTTCCAAAGTCTTAATGTATTAGTAACATTGTTACGATAACCAATAACTGGCATATCATATGGGACGGCTCTAACAATTAAAGCGTCAGCGGTTCTAATACCAAAACTTCCATCTTTCTTTTGATAGCTTTCAGGATGTCCATAGAATTTAACTTCTACCGCGTATTTTGCTCTTCTAACTTCCCAAACGTTACCGTTTGTTAACCACTGATCTGGAAGTTCTTTTTGTTTTCCTTCAGCAATTTTTTGACGGAAGAAACCATATTCATAACGAATACAGTTACCGTGTCCGATATAACCTAAAGAAGCAATAGAATCGAGGAAACACGCAGCAAGTCGACCAAGACCTCCGTTACCAAGTCCAGCGTCGCTTTCTTCGTTTTCCAAGGTATTGATATCAATACCTAAATCATCTAATCCTTCTTTAATAACTTTATAAATTCCAAGATTTTGAATGTTGTTATTGAGTAAACGTCCAATTAAGAATTCCATGGAAAAATAAACGAGTGTTCTTTTTCCTTGTGTAGATTCTAAGTGGGTTTTGCTCCAGTCAACGTTCGCGTAGTCTCTAATCATTTCTCCTAAGATTGTGTATTGTTCATTAGGACAGCTTTCAGGGACACTTACTCCATATCTTTGAAGTAAACGAGCTTGGAACTCTTTCTTAAATTCATTTTTTGATGCAAACATAAGATAAATACCTCTTAATTATTTTTTAGTTGATCTTGTTTTCTTTTCCTTAACAGATTCCTCAACCTTTGGTTCTTCTTTTAACTTAAAGATCATTGCTCCAAAAGAAGCAAGTTTAATGGTGATATATCCAGCGTAGCTACCTAAAGTTGCTCCGTTATATTGGTTATCTCCACCATAAATGTCTTTATCAGAGTTAAAGATTTCTTCATATTGTCCTTCTTTTTCTACTGGGATACCAAATCCACTATAGAAGTTAGGAGTCATATTAAAGACAAAGATTAAAGTTTCTCCTTCTACTCTACGAGTAAAGGCGAAAACACTATCAGTGCTATTATCAACGATTAACCACTTAAATACTGCAGGATTATGTTCCTCAAAGTACATCGCTTTATGCGCGCGATAAATGAGGTTTAAATCGTGATAAAGTCTACTAATAGAGTCATGAGCAGGATATTGCTTTAAATTCCATGGTAATGACTTATTTTCGTTCCATTCGTCGAATGAACCGAATTCATTACCCATGAAGTTAAGTTTCTTTCCTGGGTGAGCAAATTGATAAGTAATAAGATTTCTAAGGAGAGCGAATTTTTGATAATAATCTCCCCACATCTTATTTAATAATGTACCTTTGCCGTGGACTACTTCATCATGAGAGAAAGGTAACAAGAAATTATCACTATAGAAATAGGCCATAGAGAATGTGAGTTTATTATGGTCGTATTTCTTATATACAGGGTCTAAAGCATAATACTTTAAAGTATCATTCATCCAACCTAAGTCCCATTTATAATCGAAACCTAAGCCACAGGATGTATCTTTAGTGACTCCTGGATAATCACTACTATCTTCAGCGATCATCATCACTGAATCATGAGCGATATGCATTTTACCATTTAAACGTTTGATGAATTCAATCGCTCCATCATTTGTGCCGTTACGTTTATCCCCATTATAGAAGATGATGTTGCTAACCGCATCAATTCTTATTCCATCAGCGTGGAACTTATCAACGTAGAAGTTAATCGCACTCATTAAGAAGGATCTAACAGGATCTTTTCCTAAATCGAATTGTAAGCTTCCCCAAGGAGAAACACGATATTCATTAGAATATTCAAATAAGTGAGTGCCATCATAATCTTTTAACGCCCATTCATCGTTAGCAAAGTGAACAGGAGCAAAATCAATAATCACTCCGATACCCGCTTGATGTAAGCGGTCAATTAAAGACATGAGTTGATGTGGGTTGCCGTATCTAGGATCAACACAATAGAATCCTGTTGCTTGATATCCCCAACTTCCTAAGAATGGGTGCATCATAATCGGCATAAATTCTACGTGAGTGTAACCCATGCCTTGAATATAAGGAATGAGTTGATCCGCTAACTCTTCATAAGAAGAGAATCTGCCTTCATTGTTTTTAAGCCAACTTCCCGCGTGCATTTCATAAATTGACATTGGTTTGTCAAAGTTTCTGGTTCTCTCTTTTAAGAAAGAATCATCATGCCACATGAAGTTATTAATGTCGAATAAACGCGAACAAGTTCCTGGAGCAACTTCACTAAAAAACGCATATGGGTCAATTTTATCTACATACGCTCCTTTCGCATTTTTGAAGTGATATTTGTAGGATTGATAATTGTTAAGTCCTGGAACAAAGAGTTCCCATACTCCACAATCATCGACTTTGTTCATTTTGTGAGTGTAGACGTTCCAGCCATTGAAATCTCCAATAATAGAGACATCACTAGCCATTGGGGCGTATAGTCTAAAAACTACGCCTTTAACGTCATCCCTCGACTCAAAGTGGGCACCAAAATAATTGAATGCATCAATACTTTGGCCCATTAAATAATCATAAAGTAATCCAAACGCCATAACATTATTATAAATAATGGTTAGAAATGTGTGAATAAAAATTGAATGTAAATATAAAAATAATAGTCAATTGTATGACTATTTATTCTTATTTGATAACTATTCTATTCCGACATCAATCGATAAAAGTTGACACAACTCTTTAGGTGATACAATAACATTCTTTGATTTACAAAAATCTATTTTATTATTAGTAACAATTGTTCTAACACAATTTACTTTAGCGACTTCATCTAAGATTGCATCCTCATAATCAGCAATCTCGGCTTTTAAGCAATAACTTAAATCGCTTCCTAAAAGAGGAAGAATTCTAAACGCATCTAATAGAATTCTAATCGCTCTTCTTCTCTCTTCATCGGACATATATTTGCGTAAAACATAGTATATATCAGTAATTTGAGTAGAACAAAGACAAGCATGGACTCTTCCGGATGCAGCCAAAGACATTAAATATTGAGAATACTTTGAATCACCACTTCTGTTAGAAAAAGCATCAATAATAACATTGGTGTCAAACAAGCATGCATTATTCTCTATCGATGTCTTCATCGTAATAAGCCTCTTTAGGTAATATTCCAAATAGTGAATTCATCTCTTGAACTAATTGCTCTTTTTGAGGAACAATTGTAAAAATATGTTTCCCTCTCAAAGTCACTTCAATTCTTTCGTTTTGACCAAGAGCCATATATTTGCCAAAATTTTCTTTTAATTCAGTAGCAGTTATAGTGCACATATCAACACCTCCATTTAAATCATAGCAAATCGCACGATTGATTACAATAAACCGTACGAATAATTATAGTTAAATGTATAAAAAAAGAAAAACGAGCGGTTGCTCGTCTTACTTTAACCATTCTGGTTTAGGATATTTGACTTCATTTACAAATGAGAAATCTTTTAATTTCCAAGTCCAGTTAGGATCTCCCACTGTTCCTGGCCAATTCATACGTCCACTGTTATCGAGTTTAAGGACATCTTGAAGTTGGAAGATAGTCATAAGTGAAGGAATTTGATAAATGTATTTAACAATCGATTCATATAGTTCTTCATCGTTGTTAACTTTTAATCTATTAGCAATGAACCATTTTTGCTCATCATTTAAGTTAAGGAACCAACCATATAATGTCTCGTTATCGTGTGTTCCTGGATAGACGAGTTGACGAGGTGTAGATTCATTTGTTAAATCAAAGATTGTGAATTCACAAATGAACATTCCAGGAAGATTGAATTGATCTCTAAGTTCTAATACCTCTGGACGTAAATCTCCTAGGTCCTCAGCGATTAAATTAATGTTTGGATATCTTTGATATAACTTATTGAAAAAGTCTTCTCTAGGGCCGATTTTCCACACTCCATTACGAGCGGTTTCTTCTCCTGCTGGAATGACATAATATGTATCGAACGCTCTAAAGTGATCAATACGTAAATAATCACATAAATTAGCAAGATATCCCACTCTATTAACAAGTAAAGAATAATCATCTTGTTTCATTCTTTCAAAGTTATAAATAGGAGTTCCCCATAATTGACCAACATCACTAAAGGCATCTGGTCCTACTCCACCAACTTCGAATAGTTTGTTGTCGCTTCCAATAGAGAACTGATCTCTATTAAGCCAACATTCTACTCCATCAAAACCAACGTAGAAGGGCATATCACAAATAACTTGGATATTCTTCTTATGAGCGTATCTTAATACTTTCTTCCATTGTTTTAAGGCAATGAATTGAAGAAATACCACAAAATCGATTTCATCTTTAAGATGTCTAGGTGGATTTTTATGATATTTGAAATAGTCTAAATATTCAGGAGCCCATTCATTCCATGTTTTGTTGTCGTTATGCCATTTAAATACTTCAAAAGTTGCATATGGATTCACCCATGGATTTAATGTCTTAAATTTATGTAATGATTCGTTATGTTTCTTAACGAATTTCTTATATGCAGCGTATAAATGCTTCTTTTTAAATTCTCCAACGTCATAGAAGTCAACTTTAGTGCAATCTTTATTATGAGCTTCCACTTTTGGAAGAAGTTTCATCTTGGTTAATAAATCTAATGATATATATCTATACTCTAAAGCATTAGAACAAGTAGACATATATGGTGAATATCCTGGCCCTAATGGGTTAAGAGGAAGAACTTGCCAATAGTCGTAATGATTTTCACTTAACCAGTCAATAAATTTAAAACAACTTTCTCCAAAATCTCCTATTCCATGATTTCCAGGAAGAGAAGATACAGAAAGAAGAATACCTAATTTCTTTTCCATGATTTTATGTCCTTTATATTTAGCAACAAACAAATATTAAATCACTATTTAATGCATTACAATACTAAATCTATCTTAATGGGAAAAAAGAATATATTTCCCTTATAAAGATAAAACAAAATAGAAGCGGAAATCCGCTTCTATTAAGTATATCTAATTAAGAATTGTAATTAGTTATGTTTTCTCTTTTTGATTGCTAAGAGAATGCTTGTTGCAAGAATACTTGTAATGGAGATAGCAATTATAACAATCATAACGTTGTTATTATCAGTTGCTACTTCATTATGAACTCTAAGAATAGACATTGGTGTACGTCCATTAATGAAGTTATTGAGTTCGTATTTTCCAGTTAAGAAATCGTATCTCGCCATTGCTTGTTCAACAACTGTACCAGATTCATCTCTTTCAGCTTCTGCTAAGATGGTTTTTTGATCACCTGGAAGTGAAGGATATTTATCCGCACTTGCAAGATTGGACCAAATAGCAGTTAATTGAGATTTGTAAGAATTGTAATCAGATTCGCCATCAACATATGCAGCACATAAGTCGTGTGTTTGATCAAGTAAGTCTTGGGCAAATTGTTCCGCTGTATAATCTTCTTGCTCTTCAACAACCGCGTTCATTTGAACTTGGAATCCATTATACCAGCCAGTGAAACCTTTAACTGTAACAGATTCTGATGCAGCAACTTTTGCTTTCATTGTAGCGTATGAAGCTGTATCTGCTTCTTGAGCAGCTTTCTTGTAGAACACTTGAACAGATTTGCCACCACCAAGATCAAAACTCATAGTGATATCTTTAGCACCAGCCTCTCCACTGAAATCATTTACAGTACAAGTGGCAACACCTGTAACTGTAGTTAATCTAGAAGCGTATTCAACAGTCTCTCCGCCTTTAGTAGAATACACAACAGGCGTATCTGGTTCATCATAAGTTCCACTAGCGATAGAAAGTGAAGGCGAACCGACTTGACGTAATCCTTTATATGTTGCCATACTACCAGTTACATGAAGAACGGTTTCTCCCTCTGTATAACCAGAAACATCAGCAGATTTGTCATAACAAACGATACCATATTCACCATCCATAATAATAGGACCTGTTCCATCTGCAAAACCAACATAATATCCATACACATCAACAGCAGAACTATCGCTTAATGTATATAAAAGTTGAATTGGATTTGCTCTAGTAACTGTTACAGATTGAGCACCACTACTAACAGATTGTCCACCAAACGATGCGGTAGCAACAACACTATTAACATTTAATTCAGGAGATGCCGGGTTATATGTCCATGTAGCTTTGCTTGTTACAATTTCTTGATAACCGGTTGAATAAGTTGCAGTCACAGTAAATCCATCATAACTCCAATTAGTTCCAGCATAATACTCTGTTTTGCTCATAGAGCCAGAAATAGATAATGAGGTGACAGTACCGGCTAAAACGGTAACCGAAACAGTACTACTTGTATACCCCTCAGCTGATGCGGTAAGTGTTGTTTCTCCTGCTTTTAATGTAGAAACAAGGGCAACGTTATTAGCGTTTTTTGTAACACTTAAAATTGTTGAATCTCCGACTGTCCAATCCGCATTAACGACACCTTCACTATCATATGCATAAAACATGTATGCTGTAGAGTCATAGGTGATTTCAAACGGAGCAGTTTGAGATTGATTGAGTTTAATAACTAGTTTCTCTGTCGTAGAAGACTCCATTGTGTAAGAAATATAATATGCCTTTACACCTTTTGAAATATTTGTAACTGTAACTGTTAATGAAGAGCCAACCTGAGTTTTATCTGATGCATTTATAGTAACATCGCTTGTTCCACTCAATGAGCCAGATCCAACGGTAGCGGATCCAACCTTAAGAGCAACAGATCCAGCCGTTCCATTGAATCCTCCAAATTTTGCAGAGAAATCAGTAATTTTTCTTTCTCCTCCTAATGAGGCTGTGAAAGTGATTGAGCTTGCTGGTTTACTACCAGATCCAATTTGAGCATAAGCAGCATTAGGTGTGAATGAAGTTGTTCCTTCTGTGGTAACGTTCCATGTGATGTTGTTATCGTCATCACCAGAAACACTAGCAGAGTTAACATTTAAAGAGCCAGAAGCACTACCAAAATTAATTTGACCTGATGATGAAACTGGTTCATCACCACCACTTCCACCAGCATGATACGTAACAGAGAATGCAGAAATCTTTACGGTTTCACTTAACGCACTACATGTCCACGAACTTGAATTAACATCAAATGGTGTTCCAGAAGTTACTCCGCTAATTGATCCTCCATTGAGTGTTAATGTAATAGAATCAATGGTATAATCCATTGAAGTTGAAATAGTAATAGTATCAGAAGTATAACATCTCCATGTGCCAGGAGAAGTAGAATAATACTTTCCTGAGTTAGCACCATTTTCCCCATGGTTTTCAACAACAACAACAGAATCTAAATTCCACTTTTTATATTGCGTACCACTATTCCAACTGAGCGAAGAAGCAAGTTCGGCAACAGTTTTTGTAACAGTTACTTCTCCGTCAGCAATTGCTGATGAAACATTTTTGTTTTTACTTCCAACGGCAACTCCAACACCAATTGCCATTGCTAGACCAACGCTAAGAGTGGCAATTTTTGAAAAAAGTTTGTTCATTTTCTTTTCTTTCCTTTCTGTCATATATTTCAATATGACTAATTTCCAGTTAAATAAATAGTGAACAAACATCTTTATATAAATACCTTGCGCATTAATATTTATTTAAATATGTATCTCACCAAATATTAACTGTCTTCTATTGTATATTATATAAATATATAAACAAGCATAAAAACGTTTTAGTTATAAATAAATATGAAAAGATGAGGAATAAATCCTCACCTTTCAGTTATTAATTATTATTTACTAGTTTTCTTTTTTCTTAAGAAGAAGAAACCACCGATAGCAATAGCAGAGACTGAAGAAATAATAAGAACCATTGCAACAGCGTTATTGCTATCTGTTCCAATTAGTTTTGAAATCAAATTAGCAGATAATTGTCCGGCATATTTAGTTGCTAATTCATTTCTAATATCGGACAACTTCACCTCACCAGTAGATGTATTGTTTAACTCTGGCTGTGTATATGTAATAATGCCAGAACCTTCGACAGAACTTTGAATGCCACTTCCATGGTTTGCATATAAGTCATCATAAGTACTAACAAACGATGATGCTTGAGAAGATGTTAATTTGCAAATAGATGCGGAGAACACTCTACCATTATAAGTATATGAACCCAATTGGCTCTTAAGAGAAACCAATAAACTGATTACCGGTTTATAAACATCACCAACACTAAAGAAATATATCCCGCCATCTTCAAGTGCTAAATCACCAGTCGCCTGCCCGCTATTGTTATTGCTAAATTTAACATAAGCAGCACTGCCAGAAAGGGTGTATTGGTAAATATATAGACCTTCATACTCAGTTTCACCAACATACGCTTTAAGTCTGAGTCCTGAATCGGTCATTACTTCACCAGGATAAGCAGAGCATGTAGCTGTTCCTCCCCAAAAATAAGCATTAACGCTAGTAGATAGGTGCCATGAGGATCCATCAACAAAATAGAAAGTTGAGTTTTGTGCGTTGTCCCTAATTGCACCAATCCGATAAACTGACGCACTAAATTTCTTTGGATTTCCATCTGAAACCCACTTAATATTTTTAATTTGAAACTCGTATCCAGGTTGGAATTTAGAGTCGTCAATCCAAATATAGCCACTGTCGTATTGATATTCCCATTTTGTTCCAGATTGACTGAAGAAACAGCCCATTTTGTCATATGTACTACTGGAGGAAATGTCTAAAACATATTTCCCAAGACTTTGATTATATTTAGCATTGCTTGAAGAGAGGACTGCGTTATTGCCAGCGGCATTTCCACCTACTCTTACATAATTGATGTTATCCCATGTTAAATCAACATAAACTCTAATTGTAGAGCTGTAATCGGCTTCAGCCTTCTCAACAGGTGCTTCCTTTTTAAATGAAAGACCTGCCGCAACGCCTAAACCTAAAAACATCGCAAGTGAAGATATTAAAAATAATCTTGATCTTTTCATAAATAAAACCTCCCGAAAGTTCTATAAATGTAGATTTGTTTTAGATTACACTAAAGGGAGATTTTTAACAACACTTTTATTATTTATAATAACTGAATTTGTAGTAATTTTTATTAGAAAAGCAACTACGTTGCTTTTAATATACACTGCTTTTTGAAAAAGAAAAGACCCATAGAAATGGATCTACGGGTCAATTAATTTAGGTCAAGTCTAATTAATTTTGTTTTCTTTTCTTGATAACTAAGCAAGTAGTTAAGCCAAGAAGTGTGACTGCGAAGATAGCACCGATAACGACGAACATTGTGTTATTTGCTTCAACGCTACTAATTGTGTTATTTGCGACAAATGGAGAAGCGCTATAGGAGCCACCCCAGATGAAGTCTTCACACATAGCTGTTCCGTATTTATGAACGATGTATGAATACTTAGCAATCATCTTTAATCTATCGTCAGATGATTTCTCGTCACCACCATCAATGCCGCCTTCGACATTGCGAATATTGGATTGATCTTCATCGCTTAAAGCGTTGAATGCTTTTTTCATATCTCCCCAAACAGCTACTAAGGCTTCTGGATCGGTTTGTCCTTGAGCATTACAAGTATCACCGACTTCACTTAAGAATTTAGCGTGGAATGCATATTCACCAATGTTGAACCAGACTTTGTTGTAATTGTCTTGGGTGCCACCAATATAGAATGCATAGTTTCCACCTTCAGTGAATGAGAAGTTGCCATCTTCATCGATTGTAACGAATGTTCTTTCTTCACCTAATGTGTAGGTTTCAGGTTGCATTTCACCATTCCAGCGTAATGGTTTAACCTTAACTGGGTGTTCTGCTGATGCAGAAGCTGGAATAACAACTGTGCCAACTAATCTATTATCACCTGTGCCAGCGCTTACTGGATGAGCAGCATCGATATCCCATGCATGTCCTTCACCCATATATGTTGCATCACCGAATAAATAGTAACAATCTCTAGTGAATTTTGCATATAAAGCTGTATCGCCTTCTAAGACTGCAGGAACATAAGCTGTTGTGCAGTTAGCGTCTGTGAAGTAGCCTCTAAAGACATATCCTTCTTTGGATAAAGATGGATCTGGAGTAAATGTTGCTCCTTCAGTGGCTTGTTGATCAGCACCGGCTTCTGTGCCAGTCTTGCTAGCTCCGTCAAATAAGACGTTGGTGACTGAAACGTTATATCTTTCAGCGTGTTTTGAAATGTAGAAATTGATTTGCCAGTTATCTGGTGTTTCTTCTTCCCATTTTGCAAAGATGTCAATATGTTCATCTTTAAGGAAGACTAAGTTACCTTGTTCATCAGCTTCAGCAATACCTGTTGAGTATTCATTTTCTTTAAAGTATGACCAAGAATCTTGGCCACCAATGAACATACGAACCTTTAAGGTTTCGTCTTTTGTACCAGCGTAATCATAATATTCAGCATCATTGCCTAAGATTACTTCTTCACCAGCGAGCATTTTTGGAGCGTTCTTATATTTGTTATTTGTTTTTGAACCAACGAGGTAATAACCGTCGCTAGCTGGTTCATCAACTGTAGATTCCCAAACAGCGTTGTATTTGCCGTCAGTTTTGGATGCTAAAACTCTTAATACGTCATTAGCAACTGGGGATTCGAGTTGAGCAACGTTAACTGTTTGTTCTTTATCTTGTCCAGCATTAAGGATGATTGTGTCACCTTGATGAACTGTAAATGCTGTACTAGATAATTTTTCTCCTGGCCAAGCAGCATTGCTCTTTCCATTTGCGTCATATGCATATAAATATACATCAGCAAATTTACCTGATTCAGCTTTAGCTAAGGAATAAGAATAATTAATTGTCGGAAGAGCTGTAAACTTTCCATAAACAGGAGCAGTACTTGTAACACCTGCTAATGGAGTTGTACATGCAGAATCTGAACACCAACCAGAGAATACCTTTCCATATTGATTGTCTGGTGCAACTGGAAGTTCATCTTTTGCAATTTCTTCTGTACCACGTTTTACTCCATCAACATAAACATCAACGTTATATGTTACTGCTGGAGGTGTGTAAAGACTCCATGATCCGGTGTAATTGCCATCACCATATTCATCTCCGCCCCAAGAATCACCAAATTTGAACATATTGGCAACAGTCCAATCGGCTGGAAGATTAATAGCGGTTCCACCGTCCTTAGATGTTCTATTCCAAACATCTGTGCCATTAGAACGTAAGAAAATTACACTTTGATAATTACTAACGTTAGTAATGTCTAGCTTATAAATTGATCCACTAACATGAGTTAAAGGTTGTCCTGGCCAAGTGTTATTACCACCAGTACCGTAGACGTATGCTCTAGATTGATCACCATACCAAGTTAATTTATTGGTATCGAGATACATCGTGGTTACTGTATCAGCTTTTGCTTCTTGTGCTTTTGCTTGATGCGCACTAACGGCAACACCAACGCCTAAAGCAAGAGCAAAAGAAGATACGAATATAAGCGATTTTTTCATAATAAAATCTCCTTCATATTTTCGATTGACGATAATTCGTTAGATATATTTTAGTCTTACTTTTAGTAATATACAAAAACTTTTTTATTAGATGCTCACTAAAAAAGTGATGAATGAGTACCAACTCTAAGAAGATATAACACTATTTCCTTATTATTTATTTTATATATAAGAAGAAAGTCAGGTTCAATGTGGCATTCTCTTTTGCCGGCATATTCACCGTATAATTGATGGTCTTTATATTTTGGGTCTAAAGTCAACCCTTCACTCAATTGATCAACTACTTCAAATAATAAATCAATATTTTTACCTTGTTTGTACGCTCTTTTGATGTCTTTCTTACAGGTGTTTGTGATTACAATATCATATTTCACAGTTTTAAATCCTTCCTAAGCTCGGTAGAACTAGAGTATCTCTTAGCTTTAACCTTGCCGGAAGAAATCTTATCTGCTTCTTTGAAAGCTTTTAATGTCTTCTTATTAGGAATCTCTAAAGAGAATGGGATACCATTATTTCTTACCACTGCTTTTAAAAATAAAGTCATGGCCGCAGTCATCCCTATTCCTAGTTCATCAAAAACTTTTTCAGAATCTTTTTTTAATTGTTCATCTACTCGTATATTAATATTTGCCATAACTTTTCCTAATTTCAGTATATATATATGTGCGCACAGTGTAAAGCAAATACAAAATAATTTTTGCATATAAAAAGCGGAGCTGAAGCCCCGCTTAGAATAGAATTAATTCCAACTTGGAGAATTATAAGTGGTTGTACCACTGGTGATATTTAAATCACCGGATTGATTGTACACCCTACCAGCAACATCACCTTGAGCACTCCAATTTGGTTCCGTTGTGTCTTTATGACATCTAGCCAATAAGAGACCAGTAATATTTGCAGGCGCTTGGAATGTTAATGTAGTGTCGTTTAATGTGGCACTATACCAAGTACCAGGAGTACCTGCATCTCCTCCCCATGCCCAGACAAATACTTTACATCCATCATTCTTAATCCAATTTGGTAAGTTGTTAATGGTATAAGTAACTAATCCTGGTTGTGGTGTTGGATCATCTCCACCGCTACCACCACCATCGACTGGGTAAGATGCGCTTGGATCATATGTTCCCCATGAACCGAGGACAAATGTCTTTTCGTGATCATCTTTTGGATCACTGTCTGGTGCGTAGCCACTCATCGTCCACATATTCTTTCCATCGGTAGGAACAGAAAGTGTATCAGACTTATTGTAATAATCATCCCAGCTGACTGCAGTTGAACCAGCAGGCATTCTTAAGAAGATAATGCTTGTGTGGTTTTCGCTTAATGTAACTGAATAAACAGTTTCATTTTCTTTAACTAAAGTCATCTTAACATCGAGGTCAGTAACTCCGTCGCCCCATGCGTGAACGAATGGAAGTACTCCATCACTATCAAACATGTTGTTGGCGTTAAGATAAATAGTCACTTCACCTGGTTCAGGACCTGGGCCTGGTCCAGGACCTGGAGTTGGATCAGAGCCATCATAAACTCCCCAGCTACCAGTTAAGTATGTCTTAGCATTTTCATCAGCGTCGCCATATCCGGACATTGTCCACATATTCTTGCCAGATGGAATTTCTTGATTTGGAGTCTTGTTATAGTAAGTATCCCAATCTAGAGCAGTACTTCCTGCTGGCATTCTAACAAAGATAACATGTGTATATTTAGTTGTAATTTCAGCAGAATACATAACATCGCTTCCACTGACCTTTGTCATCTTGAAGGATCCAGAAATGTTATCACCCCAAGCATGGACAAATGGTACACAGTTATCAGTATCAAACATATTGTTTGCGTTGAGATAGATTGTGAATGGTTCACCATGATCTACTGGATAAGGCTGACTTGGATCGTATGTTCCCCATGAACCGAGGACAAAATTCTTATCGTGATCATCTTTATCTTCGGTGTCTGGTGCGTATCCACTCATTGTCCACATATCTTTACCATCAGTTGGGATAGTAAGATCTTTGGTCTTGTTATAGTAAGTATCCCAGTTAATAGCTGTTGAACCCATTGGCATTCTTAAGAACACCATTTGTTCATATTCTTCAGATAATGAGACAGTGTAGATAGTTTCACCTTCTTTAACTAAGGTCATCTTAGCGTCTAAGGCCTCAAGTCCACCACCCCAAGCATGGACAAATGGAACGACTCCATCACTATCAAACATGCTATTGGTATTGAGATAAATCTTCTTAGCGTTAACGAACTTAATATCTTTAGAAGCACTACGTGAACCATTAGTAACGGTAACAGTGTATGTACCAGCTACAGAAGCACTTAATGTAGCGTTTACACCATCAACAACTAATGTCGCATTAGCAGATGGAGAAACAGTAAATTGTACGCCTTGATCACTAAGTTCACTAATACTTGGAACTGTGCTTGCGGTTAATGTAACTTCTTCACCAACAAACGCTTTTTCACTTGTTGCGCTTAATAATACAGAAGTGGAGTAAATACTGACACTTACGTTAATTGTATCTTCTATTTCGTAAATGTTGTCTCTAACAGTAATAACAGCGTTACCTCTAGCTTTAATGTTTACAAAGCCAGATGGGCTAACAGTAGCGACGCTAGTGTTACTAGAAGACCAAGTAACATCTTGTCCACCTCTAGTAGGTGTAACTAAATCTGCTCCATCAAAGTAACTATAAGTTAATTGAGCAGTTGGATTATTAACATTATCTAAGGCTAAATCGCCTTCATTGATTTCAATACTAGTAGGAATTACTTCGTATACATCAATATCGATAATATTACTGGAGAAGAATTCTCCTTTTCTAATTTCATAAACTTTAGCAACGATAGATGCTTTGCCGACTGCGTTAGCGGAAACAACTCCGTTACTAATAGAAATATAATCATTACCAGCGATGACTTCATATTCAACGGTTTGATATGTAGCATCTTCTGGAGTTAAGACTGTATGCAATTCAGTTGTTTGGCCTAATTCCACAGTGTAATCATCAGCGGTTAATTGAAGATTTGTTAAATATTTAGCACCATCAATAACGGTAACATTAACAACTTCAATCTTATTAAGACTTGGATGAGTAACACTGATGGTAGTTTCGCCAACGCCAATTGCGGTAATTAAACCACTACCATTAACAGTAGCGACACTTTCATCATTAGAAACATATACTAAATCTGGTTCTGTAGTTTCTTCAGGTAACACAGTTGTTTCAATCATCGATGTTTCGCTGATATCAAGAGTTAGTTCTTTTGAACTATTAACTGTGAAATCAGTAGCAGAAACAACAACAGTTACATATAAATCTTTGGTTACTGGTTTTTCCACTGTTCCACCATAAGCGGTAATAACAGCAGTACCAGAATCTTTAGCGGTAACAACACCTTTACTAACTGTTGCCACGCTTTCATCACTACTTCTCCAAGACACTAATGATTCAATTGGATTAGTAGTGTACTCATAAGTGTGAGTTTCTCCTTTTTCAAGTTTGAGATTATCTTCACCATTCGCAAAGTTAATACTTTTTAAAGGTAAACCAAAATCTTCCCAAGGAGTATCGATGTGACCTTCACCATCTGCGTAATTATCAAAGATTGTCATTAATCCTTGATTAGAATCACTACAGCTAGCTAGAGCCAAGCCCATCGCGCATAAAGGAATTAATAAACCATATTTTTTCATTATTTAATAAACTCCCCGGCTGGAACGTCAGCCCAAATACCAAAGATGAATAAGACATAGTCTGTTCCCATTGTATCGTGCTCCATATCCCATAAATCATCTTTTGAATCGATAATTGCCTTAGAACTCCATCCAATAAAGTATGGGAAGGCAGGATCTGGTGCTTTAGTAGGTTCGGATGGAACATCCGCGCAACCTGCTAATGGTCTATTTCTATACCAATCAAAGCATGCAAGGTATTTGCTTTCGTCATCAATGTCGTAATTGTTGTAATCAATGAAGAAATAGACAGTTCCGTCTTTTCTTCCTTCACCAGAAGAAACAGAGACAGAAACCGTTTTACTAACTCCGTTAGCACTGACGGTAATAATTGCACTACCGTCACCATTACCAGTGACTACACCTTCGCTATCAACATCAGCAACCTCTGGTTTATTAGAGGAGAATGTGACATTAGCAGGAGCAGAAGTAGTTACTGATAACTTATGGGTTTCACCAACTCTTAAGCCTAAGCTTGTTGGAGAAACAGTAAGAGTAAATTCTTCACCTTGTTCTCTAACTCTAACACTACAAGAAGCGGTGTTATTGTTATATGTTGCGGTAATTGTCGCCTCACCCGCACTAATACCCGTAACGTTACCGTTATTAACAGTTGCAACAGTGCCGTTATCAGTAGCCCAAGTCGCGTTAACAACTTGTCCATCATAATATGCGGATAATAAGGATTCTTCACCGATTAAAAGTGAAAGAGAACTGTTATTTAATTCAAATGTATGAACTGGAACGTCTGGTTTATTAACATTGATTGTTAATGAACACATTTTATTTCCTGCAATCGCGGAAATAGTTGAGGAACCATATCCAATCGCAATAGCGATATTATCATCGAGTTGGATAACTCTAGAATTGGAGTTATGCCAAGTAACAGTAGCCCCACTAGAATATCCTTCTTTATAGGTAATAACTGGAATGAGTTCAACTGAACCATCCATTTCAAGAGTCATGTTCTTGGTTTCAATACCTTCAAAAGCAACAGACTCGACGATATCGCCAATGCTTGTATTTGGTCTAGGAGTAGCGGAGTTACCACAACTACTAATTCCTAAGGCCATTAAGAGTAAGGATGCAAATAATTTAAAACTTCTTTTCATATTACTGCCCTCCCTTACTTATGAACACAGATAAAGGTGTATGGTTGCATCTTAATCGCTTTATCTGAGTTTGTTTTACTTCCAACTTCAAAGAGAATTTGGTTGATAGAGAAGAATTCATTAGTGTTAACACCAACATCAAATGGAGTTCTTGTACAAATGAAGAATGAATAACCGGTTGTGCCAGCTTCATTACCGTTCCATAAGCCGAAGCCTGTGCTACCGCTATAAACTTGGTCTCCATAAATGTTAAATGTTGGATCTCTTCCTTCAACGTATCCTTTCTTTGGAACGTTATTTCTTTCATGAATCATCTTGACCCATGTTTGAATATATTTAGATGTATCAACACCGTCACAGCTGACTTTTCTATCCCATTTGAAGGAGTTAACGTTATCACTTGATTTATAAGAGTTATGAGTGATGACATATTTATGTCCTTCTGTACCATACATTCTTACATCACTAGTCGCGATTACGACGTTTGGATCAGAAGAATAATGTGGGTAATCTGGGAATGGTCTAACATTGCCTTTTGCCATTTCTACTGCAAGTTCTTCTTCACTATATCTCTTAGAACGATATAATTCTTCGCCACCTTGCATAAATGCAACGCCATTAGACATCATAACTGCGGCATGAGTAACAATAGATGCTTTAACTAATGTTTCGGTGTCAGGAGCGTTTGTGCCATATGGCTCAAGAGGAATTTTATTTCCCCATTGGTCTTGAACGATTCTATAACCATTTTCATTTAAGCAATATGAAAGTTGATCCCAAAGGGTGTAGTTATCGTGACATGAAGCATAGTTGATAGTTTGTTGAGGGTTAGTACCAATACTTCTTCTACCCATCATCATATTTGCAACAGTTGCACCATTACCACCGACATCTCCAGAACCTTGAGAAATGAATCCCCATCTTGGATATGGGCAGCCATTATATCCGTCATCGTTAGAACCTTTTAAGGCATTTCTACCTTCATCATTAAAGCCTCCAACTTTACCGATTTTGCCACCTTCAATCCATTCATAGAGGCAACTATATACACGAGCGCTGTCCGCGCCACCTTCGGTGCAGACATACCAAGAGTTATCGTCATACCAATCTCCTGGGTGCATTGGATCTTCACTATTATAATTTTCAACATAGAATGGTTCACCAACTAATTGGTCGCTCCATTGAGCGGCTCTACGTTGAACGACTGCTGGACCATGATATCCACCACTAGTCCAACCTTCGCCATAAATATAAATATCTTTATCAATATTATATAAAGCGACAGCGGCTTCTCTCATTGTCCAGGTATCAATAAGTCCCATTAAGTCAAAACGGAAACCTTTGATTTTATATTCGGTTGCCCACCAGCAAAGTGAATCAACAATGAATTTTCTCATCATTGGCATATCGCTAGCGACTTCGTTATTACAACCTGAGCCATCATATAAGAACCAGTCACTTGTGTAACGGAAATAATATTTTGGCATACATTTAGTAAAGCTAGATGCGGTAGCACTACTAACGTGGTTATAGACAACGTCCATAATGACACGAGTGTGGTTACCATTATTTGCAAATGCTTTAACTAATTCTTTATATTCAGTAATTCTTGTTACTGGATTATAAGCATCTGAAGAATATCCACCTTCAACACAGTTATAGTTAAGTGGATTATATCCCCAGTTAAATTTAATTTCTTCTTCGTCATTGTCTTGATCGAATACTGGTAATAATTGAACAGCTTTAACTCCGAGTTCAGTTAAGTGATCAAATCCAGTAGTGACATCAGAGTGTCCCACTAAACGAGTACCGCTTTCAACGAAAGCTTTATAAGTACCTCTAGGAGTTTCTGGAGTCTTACTACTTTGCCAACTATCATCCATTGTTAAATCACGAATATGGACTTCATAGATGGATAAGTCTTGTGGAGTAGAAATGTCATATCCGCTTTTCCCATCCCAAACGAGTGGAACATCGTCCCATCCTTCTGGGTTAGTGGCATCTTTATCATAGACATAACCACGAATTCCGTTGATACCAACAGCCTTCACGTACGGATCGATTGTTTCAACAGTACCAAGGGAATTAGTTAATGAGAATGTATAGAACTTACCCATGACGTCTTCAACGTCTCTTGGGAATGATACTTGCCAAACACCACCAGCGAGATAATTCATCTTGTAGCTATCTGGTACATCACTTCCACCCATAGATGCTGGAAGACCAGTGTCATAGAAGTTAATAGTAACTAAAGAGCTGATTGGACTCCAAACTTTGAAAGTAATGAGGTTGCCTTCAATTGACATACCTAAGTTATCAAAGTTATGAAGAGTTTCAGTATTTTCTTTGTTATAGCTGTAATAGTATTTGAATCTATCGGTTTTGTATAAATTCTCATAGCTAACAACTACTCTTTGAACTTTAGTTGGATTTGATTGATATGTACTTTCAATAACGTATTGGATATTAATCTTTGCAGTGTAGTTAAAAGTAATATCAAATTCTTTTTGTTTGACGTTTGAACCACTCTTGAATAAACGGAATGGTTTATTCGCGTTTTGTTCATCAGGAGTACCCATTAAGTATGTCTTATCAAAAGCATATAATTTCCACTCCATTGGTGGTTCATCACTACTACAAACACAGTGAATTGTTTTAAAATCTGTGAATTTTGCGGTAGAAATCTTTGGAAGCATGGTTTCTTCCTTGGTTTTGTACATTTCCACGTTACTACCTTCGCCTGGAATCATCCAAACTTCGGTAACACCGCTTTCATCAGGTGGGAATTCCTTATATGAAATTTCCATATCTGCTGATTGTCCAGCCCAAGTACCAGCTACCTTAATAATGAAGAATAATGATGGTTTATTCGCATATTCTGGATAATCGTTCACTAAGTCTAAAGTGAGTTCCATATCCGTTGCAGTATGTGTTTCTGGAATTGGTTTTCTTTCAACACCATCAACGCCCTTAACCCAAGTGTAGAATCGACGATTAGTACATGCGTTATCATCATTGTGATAATGAAGTTTAACTACAGATGGGAAAGAGAATTCTTCATCTCCCGCTGCTCGAGTAATTCTTTCATCTTTACTCTTAACGATATATTCGCTTTCAAAGCTAGGAGCAGGACCTACGTCCACCGTAGGAGCGGAATCATCACTAAGCTCATATTGCGCGTTGTTACACGCAGGTAGAGCAAGTGATAATCCTCCTAAGAAAGCGATAGACATTAATAATCTTTTATTTTTCATGGATTGACCTCCATAAGTTTGTTTTAAATGACGTTATAACTAAGTTTTTGATTATGGGTTATATGAGTATTCAACCCATTCTGGAGAGGAGTAAGTAGTTGTTCCATAACTAACTTGAACATCAGCGGTCTTGTTATAGATTCTACCTGGATTATCTCCGACAACTGTCCAATCTGGAGAAGTTGTTCCGTGAGAACATCTCGCCATATTGAATCCGGTAATGTTACTTGGAGCATCAAATGTTCCTCTAACATTAGTGAATGCGTGGTCAGTGCCATCAGCGGTTAAGGTAATTGTGTACCATTTACCGTTTCCAGCATCTCCGCCCCATGCCCAGGCAAATACGGCTGCGCCATCATTTGGCATCCAATCTGGGAAGTTAATGACGGTGTAAATAACGGTTTCGCCGGTTTGGCCACCGCCTCCTCCACCTCCGCCGCCACCGCCGGAGCTAGTGCCGTCAAAGATTGCGTATACTTTTGAGCCGTTAAGGGCAGGTACTTTAGTTAATTCATCAGCGAAAGTGTTTTCTTGATAGAGATACCATCCTCTAAAGGTCACTCCATCAACGCCTTTCTTACCAACGATATCTTTACTTGGAAGATCTCCACCTTCGTCTGTTCTCCAAACGATGCAGTTTTCAAGATATTGTTCGCTGACGGTTTCTCCGTAAGTTTCAACGCCATCAAGGTTGAGATAACCTTTTCTAGACATCATGAGATAAGTTACGTGAGAACCAGAACCTAAGTTATAAACTGTAGGTAATCCATTTTCTTTTACGATGCGGTAGCGAGAGATAACTTGTTCGGCTTCTTGCATACCACAGCTACTTAATGCAGCAATAAGAGGAAGGAATGTAAATAAATATTTCTTTTTCATGTTCGACTACCTCCTTATGCCTTTACACAAGTGAATCCATATGGAGGAATCACTGAACCACTACTACCAACAGAGCCACCAATGTATTGGCCTTGGTTTTGTGATTCGATATTTACCGAGTTACCAGTCGCGTTGATGAAGATTCTAACAGTTCTAACTCCATCACTGATAACAAAGGCTGCAGTGTTTTGTCCACCTTCTGGCCAATAGTTCTTAATTTGACCATAGGTTGGATAATCTGGACTTTGTTTGACGTGACATAACGCTCTAAATAAGCTGTACATATTATCTACGCCATTATCCGCATCACGTCTTTGTTTGTCCGCATTATCAACGGTTACATTGTATTTATCAAATTCAATTCTTAACCCTGAGAAGGTGTAATTTGTAACAATTCTTTCATCTTCCCATTTCATTGGTTGACGATACCATCTATCAACGTTATTGCCGTGATCATCGATTGTTCCGTCTTCAACGTTACCACTCATTCCTAATTCATCAGAGTAGTAAATCCAGCTAACACCTGGAGTAAGGATTGTCATTGCCGCAAACCATCTTGCGGTTCTAGTAGCATCAGCTCCTGTGACTTTTGGTTGTCCGGCTTTATTATTGCCAGTACCAACTTCCCAATGATGATATTGATCACCTGTATTAGGGTTCTTGCCTTTTCCTATGGCGGCTGCGTGGTTAAGTAATCTAGCAACGTCGTGGTTAGATGTGAATGCGCCGTTAATAGCGTTACCACGTTTACCTTCAGTTTGGTTATAACCAAGTGTGGTTTGAATATCATAGCCCATTGCTTGGATATTTGTTCCATCATTAGTGTTTTCCACTAAGTGATAATATGTTGAGAAGTCGAATTGAGAATCAATTGCTTCATAGAATGGGGCAATTCTCTTGTTCCATCCATCAAAGTTTTCACCGACTAAGAAGCATTCTGGGTAAGCAGCTTTAATTGTGCCTGCAAATTGTTTCCAGAAGTTAACGTTAAGTGATTTAACGTATGAGTAGTCGTTCTTAGCGTTTTCAATCCATTGTTCAGTTTGTTCGTTATAGTATCTACGATAGGAAACATCATATGTAGATTTGTCACCACTATAGGTGTTCTTCATGGATGGATCGATTTCACTGAATAAGTAGATGTGTTTAACAGCGTCTAATCTGAATCCATCAAGACCGAAGCTTAACCAATATTTACACATATCGGTCATATAATCTCTAGTGGCTTGACATGAATAGTTGAGTTCCGCCATACCACTACCGAATTTACCGAAGTAGTAGTAATCACTTGTACCGTCTTTATACCAGTCTTCAGCGGTTTCAACATTAATTTCATTATAGTTAGCGACCCATGTTTGATTTGGATGTTCTTTATCCCAATCTTTTGGTTTAGTAACTCCATCCCATTCAAGGACTTTGTCGCCTTTATATTTCCATAAGTACATATCACGGTAGTTGATACCTCTTTCTTTATCAACATCCGCTCTTTCGGACTTCTTAAATAATACGTTGTTCTTGGAAGTGTGGTTGATAACCATATCCATGAGGACTTTCATACCTCTTTGGTGAGCTTTGAAGATAAGCTCTTGGTAATCTTCCATAGTTCCGAATTTAGGATCGATCTTATAGTAGTCAGTAACATCATATCCATGATAAGAGTCACTTTCTTGGATTGGTGTTAACCATAAGACATCAATACCTAAGTCTTCTAAGTAATCTAATTTATTAATAATACCTCTAAGGTCACCTAAGCCATCGCCATCTCCATCCGCAAAGCTTGGGACAAAGATTTGATAACCTGTACCTGGTCTTTCATCAAGGAAAGTTGTAGATGTTGAAGTTGCAACACCTTTTGTAAATGCATCGTATTCTAAGTCAGCGATGTTGTTTTTTGAACGGTAATCACCGGTGTCATCTTTAATAGTTGGATTTGAAGGAGCAGGTTGTCCACCTTCTGTTGTATATTCACTAACAGCACCTTCAATACAGTAAATATGTAAGCAGCTCTCTTTTCCTTCTGGGAATAATTCATTGAGTCTTCTAATGTACATATTCATACCACCATCACTGACCCACATACCTTCGTTTTCTAAGGCAGTTTGATCAACGATGAGGAAGCCAATTTTACTCTTCTTATCAAGTTTATCCCAGTTGACGATTGGAGCTAGTTCACCAGTCTTGCCACAAACGATGTCGTCTCTAATTAAGTTAATGTCAACGATTTGGCCGTTTTCATCTTCGTATGGATCATTAGGCGCACCTGTAGCACCAACTTCAGCGTTTGTCATCCAGTGATCAGTCATTGCGGTCCATTTTGAAGGAATCTTGTTTGCTCCCCAGAATGATCCACCTAAGTCATCAGGATATGATTGCCACATCCAGACAGCCCAATTAGCATAGTCACTGTTTTCTCTCTTGTAGTGGAGGTATAAGTGTCCAGCTTCTGAGAAGGAGTATTCACTTCCGCCTTGGGACTTAACCACTACTGTACATTGTTCTGATTTGGTGATTGTACCGTTAGAAATTGTAGCAGTAATAATGGCAGTACCTTTACTATAAGCGGTCACGTAACCATGATCATCAACAGCAGCAATACTTGTAGCGTTACTTGCCCATTTGACTTCAGTGCCAGCAGGAGTAACATCAGCGGTTAATTGCTCGCCTTCTCCTTCGGTAAGAGTTAATGATTTTTTGTTAAGGATAATGCTTAATCCAGAATCATCGTGCTCTCTAATAGTCACTTCACATGTTGCAGTTTTATTTCCTGCTTGCGCGGTAATGATTGTATAACCTGCCTTAACTGGAGTGACTTGTGCTTTCATTTCGTTAAGTTTTGTAACTGTAGCGATTGTAGAGTCACTAACTAACCAAGTAACTGTACGGTCAACGTTACCAGTAGCGGTAACAGTAGCAGTTAATTCAAATGGAGCAGCTTTACCCGCAACGAGTTCAACGAGTTTTGTTGAGTAATCTAATGTGACTGCGGTAACTTCGCCGGTTTCTCCACCGCCGCCGCCTCCGCCGCCTCCGCCGCCGCTTCCGCCAGCAACAGAGATTAAGCATCTGTCAGAGGAATTACCAGAGACAACAGTTAAGTAAACATCTCCAGCAGCCTTTGCAGTAATATGACAAATAGTTGAGTATTCCGCATCTGAGCTTGTGTCGATGGTAACTACATCATAACGTGATAGATACCAATAGCACTTATGAGATGCATCATCGTCAAAGAGTGCACTAACTTCGGTTTCGTCACCTTTGTCGAGGGAAACACTACTGTCACTAAGGACTACCGTATATTTTTCATTTTCAGCAGGAACAACGGTTGCAAAATCGTTATTTCCACTACATGAAAAAAGCATCGGTAGAACAATGAAAGGAACCAAATATTTTCTTTTCATGATTTTTTCTCTCCTTTAGGGATGAATAGTATTATTACTATTAGTTTAGTGTCTTTACGCGTATAAGTCAAACGCGCGTATAAAAAAATTATTTGTGATACACTGTGATTGTTTGTTCAATCCAGTTTGACTTGTTAATGAATTTTTGTTCATTAACTTCTAACATTCCTAACCTATTTACTTTGAATGTCATAGTGAGGTCCATTCCAATAGATGTATCGACTTGTCTAAAAGATTCGACATATAAATCGTTTTCAGTGTCAATTACGACAGCGTTTTGCATGATTAAGGCCGTTTCTTTAACGTAATCGCCATAATACATGCCTCTTACTCTATAACCTTCAACTGGCTCTTGTAGATAGAAAAATGTGTTAATAATTGATAAGGCAAAATCAAGATCAACCTCGCTAGTAGAATCATCTAACGTGTACATATATTTTGTATCCACTACTTCAATTTTTTGAATTCGAGAAGTCGTTAATTCCCCGTCTTCCGTAATATCAAGCGTATGAAGATAGGTCATATTTTTCATATCCTTGATATTGAAATCGACTTTTTCTATTTCTATGGTGGACACTCCATCGATATACATTTCTCGAGTGGATAAATAGCCTGCTTCTTGATAAGCCTTGATGCTTTCATCAACAGAAAAAGAAGTGATAAATTGTGCAATATCACTTCTTAATTCCTCTTGATTAGAGCCGCAACTAGAGAGAAGTAATATTGGTAGATAAATGAAACCAATAAAACTTCTTCTTACCATGTTACGTCTTCGTTTTGATAATAGTATCTGCTTTCTAAGCAAACTTGACTATAGGAGGCCTTACTATAATCGTAATCGATTGAAGCAAGATATTCTCTCTTGAGCCATCCGTTTGCGTCATATTCAAAGCGGATATTAAACTTTCCATCAACTTTGTTGTTTCTCGCTGGGAAAGCATTATAGTTTTTATTCCATGGTTGATATGGACTATCAGTGTCTGGATAACATGGGTAGTTATCAATAGTCACAGATGTATGGACTTTATCTCCTGCAATTGCAAATCCTCCGTTTGGAAGGAATTCGTAATAGAGATAACAACTACTTGGGTTAGCAGAACCTACTCCACCATACCAGCTAAGAATTGTTTCGCGAATATTAGCGAAAACACATGTTGGATTCATAACTCCCTCTTCATCAAAAACAAGGAAGTTCTCACGGTCTATTTTTAGTGGAATGCATAACCAATAACTTCTACTAGCGATTTGGTAGTAAAGAACATCATCTTCATTACCAACATCGTACATTGGTAAGTAGAAACCTTCATTGAATCGAGAATATGGAACGAAAGTTGTTCCGTTTGGCATTTGATCAAATAAGGCATCAACTTCTGTAACAGAGTTATTGAAGTCAAGAACACCCACTACACGGTAATAAGGATGTAAATCGCTTTTCTCAATCGTTGCAATTTTTATTGCAAGCGAATCAAAACCAATACCCTTTTGGCCACAGCTAGCAAGGATAAGTGGAGCTAAGATTAGAGCAGCGAATCTTTTCTTCATATTAGTACAACCTAATGTTCAATTCGTCTTCGTAAATTTGAGTTTGTTCAAGAACTGGGTTCAAATGTACGACTTCACCGAGTTGAAGCTCTCTTTCTTTCTTAATATAGACCGAGACTTTTTCTCCGAATAATTCACCATTACATTTAAGGAGTTTGGTGTCTCCATAGTTGATATCAGAAACGACTTTGAATTCCATACCTGCTGGATCTTCGACAAATCCATTATGTGGAACTTCGATTCTGAATGTCTTAGAGAACACTCTATTACCTAAACCTTGAATGATTCTCTTGGTGATATCATCAGGAATTTGTAAATATTTTTCTTCGAACTTAAAGAAGAAGACAAGTTGAGCATGTAATAATTCATCTGCCTTTTTCTTATAGAGTTCTTTCTCTTCTAAGGCAAAATCCTTAGTCACTTTTTGGACTGGGAAATATTCATTCTTAAAGTTCATTTCATCATATTTAATTTGATCTCTAAGAGCGTTTCTTCCTTGAGTGAATTTTGCTTTGATAGAGTTAAGTTCTGTTTCCTTCTCGAAATCTAATGAATTTGTCTTTCTTTCAATATCATTAGCTTTCATTTGAGGGAAGCTCTCTTTAAAGATGGAGTAGCTTAAACGACGTTGACGTCTTGTGTCTTTATCGCGGTTATTCGCCATTGATTGCTTATAATCACGTTTTTCGTCTTCCCACATCTTACGATATTGCTCGTTAATAGCGGCCATCTCATCTTTATAGAGTTGTTTATGTTTTTGTTTTGCTTCCGCGTTATT
The DNA here is from genome assembly GCA_045226015.1 of Bacilli bacterium. GTDB lineage: Bacteria > Bacillota_I > Bacilli_A > RFN20 > CAG-826 > UBA2450. The sequence continues at coordinate 100,208 of JBGVBY010000008.1, read as the reverse complement.
TGCCTTGTATTCAGCTTTGAGTTCGGCAATCTTTTTGTTTGCTTCAGCTTTCTTTTGGTTAAGTTCTGCTTGTTTTTCAGGAACTTGAGCAGCTTTTTCAGCTTGAGCAGCATTCGCTTCTTCTAAAGCTTTTTCTTTTCTAGCGGCAAAATCAGCTTCGATACCTTCATATCTTTGTAAGACTTTGTTCACTCTAGCTTCTTTTAAAGCAGTGAATTCTTGGTTTTGAGTAACTTCCATTGCAGTCTTAAGATTGACGAAAGTAGCGAATAAGTTATCGCGGTCCGCTAAAGGAGAGGCAACGACTTTACCTTCTGCGTCTCTAAAGGTTGCTCTAGAGTAATCAACAGAAAATTTAATCTTATCGCCTTCTTTAACTTTTTCATCAACGATAACAAATAATTGTTTCTTATCAGCTTCGACTAAGGCAATACGCGCTTCTTCGTGTTCTTCTACTAAGATAACTTTAGCAGCGACATCGCCTTCACCAACCTTAACCGCATCAAGAGGTAAGGAAATGGTTCCGTTTTCAAGATAATCCACTGGGATAGCTTCTGGTTTAGAAGCACTACCGAAGAGATCCATCTTATTATTGAGGACAGAAACTGGTAAAACGTTATGATCTGGGACTGGAGGAATAATTGTCATTTCGGTTTCAGCGTCGAATAAGTGAATTCTTTCAACGTCGACTCTTGCCTTAATAACGTCTCCTGGGACACGTCCCATCTTGCTTGGGGCTTTAATAATAACCGCAGTCTTAGATTCTCCACCTAAGCCTTCGATTTCTTTTAAGTCACCGTAAATAAGTGTTTCATTACCAAGTTCTTCAAAGTGAGAGATGGTAACATCGACAATATTATCACCTTTAGCAAGTTCTTCTTCTTCAGCGGAAATTGCTTCACATCTGAAGCCTAAGATAATTGGTAATTCACCTTGTAAGTATTTCTTTTCTGCTTTAAGGACTTGTTGTTTAGAAAGTCTTAATGCAGGTTGTTCACAATCACTCCAATTGACTGCGACATGATCTTTTTCTTCTTTTAATGTGACATTGAAGAAGTTCATTTGTGGAGTTCCAATAAATCCAGCGACGAATTTATTGATTGGGTGATCATATAAGTTTTGAGGTGCATCGATTTGTTGCACTCTTCCAAGTTTCATAACAACAACACGGGTACCAAGAGTCATAGCTTCGACTTGGTCGTGAGTAACATAAATAAATGTTGTCTTTAATTGTTGATGTAGCTTAGAGATCATGCTTCTCATTTGACCTCTTAATTTCGCGTCTAAGTTAGATAATGGTTCGTCAAGAAGCATAACTTTAGGGTTACGAAGAATCGCTCTACCTAAAGAGACACGTTGACGTTGTCCACCAGACATCGCTTTTGGTTTTCTGTCTAGATAATCAGTTAAACCTAAAACGTCTGCAGCCCACATTACTTTTTCATGAATTTCGGCTCTTGGAATCTTACGTAATTTAAGACCAAAGGCCATGTTTTCATAAACAGTCATATGTGGATAAAGAGCGTAGTTTTGGAAAACCATTGCGATATCTCTATCTTTTGGTTGCATATCGTTAACAAGAGTGTCGCCGATATAAAGTTCACCACTAGAGATATCTTCTAGACCAGCAATCATTCTAAGTGTAGTAGATTTACCACAACCAGAAGGACCGACGAAGACGATAAATTCACCGTCTTTAATGTTCATGTTAAAGTCACTAACAGCTTTATGTCCGTTAGGATATACCTTGTAAATGTGTTCTAATTTTAGTGAAGCCATATGTTTGACTACCTCCTATTAACCTTTAACCGCTCCGCCGGCAATACCTTCGACGTAGTATCTTTGTAGCCAGAAGAATAATGCGGTAATTGGTATTGATACCAAGACAGCACCAGCACAGAATGTTCCATAGTCCGTTGCCATCGTGCTCTTAATTTCACCATCAGCTAACATCTTTAGACCAACAGCAACTGTATATTGATCAGCCTTTAAACCACCAGCAATTCTGATGTAGTTACCAAACATGAAGTCGCCCCATGGACCTGTGAATGAAACTAAGATTGTGTAAATAATAATTGGTTTTGAAAGTGGAAGAATGATTTGCCAGAAGACAGTGTTCTTACTTCCTCCATCAATTAAGACCGCTTCATCAAGTGATTTTGGAATCGTATCGAAGAAGCCTTTTGCAATGTAATAACTCATCGCACTACTCGCGGTGTAAACAAGAATAAGTGAATATACCGATGTATTTAATCCTAATAATTTAAGAATGAAATAGATAACTAACATTCCTAAGAATCCTGGGAACATACCAAGGATAAGGATTAATTTCATTAAACCTTGTCTACCAGTGAATCTAAGTCTACTTAATGCATAAGCAGTCATTAAGACTAAGACTGTTTGAATCGCCGCAGTAAAGAACGCGATAATGAAGTTATTGAGCCACCAATCAAAGAATGGTGAGGTTGAACTTGATAAGTTCTTGTAATTGTCCAAAGTCCAGTTGCCTGCTTTTGGAATAAATTGAGCAGAGCTTGGGATTTTGATGAATGATTGGAAGATCAAATAAACGAATGGGAATAACCAAACGATAGAAATGACGGTTAGGATTGCGTAAACCAACACTCTTTGGCTTTTTTCTGCAAAACGTTTACTCGCAAAATGTTTTTCAGCCATTATTGGAAATCCTCCTCATTCTTAACAGAATTACTACGTCCGTAGAAGATAAGTGATAATGTAGCGATAACTACGAAGACCAATAATCCAAGGACACACGCTAAAGCGTAGTTCTTATCATCACCTTGCATACTCATCTTATAAATCCAGGTGATAAGAAGGTCGGTTTCACCAACTGTTTGACCACCAAAGGATTCAGGGATGTTGATTCCACTCTTAGAGAAGAGAGGAGCACCTTGAGATAAGAGGTAAATGATATTGAAGTTATTAATATTACCGACGAATTGCGATAGCAAGTACGGGAAGGTAATAAATAACATGTAAGGAAGGGTAATAGATGTATACATCTTGAAGGATGAAGCGCCGTCAATACGAGCGGATTCATATAAGTCTTCAGGGATGTTCATTAAGATACCTGAACAAATAAGCATCGTGTAAGGCACGCCTACCCACATATTAACAATAATAATAAGGATACGTGCGAATGTTACGTTATCAAACGCGGTATAGCCTTGTTTGACCCAGCCCCACTTAACGAATAATCCGTTAAGATAACCAGTATCAGAAAGCATACGGTTAATAAGTAGTAACGAAACGAATTGAGGAACAGCGATGGTAAGGATTAAAACTGTTCTCCAAAGTTTTTTAAGTTTAATGCCTTTTTTATTAATTAATAAGGCAACAACCATTCCTAAGAAGTAGTTGGTAAATGTAGCGATTAACGCCCATAAAAGTGTCCAAGCTAAAATTCTAAGGAATACTTGTACAACTTGGCTATCTCCACCAGTGCCGGAGAATAAGACATTGAAGTTATCAAATCCGACCCAGTCAAATAAGACGTCGTGAGTTTTACTATAGTTTGTAAATCCAGTAACGATCATAAAGATAACTGGAATAACAGTAAACGCTACGAGTCCAACGAGTGGAACAGCAAGTAATAATGTGTGATATTTTTTGTTGAGTAAGTCAGTAAAGAATTGTGAATTCTTAGAGAGTTTACCAACAGAGCGATTATCTTGAAGTGATTTCGCGTCTCTAATTGAAAGGTACCAAAGTACAACAAATAAGACTAAGAGCAAGATAGTAACGATTGAGTAAAGTAAGATTTGGAAAGAATCATCACCAACTCCAATTTGAATACCTCTACCAGTAGATGGATTAGAGATTGCGGTACTACTCGCGTTAAATGTACCTAATGTACCTAATTTAGCAAAGCTAGGAATACCTACTTTGATGAAATACCATATAAATACTACTTCATATAGTAAATATAAGAATCCTCTAGCAATCTCTTTGTGGAAGAATTGCGAGAAACCAAAGATTAGGAAGTTTCCTCTTGTGAGCCATGTACCTTTAGAGAATGCATCTCTTAAAGTACGGAAAGGTGCACAGATCTTATGCCAAAGTTTAAGTAATGCAAAAGGAATGCCCTTGAAGAAGTTTGCGATTCCTTTGCCGATTCCTTTAATAGATTCGCCAATATTCACCAAGATTCTTTCGCTTTTAGAAAGAGATAAATATTGAATTTTTGTCATAATTTGTTACCTAGTTGACTTTAACAGCTGTGTCAAGAATACCTAAATATCCAAGAAGTGTAGCATCAGTTGGATAATTACCAGCTGTGACATCATCTTTAATGCTTTGAGCGCAGTTCATAATACCATTCCAAAGTTTACTATCAACTGGGCCTAATGAAACGGTGCCACCATCTGCGATTTGTCTATTCAAAGCTTGAATGTGTGGTTCGTTTTCACAAAGAGCAAGAACGTTTGGATCAAGGACGGTTGGTTTAACAAGCGCCATTTGATAACGAATCTTTTGTGCATATGCACTGGTTAAGAATTTACAAATGTTTGTTAAAACAGTAGCAGTATATTCGTCGCCAGCTCTCTTAGCGTTAATACCATAGAATTTGTATCCAAGGTAAACACCTAATCTAGTTTGATCATTATCAGAGATATATGGTAATGGTGCAACACCATATTTTTCACCCATTGATCTCTTATATTCAGCAGCAACAGCAGTTGTGTTGATTGTTGCTAATGTATCTGTTTCATCAACAAGAGGAATATCTGGTGATTTAGCAGGAGCGTAACTGAAGACAGTTGCCATAGCTTTAGCACCTTCTAAACCTAAGCCATCATAACCTTGTCCTTTATCGGTTTCACTGAAGTGACCTTTAGCGGTATAGGAACCACTCTTTTTAACGGTGATTTCATACAAGTCTCTATCAGAGTAACTCATTAATAATCCAGCGCCATAGAAACCGTTAGTTGGGTCGTAACAAACGTTACAATCTAAATTACCAGCAACTGTAAATAATTCTTGTAAGGTATCAATTTGTGATTCTGTGACTTTGGATTTGTCATAGTACATGACATAACCATTATCGGAAGCAAATGGGAAGCCAACTTGTTTACCAACACCTTTAAGTGTTGCGTTCATTAAAGCTTCTTCACCCATTGTTTCTTCAATATAAGCAGCATCTTCTGGAGTTAATTCTGTAATAAGACGACCAGAATATAGACGTAATGTTTGGTCTGATGCGTATGGGAAAATGTGAGGAGCGTTGTCTGGATCGTTACCAACGTTATCAGCAGTCTTATCTTCTGGGAAGTTGACACCTGTAACAGAAATAGCGCTGTGTGTGAGTCTATTGAATTCAGACACAAGAGTATTTAAGACGGCTTCTTGACCAGGAGTATATCCGATAACATAACTACCAGCGTAGCCTAAATTGGTTGGAACACCGATATCTTCTTCTGGAAGATCTCCGCCTCCACCGCCGCCACCTTTTTCGGTAACTTCAACTCTACAAACTTGTGCAGGTTTTCCGTTGTCTGCTGTAACAGTAATGGTTGCATTACCTTTTGCAAGACCAGTAACGGTAGCCTTAAGTCCGTTTTGAGCTAAGCTGACATATTGAGCACCATCAGAAACAACGAATGTAACGTTTGTTCCTGTTGGAGTAACAGTCGCGGAAATAGTTTTACTAGACTCTTCTTGGACGGTTAAGCTCTTTGGATTGATGCTAAATGTGGCAACATCACCGCCGCCACCTCCGCCGCCGCCACCGGAATCAGTGACTGTAACGGTGCATTGAGCTCTACCTCCAGCAATAGAGGCTGTAACTACTGCGGTTCCTTCTCCAACCGCAAAAACATAGCCACTAGCATTAACAGTAGCTACGTTCTCATTCGAGGTGTACCAGTCTAATCTTTCATTAGCGTAGTTCTTTGGAGAAACAGAAACACGTAATTGTGTGCTTTCTCCAACTTCCATAGATAATGAATAGCTGCTTAGTCTAACTTCTGCAGCTTTAAAAGCACTGTCATCAGAACAGGCAGTCATTCCAAAGCTACCAAAAACAAGCAAGCCAATACCGGCTAACACCGAGAAACTAAAAAGTTTTTTTCTCATAAGCTTTACCTACTTTATAAGTATTTCGTTATTCAAACGATAACGATGTTTATGAAAAAATTATAAGTTCTAAACCACGCGAACGCAATACGTGAAATTAAATTTTTAATGCGCTATAATATGCACATGAATTTCGAAGAACGCAAAAATGTCTTGTATCGTTTAGTGGGTGCTTTTTTGCTTATGGGAGTCCTCGCGTTAACCTCTATTTCTGTGTGGAAAGTTATAGAGCTAAAACCAGAAGAAATGACCCTTACTTTAATCGCTATGGTCCTAACCGCTGCGGTCATAATTTTGCAAACAGGATTTCTTCTTAGAGGTTGGAAAAAAGAATCTAATCTTTATAAGATTGCGTTTAACGATAATCGTCATGTTAATAATATTCCTTTAATCGCGGTAATAGTTGGGACTGTCTTTGGAGCAGGGTTACTCGCTTTAGGCATTTCTGCTTATTACTTAAGAGAAGAATTAACCATCAAATGCTCCATGCTTGTGGTTATTATTATTGGCTCATATCTATTCGCTAACTGCTTAATTTATCTGCTCTATTTATTCTTGTTTAAAAATAGGCCAGTTGAGCTAAAAGACTTAATAAAATAAAACGACAGTTGAATTAACTACTGTCGTTTTTTATTCACCTGAGTGGTCGGTTAATACGAACCACACTGCTTTTACTAATATTTTGAAGTCGTACCAAAGGGAACGATTTTCGATGTATTTGATATCAAGTTCCACCCATTCATCAAATGACAAACTATTACGGTTTTTAGTGATTTGCCATAAGCAGACAAGTCCACCTTTAACATCTAATCTATGCATTTGATATTCAGTGTAATTTTTCACTTCTTCAGGAAGAGGTGGGCGAGGTCCAACAATTGACATTCTTCCAAGGAATACATCCCAGAATTGTAACACTTCATCTAAAGATGTCTTTCTTAAGAACTTACCAAATGGAGTGATGCGTGGATCGTTCTTCATTTTAAACGCTGGTCCATCAGCTTCGTTAAGTCCTTGCTTCACTAGATCATCTTTTTCTAGATCAGCGTTTTTCTTCATGGAACGAATCTTATGGAAATTGAATTCTTTTCCGTGTTTTCCAACACGTTTAGAAACGTACCATGGACGATGGAAATCTTCTAACCATTTGATTAATAAAATCAAAAGAATGAGCCAACAGAATGTCACCAAGAAAAGAAAAGAGAAGAAGATATCAAAGCATCTCTTAAAAAAGCGATAGCATAAACCATCTCTTACTTTAATCTCGCGATTTGTGTCTATTTCACTCATATCTTAATTTGATTATATCACTTTTTAAAAACAAACAATAACTTAAGTTATTCTTCAAGAACATATACTGCGTCTATCGAAATATTATTGTACTCAAATGAATAATGGAGATCAGTGTCTTCTAGGATAAAGGTTTCAGGAACTTGTTGATCTTCAGGAATAGCTTGTCCATCACTAGAGGTTATCACAATAACTATCAAAGTGTCATATTGGTTATATCTTCCACTTTGTTCAGAGTTACCATTAGTAAAGGTTACTGAGTAATTATCAATAAAACTGATTGTAGAGTTATTAAAAGACGCTTTAAGGTCTTGATAGCCTTCAAAATCATTAGGAATTAAATCGCTGAAAAGGAAATCGTGTCCACTAACGTTTAAGGCTGTACTTTGTGGAGTGTTACCTTCAACAACATCTCTATAAAAATTAGCGAGATTACCACAACTAGCAAGTGTGAATAATGGGGCTAATAAAAATAATCGACTTAATTTCATAACTCTTACCTTTCTCTTATTATATTACGATTCCACTTAACAATAGGATCAGTAACGTATTTATCAGTTAACATAAATATGTAATGAACCGGAATTCCAACGCCTAACGCTGCAATAAACATCACTATATAATTCCAATGCTCGTTAGGAATCACACCAACTTTTAAGAAGCATTTAACCACTAACATATGCATAACAAATATTGCGAATGATGCCTTGCCAATATACGATAACGTATATGATTTTAAGGTGAATATCGCTGTTAAAGACACCCAGAAAATGGAATAGAAGAGGTTAGTAAACCACATGCCCGCAAATAATGGGAATGGGGAGTTCTCAATATTAAACATCACGAGTTGAAGAGCGATCGTAATACCTAAAGAGGAAACACCGATAAGCGCTGGTATCCACTTTCCTTTCTTGAAGAATGCATTGACTTTGTCTTTAAATAACGCATAGACCATTCCATATATAAAGGCCACTATTGTGTCCCATAAATGAGAATAAGTTTCTCTACAGAAATACATGCAAAGTATATAAGTAAGGACACACGCTGAAATTAAGATGACATTTATCCACATCTTTTTGATGTTGAATAAAAAGACAACCGCGCAAGATGCGTAGCAAATCAAAATAGCAAAGATGAACCAGCGTTCTCCACTAGAGTTGCCCGCTCCAAATACATCTCCAAAGAATTTAGCCGCATCATAAGGCTCGTTTGGATCTTGTGTGCAAAGTTCAAAAATCACATATGGAATAATAGAGATAACGCTATAAAGCATGATGCGCAGCACTCTATTCGTGAATAATGATTTTCCATATACTGCTCCATTTTTAGAAGTAGAAAGAATGATACCGTATCCAGAAATAAAGAAGAACATCGTGACACATAGTTGTCCTAAGATCATTCTAAAATAGCTAATTGATTCACTCATAAATGAGTTCTCGTATGGGAAAGCATTTAATATATGAGAGACAACGATTAAAAGAAGACATAACCCTTTTATAGAATTACTACTATTTTTGTCTAACGCTCCGCCATCTCTTTTAAATCTAAAAGAAGCAAAGAAGAGTATTCCAATAATCGCGTAAAATAATACAGGCATATTTAAATGTTATTTAATATAGAAAACGTAGTCAATTATGAAACTACGATTTCCTCTTTCTTAGAAGTGATTCTAGAGTTAACCATGTTAACTATAAAGTTAATTAATAACGCAAATAAGACGGATACAATAAGCACCGCTACTGGTAAAATCCAGTTTAAATATTCAGGCACTTCGATAGGACTATAGTTTCTTCTAATCGCTTCTTTATAAATTAAGACAAACGCAGGATGGAAAATATATACATACATCGTCCAATTTCCTTTGATGTTTAAGAAACGGCTGTTAGAGAACAAGTCTGGTTTTTTATTTGCGAGCACATAGATGAAGAAAACCAAGAAACCATTAAAAATAAAAAATGGCATATGGACATCTAAATATTTGAGGATGATGTGACCTTCACAAATCATCAAAGCAAAGCTTGCTAATAGACCAATGATAGCAACCGAAAGAGGCGCTCTTTTAAGTCTATCTTTCGACATACTGAGTAAGATGCCAATAGATATATATGAAATACCAGTAAAGTACCAGTTACGATAAATAACTAAATTAGTAAGTCTAATTCCATAAATCGTTTCAGGATTCCACCTTGAATGAAATAATTCAAAAATATAAACAAATACCGCCAAAGAGACAAACACATACAAAAAGTTCTTATCCAAAAATAGTTTTGGGAATATGTATATGAAGATGTATGAGAATAATAATGCGATTAAGAACCAGTTATGTTCTGATAAAAGCGGACGGTTAAACAACAGCAAACATACAATGTTTTCACTACTGAAAGTGAAATAAAAATAATTACCTAAATCATCATAATGAATACATAAATTCAAAATGAAATATGTTAATCCAGATACAAGCGCCAAAATTGAGATACGGATTATTCTACGAGATAGTTTCTTACGGATATCTTCTTTTGTAATGCCTTCTTTGTAAAGGAAATAACCCGAAATACTAAAGAAGAATGGAACCGCAAATCTACCGATGTCTCTCATGATATTTCCAAACATACCTGGAAAATCAGCATGAACAAAAACGACAAGCATGCAGGCAAGAATTTCAAATAAGAATAAACAGTAATTCTTTTTATTCTTTGTGTCCATAACGATTGTTATTATTACATAACGATATAAATAATCAAAGATATAATCTTAAAAAAATAAAAAATCTCCGATTTTTTTCGGAGACAATTTTATGCTTTCTGGTGGATCCTACCGGGCTCGAACCGGCCACCTCTTCCATGCCATGGAAGCGCTCTCCCAGATGAGCTAAGGACCCAGGCGCTGTATAAGATTGTAGATAATTACATAAAAATATTCAATACAAATTGAAAAATAAATAAACTATTTATATGAAAAAGTCAGTTATCGTAATTGGAGCAGGTGTAAGCGGATTATCTTTATCCATCTTTTTATTAGAACAAGGTTACGATGTTTCTTTATATGAAAAGAATGATAAAGTCGGGGGCCTATGTTCTGGATATTACGTCAATGGCCATTACGTTGATCACTGCATCCACTGGCTTATGGGCACAAACAAAAAGAGTAAGTTATATTCACTATGGAACAAAGTGGACGCGCTGAATGATAACGTTAATATCATTTCTCTTCCTATACTAGGCGAATATATCTATAAAGGAACAAAAATCACTTTATATCGCGACATTGAAAAAACAAGAAAAGAGCTAATTGAATTATCTCCAATTGATACAAAAGCAATAAACAAGTTTATTAATACAGTTAAAAGTGTTTCTTCAATTATGGATTATGTATTAGCAAATCCAGACAACAAGAACAAATTAAATATCTTGAAACTTATACCGAATTCAAGACATATATTGAAAGCGATGAAAGAGTCTAGAGAACAATACTCAAAAAGATTCAAACATCCTGCAATAAGATTTGCGATTAAAAACGCCCAAACTGGATATAACAATATGTTCTTCTTCTTTGATTTATATGGAATATTTATCAAAGGTAACGCTGATGTACCTGAAGGTGGAGCGTTATACATGATGGAAAGAATACAAAAACGCTTTTTAGATTTAGGTGGTCATCTATATCTAAACGCTAACGTTGATAAGGTAATTACAGAAGACGAAAAAGCAATAGGTGTTTCTATTGATGGAAAAGATATCTATTCAGACATTGTTGTGTCTTGTTTAGACATGAATTACACAATTAACAAAATATTAAATAATGAATACGAAATTAAGAAACTCAATAACATCGTAAAGAAAGAACATAATTATCCTGTTTCTAGCACCTACTGTTTGTATTTAGCAATAAAGGGTAATATCGAAAATATTGAGGTTCCTACATGTATTCACACTAAAAACATCAAAATTGGTAAGTACATGATTAACTCTCTTTTAATAAGACCATACTATTATGATCCTAAATATTTCGTTAAAGATGATAAGACAGTTGTCAGTGTATTCATTGATCAAACTCAAGAAGACTACAAGTACTTCCACTCTTTAAATAACGAAGAATATCAAAAAGTTAAATCAAGAATAAATAACTCAATTATTGAAGCAATTCTCAAACAATATCCAGAACTAAAAGGAAGAATAGAATATTTAACCGAGTTCACTCCTGTTTCACTAAATAAATGGACCAACACAAAATATGGAGCTCTTCAAGGCTATTCATTCACTAACAAAAATAGTTTTTATATCATTTCCTCTAAGTTAAAAGGACTAGAAAACTTTTATATGTGTTCTCAATGGAACCGTTCAATAGGTGGTACACCTACTGCAATTGAAAGTGCAGATGTGACTGCAAAGTTAATTATTAAAGATACTAAATTCTAATAAGTTCGTAATCAGTAGATCCAAAACCTAGAGCTTCTGCCGCTTCTATTGTGTGTTCTCCATGACGAGAATCCACTCTATCTAAGAAGTGAGAAACCCCTGGATCTTTTGACGCTCTAACTAAATCTAAACAAGCCTTATCAATAGCAACTGGATCAGTAGAAGCTAGAATACCAATGTCTTTTAGACATGGATCTTCAGCAACAGCACAGCAATCACAATCAACCGACATATTGCACATCATGGAAATATAGACAATTCTACCTTTGAATTTGTTATGAACTGCACTAGCGGTATCCGCCATTGCCTCTAAGAATGTATCTTGAGGAGGCAATTTTATCCACGCAAGTTTTTGGTTTTTGGTTCTTCCTGCTGAATGAATATATGCTTTACCTCTACTAGAAGCAAATCCAATAGATAATTGCTTAATAGCACCACCATATCCACCCATCGGATGCCCCTTAAAATGGACAAGAACTAAAATGGAATCATATCTATCTAAGTGATTACCAACGAAGTCTTTTTTTAATACTTTTCCATTAGGAATATCTAAAACTAAATCGTTTTTATCTTCATCCATTAAATCAACAGGAAAATATTTATACCATCCATGTTTTTCAAATGTTCTTTTGTGTTTGGATGAGGTATTTCTACTTCCAGGATATGCAGTATTACATTCAATGACCGTACCGTTAACGTATTCAATCATTGGTTTAAGAAATTCAGGTCTTAAATAATTTTGATTTCCTTCTTCACCAGAATGTACTTTAACTCCAATATTACCTTCGAGTCTTACCCCTAAAGCTTTATAAATATTAACAACACTCTCTGGAGAAAGAGTATTAGTGAACAAAACTTTTGATTTAGCCATAATATTTTTCTTTTTATACTATTAATTTTATCAAAAGAAAGAGTATAGAAAAAGACCTTTTCAGGTCTATTGGCGCGCCCGGAGCGATTTGAACGTTCGACTTCCACCTTAGGAGGGTGACACTCTATCCAGCTGAGTTACGGGCGCAAAATAAGGACTAATCCTTATCGTATCCGTGTGGATTATTCTTTTGCCATCTCCATGAGTCACGACAAGCATCAACGATATTAAGTTTTGCTTTCCACCCCATTTCTTTAAAGGCTTTAGAAGCATCCGCATAATTAGTGTCTACATCGCCTGGGCGACGTGGCTTAATTTCATATTTAATCTTTAAGTTATTGGCTTCTTCAAAAGCTTTAACTAAATCAAGAACAGAGGTGCCGGTTCCAGTACCTAAGTTATAAATTACTAAACCAGGTTTTTCTTCAAGTTTCTTTAAGGCTGCTAAGTGACCTAACGCTAAATCAACAACATGGATATAATCTCTAACGCCTGTTCCATCGTGTGTCTTGTAATTATCACCATAAACATTTAAAAATGGACGTTTTCCTACAGCGACTTGGGTAATATATGGCATTAAGTTATTAGGAATACCTTGTGGATCTTCTCCAATGAGACCACTTTCATGTGCTCCAATAGGATTAAAGTATCTTAAGATAGCAATGTTAGCGTCTTTATGCGCTTTAGCGAAATCTTTTAAAAGATATTCGATATCTAATTTGGTTTGTCCATAAGGATTGGTACATCCACCGATTTTATCATCTTCTTTAAGTGGGACATGATCTGGGACCCCATAAACAGTCGCACTAGAAGAGAAAACGATGTTATGGACATTGAATTCTGCCATTAATTTAAGAAGAACTTTGCTAGAACCAATATTGTTATCAATGTAAAGTTGTGGTTTTTCTACAGATTCAGCAACACTTTTAAGTCCTGCAAAATGAATAATGTCGGTGATTTTTTCTTTCTTGAATAATTCACGCATTTTTTCTTCATTACAGACATCAATTTCGTAAAATCTAGGGTTTTTGCCGGTAATTTTGTAGATTCTATTCAAAACTTCGGGCTTTGAATTTACAAAATTATCAACGATGACGACATCGTAATTTTTGTTTAATAATTCAACAACAGTGTGGCTTCCAATATAACCAGCGCCACCAGTAACTAAAATTGCCATAATTATCTCCTTTTGATTTCTTCTAAGATAACTTTATTAGCTAAAGCAGGGTTCGCCTTGCCTTGTGTCTTTTTCATGACTTGTCCAACAATAAAGCCAATTGCTCTATCTTTGCCTGCTTTATAATCCACGATTGATTGAGGGAAGGCATCAAGAACTTCGTTAACAATCTTAACTAATTCAGACTCATCACTGACTTGAGACAATCCCATCTCTTTAATAAGCTCTTCAGCAGATTTATTTGTCTCAATCATATTAACAAAAACATCACGAGCTTGTTTGTTACTAACTGTGCCTTTTTCTACTAATAAAATGAGTTTACCTAATTCTATAGAATTAACTGGGAATTTTGTAATTGATAAATCATTCTTATTTAAATAAGATTGAACGTCTCCAATTACCCAGTTTGCAAGTAATTTTGCAGAACATCCACTACTTAAACCTATATCAAAATAATTAGATGTGTCTTTATCAGCAATCAATAAAGATGAATCATAATCATTTAAACCTAATTGTTTATACCTATTTAGTTTACTTTCGGCGAGTTCAGGAGATGTTTTAATCGCATCTTCGATAAACTCTTTACTAAGTTTAATAGGGGCTATATTAGGATCAGTGAAGTATTTATAGTCAACCGCATCAGTTTTTACACGCATTAAGACAGTTTCTTTACTGCCTTCGTCAAAACGCCTGGTCTCTTGTTCAATTTGTCCACCGAATTCAAGAATGATAGATTGTCTAGAAATCTCAAAATCAATCGCTTTTTGGATATTTGCCAAAGAGTTAAGGTTCTTGATTTCAACTTTAGTACCAAATTTTGTAGAACCTTTTTCTCTTAATGAGATATTAACGTCACATCTAAGAGAACCTTCTTCCATTTTTCCATCACTTACATCAAGGAACGTGACGATAGAACGAATCATTTCAACATATTTTGCAGCTTCTTCACCACTTCTCATCTCTGGACGAGAGACAATTTCAATTAATGGAATGCCTGCACGATTATAATCTAATAGTGAAAAGTCCCAGGAGTGAAGTTGCTTACATGTATCTTCTTCCATGTGGAGTCTTTCAATACCAATTTTCTTTTCTCCTTCGCTGGTTTTGATGGTTAAATATCCATCACTACCAATTGGACGGAATTGTTGAGTGATTTGGTAGCCTTTTGGAAGGTCACTATAGAAATAATTCTTACGTTCAAATATGACAGTGTCATCAATTTTCATATTTAAGGCATGACTAACACGAATTGCGTTAATCACAGCTTGCTTATTTACTTGAGGAAGTACCCCAGGAAAGGCCATATCAACGATATTTACATTAGTGTTTGGATCTTCACCAAAAGTAACTGGACCGCTAGAAAACATTTTGGACTTTGTTTTCATCTCAACATGGATTTCTAAACCGATTACTGCTTCAAATTCCATTTATTTGCCCTCCACTACTAAATCCTTAAGTCCAGTGCCTTCTTCAATTGCGGTTGCAATGTTGAGTAAAAGGCTCTCTTGGAAGGGTTTTGCCGTTAAATTTGCCCCAAAAGGTAGATTATTTTCAAATCCAATAGGTAATGTAATGGATGGGAATCCACCCATATTAGCGAACGCCATATAGTTGTCTGCAATTAAGTATTCATTGCTTAAATTATTAGAGCTGCCTTCAATTAAAGGAGCGGTTGTTGGAGATGCTGGACAATATATAGCGTCATACTTTTCAAACACTTTATTGAATGCATCAACAATCAAATGACGACATTTTTGCGCTCTAACGAATAATTCATCTTGGTTTTCTTTTAAAAGAGAGAAACTGCCAATCACAAAACGACGTTTAATGAGTGGCGAGAACCCATTTGTACGTGTATTTAGCATCACTTCTTCAAATGATTCGCCTTCAATTCTATTTCCAAACTTAATGCCATCTAAATTTGCATTATTTGAGGTAGATTCTGCACAAGAAATGATGATATAGGTAGGATAAATTGCTTTAAGTAATTTTATATCAATATCAACTTCATCAACAATAGCGCCTAAGCTACGTAAATGTTCGATTGATTTATTAAAATCACTCATAATTTGTTTATTTGAAACGGAATCATTGATGGTTTTAATAACAGCGATCTTTTTGCCTTTAATAGAATCGTTTAGTGTGGCGATGTAGTCTTCTACTTTTTCAAAAGAAGAAGAGAAATCTTTTTCATCACGTCCTGCAAGTACATTAAGTAAATATGCAGAATCATATACGTTTCTAGTAAAGTACGCTACATGGTCTAAGCTAGTGGCAAATGGGAATAATCCAAAACGAGAAATTCTTCCCCATGTTGGTTTTAAACCAACAAGTCCTGCAAAAGAAGCAGGCTTTCTAACAGAGTCACCTGTATCGCTACCGATGGCGACAGGTACAATACCCGCACATGTAGCAACCGCGCTACCACAACTTGATCCACCAATAAGGTGGGTTTTTGATTTATCCCATGGATTATAAGTGGTTCCTAAGTGACCGGTTGTACCACTTCCACCCATAGCTAATTCATCCATCGTGGATTTAGCAATAACAATCGCGCCTTCATTCTCTAATCTAGCAACAACTTCGCTAGAAAAGATTGGGACATATCCTTTAAGGATATTGCTACTTGCAGTAGTTGGAATATCTTTTGTGGAGAAGTTATCTTTGATAACAACTGGGACTCCATATAAAAGATTATTCTTTTTGTTTGGATCGAGTTTATTAACTTTTTCTAGAGCTTCTTTTTCACAAATATACTCAAAAGCATTGTTGTCATCTTCTTTAGCGAGCTTAATAGCCTCTTTAACTAAAGCTAAAGGGGTGACTTCATTATTGATAATTGCATTATGAATAGCAGTTAAGCTTTTTGACATGTATCCCATTTTACTTAACCACCCTTGGAAGTCTAATTTGACCATCCACTACATCTTTCGCATTTCTTAACACTACATCTCTATCTTCAGGAGCAGTAGCTTCATCTTCTCTTAAGAATGTGCTTGTAACATCAAAAGGAAAAGTCATTGGTGTAGCGTCATCAACGCCTTCAATATCTCCAATAAGTTCCATTTGTTTAAGAATCACATCGAATTCATTAAGCAAATTGTCATATTGTTCGTCCGACATATCAAACATCAATTTGTTTGCAGCAGTCTTTAATGTTTCTTTATTTACTTCTTTCATAGCAATTACATAATTTATCATAGATAAGAATTTAATTAAACCACAAAGAGTGGAAATATAACTAAGTTCCTATTTGATTAATGATAAAAATTCATCCTCATTTAATACTTGAATACCTAAAGCTTGTGCTTTATCTAGTTTAGATCCAGCCTCTACTCCTGCGATAACGCAGTCAGTGGCTTTAGAGACTGAGCCAGTAACTTTAGCACCTACATCTTCAAGTAATGTAGTAGCTTCTTTTCTTCCCATTGAAGATAAGGTTCCTGTTAACACAACTGTTTTACCAGAGAAATAGTTTCCAGCGGCTTTAGATGTACTTCCTAAAAATTTAAAGTTAACGCCTTTATCTTTTAGGGAGTTGATTAAAGCAATATTCTTTTCATTACTAAACCAATTAACCAGCGATTTTGATAACACTGGACCAACATCAGAAATCTCTAATAATTCTTCTTCAGTCGCAGTTCCTAAAGCATCAATATCGCCGTATTTACGCGCAAGAACCTTAGCGGTTTTGGCGCCAACCTCTTTAATACCTAAACCAAATAACACTTTTTCTAAAGAGTTTTCTTTACTCTTTTCAATCGCTTCTAAAAGGTTATCAATTGATTTATCTTTCCAACCATCAAGAGCGATAATCTCATCACGATATTGGCTTAAGTCATAGATATCACTTATTGAGTGGATAAATCCTTGATTGAAGAATTGTTCAGCAACTTTTTCTCCAAGTCCTTCGATATCCATTGCATCTCTACTAGCAAAGTGAATAATGCCTTCAATACGTTTTGCATCGCAATAAGGGTTAACACAGAAATGCATAGCATCTACTCTAGTAAGTGGTTCTCCACATACTGGGCAACGATCAATCATCTTGTATTCTTTAACATCATTACCACGACGTTCTTTGACCACTCTAACGACTTCAGGAATAACATCTCCTGCTTTTCTGATGACAACATAATCACCAATTTTCAAATCTTTAGAGGTAATAAAGTCTTCATTATGAAGTGTTGCTCTTTGGACTAAACTACCAGCAACTCTAACAGGTTCAAGAACTGCATTAGGAGTAATCTTCCCAGTTCTACCAACTGTATAGATGATATCAGTTAATTTTGTAACAACTTCTTCTGGTGGGAATTTATACGCAATAGCCCATCTAGGTGTTTTTGATGTATAGCCAAGTTTATCGTATGTATCCATGTCATCAACTTTAATAACAATTCCATCGATATCATATGGAAGAAGTGGTCTTTTTTCAGTGTATTCTTCAATGTAGTTAATCACTTCATCAATGCCGTTACAGATACGTCTTTCTTTATTGGTTTTAAAACCTAATTCATCGGCTTTCTTTAGGGCTTCTGAATGATATCTAATGCCAAAATCTTTTGCGTTAACAAAGTAATACCAGAAAGCATCTAGACCTCGAGAAGCCGCGATTGCACTATCGAGTTGACGAATACTTCCTGCTGCAGCGTTTCTTGCATTAGCGAATAAAGGTTCACCTTTTTCTTCTTTCTCTTTATTAAGTCTTTCTAGAGACTTCTTAGGCATGAATACTTCACCACGAATTTCAAGTTCTTCATCTTCATCAATATGAGAAGGAACAGATTTAATAGTGATGACGTTATTAGTGACATCTTCGCCAGTTGTGCCATCTCCACGTGTAGAGGCATAGATTAAGTTTTTACGGTACACCAAAGAAATGCCCAAACCATCAATTTTCATCTCCGCCATGTAACGGACTTTATCAACACCTAACACTTCTCTAATCTTTCTATCAAAATCACGAAGGTCTTGATCATTAAATGCGTTCGCTAAAGAAAGCATCATACGTTTATGAGTTATCTTTTGGAATTCATCCACTACCATTCCACCCACTCTTTGAGTTGGTGATAATGGACTTTTGAGTTCTGGGTATTTAGTTTCTAAAGCGATAAGTTCTTGCATGAGCCTATCATACTCAGCGTCGCTAACAGAAGGGTTATCCAAAACATAATATTCATAGTTATATTTCTCTAATAGAGACGTAATCTCACTAACTCTAACTTTTGGATCCATATTATTTGTTTCCTTTCGTGATCATTTTATGACTACCAAGGAGTGTTTTTTCTCCTTCGTTTTCAAATTCAACAACAATAATTCCATCTCCATCTAAGGCTTTTACAACCCCTTTACCAAACTTTTGATGGATGCAAATATCTCCAACTTTCCAATCGATCTCTTCTCTAACTTGAGAGATAGGTTCTTCGTAAGTTGGAATATCATCAAATACGATTGAATCGTCTTTCTTATTATAATCATTAAAAGCACTATAAGAATATTTATTCTTTGGATATGCTTCCTTATATGAATTTCTACTTGTTGGAGTTTGATATGGTGAATTACCGCTTTCCGCAATAAATATAGATTCAGTTAAATCTCCTCTAACAACATAGCTATATCCTCTAGAGAAAGTTAAATATAGTCTTTCTTTAGCTCTAGTAAATGCAACATAGGCTAAGCGTCTTTCTTCTTCCATCGCAGTATATCCACCTTCGGTTAAAGCACGATTAGATGGGAATACACCTTGATCTAGTTTCACAACAAAAACAACAGGATATTCAAGTCCCTTAGCAGTGTGAACTGTCATAAGTGTAACTTTTTCGCCTTCCACCATATCGTCTTGAGCAGATACTAAAGCAACATTTTGAAGATATTCGTCAAATGTCGCGTCCGGATTACTCTTTAAATAGTGACGTAAGTCTTCAAATAACGACTTAACGTTTTCAATTCTTTCTTGACCCTCGTCTTCGTTTTTAAGATATTCGTAATAGCCAATATCAGTAATTAAGTCCTCAAGAATTTTGGAGAACGTTTCTTCATCTTTATTAATTTCATCTCTAGTTTGATTGATTCTAAATATGAGGGTTCTTAATGTGTTAATGGCTTTTGAAGGGCATTCTTCTTTTGCTTCATCAATACAAACATATTCATACATAGAAAGGTTGTGATTTAACGCATTAGTTTTTATGGCAGAGATAGCAACATCTCCAATTCCTCTTCTCGGAGTGTTGATAATTCTTTCAAAAGAGATGTCGTCTTTGCAGTTATTGATAAGGCGGAAGTACGCTAAAACGTCTTTGATTTCCATTCTTTGATAGAACTTAAGACCACCATAAATAACATATGGGATTCTTTTAGCCATTAAAGCTTTTTCAAAATCAAGAGTAACATAGTTACTTCTATATAAAATAGCAATGTCTGATAACTTATATTTTCCTAAAGAAGTAAGGGTTCTTATTTCTCTAGCGACATATTCAGCCTCTCCAATACCACTATCGGAGCCACGAACAGTAACGCTATCTCCTTTAACGTTTTCAGTATATAAATTCTTAGGGACACGAAGCTTGTTATGTGCAATTAATTTGTTCGCACTATCAAGAATGTTTTGAGTACTACGATAGTTTCTATCAAGAATAATGGTTTTAACATTCAAAAACTTCTTATCTAAATCGAGAATGATACCTTGATTAGCGCCTCTCCATGTATAAATAGTTTGATCTGGATCTCCAACAACATATAAAGAGCTTGTTGGTTTTAACAAAAGATTAATCATTTTATCTTCTGTATTATTAGTGTCCTGGAATTCATCTATAAGGATATAATCAATTCTTTCCTGCCATTTAAATCTCACAGAAGGGAATGATTCAAGAATTTGATTTGTTCTCAAAAGAAGATCATCAAAATCTAACGCTAGTTGTCTATCTTTTATTTCTTCGTATTCTTCATACATCTCTAGACAAATCTTCTCATCTTCAAATTTCTCATGAGTGATTTTAATATCACTAGGATACTTTTCATTCAATTTATTAGCACCTATATAGGATAAAGTTTTCTTAACAATTGGATCGCTCTTTTTATAGCCACGATTGGCGGCAATATCCTTAATTATTTTTGTTTGATCCTCTTCATCTAGAATTGTGAAGTTAGTAGGAAAACCAATCGCAGATATTTCTTGTCTAAGGAAATAAGCCGCAAAGGAATGGAATGTTTTAATAGTCAAATCTCTAGAACATTCAGGAACAATATTCACCACTCTATTCTTCATTTCGTTAGCGACTTTGTTAGTAAAAGTAATAGCTAATATCTTCCAAGGTTTAACTTTAACTTCAGAAATTAAATAGGAAATTCTATAGGTTAAAACACGAGTCTTACCACTACCAGCACCAGCAATAACTCTGGTATATTGGCTATCGGTGGTAACGGCCTCTAATTGTCTTTCATTAAGTGCAACTAAATAGTCAAAATATTGCATAGCAATATGTTAACATGTTTATATATACTAATCAATTAGATTATATACATTCTTATAGATAAAAGAACGTATTTCAGAAGCCCCACAATAGTATTTGTAAATTACTCTATTTTTAAGCTCGGCAAGAAAAGGAGTTCCAAAAATATAAAAGTCCTCTAAATTCGATATCCCCTCTATATTTTTGATAGGTCCATATTTTGCTCCGTTTGTGCAATCAAGAAAATACATTTCATAAGGCGAACTGTAATTAAAATTAATCATCTCGTTTTTAATAGAAGCACAATGACCACAGGTCGCACTGTAGAAATATACATAATAATCTTCACTGTCCTGATTGAATATATCGTCCCATACAATATGATTGATTCCTTGTGAGTAATCCTTTTCAACAAACGTAACTGGAATAGGATCACCACTTTGACTACATGAAGTAAATAATAAAAATAACGTGATTAGTTTAGTTCTCATAAAAACCTCCTCATTATATATAAAGGAAGAAAATTAAGATTTTTTTATAAGAAAATTAAATTTATTATTATTTGTGATGAAATTCTTACAAAAAAGAACAACTCCAATACAAAACATTGCTTACATAGGTATCTTCTCCGCAATTAATGTTGTGTTTGTTCTTTTATCAAGCATTCTACCAATATTGTTTTTACTATTAGTGTTCATATTGCCATTAACTAGTGCTTTGGTAACCATTTACTGTCAAAAGAAATATTACCCAGTCTACTTCATAACAAGCATGGCACTTTGCATAGGTGTGACAGCTGGATTTTCAATCTTTGATTCAATCATCTATGTTCTTCCTTCTTTAATTACTGGATTTGTTTTTGGAGTTTTAATAGAAAAGAAGGTTCCAATTTTATATACCTATTTAATAAATGTGTTCATACAATTCCTTATTACGTCATTAACCTTCTTATTTATTGAAAAATGTATAACAAATATTAATTTTTATGAGTCAATCTATTCAATGATTGGTCTTTCAACATTCGGATTTAAGGGAGTTTTGACGAATATTTTCACTTTAATTATCGCTCAAATCCAAATATTGATAACTTATGTATTTATCAAATATGAGGCAAAAGTATTAGAATTAGAAATTAACCTATATATTACTAAGAGATATGTACTTTGTGCTCTTAATGCTATCACTGTTTTATTAAGTATTCTGGGTGCATTTTATTTTAAGGATTATTCATTGATTATTGCACTATTCTATTTACCTATATTTGTCTATCAACTAATTGAACTTATAGATAAAAGAGCGTTACCAATCTATATATCACTAGGTATATCCGTATTGATATTCATCTTCATCTTTGCGTTTTTATATCCATATATACCGGTGCCAAATTCACTTTCACTTATCGTCTTATATTTTACTGAAGTAACAATAATCGATATTTTATTCAATTATTGTTTTAAACAAAAAATTAAAACTATAAAATAATTACATGGGCATCATAAAAAGTATTGGTAAGGGAATTGGTTATTTCTTCTTATTCCCATTATTAATCATCGCAATTACCATTTGGGCAATTGTCGGCTTTTTTGTGTTCTTATATCAGCTATTTAAATCCATCTTCTTATATTTTTCAGGACGTAACTTGTTCTCTGATCTTCCTGAAGACGAAGAAGTTAAAAAGATTAAATCTTTAAACACTCCTAAAGAAGAGGAAGAAAATGATGAAGAGGAATCAGATTCTTTAGCGAGTAACGTTGTTTATGGATCTGGTTATTCATCTCCATACGGTAATGACGAAGAAGAAACTAAAGAGGAAACGGAGGATACTAATCTATGATTAATCCACACGTTTTCTTATCTTTGTCTGATGGCGATAAGAGACTTGTATTCTCTCTTTTACTCATCGTTATTATTCTTTTCGCCTTTATCGCTTTCTTAGGTTATATCACTTTGCGTATTATGAAGTGGCAAGCTAAGAAAATTGACACCTTAATCCATGATGTCGTTGTTTACAAAGTAATTACTGATAAAAAACATCTTATTAAGTATGGAAGAGCAAAGAACTGGGCCTTGTTTTTAAAACAAGCATATATCCCTATTTCTATATTCTTTGTTGGTTTTATTATCCTTATCATCCGTAACTCTATTGAAAATGATTGGTCATATAACATATTCTCCACTCAAAATGGGTTTGGAACATTATTCTGGACATGGGCACCTACAGGCACATTCTCAGGTAATGATTACGCGTGGATTCGTTTCCAACAATACGCATTAGATAATACTCCGCACATGGTAGCGGAAGCCTGGGCGGCTTATATCGTTGTCCCATGCTTATTTATAGGTGGATTATGGTATTTCATCATTTCATCCTGCTTATTAAGCAGAACCTTCCTCTTATTTAAGAGAAGCAAAGAAGTGTTTGAAAAAAGCCTCGACGGCTATCACCAAGACGAGGCTATTAGTAATCAAAACAATTCTATTTCTGAGTAAGAATAAAGATTTGAATTACGATATATACAATTAAAACAACATCAAGACCGAGAACTAGTAAAGTAGTTCTCTTTTTTGAAAGAGCTTTTCTGTTTTCCTTTTCAATTTGAAGTGCTTCTTTTGAATTCATAATTAATACTTAATTGAGTTACTTGTACGTGGATATGGTTGAACATCACGAATATTTTGCATGCCAGTGATGTACATAAGTAAACGATCAAAGCCAATACCGAAACCAGAATGGACACATCCACCATATTTACGAGTGTCTAAATACCACTCTAATCCTTCAGTGATACCCATTTCATCCATCTTGGCTTTTAAGACATCATATCTTTCTTCTCTTTGAGAACCTCCAACGAGTTCTCCAACTGCAGGTACTAATAAGTCACATGCCGCAACAGTTTTGTTGTCTTCATTAACTTTCATATAGAAAGCCTTAATCTCACGTGGATAGTTGATTAAGAAAAGTGGGCCATTAACAACTTTTTCAGTTAAATAACGTTCATGTTCAGATTGTAAATCCATACCCCATTCAATGTTGCTGTTTTCAAATTGAACACCATTTTTAACCGCTTCTTTAAGAAGTTCAATGCCTTCAGTGTAAGTCATCTTCTTGAATTCAGAATTCAAAACATGGTCTAATCTTTCAATTAATGTATTATCAATCATTGAATTGAAGAATTTCATTTCTTCAGGGCATGCTTCTTTAACATAAGCGATGCAATATTTAATACATTCTTCAATGATGTTCATATTGCCATTTAAGTCGCAGAACGCCATTTCTGGTTCAATCATCCAGAATTCTGAAGCATGTCTTACTGTGTTAGAGTGTTCCGCTCTAAAGACAGGACCAAATGTATATACATCTCTAAACGCTAAAGCAAATGGTTCAACGTGTAATTGACCAGTAACAGTTAAATTAACTTTTCTACCATAGAATGAGAATGGATCTTTTGTATCGTGAGTTGTAACATCAAAAACATTACCTGCTCCTTCTCCATCGTTAGTGGTAATTTCAGGAGTGTGAACATAGATAAATCCTCTTTCTTGGAAGAATTGGTGAATTGCAAAAGAAAGGACACTTCTCACTCTAAAGACAGCTTGGAAAGTATTACCTCTAGGTCTAATATGAGCAATATCTCTAAGGAATTCAAAAGTATGTCTCTTCTTTTGAAGAGGATAGTCTTCGTCACAATCGCCTAATAGAGTTGCGGAAAGAACACTGATTTCAAATGGTTGTTTGTTTTCTGGAGTGAGAACAACTTTACCAACTACTTCAATAGAGCAGCCATTTCTAAAGGCGGCTAAACTATCATAATTTGGGTTTTCTTTAGAGTAGACAAGTTGAACATTCTTAAAGTATGTTCCATCGTTAAATTCGATGAATCCAATTTGTCCATTTGAACGATTGGTTCTAACCCAACCTTGAAGTCTAACTTCACTATTAAGCAAAGATTCTTGTTCTTCTTTATCTCCAAAAAGAACAATATCGTATAAATCAAAATTTTTAATATCAACAGTTCCCATTTTTAAATCCTCGTTAGTCATTATATCAATAAGTATTTAATCTTTTAATAAAGATTTTAGAATTTATTCCATTCATCAATTTCCCAGTTAGGGTCCACTGAAACATCTAAATCAGCAAACACTTTTAAGACATATAGTCTTTCAGCTACTTTCGCTATCATAGCTGCGTTGTCCGTACAACACCACATTGGAGGAATTCTTATATCTACTCCTAATTTATTCATTTCTAAAGTCATTTGTTCCCTTAGATATGAATTCGCAGATACTCCTCCAGCAAGTATAACTTGATTAACTTTGTATTCTTTTACAACTTTAATAGTTCTATCAATAACAAGTCCTACCGCTACATCTTGGAAAGATTTACACATATCCGCTACATTAACTTCAATACCTTTTTGTTCAAGGTTATGAACAAGGTTAATAACATTAGTTTTTAAACCTGAATATGATAAATCTAATGTATGTTCTCCTCTAAGAGGAGTTGGTAAATCGTATGTATGCTTACCTTCCTTAGCAAGCTTATCAATTGGAATACCTCCTGGATAAGGAAGCCCTAACACTCTTGCAACTTTGTCATAACATTCTCCAATCGCATCATCACGAGTTTTAGCAATAACTTCGAAATTAAGGTGGCCTTTCATTAATACGAGTTCAGTATTACCACCACTAACAACAACTGCGAGCATTGGGAATTTAAACTCAGAAACATACTCATTAGCATATATATGTCCCGCTAAATGATGTACTGGAATAAGAGGAATCTTATATAACATCGAGATTGTTTTAGCGGCTTGTAAGCCGACATGTAACGCTCCAATTAAACCAGGTCCTCTAGTAACCGCAACGGCATCTAACTCTTCAAAATTAACTTTTGCGGTTTCCATTGCTTCTTTAATGACAATAGAGATATTCTCGGCGTGTAATCTAGAAGCAATTTCTGGCATAACTCCACCGTATTTACGGTGAACATCAATTTGAGTAGAGACAATATTGGATAACAAAACACCATCAGAAATGACTGATGCAGCAGTTTCATCGCAACTACTTTCAATAGCAAGTATCTTAGCCATTTATGTCCTTTACCTCCAATATCATGTATAAAGCGTTTTCTCCGTTAGAGTAGTATCCTTCTTTTTTGTGAGAAATAACAAAGCCGTGTTTTTGATAAAACTTAATTGCTTTTTCATTACTTTCTCTAACTTCTAAAGTAAGGGTTCTAACTTTTTTAATATAAGCATCTTTGATAACTTCTCTTAATAGTTCAGAGCCAACACCAGAATGTTGAATATCTGGGTGAACAGCGATTTGACAGATTGTGCCACTATCGAAAGTAACCCAATAATCAACAAATCCAACAATGGTCTTTAATCCTAAAGAAGCATTTGAATATTCGATAACCCAGACATTACTAACTGGATTCTCAGTCATTTCATAGATTAAATCTTTCTCTTTATAGGGATGAAGAAAACATAAGTTTTCAATCTCCATAACTTGTGGAAGATCATTTAAAGTCATGTCTCTAATATCTACATCTAAATATTTCATATTTAATCTTTTAAATAAACAGGCTTCACTGATAAATCATTTTCAGCTTTTTCTAAGTGTGGAATAAGAGTAATCATTTGTTCGCAAATATTGCTTTCTTTTCCTTCAATTCCTAAATAAGAAGTAGAACCACAGATTGAATAATCTTTATGATTAGCGATGTATTCTTTAACTTCGTCGTTAGTCTTAATCGTATCACTAACGATAACTTTATCGCCTTGATACACTCCAAAATAAGAGCGGTTACTTCTCGCGTTTATCAAACATATTGATGGTTTATCAAAGTCCTTTAATACTCTTAAAGAACTAACAGGGTAAATAGGTATTGATAACGCTAAAGACATCGTCTTAGCGATAGTTAATGAGATACGAACACCTGTGTAACTTCCAGGGCCAATCGCACAAACAATTTTATCGAAATCAGAACGATTAACGTGTAGGTTCTCCATTAATTTGTTGATCTCTGGGATCATATATTCGCTTTGCCTTTGCCAAGCTTCATATGATGTAAACCCTATAAGAACTCCATCCTTTTCAATTCCAACGGAGAGCGAAGTATTAGAACTATCAAGTAATAAACTAACCATTCTTAATCACCTCCACTAAGGAATCATTAGAGGAATAAATATCAATCTTTCTAGAAGTTTCACCAGTTGATTTAATATCAATCCATAATGTATCGTCTGGCAATAAAAATTCTATAAACTTTGGCCATTCAATCATTGTTAAACCAGTTTCATGACCAATATATTCATCTAACCCTATATCAGTGTTAACGTCCGCTAAACGATATGCATCAATATGAATTAATGGCCTATTACCTTTGAGGTATAGCTTCATAATATTAAATGTTGGAGATTGAACCACTTCATTTATTCCTAATCCTTTAGCGACACTTCTCACTAAAGTGGTTTTACCTGCTCCTAAATCGCCTACTAAAGCAACAACTGTACCACTAGGTAAAATCTTAGAAAGTTTTATTCCTAATTCGTCCATTTGTTCGCATGAAAAAATATCAAATGTATAGTGGTTCATGAACTTATTCATCCTTGTTTAGTAGTTCTAAGAACTTGTCGTAATATTTACGAATGCGGTCATCTTCAAATGGCCATTTTCTTTCATTCATTCTATTAACAATATCTTTGGTTTGATATTTCAAAACAATATCAAGATCATCACTATAAGAATATATATTCTTATGTCTTAAGTATTCCTTTTCATCAAGGATACGTATATCTCCACTTGGGAAAAGTTTCGCATCTAAATCATAATCAATATATTTAATCATTCGATTATTCACTAAGGCAGGAGAAGCAATATTGCAGTAATAGCAAATTCCATCATCCTTAAGCATACAGATAACATTCCACCACTCTTTTTTAGAAAAGATAGTAACAGCTGGTTCTTTAGTGAACCATCTTCTACCATTAAATTCCATGACCTTAGCTTTTTTAGTAGCGATAACAATGAAATCATCATTATTAGCCAACACTAAACCACGATCCCAGCAACGATGCAAAGAACCGTCATGTTTATAACATTGAATGGCTAACCAATGACCGAATAAACTCATAAACTATCCTAAAACAACCTCACAAATATCTGAGATGTTTTTCTTTAATTGATTGTAGCTACCAGTGTTGATTTCTTTATCAAAAGGAATGGCGACAATTGAATCATCATAAGACATATAGACAAATGTATGTCCTGCCCAAACAACAACATTTACATTAAGTAAAGCAGCAGAACAATCTATAGATTTAAGATTATTAAGGAAATCTTTTCCTAAATCTTTATCAGGATTAGAACCTTTTTTACCATATACAGTAAATCTATTTTGTTCTTTAAGAACTTCTAAATCTTCAATATCGTTTGGTAAATCGGTAGGATTGCTTCCTTTGATATTAATGATGTATCTATCTTCAAAATGTAAGTCGTTATCAAACACCAAATACTTTCCAACAAAAATAACTTGTTTTTGATGTTTCTTAACACCTTGTTTATATAAGGCTAGTTCACCACATTGTACATGTTTTTCTTTATAAGAAAACTCAACGATATTTCTACTAGCACAATCGATGACGTCTTTATAGCAACGATCCACTAAAACATCAGCGATAGCGTATCTCTTTTCAAAGAAAAGTTTTTGTTCCTTCATATTCTTGGTAGAGAAAACATACTTATCTACTGTTGTCATAAAGAACTTAATATAGTTTTTGGTAGTATTTGGAAATAAATTTCTAGTAAGAACATAGTTCACAATTAAGAAAAGTAGGGTTGCACCAATAAGACAGCCACCAGTGATTGTGCCCCAACTCTTAGTGTTTTCATTAACCATGAGAACCATTGAAGCAATAAAAACTGCAACAACCGCAACCATGATAATGTTGTTTCTACTTCTTGCTTTTCTATAGGTAACAAAAATGCTTTTTCTTTTTTCTTCAACTGCTTCGTTAAATGGTAATTCAGTCTCCTCAACATCCTTTAAGTTGATAACACCTAAACTATCTTCTAATTTTTGATTATCTTCTTCTGGAGTAACTACTTTATTTTCTTTAACTTTTTTATCTTTTTTCTTCATAACTCAAACTCCTTAGCGATATTAAATATAACATAAATGCCTCATAAATGAGAGCAATTTATGTAAGTTTACATATATTATTACAAATTGTCATATAAAGTGATTAGTTTTATAATCATTTACGGGAGCTGAGTAAACTCGGCTGAGAGGACCGTTGTGAATGGTCGACCATACCTGATCTAGGTAATACTAGCGGAGGGAGTTTTTTATTTAAAATCTCTCTGTCGTTAGGCAGAGTTTTTTATAGGAGATTTATATGAATAAGTCATCTAGTTTAATTAGAACAATTACAGAAGTTGCTCTATTTGCCGCTCTTGGATTTGTATTTGATGAATTACAAAGTATTTTAACCAAAAGCGTATTTGTTGCTGGTGGTTCAATAGGCTTCGCTATGATTGCGGTTGTAATCGTTTCATTTAGAAGAGGACCAATTGCTGGTTTTGCAACAGGACTAATAATGGGACTGTTAGATATAGCAACAGGACCATATATTGTTAATTTCTGGCAATTATTACTTGATTATATATTCCCATATTGCTTTGTGATTGTTTGTTCAATTTTCGTGCCACTGTTCAATAAATTGAACAAGAAAACGCCTAAAGCCTTAGTTTTAGTTCTTGCAGTTGTGGTTGGAGGCATCGCAAAATTCTTTTCTCACTATTTATCTGGAGTGATATTTTTTGCTAACGCTGCTGATTTTTTATGGAATTTGCAAGATTCACCTGCTTGGATTTATAGCTTAGTTTATAACATCGCTTATATGGGACCATGCATTGTATTAACATCTATAATTGCAGTTGCATTATTTCTTAGTGTTCCTCAAATTTTTAACTACCAAAATGAGAAAAAAGAATCGGTTTCCGCTGAAAGATACGCAGGATTTGACTATGTTTTAAATCCATGCGCTATTGCATTTGGAATATTTTTATTCGTGTTCTATTTAATTCAATATATAAACAGTTACGAGGGTTATGTTGATGATTCATACTATCAAGGAGTGGCATATGGTGCTGAATTTGATAGAGATTCACTATTACTTTTTGTAACAGGATTCTTAATTATCTATTTTGCAACTTCAAACTTAGTTGCATCCTTTATAAAAAAGCAAAATTATAGGTTAATTACCATGAGTTACTTTGTTATTAGCTTCTCTAACGTCATTTACGCGATAGCAAGACTTATAAAATACTATAAAAAAGAAGTAAAACCGCTTGATACCTTAGAGCATTATTGGAAATGGTTTGCTGTTAGTTTGATTCTAGCCGCTATATTTGTTTCTATTTATTTTATTTTTAATCAAAAAGATAAAGAAACTAGTAAAAATTAACTAGAAATATTTTATCCAATCGATTGGTTTAACGCCATTTTTGACAAGAAAATCGTTGCATTTTACGAATATTCTACTATTAAACCAGCCACCTTGATTAGCGCCTAATGGACTTGGGTGTGTAGCATATAAAACAAGGTGGTTTTTATTTGTTAATAGTTTCTCATATTTACGAGATTGATTCCCCCAGAGCATAAATACAATGGGCTGATCACTATTATTTAAAGCTTCAATTATATCTTTAGTTAGATCAGCGTATTCTTTTATATTATGAGACATAGGTTGATGCTCTCTAACAGTTAAAATTGGGTTTAAAAGTAAAACGCCTTGTTTAGATAAATAGGTTAAGTCTCCTGTTTTGTTAAAAATGACTGTATTATATTCAATTTCTAATTCTTTATAGATGTTAATTAATGACGGAGGAACCCTAACGCCATCCGGAACAGAAAAGGCAATGCCCATAGCTAGTCCTTCTTCGTGATATGGGTCCTGTCCGAAGATTACTACTTTTACATTCTCAAAAGATGTCCACTTAAAAGCATTAAAAATGTTGTCTCTACATGGAAAAATCTTATAAGAGGAATATTCTTTGTCCCAAAACTTTTCAAGAGACTTGTAATAATCTTTGGTTTTAATTTTATTAAACACTTCTTCCCAGGTCATAATCACTTTTAATATTTTACTATAAAAGTAAAGGTAAGATAGTATAATAACTATATGCGTGTCCTGATTATATTTAATCACCCTGCCCCATATAAAGTTAATGCATTTAATGAATTAGCAAAATATGTTGATTTAACAGTGCTTTTTGAACGAACAAAAGCAAAAGATCGCCCATCATCTTTTTATGCTGCTAATGAATATAAATTTAAAAATATATTTTTAAAAAATGGTTATATTGGCAAGGAAGGATCACTAAGTGGCAAAGTAAAAAGTTATATCAAAAAGCATCACAACGAATTTGATTTTATTTTAATGAATGGATACTCACATTTTGCAGAAATTAAAGCGATCAATTATATGCATAAGCATAAGATTAAATTTGGTTTATTAATCAATGGAGGAGTCGTTAAAAAAGATTCATTCCTTAAATACAAAATTAAATCAAATCTAATAAAGAAGGCTTCATTTTATATATCACCATCAAAATCATCAAACAACTACTTGATTCATTATGGAGCGGATCCAAAAAGCATCCGTAATTACCTTTACTCAAACTTCTCAATGAGTGAAATCCTCTCCACACCTATCAACAACAAAGATGAGTTAAGAGAAAGATATAATTTACCAAAGGGTAAAAGGCTATTTGTTAACGCCTCTCAATTTATTGAGAGAAAAAATAATCTTGAGCTAATCTCTTTATTTAAAAAAAGAGAAGATGTACTTCTTTTAATTGGAGAAGGCAAGCAAGAGAGCGCATATAGAAACTACATAATTGATAACAAAATGAACAACGTTATCATTCGACCATTTTTAAAGAAAGATGAGTTATTTAATATTTTGAAGTGTTGTGATTTCTATATCACTCTTAGCAAGCAAGATATATTTGGCCACACAACTTTAGAAGCTTTCGCTAACGGCTTACCTGTTATATCTAGTGATAAAGTAATTAGTTCACTTGAATATATAGAAAACGGATATAACGGTTATTTAGTAGATATAAATAACAAAGAAGACATTATTGATAAAATCAATAGCATAAATGTAAAAATGTCTAATAACGCGATTAAGAGTGCTAAGAACAACACTTTTGAAAGTAGTGCTAAATCAATATACGAGGTTTTGGAGAAAATACATGAATAAATTAATCTATTTTACTACCGCCATGGATAACGAGTCCTTTAATGAATATTTAAAGGGTTGGAAAGTTTCTCCAAATCTTTCAAACCAAAATTTTCATAATAAATTAATTCATTCATTAGCAATGACTCATGACGTAGATGTTATTTCTGTAAGATCTATCAACAAGAACTACTTTAAGCGTGTTTTGACGGCAAAAATCGTTAAAGAAGGCAATATTTATTGGAAATATCCTCTTGTTAGAGCCGACAAATTCTACAAAAAACTAAGATTATTCAAAAACATCAAACAGATCACAATGCATGATAGCGGTTTAGTATTTGTCGATGTCTTAAATCTATCTCTTCTTAAGAATGCGATTAAATACGCTAGAAGATATAAAAAGAAAATCATCGGTGTTTGTACAGATTCGCCACTTAACATTTCATTTATCTCTAAAAGATATAGAAACAATTTAATTAAATATGGACAATCTCTTGATGGATATATCGTTTTAACTGATAAGATTAATGATTTATATAATAAGTCAAATAAGCCTTACACAAAAATTGATGGTGTTTCCGAAGTAATTACAAAATATCTTCCTAGAGAAATTGAAGGCGATTACATATATTTCGGTGGATCTCTAATGAAAGAATATGGAGTCTATAACCTCATTGAAGCGTTTAATAAGTTAAATCTTCCAAACATGAAATTGGTGTTATGTGGACATCATGTCAATTTAAAAACATTGATGCCTAAAGTAAAAGAAAACTCGAATATTATTTATAAAGGGCCTGTAGGGTATGAAGAAAATCTTTCACTAGAAAGATATTCTAAACTCGCTATAAATCCTAGACCGATTAATCAGAAGATTGATGAATATTCTATTCCTAGTAAAACTATCGAATATCTTGCTAATGGATGTTTGACTATTACAGTAGAAAACAGACTTCTTAAAGAGCACTATGCTACATGTATTATTTGGGCAAAAAGTTCTGACCCGGAAGAACTTTTAGATGCAATGAAAAAAGCATTATATCTAACACCAACAGAAAGAGAAGTTCTTTCGATTTTAGGCAAAAATAAAGCGATGCAATACACATCACTAGAAAAGGTTAATCAACAAATTGATTTAGAACTAATTTCTAAATTCCCTCTCAATTAAAGAACAGACAGTTTCTGTAGAGAAGTGTTCATCGTAATAACGACGATTAAGTCCACCAAAGTGAGCTTTTTCTTTATCTGTTAAATTATGGATCGCTATTAAAGCGGCTTTTAAAGACTCAGAGTTCTCATCTGCTAAAAATCCACCACCAGCTTCTGAGATTACTGTTCTTCCATCTCCTTGGATAACTCCAACTATTGGTCTAGCAAACGCAAGCGACATTAAAAGTTTACTTGGAATGGTTTTACCAACAGTCCCATCGTTTTTTAAAGAGACATATAAAGCATCCGCGTTTTTAAAGAATCTAGAAGCCGCTTTTACGTTCATTGGGCCGTGATAATAGACACTATTTTCTAACCTTCTATCACGTATATCATTAATTAGATAGTTAGTCATTGGTCCCATGCCAATAATATGGAACTTAATATTATAATCTTTGAGTTTTTCCATAGTTTCTGTAATTAAAGGAATGAGTTGAATCAATCCTAAATTACCACAATAAAGGATGTTTGTGCCTTCACCATACTCGAACGGAGTAACATCACTATTTTCAACTAAAGATGACTGAGGAACATAGCTAATGTTATCAGTAGGCAACTTCAAAACATCACGGAAATAATCGGTAAAACTAGGTGAACTTACAAGGATTTTGCTGGCATTTTTGTATATATTTCGTGACCAACGATATAAGAAACGATATAAAAGCGATTTCTTTCTAACGGCCTTAGTGACTAATACACTTTCAGGCCATAAATCAAGACAATGAATGATGTGTTTTACGTGATGAATCTTACTATATAAGTTACCAGCTGAACAAATTGTCACTGGAGAAAGACTCATTGAGTAAACGTAGTCAAATTTTAACTTAGTTTTTCTAACCCACTTTTTTGAATTCTTCCAAAATGATAAATAGTTTTTTACGATCGATAAACGATTCTTCTTTCTTGGATAAATATTCACACGATGGACATTTACTCCATTGATCACTTCTTCGCCTCTATTTTTGTATTCAGGAAGAATATAGCCATAACCATAATTTGGTTTGCCAGTTAAAACATGAACTTCGTAACCATCTTTTACAAATTGTTCTGCAAATTTATAGATAACAAAGTTCTCTGGATAGTAAAACTGACAAACAATTAGGATTTTCATAGAAAATATCTTAACAAAAAAAGTTATAGATATAAATACAAAGACCTTTGAAAAATATAGTTTTCAAAAAAGTTGGTATAAATAATATAATAGTTGCTATGGAAGATAGAACTCGTACCAATGTAATTATCAATATTGCGAGAACTTTAGTTTTAACAATACTTTCTTTTATTACATTCCCATGGGTTTGTAGATATTTGGGCGCTAATTCTCTTGGTGCATATACTTGGGCAAACACTTTTGTCTTATATTTTTTAGTATTAGCAAAAATTGGTATTCCAAATCTCGCTATTAGAGAATGTGTCAAAGTTAAAGATAACAAGGAACTCCTTTCTAACAAAGTTCAGATGTTCTTTATCATACAATTAATAACAACGTTATTATCCTTTGGATTGATGGCCACATTAGTGTTCTCTGTTCCAGATTTCACAAGTTCAAAAGAAATAATATTCCTTTTATCAATCAACTTCCTTTCAGGAGCCTTCTCTTTTGAATGGTTATATATCGCGTTAGAAAAACAATTCTATATGTCTGTAAGAACGATAGTTGTTTTAGCGTTATCCACTATTTTAATAGTCTCATTTGTTACTGCTCCTGGAGATATCTATATCTACGCCTTATTAACAGCGTCCGTTACTCTAGTAACAAGTATTGCTAACGTTGTCTATCTAAGAAAGTTTATTTCGTTAAAGAAAACAATGCCATACGACTTTAAGCAATTTATAAAGCCTCTTGCAGTTCTTTGTTCTATTTCTTTAATTATTTCCTTTTATAATCAAACTGATACATTCATCCTTGGCTTTATTGATTCTAGCAAAGCTGAAGTTGCATCTTATTCAGTAGGTATTAAGGGAATTGATGTGATTATCGGAGTTATTACTGCATTAAGTACAGTATTTATTCCTAGAGCCGCTATTTGTTACGCTCAAGAAGATAAAAAATACTTCAATAGACTAAATAAATATTCTATAAACATTTGTTTATTCATTGTTCTTCCTGCTATTGCCACTATGGTGTCATTAGCTAAACCAATAACAGGATTAATTAGTGGTAATACATCTTTTGATCCTGATTTAGGATATATGAACGCTCCAGTTGTACTCATGATATTAACATCAATGATGCTTACATATTCGATAAGTGACATTATCTATGGACAAATACTTTTGCCAACCAAAAAAGAACGTTACTACTTATACGCTTTATTCGGAGGAACAATATTAAATATTGTCTTCTCAATTGTTTTCGGTAAATATGTATTTCCAGCTAATCCATCTATAGGAGTGGCTATTGGTACAGTCGTTACAGACTGTTTAATCCTTATCTTCTTAATAAGTGTCACATGGAAATGGAGTAGCAAGGCTCTATTTAACATTAATTCTTTAAAGATATTAATTGTTACTGTTGCTATTTTCTTATTCACATTCTTTGTTAAAGATCCATTCTTTAATTTACTTAGTAAAAACGGAATGAGTGTTGATAAAGCTATGATTATTGAACTATTAGTGATTGTTGGAATTGATGCGATAATCTACATAGTAGCGTTAGGCTTATTAAAAGAAGATTTAGTGAGCTCATTTATAAGGAAAAAGAAAGATGCTTAATCCACGTTTAAAAGAGAATAAATTCAAAAGAGCAATAGTCTCTCCTTTTCGTGGTTTAGTTAAATTAACTAGCAAGAAAGCCTATATTTCTTATCAATATAAATACATAACTCATCATAAACTTAATTGGAAAAAACTTTCTAGATACACTGAGAAACTTCAATACTTACGTTTATATGTCTACCCTAAAATGCCTCTGGTCAGTAAATGCGCTGGAAGAGTGGGTGTTAGAAAATATGTTAAAGAAAAAGGTTTAGAAGATATTCTTATTAAAACATATGGGGTCTTTGATAAATTTGAAGATATTGATTTTGATAAACTTCCAAATGCTTTTGCGATGAAATGTTCGCATGGATGTGCAATGAATTATATCTGCTTTGATAAATCAAAGATGGATAAGGAATCTCTTAGAAAGCAATTCAATAAGTGGTTAAAAACTAACTATGGTAAAAAAACCGTGGAACTCCACTACTCACCAATAAAACCACAAATCATCATTGAAGAATTGATGTTAGATAATGGTAAACTTCCTACTGAATATAAAATTCATGTATTTAATGGAGTGGCTAAAAACCTTTATGTAGTTACCTCTAGAGGCATAGATATCCGTTATAACAATTACTATATTGATTGGACCCCATTTGATGGATCTCAATTCAACGGTTGGAGAAAGACTGGTTATCCATTAACTAAGCCAGATAATTTTGATGAAATGATAAAAATAAGTGAGGCATTAGCCTCACCATTCCCATTTGTTCGTGTTGATTTATATAACATCAACGGACAAATATATTTCTCAGAGATGACATTCACTCCTGCGAAGGGAACCCTTATTTTAGACGATGATAAGTGTGACTTTGAAATGGGTGAATGGCTTGATATTTCTAAATATCGTAATTAATGCCAGTAAGTGTATGGGAGATACACTTCATAGATGAATAAAGCGTAATCGATGGTTCCGACAGGTTTATCATCGATTGTTTTATTTTTGTTATAGTCAATTAATTCATCGTGAGCGGTATAAGTAATAGAGAACCCAACCATTCTAGAAAGAGGTTGATTATATTGATTCTTAATATTGCTTAAATCAAATGCATAGAAATAATAAATAGAGCCATCATTTGTAGAGTTGTTATTAAACACTAAATTACTAGTGAAATCATAGGCAACAATATCACTAAATTCCTTAACGTAGATTGTTACTCTAATATCAATATTAGAATTATGGAATAAATCAGTATCATTCTCTGCTAAAACAGGTTCAGCTTCAGGATCAGGATTATATTTATAACATTTAATTTGGTTATTTGTGGTTACTTTAAAGTTCATCGCAAAATAGCTAAGTGCATCGCTCTCTTTAGAGAATCTTACTGAGAAACCTGTTTCTCTAACTTGCATACGAAGTTGTTGTTGATGTTTTCCATCGCAAACATATCTTCCGTCAAATAGCTTAGATTGCACTCCATACATAAACATTTGATCGCTATTAGATAATTTATGTGTTTCAGAATAGTTCTTTTGGTTTAAAGAAGAAGGATCAACAGTCGCATAATGTGGATCAATTAAACCAACGTTCTTAAAGTTTGTGATCTTATTATCTTGTACAGATATTGGACTACCTACGTGATACGCATTAGCGAGTTCACTGTCCCAATGTTCATAGAAGTTCTTTTTAAAATCGCTAGAAAGGTATTTGTCACCTTCGACAATATAATCTAGAGAATATCCACCACAACTACTTAAAGCGGCCACTAATGGTAAAAGCAAAACCTTAAATTTCTTCATTTTGAGTTACCTCCTTAGTAGTGTTTAAACTTCCTTTAGATAAAACATAACAGAACATGAATAAAACAATCATAAATGGGCCAGTCATATAAATAGGTCTAATTAAGTTATAGAAGACCGCAAATTCGCGTTCTGATAAGAAACTTGAGAAAATAACAAAGAAGACTGTAAAGCCAAGTAAAGCTACTTTGTTCGCCATATTGTCATCACTATTAAGAATATATTTCTTAAATCCTTTGAATCCAATAAATAACATAAAGACAAAGGCAAGACCTCCAATAACTCCACTAGTGACAACATTATCAAACAAGAAACTATTAGTTAAAGTAATCCATTCAACTTGATCGGTCTTAGATGGAACAATGTAATTTCCCAAGAAATTATCAAAGAAGATATCATTTACTGAATTTGCATACACTGCTGCGTATCTATTATTCACAAAAATACGAGCAAGAGTAGCGTTGCCTCTAATACTTTCACCCATATTGGTTTGATGGGCTAAAACGTACATAAATAAGACAACACCTAAACCAATTAAAGCAAGACAGATAAGATATTTAATTGGCTTATAAGCTTTTTGGAAATTCTTGACTAAGAAAACTAGTAAATCAGCCACTAAAACAATGCCAGCAGCGATTAAACCTAACATAGAAGGTACAAAGACAAGTGCAAGTACTGCGACTAACGCAAAACCAACATAGGTAATAAATGTTTTCTTGTGTTCCTTAGGTGAAATAAAGAATAAAGTAACAGTGGATGTTAAAAGTAACGCTGGGTTAATAACATATTGAGACATCTTCACTTCAATAAATTTGAGTCCTTGAAGAACATAGGCAAATTCATCAACAGTAACCGCACTGACATTACCGCCATAATACATCCTGTATCCTTTATAGATAATCGTATAGAATGCACCAAAGTTAACAAAGTTAACAATTAAATTAATCGTGGTAATAACAGCTAAAGCGCCATAAATAACAATTAAGAATGTATTAATCTTAAATGTCTTATCGATGGATAACATATATCCACAGAAAGCAATAGGCAATAAACCTAAAGGAACAAACGCGATTTCCGCTACATTAAAATCGTTCTCTAATAAATGTGCTTTTGAATATATTCCTAACGCTGTTACTAAAGTAAATAAGAACAAAGGGAATATAAATAAAGCTATTGAGCTAAATCCATTAAGGCTGATTTCTTTGATGTTAAAAATAATGAGAAGCACCATTAACGCTAAAGATAATGAACCATATAGGATAAAGCTATCACCAAAAGAGAAAGCAATGATTGCAAATATCTCCATTGCTAAAAAGCTTATAGCGGCGCCATATTTATGGAGTTTAGATAATCTTTTGAATTCCATATACATACATTATATATGAAAATAAAAAAACGAGTATCAAACTCGTTAGTTTATTTTTTACTAATCGATTAGAGGATTTCTTCGTAATCGTATTCGTAAACGGAGGAATCGTCATCTAAATCGGAATAGTCTTCACAGTCTTCAATGATTTCGAGAATCTCGACTGTTTCCTCATCAGTAGTAAGTGTTTTGGATCTTGGATCTAACACGAAAGACATCAATTTTTCCCCCTCATTCGCTTACTAAGATAAGCAAATTTATTGTGTATAATTTAGCACTAGAAAAAGTGTTAGACAATAACTTTTATATCTTAATTTAGACACTGTCCAGTTTGAGTATCTAGTTTATTAAACTACATCTATAAAAAAGGTGGCTTATCTGCCACCATCATTTAAATAAAGAATACCAAGACATTTAGGTCCACAGTGGGAGGAAATTGTCGCTCCTGCTGTAGTTACTAATACTTTTTTGAACCCTCTTTCAATCATCGCGTTTTTCGCAACTTCAATCATGTCTGGGGTTGCACCACTATGAGTAACAAAACCTACACTTAAGTCTGGATTATTAAATTGTTCTAATGTGTCTTTGCAGTAATTTGTAACACAGTC
Organism: Bacilli bacterium; assembly: GCA_045226015.1. Lineage (GTDB taxonomy): Bacteria > Bacillota_I > Bacilli_A > RFN20 > CAG-826 > UBA2450. The sequence goes on along the minus strand of JBGVBY010000008.1, from coordinate 59,979 downwards.
GATTTGCTTACCCATATATTTCTTACCAGGACTCATCTTTCCATCTTGCATAAGAATTTGTGGTCTAATTCTAAGTAGCATAGCTCCAAGTTTAGCTAAGCCTGAACATCTTCCACCTTTATATAAGTAATCAACAGTGGCTAAAACGAAACTGGTTTGATCGTTAGGAATTCTCTCACTAACTTTCTTAACAATCTCTTCAGCGCTTAATCCTTCTTTAACTAAATTAGAAGCATAAATTGCTTGAAGAGCAATACCAGTAGATAAGCTTCTGGTGTCAATAACGTGAACACCTTTTAATTCACTTGCAGCGTTCATCGCATTTTGACAAGCGCTAGAAATTTCAGAACTTAAACATAAGTGAATAACTTCATCATATTCTTTTAATAAGGAACGGAAATATTCATCATATTGTCCGATATTAATCGCACTTGTTTTTGGAAGCACACCAGTACGATCAACGTATTCATAGATGATGTCTGGAGTCACTTCTCCATCAAATCCACTTTTGTCACCTAAAATAACAGTGAAAGGAATGACTTTGATTGAATATTCTTCTAAAAGTTCTTTTGGAAGATCAATCGTACTTTCTGCAGAAATACAAATTTTCATAAATATAACCTCTTGTATCAAAGATACATAATGTTCGAATTGGTGGAGCCGGTGGTGTCGAAACCACGTCCGAAGAAGGCCAAACAATACCGCCTACAGCTTAGACAATATTTATGTTTAACGTGACTTCGTATATCGACCCACTACATCACGCGAGACTAACCATATTTCATGACTCATTAACTAGTCTACTATAAGCCACAATTCTTTTGTTATGACACCAGACTCAAGCGTGAAAGACTAAAACCTTGAGTGGCGCTCTGCCCCAACGATTGTCGGGACCCTATATCGGGTTAATTAAGCTAAGCAGAGAGATTGAGCTCTAGGAGCTCTCATATAACTGTTGTCAGTTATTTTTGTTTTGGTTTAAGGTTACCAACCGCTGCAGATAAAGCCCTGCCATTCTCCGTCGAATCCAATACGACCCCATGAAGAAGCTTGATTACTCAAGCGTTAAGCATTGTATTTGATTTACTATTAAAAGTAAATGCTATTTAGTTTTCTTTTTAGATTTTAAGTAGAAGAGTCCCGCGAGTGAAGATATAGAAATAATCGACACTAGGATTGGGAGAATCATGTTAGAAGTATCACCAACAATCATTGATAAACCAATCATATTAGCATTAGAAATGACATAGTCACCATTAGAAGATGTAATAGTCTTACCTTGATTTCTTGCCCACGCTTCAAATCTTTCTCTAGCAGTAGCAATGACGTAATCACTAGAAGTCATAAATGTGCTACGTTCAGCAGTAGTCATTCCTTCAAAATAACCCTTGGCAACACTAAACTTAGTTGTACATTGACTGTTTGTATCTTCATACATGATGTAATTAGAAAGAGTAGTAGCGGTTTCTTTGCCACTATACGTAACTTCAATACTGCTTAAATAGATGGCATAACCGCCAGATCTAACACCGAAATAGGTATAAGACCCTGTGAATGTAATTGTATTAGTCGATGTAGTGCTACCTATCAACGTTCCTTTGGTACTTTCTGAATCAGAATATAAATCGGATGGTGAAGAATATGCGGTATTCTTGGCATAAACTTCGACGGTATTTGAACCTGATCCAACAGTTATTTTTACGCTTACGATTGTTCCTCCGCTTGATGTTGAAACAACTCCAGAATTGCTATAACTTGTTCTCATTTGAATAGTGCTATTATCACCTTTTCTGAAATATGCACTATATACAGCATCCGATGTGAAAGTTTTATCAGAATGAGCGGCGTAAGAATCGGTGCCATCAAGTCCAGTTGCAGTGATTGTGTCTTTAACGTTAGTAGGAGCAACTCTAGCTTTTCTTTGAACTTGAACAGTTAAAGTTGTTTGTAGGCCAATAGCGGAAATATTGAACTGTTTATTCGTTAAAGCACCACCACTAGCAGCATCTGCATATGTAAATTGATAATCTGCAAATGTGTAATTAGTAATCGTATTATCTAAATTATCTTTAACAGTAATATCGTCCTTTGTAATGGTCTCTCCAACATAGAAAGTCTTACTTACTGTTGCAGTAATAGAGGTTGGAGTAGCAGCAGAAACAGTTATTGTATAAGTCTCAGTTTGTCCACCATATGTAACAGTAATAGTTTTATTACCTGTTGTAGACATATTTGGAGATGAAACAGAATCAGGAACAACTTCCTCACTAGATCCATCACTATAATGTGCTGTAACTACTAAGTCTTCATAAGTAAATTCTTCATTAACAACATAATTCAATTTACATTCAGAAGTATCAAGTGAAATTGATTCCAAGGTAACAGCAGAAGAGTCTGAATGATACGTAACAGAGATTGAGGTTATCTTTACTTGTCCGTTAGTAGCTGATCCAGTATTACCAATAGAAAAAGTCTTAGATGAAGAATTTATGTTTGAAACTGTTGTTCCAGATGAAATCTCAGTGTTTCCGTCCTTAAGAACACCAGTATTTGCTACATTATAAGTAATGGTAATACTATCAATTGTATATCCACTTACTGCTTCAATTGTAATTGTAGCCGACTCACTCTGATATAATCTCCATTCTTCTCCGCTGGTATAGTATTTACCTGTGTTGCTTCCTCCATCTGAAGTTACTGTAATCACAGAATCTAAATTAACCGTTGAATATTGTGTACCATTAGACCAAGAATGCTCATCAGCGTAGTCTGCAATACTTGTTGTTATTGTTGTATCATCGCCTGGCTCAGGCGCACTAACAGTAATCGAATAAGTTGTTTCCTTACCACCATAAGATACAGTAACTGTTTGGTTACCTGCAGATGATAAATTATAACCTGAGAATGTAACACTATCTGTTACATCTGCAGTAGATGAATCACTATAGTGAGCGGTGACTGTACCACCAAAGGTGAATGTATCACCAGTATTAAATTCAGTCTTATATTGTCCACTTACGGAAATGGATGATAACGCTTTAACTGTAACAGCGCATGTTGCGGTGTATCCACCATCGCTTGTTCTAACTGTAATAGTTGTATTTCCTGCAGATTTACCAGTTACAACACCTTCAGAAGAAACAGTTGCAACACTAGTCTTACTTGATGTCCATGTAACAGCTTTGTTTGTAGCGTTACTAGGAGAAACAGTGGCCACTAATTGTTTTGTACCATCAACACCAATAGTGGCTGAATTTGTATCTAAAGATACACCTGTAACAGCAACAGTCGAACCACTACTGTTGTAGCCATTGATTGTGTCTCCACTTGGTGTAGCATAGCCAGTTGGAGTTGAACTATATGATTGATATGTTGTGCCACTATATGTAGCGGTACCCCAAATATAATCAACCCATTCTGGGAAATCGATGAATGGATTTCTATTGTTTGTGAAATTTGTGTACAAGAGATTGTTTCTATGAATCTCATATTCATCAACTGGATCAGCTTTATGCCACGCAAGTAAATCAGTCAAAATACCTAATTTACCAGTTGTAGAAGTGCTTGATGTATATCCGGATTGTGACCAATCACTAACGTTTTGAGTAAGTGTTAAATTTGGATTATTTGTATCAATACCATCACTATCGCTACCAGATAAATAGTTATATCTAGCGACCATGTAGAAAATAGCACGAGCGATATCACCTTTATCACTATCTTGTGGTTCAAAAACTGTTCCACTATTTAATGTTTTTGATGTTCCTCTTAAATTACCTGACTGGTTGGAATATTTTGATCCACAGTCAGTGTAACTCGAAGATGTTTTTACATAACCATAGTAATAATTACTATGAATATTATTGGCATAGCCATTACCTGCCATAAGGTGCATTGGATCACCTCTAGCACCACCAGCGCCACTAGAGTCAAATCCTTCAGCTTTTGGCCAGACGTGCTCACGGTTAATACCCCATTGATCTTGGTTGTGGTTGTCCCAGGCAGTTGTTAGATTATTTACATTTCTATTGATATATAAAGCATGGATATATGGGTTGTTTTTAGAACTTGATGAGCTAGTACCATAAGTGTAATTAGTAATCTTATTAGTGTTCGCGTTATATGTTCCGTATGTCGTGCTACTCGCAGGAGATTTATCCCAGTCTCTATCAGTAATTTCATACATCTGCCAAATGGAAGTACCATTTTCATATGAATAATACTTCTGACCATTTTTCAAAATTGTTTTTAAGTTTTTAAGAAGATTTGTTCCTTGTCTCTCACTGGTAGAAAGATTATTTAAAGAAGAATAATAGCTTCTAATTGTGGATTCGGAACTATCATTTAAATCGATTGTTGTTGGTAAAGAAGAAGAACTATATCCTGAAACTTCCTCAATATTTTCTTTTTTATCTACACTTAAAAAACCTGCAAAGGATGCAAAAAGCAAAGAAGAACTTAGAGTTAGTAAAAATAGGCTCTTTTTCATATGCAAAATTCTTTAGTGCCTTTGTATTGTAATACAATAATTATTCTTTGGAAATAAGAAAGTTATTTATCTTTCTAATGGTATTATCTTTACAATATGTTCAATAACATATAAACTTTATTTTGCTAATTAAGTAGTAGGTATCAAAATGGCAACAAAATTAAAGAAAAGTAAAAAACAAATGTCGCCTAGAACAAGAAATGTTATTACAAATTCTTTCAAAGGCATTATTTCTAACCAAGCATGTGTGGATAATGGTAGAGAAGCACCATGGTGGCTTGCTATCATCTTCTTCCTTTTTGCGTTAATCATTCCACTTATTCCAAACCACGTTTCCTTAAACAAGGCTTATGGAGCAAGCTTCTTAAGCAACGGAACATATGGTTTAGCGGAAAATCTTTCTAGAGCCACTGTTAGATTAAAACAAGAAGGCAAAAAGAAATTGATCAAGAGTGAAGCAACTCTTTTCTATGAAAATGATGGGGTTTTACTCACTGATGAATACACCACTGTAGAAGTCTATAGTAACGATAACTCTTATGGTGAATATGATTTCAAAATCTACTACTCAACATGTATGGGTAACTCCCTATCTGCTGAAGTTAGTAGATTACAAAATACCTTCTACGTCAGAGGTTCTCTTAATGAGGTTGACTGGGAACAATATTGGGCAACTCCTGTCTTAGAACGCCCTCAACTTTATGTCCCTAACTTCATGATTTTATCTAGATACACAATGGGTGTTGCTTTATATAAGAAAGCATCTGGTGTATATGGCTCCACTGTTGTTGGCGCTGTTTCACTTAGTGGACTTAGATGGAACGAACTCGCTGATGGAGAATTAATCTCACACGCTGCTAGTGTTATTCAAAACGCCGACTCTATCGATCCAGACTTAATTCCAAATCAAGACACCGTTAGAGCGTTTACATATTGGACTGATGTCTTTAATGCCACATATGAATATCAAAAGAATTCTAAGAAGTGGAATACCACATTAATCTACTTAGGGGTTTATGGAGGACTTATGATCTTCTTAGGTCTTATGGTCTATCTCTTAACTAGAGGAAAGAATAATCCATATCGTGTTCTCAACTTATGGGTTACTCAAAAGACCGCTTACTTCCTCTCCTTCACTCCTGCGCTTCTCGCGATGATCTTCGGATTTATCTTTGGAGGAAATATGTTAGGTCAGATGGCCTTCATCATGCTCATATCTCTAAGAGTCATGTGGGCGTCGATGAGAACCTTACGTCCTGTTCAATAATAAAAACGAAACCCGTCAGGGTTTCTTTTTTTAATCTCCGTAATCTGAACCACGGGATTTATCTTCAACAAATATCTTAAGAGAATCAGTAATATCAATTAGTTCCAAATAGATATATCCATCTTTTTCAGTGAAGTAGTTTTCAAAATCTCCAACGAATATCACTTTCTTATTCTTCTTCACTCTTTTAATCATAGTATCAGTAATAAGATTTATCTTATCTGGATGTCTTTCTTTAAAGCCATTTAATTGAGTAAAGACGATTGGCTCAACATAAAAGTCGCATTCATCATCAATAATAAAATGAGGGGTGAATGGATTATCTGAGTCTTTAACTTGTTTAAATTCAGTAAAGTAATCTTGATTCATTTATGGTAAGTCTCGTTATTAATAATTTTAAACGCTCGAAAGATTTGTTCAACTAGAACAAGTCTCGCTAATTGATGAGGTAAGGTAAACTTAGAAATAGATATGGATGTATTTACTCTTTTCTTGAGTTCATCACTAAGGCCATAACTACCTCCAATAACAAATGAGATGTTAGATCCATTAGACTCTAATTTTTCCATTAAGAATTTAGAGAATTCAATAGAGTCCATTTCCTTTTTGTTTAAGTCTAACCCTATAAGAAACTCATTATTTTTCAAAAGTGAGAGTACTCTTTTACCTTCGTTATCAATCGCTTTTTTGATTTCTAATTCACTTGGTTTATCACTTATTGATTCATCTTTAAGTTCAATGACTTCAATCTTACAGTAACCACTGATACGTTTAAGATATTCATCTACTCCAATTTTATAGAAATCTTTAATCTTTCCTATCGCATATATCTTAATATTCATAATTGCCTCCAATTAATGGTTCCCATTGATTGGCAACTTTAACTTTATATTTGTCAATATCAACACCTTTATAATCAAATATCTTTTTATATGCATTTAAAGCAGTTTCTGGAGAATTAGCTTCTTCTGAGATATGGGCTAAAACAATTTCTTTAGTGTTTTCTCCAATAATTTCTAAAGTGGCAAACGCACTGTCTTCATTACATAGGTGCCCATAATCCGACATAATTCTTTGAATTAAAGGCATTGGTCTATTTGTGTGAAGTAACATTTGAATATCGTGATTACTTTCAATGACTAAATAGGTTGGGTTCTTTAGTAAAGGAGTGTTTGTTGAAAAATACACTCCGGTGTCAGTCATATAAACTAACTTTTCATCTTCACATTCAATCATATATCCACACGGATTAAGCGCGTCGTGACTAGTTGGAAACGGGGTGATTTTTAAATCACCAACATCAAAAGGCTTCAATAATTCCACGACATTGCTTAATGAACCAGGCACTGTGTGTTCTAAAGCATATATTTTCTTAGGTGAAAAACACTTAATGCTTTTTAAGTGATCAGTGTGATTATGTGTAATAACAACTCCATCAATATCTTTAAGAGTTTTATTAAATTTGTTTAATTCTTCCTCTACTCTTTCTTGAGTGAGACCCATATCAATTAAAAGAGTGGTCTTTTTAGAAAAGACAAGAGTTGCATTTCCTTTAGAACCACTTCCAATAATATCAAAAAACATTGTTGATTAATTTTCTTCACTAATCGCGTTCATCGCATCTTCCCATTCTTTAGATGGAGAATCAAATCTCACATAGTCTTTATAGAAGAATAAACGCGCTGTACCAGTTTGTCCGGCACGGTTTTTAGCAACGATAACTTCAGTATAAGAGGCATTACCTGGAATATCCGCTCCAAGTTCTTTCTCTTTTTGAGCTTTCGCTAATTCAAACTTATCGTTAGCGGTTAATTGTCCGCCTTTCTTATTAGCGGCAGATGTTGTCTTTTTATCTGCATAATAGTCTTCACGATATAAGAGAATGACTATATCCGCATCTTGTTCAATGTTACCTGAGTCACGTAAGTCAGACATAACAGGTCTTTGAGAGTCACGTTTTTCAACCGCACGAGAAAGTTGGCTAACAGCAATAACTGGAACTTTTAAGTCTCTCGCTAAAGCTTTAAGTGCTAAAGAAATTTGACGAACCTCTTCTTGACGGCTATCAGGAGATCTACCATTTTTAGAAGCGATTTGAACTAAACCTAAGTAGTCGACAACGATTAACGCTAAATCTGGTTCATGAGCTTGAAGCTTTGTGGATTTAGTAATGATATCGTTAAGTTTAATTGATGGAGTATCATCAATATAAATCTTAGCGTTCTCTAAAGTTTTTATAGAATTATAAACTTTTACTCTATCGGTAGCACTTGTTAATCTACCAGAGTTGATTCTTTTCGCATCAACACAGCTATCCATCGCCACTAAACGATTGAATAATTGTTCCTTAGACATTTCTAGAGAAAAGATGGCAACCGCTTTTTTAGAATGAGTAGCAATCTTATGAGCAAAGTTTAAACATAGAGCAGTTTTACCAACAGCAGGACGAGCCGCAACTACAATTAATTCACCAGGTTTAAAACCTTGAGTGATTTGATTAAGACGATCATAACCTGTAGAAACTCCAATAACATCGCTGTCATTATCAGCGTCTTGAAGTTTTTCTAAGTTCTCTCTCGCTTTATCAGCGATATCCTTTGTTAGAACAAAGTTTGAGATATGTCTTTTTGCAATACTCTCTTTAAATCTATTTTCACTATCAAGGATGAAATCGTTAATGTTTTCAATTTCTTCATTACGATATTCGCTATCGATAGTTCTAATCGTTGTAAGCATATTTCTTAAGACAGAGTTGTCTTGAATAATACGCATATAGAAAGTTAGGGTGCTTTTAGCAACCATGGTGTTTGTACATTCTGCTAAATATTTAGCGCCACCAATGTTTTCAAGTTCTTTTAAGTTGTCTAATTCTTCAGCAACAGTTAAAACGTCAACATCAACACCTCTAGTGGCAATAGAAGAAATAGCACGGTAAATGAGTTGATGCTTTCCTAAGAAGAAATCTTTTTCTTCAAGAGAATTTAAAACATCAAGACAGTTATCCTTGTTAAGCATAGCGCTACCAAGAACTACTCTTTCTGCGTCTAAGTTATATGGTAATTCTGTTGTTGGGGTTTTATTTATGGATTTTGTTCTTGCCATATTTACTCCTTGCTAGAGACGTGAACGACTACTTCACCGATAACACCTTTATGTAATTCAATACGTAAGCGATAGATGCCTAACATATCAAGTGGCCCTTTATCGATGAACTTTCTCTTGTCTATTGTGATGCCATGTTGTTTCTTCATTTCTTCTTCGACTTGCTTTAAAGAAATGGATCCAAATAATTTAGAATCTTTACCAACTTTCGCGGTAAATTCTAATGATAATGATTTAAGTTTTTCTGCTAACGCAAGTGCCTCATTTTTCGCATTTTCTTCGGCAATTCGCGCATTTTCCTTCTGATTCTCTAAGATTTCGACACTTTTTTTACTAACAGGAACTGCGAGATGTTTCTTCAGCAAAAAGTTATTCGCATATCCATCAGATACATTCACAGTTTGATTCTTTTTTCCAACGTTTTTAACGTCTGCGAGTAAGATTACTTCCATAAAATTACATACCTTCAGCGATTGCTTTCTTTGGATCAGATTTTGCTTCTGGAAGATATTTACGAATTGTAGTTAAAAGAATATCTTCAACTTCTTCAACATTGCTCTTTAAGAATGTAGCAGCACTACTGGTGAAGTGTCCTCCTCCACCCATGCGTTCACACAATTTAGAAACATTAATAAATCCATCACTACGAGCGGAAATCTTAATTTCTTTAGAGCTTGTTTTACCAATAACAAAGGCAGCGTGAATGCCTTTCATAGATAAACATGTGTTAGCAGCTTTAGCAATAGCCGCCGTGTCATACACTCTACTAGGATCTGCTATTGCGTAGACAACTCCATAGTCAGCAGTTTTAATATTAGAAATGATTTGAGTGGTTTCAATATACTCTTCATAATCATCTTTAAGTAAGTCATCAGCGACACTATTATCAGCACCGTATTCTTTTAGAATAGTAGAAGCTTCAAATGTACGAATACCGGTATTCTTGCTCTTAAAGAAGGAGCTATCTAAGAAAATGCCAGAAAGCATAATGGTCGCATACATTGGGTTAAGTTCAATACGTGGAGAGATAGATGAGAATCTAATGAATTCAGTAATTAATTCAGAAGCACTACTAGCGGATGGATCAATATAGTTAAAGACTGGAGACTCAATATATTCTTCAGCACGTCTATGATGGTCGATAACAACAATCTTATTAGTGTGGTCAAGCACATCAGGCGCCATGACCATGGATGGAATATGGACATCACAAACAACGACAAGAGTATCACTCTTAATCATACCTAATGCATCTTTACTAGAAACAACAAGTTCATCTAATTTTTCTCTATCGAAACTACTATTTAAAGCGGCTCTAGTTTTAGTTTCAGTTGCTTTTAAATCAACGATTAAATGAGCAGGAATAGAAAGTCTTTCACAAATAGCCTTAACACCCAAGCAGCTGCCAAGAGCATCCATATCCATATTGGTGTGACCCATAATAAGAACATTAGAGGCATTCTTAATTAAATTAATTAAGGAGTCAGCAAGAACACGAACTTTAACTCTACTTCTCTTCTCTTGAGCCTCGGTTTTACCACCATAGAATTCCATTTCTTTTCCGTAAACGGAAACAACGACTTGGTCTCCACCTCTACTCATCGCAATATCTAAAGCACTACTAGCGAGTTCGTTAAGTTTAACGACATCTGGGAAGTCTCTAGCAATACCAATAGAAAGGGTCAAAGGAATGTTCTCTCCAAAAGAGACAGAACGAACTTTATCAACGATAGAGAAGTTATCTTCTCTCATTTTGCTATAAGCGTCATAGTTACATAGCATTAAATAACTACTATCTTTAAATTTACGAAGTAATAGTCCATATGTCTTCGCATATTCGAAGATTTTATCTTTAACTTTAGTAATTGTGTCGTTATAGTCATCATCACCTTTAATAACTTCTTCGTAGTTATCAATAGAGACAATGCCAACAACAGGGGCTTGTAATTTGGAATATGAATAAATAGATTCATAATCTGTTGTATCTTTAAAAATCCATAATCCCGCGTCACTTAAGAACTTAACTTCAAAGTTACGGTTGTTAATAATTAACTTAATAACTTCTGAGGAAGAACCCTTTTCTTTGAGTTTAAGTAACTCTGGTTGCCATTCAAAAATATTTAAGTCGATGATATCGACATGTCTTTCTTTAAATAAGTCATTGTTCCAAACAACGATGTCGTTTTCATCAGTGACCACCAAGCCAATCATCGCAAAGTTATAGGCTTCTTGAACGTCACTACCAATAACTTCAGCAGCTTTTAAGTCTGTCTTATGACGATATTTAGCGATACGGAAAGATGTTATAACAACAATAATAATATCAAATGCGACTAAAGCAGAGGCTCCAGAAACGACATATTCTGGTAAGCAAATCTCTTTGGTGTGAGCAAAGTTATAAAAATAAAATATGACAAAAACAACAATACCAATGATTTCGATAAGTGCTGTTATAAATAAAAACGTTCTAGCGTGATCAATCTTCTTTTTCATAGTAAAAATATTATACATACTCGCACGCACAAATGGCAAAGAAAAAAACAGGTTTTCCTGTTTTGCTCTTTTCATACAAAAATGTATCTCAAATTATGTACTTTTTAGTACAATATTCCATAGATGAAAAACGCAGTTATATTAGTCCCATCATATGAACCAGATGAGTCATTTGTCACCACAATTAATTTGTTAATTGAAAATAACTATCCTGTTTTAGTGGTTAACGATGGTTCTCTAAAAGAATTTGATAAAGCTTTTAATCAGGTTAAAGATAAGGTCCAATATTTAGAACAATATCCTAACAAAGGTAAAGGTGCCGCTCTTAAGTTTGGATTTAGCAAAATCAAAGAACTATTCCCTAATGCTAAATACGTTATAACTGCAGATGGAGATGGACAACATTCCATTCAAGATATTAACCGTGTATACGATAAACTCAATGAAACCAATGAATTAGTTTTTGGTACACGCCACTTCGACAGAAAAGTGCCTTTTAGAAGTAGATTTGGTAACGATTTATCTAAGGCTACTAGATCACTTTTAACTAAACAATTTATTGATGATGATCAATGCGGATTAAGAGGATTCCCATGTAGGTATCTTGATGAATTAGTAAAAATACATGGTGATAGATATGAGTACGAGATGAATGAAATTGTCATCTTCCAACTCAAACAATATAAGATTGTGCCTATTCAAATTGAAACTATTTATTTAGAGAAAAACTCGAGTTCACATTTCTCGCCAGTATTAGACACGATCAAGATTCAATTACGTATCTTGTCTCACTCTATAGCGGCTCTTTTTTCCATTGTGACCCTTATCTTAAGTCTATATTTCGGTATAAAAAACGGAATGAATTCTGCCTTAGTCACTACTATTAGTTATTTAGGAGTCGCAACTATATACCTTGGAGTTATCTCAATACTATATCCCACTAAAGTTCCATTTAAGAGAATCTTAAACGAGTATGCTTTTGCAATTATTAAAGGCATACTAGCCTGGGTTATCTTATTTGCTTTTGTGGACAATTTAAAACTGCCAATAGAAGCATTTGCCCCTGTGGCAGTTATCGTACCTATATTTACTAATTTATTAATTTCTTATTTTTTTAAAAAATAATTATTTCTTTTCAATCACTTTAATTAACATCACTCCAGGAATCGTGCCTATTGAATTAAACAATATGCATAACACTAGGTTGATATATGTTTCCGCAATGAAGTGATTACCAAACCCAAAATAGAACATATTAGCGATACAGTGTTGAAAACCTGCGTAAACAAATACAAATACAAATAAGACTAGAAGGATAATTCCAAATGGTTTTAATCTATCCTTATTAAAGGATTTGACCGCTAAATAGACGCATAATCCACATAATGACGATCTAATCATCAACGATAAATAATCATTAAATGTAGATAGAGAAGTTCTAGAAGCACATACACTATTAACAGTGGTCATGATGTCTGAATTTTTAAAAATTGAATAGCAAATATACCCTAAAGAAATCGCTCCAATCGCATTACCGATAAGCATAACTGGCAAAGAAACATAGAAATTAGAATCTTGTTTCTTTTCAAACACCAAGCCAATTTTTCCGGTGTATAAAGCAAGATAAAAAGTACAAACAGTAAATAGGCCAACCGCAAAAAGTAAAGAGCCTAGTACTTTTCCACCTTCTCCATCAACATAGTGGACCATTAAGATATAAAGAAATCCACCCACTCCAATAGATAGACCAGCAAGTATTCCTTTAACAAAAGTTAATAATTGATGTTTTAACATATAAATATTTTTATTTATCTTCATGACAAAGGCAACAAAAAAACCACCCTTACGGATGGTTTTGTTAGCTTTCTTATTGATTATTCACCAAAAGCAAGTGGTACTGGCTTACCTTTAGCAGCAGCAACGATATCGAGAATTACGATAACAAAGCTGACAATTGGGACGATGCCAAGAATGACATACGCCAATTTTTTTCCTTCTTTGTTAGCTGCTCCGATGTACTCAAAGAGACGGTAAAGCCAGAAAAATAGACCAAAGAGAGATAAAAGAATTTTTAATCCTTTTCCAAGTCCATTAAGCCAATTTTTGTAACCTTCCATGTTTTTAACTTCCTTTCTTATTGATAAATCTATTATAAAATAATTTTTTCATGTAGCAATAAAAAGAATATTCTTGCTAAAAACAAATTATATATTGGGCCTATCAAGGATTATTTTTCGACTTTGGTCAATTGTTTAACAGCGTTGTCAATTTCAACATAATCTTTTCTAATCCAGCGGAGAATAAAGATTCCTGGAAGAGAAATAAGAATTGAACCACCACTAACTTCTGGGATGAACATATAAGCGATAATTTTCCATCCTTCTCTATAGAGTGGTAATAAAGTGAAACAAAGCACAAAGCCAGTAATGATTCCTAAAATCATAAAAACTAGTAAAGATATCGTAGCTATCTTATTCAAAATATAATGTCTTCTAAACATATAGAAAGCCTCCTATAAAACATTATTATTAATATTCTATCAATAAAACGGCATCAAAAAATTAAGAAATATTTATTTTTTACTCGTGATACCCCCAAACAACATGATTCGCTTCACTGGTAGATCTTTTATACCAATTTGAATTCCATCCTGATGGTTGAGATTCAGCTTCACAATAAATTGTCATACCACCTGAACAGTTTTTAAAAACATACTCACCCATTGTAGTAACACTTATAGGAATGATACACGAGCTTAAAGAAGAACAACTAGAAAATGCGTTTTTATCAATTGAAGCAAGGGTGCTAGGAAGGGTGACTGAAGTGAGGGAGGTGCAACTAGCAAATGCTGCATTCATAATTGAAATGACACCTTCGGAAATAGTAACTGAAGTGAGTGAAGAACAGCCAAGAAACATATTTGTTTCAATTATAGATAGGCTCCCAGGAATAGTAACTGAGGCGAGAGAGGTACAATAGTAAAAAACAGATCTGCCAGTTGAAGTTAAATTATTAGAAATGGTGACTGAAGTGAGGGCGGTACAACTAGCAAATGCATATTCTCCTATTGTAACTACACTATCAGGGATGGTTATAGAATCAAGATTATAACAAGCATTAAAAGCATAATCGCCAATTGAAATTAGACCATTAGAAAGTGTGACTGAAGTGAGGGATTGACAATTAGAAAAAGAATAATTGCCAATTGAAGTTACACCGACAGGAATCTCGATTGATATTAAAGATTTGCACTCATTAAACGCATTATTATTAATTGATGTAACACCTTCAGGAACTGTAATATGACTTTCGTTTCCTAAGTATCCAACGAGAGAAATATCATCATTATCGATGTATAAAATGAAATCGTTGTCAATACAAATCTTCGAATCACTTTCATTTTTTATCACTTGCTTTGCATATTGAGCAACACGCCCATTAAGAGTGCTTCCGGCAACTATGTTTAAAGAAGATTTATTAATAACCTCTGCTAATCTAAAACACTTGGAAAATGCATCAGCATTTATATATGTAACCTTGCTAGGGATAATGATGGAATAAATTGAACTGCAGCCTAAGAAAGCATTGCCACCTATAGAAGTAACGCTGTCAGGAATAACAACTTGGGTGAGCAAAGAACAATTGTAAAACGCACTACTTCCTATTGTTACAACGCTGTCAGGAATAACAACCGAAGTTAAGGAAGTACAATTAGAAAAACCAGCAAGAGAAGTTACACCATCAGGAATGACAACAGAAGTAAGAGAAGTGCAGTTACTAAAAGTACCACCATAAAGTGTACTAATACCATTTGGTAAATCTATCGATAAAAGGGATGAGCATCCTGAAAATGCATAAGAATAAATATTACTAACGCTGTCAGGAATAACAATTGAAGTAAGGGAAGTGCAGTTATAAAACGCACTACCATAAATTGTATTTACGCCATCAGGGATAACAGCCGAAACTAGGGATGAGCATCCTGAAAAACCTCCAATTGCAGTAACTCTATTCCCGTTATATAGTTTTGGAAAATATATATTCTCTGCTAATGTTCCAGAATATCCTGATACCGAACAAGTTTTTGCTGAAGCATCAATATTACTAAATGAAAAGTTAAATGCTGAATAATGATAATAAGCAATTAAACTAGTAGAGCCTGTAAAAGTAAAAGTATACAAATTTGCATTTGATACAAGCTTATAATCTTCCGTATACCAGCCATCAAAAACAAGTCCTTCGATAGCTTCTGAAGAAATGGTGACTTGAGTATTAAGAATATGTTTACCTTGTCCATGAAAGGTTACAACCTCGTCTGAAAAATTAGAATCTAGAATCAAAAGCTCTTTGTAAAGAGAAAACACCGCAATTATCTCTACATCGTTACTAGGCATAGTAAACGAGTAGTCTTCATCATACGAAATCTCATCATAGTTTTCATCACACCAATAATCAAAAGAATATCCTTCGTTTGGTACTGCATGAATAGTAACTTCCAATCCTTCGCCACATTCGCTTGAAGATATAACTGTTCCCATTTCTTCATTATCACTATATATAACTAAGTTGTGATTTCTTACAAATCTCGCCTCATAAGATAGTGAATTATTTGGCATATTAAAAGATAGAGATGACTCCTGAGATAATAATTCATCATTGTTGTACCATCCAAAAAATGAATAGTGCTCATTAGGGAATGCGTGTAGAACAACAGACTGTCCGTAATGATATGTTCCAGAGCCTGAAACAGACCCCATGTCTCCATCATTAACAGATAAAAACATAGTAAGAGGAGACCACTCAAATTTAGCTGTTAACGTTAAATTGCTATAAGGCATGGTAAAGGAATAAGATTCTAAATCCGATACCAAGTTATCATTGTCATCAAACCAGCCAGAAAAAGCTACTCCGGTTATTGGAGTTGCGGTAATTGTTACATTGCTTCCATAATCAAACTCACCATTACCAGTAATTGAACCTAAGGAACTATTTTCATTAATCAAAGTTAAAGTATAGCTATTTAATGAAAACTTAGCTGTCAGTGAAACATTATTGTAAGGTATGGTAAAGGAATATGGGTTGTTGTTGTTAACCAAAGACTCACCATCATACCAACCAATAAACGAATATCCATTATTAGCAACAGCTTCAATAGTTACCTGACTCATATAATCGTAACTACCACTAGATTCTGAAACAAAACCTTTTTCTAATGATTCGGACTCAACCAATAAGTTATAGGATTCACATTCAAATTTTGCGATATAGGACAAATCCTGATCACCAATAGTAAATGTATATGAAGAATTAGAACTAATTAGTGATGTGCCATCATACCAACCAACAAACTTGTAACCAGTATTTGGTGAAGCATTAATAGTAACGCTTTCACCATTTTGTTTTGTACCTCCTCCAGAGACAGTTCCTCTTTCACTATAATTTGCACTCAAAGAAACAACTGGATAATAATTGTAACAATCTAAAGATAACGACATTTCTTTAATAGAAATGTTGCTACCACTAATATTTTCGAATTTAAAATATGTTGGATGGTCATTGTTAAAATTGCAAAGAACTGAAGAAGTAGAAGATAAAAAATTACAATTGCCTAAATCAAAATTCAAATCTTTTCCCCACGAAATACGATATTCTTTGTCAGCTGTAGTAGAACTGATAGATAAAGACTCAAGCCCATGAATCGGATTAGTATTATAGAAATATCCTCCATTTTTAACTAAATGCCAAACTGATGAAGATCCTCCGGCAATAGAGTAATATTGAAATTGAATATCGTTTTCATTATTGGTTTTAACGATTGCTTGTCCACTATAATCAGTGGAACCAGTTCCAAGAAAAAACTTATTTTTAGAAGAATTAAACATAATGCCATATGGTTCACAATATGACCTAATTATTGACACTTCGTTGCTATAAACAAACAAAATAGAAATTGCTGAAACAAGCGATGTTACTGACAAAAGCGATAATAGAAGTAATTTCTTTTTACTTTTCATAATGCACTCCCTATAAATTTAGCAAACATTATTTTAAAAGTAGCGATTGGATTAGTCAAGCGTACGCATATTAGCGTACACGCATACAAATAAATAAAACCGCCTTTTTTGAAGTGTGTCCGTTTTGGGGTTCACTTCATTTTGGGGCAGCTAATTTCATTTTAATTACTGAGTTGTCTTAGCTAGGTTCGATTCGTTAGGAAAAGACAAACTTTTTTTATCACTATTTTTATTCTGTAGAAATACTTTCTTCACTAGTCTCAATAGGCGGGTCTTTCTTTTTAATTATAAACTGATAAATAAATAAGATAGCCCCTAAAGCGACCCATACCGCAAAGATGATATAAGAAGGAACAGTAAAGTTAACTCCTAAGCCGAGTGGCACTAATTGAATAAAGATAAATAATAAAGCAAAAACAAATCCTAGCATCATAATAATCTTAGAGAAGATATTGCCGTCTTTTTCTTTAACCATGGTGATAAAGGCTGATAAACAAGTAAAGCCAAAACCAATAGAAGTACCAATAGAGGCCATATCCATAAACCAAGTTAAAGCGTTTCTACCTAAAAATGGTCCAATTAAAGAAATGAATAAACAGAATAAAATGGCAAATTGAGGAACAGAGAATTTTCTATCTACTTTACCAAAAAATTTTGGTAAATATCCTTCTCTTCCCATAGAGAAGATAAGTCGGGAAGACGCCATATAGAAGCCCATAATTCCTGATAAAATCGCGCTTAATACTGCCACTCCTACAATAATACTACCAGCAGTTTCACCTAATATTTGTTGAGCAGCGTATAGTAACGGCCATCTTCCTCCGCCAGCAATATATTCTGGCCAATTTTTAATCACTAACGCCGTAATTGTATTATTAGCGATATAAACAAATGTTCCAAATATAATCGCAATCACCATGATGAAGATGACTTTTTTAAAACTAAATTTAAATTCTTCTGCCGCTTGAGGAATCGTTTCAAATCCAACAAATGCCCAAGGGGCAATCGCTAAAGTTGCTAATATTGAAGACATAATACCAGTAGAGCCAAGTTTAGGATCATCCGGTAATTTAAAATATCCCCAAATAGAGCCAATATTTTCCCATTTAGTAAGTGGAGAAGCAATTGCAGCGATCACTAAAATCAATACAGTAGAGCCAAGTAACACCGCTAAAATGGTTTGCACTATTCCCGCTTTTTTAGTTCCAAGCATATTAATAACTGCAAATAAGATTAATACTCCACAAGAAAGTAATACTTCTCCTAAATAAATAGGGTTATTCGCAATTGTATATAAATGAACTCCTCTTAATGCATTAGGAGCTAAGCCATCTACCACTAAACCTAAAGCAGTAGAATTTAAAGGAACATTAGATAAATAAGCAGCAATTAAAAACCATCCACATATATAAGCAGGGATTCTTCCAAAGCATTGTTTTGCAAAGATAAATTCTCCACCGGCTTTTGGATGTTTTTTAATCATATAGGCATAGCTTATAGAAATAACAATCATGATGATTGCTCCTATAGCGATCGCAATTGCGGTACCCGCTACACCAGAATCAGGTAAGAATTTCTCGCCCGGATTAATAAAAGCACCCCAACCAATAATGCAGCCAAAAGCAATGGCCCATACATCCATCGGATTGAGTTTCTTTTTAAATTGTTGTTCGGTTGGTTTACTCATAATATTTATCAGCTTTTAATACTGCGTTAAGCATCACACTCGCGCCCATTGTACAGTGACTTGGATCAGAATATTCATCTTCGCAATGTGATAATCCTGCTTTAGATTGCACAAAAATCATTGTGGTAGGAATGATATAAGACACAAACTGCGCATCATGACCTGCTCCACTATGGATATATTGATGTTTAACACCTAATTCTTCGCATGATTCTTTGACAAAACTCACTAATTTTTTATCCCAATACACTGTATCTCGATTCCACATAGGAACGACTTTGCAGGTACATTTTGCAAAGGTTTTGCCATCAAAAGACTTCACAATCGCTAAAACTTTTTCTAATACTTTTGGATCTTCATGACGGACATCTAGAGAGAAATTGACGTAATCAGGAACACAAGTATGAACATCTGGGTGACAGACAATTTCTCCAGTTGTATAGACGAGTTCTGGACGTTTTAAAGCGTCAACTTTTTCATGTAGTTCCACTAAAGCAAGTGAAGCAGCATATAAAGCGTCTTTTCTTTTATTCATTGGGAAAGTACCTGCGTGAGTAGTTTGTCCATGGAATTCCAAACGATAATTAAACATTCCAAGAACACAATCAACAACACCAACGATATTTCCCGCATCTTCTAATATAGGGCCTTGTTCAATATGGGTTTCAAAATTACAGACATATTTATCTCTAGAAAGTCTATTTGATTTTGGACCACGATATTTAAAAGCTTCTAATGCTTCTTTATAGGTTGTCGTTCTATCTAAAACATTGATAGACGCCATCATTTTGGAATATTCAACACTTGGCTTAATGTTATCTGGAAGATATTCATACGCCACCATTCCCGAAGTCATAATGGCAGGTGGATATAAAGAACCTTCTTCATTAGTCCAAATCATTGCGGTTAAGGGATGTTTATGAGGGATTTTCTTTTCTACAACAGTTTCTAATACTTCCATTGCGGACATAACACCTAAAATGCCATCATAATTACCACCGTTTTTAACAGAGTCACAGTGTGAACCCATAACAATGCGTTTGGCTTTAGGGTCGCTTCCTTCAATGGTCGCGTACATATTCGCTAAATCATCGACTTCGATTTTAGCACCAATTGCAGTCATTCTTTTAACGAATTCATCACGTGCCATTTCGTCTTCTTTACTTAATGCATATCGGGTAATCCCGCCATGACCAGCATCACCGAATTTGGAGAATGTTTTAATCTTATTCTCCATTCTTTTTAAATCACATAAATACGCCATAACTATTTACCTTGATACCTTTCTCTTTTAATAAATTGGCCATATCCTCGTTCACCAAGGAATTCACCATCTTTAAATACTAATTTGCCTCTTAAATAAGTAGAAGTTACATAACCATGACATTTAAATCCTTCCCAAATTGTGTGGTCATAATTTGAATGCATGTTACTTACTGACACTGTAAATTCTTTTTTAGGATCAAATATTACAATATCCGCATCTTTTCCTACTTCTAAGCTACCTTTATTTTTACAACCAAAGATTTTAGCAGGATTATAAGAACAAACTCTTACTACTGTTTCAAAAGTAGTTTTACCTTCATTAGCCTTACTTAACATATATGGATACATATTTTCAATTCCTGCGCAACCATTAGGAATTTTAGTAAAGTCATCTTTACCCCATAATTTTTCTGCTTGTTGGAATGGGCAGTGGTCTGTAGCCACTGTATCAATATATCCCTCATTAAGCGCTTTCCATAAAGCTTCTAATGAATCTTGTCCTTTCATTGGAGGAGAACAGACAAAGTTAATACCGTTTTCTCTTTTAAATACTTCATTTGTGAATTCTAAATAATGTGGACAAGTTTCTACCTTTACATCAAACCCTTGCTTTTTAGCCGCAATGATCGCTTCAAGTCCTTCTTTATCAGACATATGAACAATATATACTGGAGCGTTCAAGTGTGTTGCCCAGTGAACCGCTCTTTTGTCGGCTTCTGCTGTGACAAATTCTGGTCTAGATAAATAGTGATACCATGCACTAGTTTTACCTTCTTTTAAGAATTGTTCAGTTCTCACATCAATGATATCTGGATTCTCAGCATGTAAATTTAACATTGCTCCAACTTCTTTACATCTAAGTAAAAGTTGATAAATCATTCCATCGTCCACCATCATTCCTTCTTTTTTATAAACCATATAGCCTTTAAAAGAGGTAATACCTGATGCACAAGCTTCATCCATTTCTTCTAAAATCTTACCGTCATTAAAGTTTGTAATAGCGACGTGGAAGGAATAATCACAACATGCATCTTTTTCGCACATTTCAAACCTTGGGGCCAAAGTCTCTTTAATAGATTTGCCCGCTCTTTGACATGGGTAATCAATAATAGTAGTAGTCCCACCACATAAGGCTGCTCTAGTGCCAGTAAAATAATCATCAGCAGATATTGTTCCACCAAATGGCATCGCTAAATGAGTATGAACATCTATTGCTCCTGGAACGACAATCTTACCAGTAGCGTCCACTACCTCTTTAGCGGGTGCAGTAGTTTTACCCACTTTAACGATCTTACCGTCTTTAACGGCGATATCGGTTACTTTTGTCTCCGTAGGCAAAACAACTCGACCATTTTTAATCAATAAATCAAATTCCATAAATTAAAATCCTTATAGTTATTATCTAATATTATTTTTATAAAATAAATAAAAAGTATTTACTTGACCAAATCAATTAAAGAAAAGAATGAACAGACGATAACAATAACAATGTTTTTCTTTCTCATTACTTGATTATTTATAAATAATGACCAATTTATGTAGGAATAGATTTATATAGATTTCCAATGTGTGACACTTTTGTGCGCTTCCCTGTTTATAATATAAATGTACATACTCGGAGGATTTATTAATGAAAAAGATGAAAGCCTTACTATTTCCTATTTTATTTGGGATGTTTTTAGCTAGCTGTGGAGGCAACGGAGGCGACACTCCTATTACTCCTGCCGCTCCTAAAAAAGCGTCAATTAAGATTGAAGCCAATCAATTTATGACAACTTCTTTACAAGAAGGTGTATACGAACTCAATAAAGCGATTGAATTCACTGTCAGTGCACTTAATGAAGAATATAATGTCACCTCAGTAAAAATGAATGACGTCGAATTGCCACCAGCAAATAACACCAATAATTACACATTTACTCCTACTGAAGAAAAAGAATATACATTAAAAGTCACAACTGTAGAAAACGAAAATATCATTATCTTCACTTTTGATAAATTAACTCCAGAAAAATATGTTGAAGAGTTAACTAAAAAGGGAGTTAGACTTAATATTGATAACCAAGACGCTGATTATGATGATTTAATTAAAAATGGTAATCTATCACTCAAAAACAATCAAAGACTTGTCTTCTTATATAATGATTCAAAATATGGTAAGAGGGAACTTCTTAATAAGATCGTATTTACTTTTGTAAGTGGTAAAGAAAATCTTACATACGAGCCTACCGATAAAGATTCATATGAAGATGGCGTTTGGAAATATAGTGAAACTAGTTACGATGAAGACCGCGCTGACTTATTGTTCTTAGCAAAGGGCGATGTTGTCATCTCAAAAATAGTTATTACCACCGTCCCATACGTCCCATTTAATATTAAATTAAGATTTAATAACTTAACGGAAGGCGATAAGGTTTATTTCCTTAATGGACCAACATATATAGACTTCCAGAAGAAACAAGAAGTAACCGCTGATAGTGAATTTATTGCTGGACAAGCATACTATCTCTATTTCACATGGAATCAATATCACAAAGATTTCTTCTCTGATCTTTTAGTGAAATATAAAGGCGAACAAGCTAGAGTCTTCAAATTCTATCCAGATCCTGACTCAGGTTTACCACCAGTGGAGATTGTCACTTATTTACTTACTCCTATTAAGGAAGAAAGTAAAACAAACATTTTAGATTTAGAGTGGGTAGATAAAGCTGTTGAAGAAAAAGATATACAACTAGATATCGCTTCCGCAAATAAATACGTTAAGCACTTCATGGAAACTGATCCATTTAACTCTTTAGGTTTAACCGATCTCTTATATGGTTCCACCAAAACAATTAATCTTCGTGCTAAAAATGGATATATGAATTTAAAAGTCATCGTTGATGGTGTCACAATTGAAAAACAAGAAGATAGCAATGATTATAAATTCAGTATCCCACGTGTAAAACCACTTACTATTGCTTTTACTGCTGAAGAAGGCGATGAAGAAAGACAAGGAAAAGATGTTATCGATATATTAACAGGTGAAGATAAGGCTAAAGGTGTTATCTTATGTGCTGAAGAAGACGGAGCAATGTACATTTCGCTCTTAGCAAGTGAAGATCATCCAACCGCTTATTTAAATACTCTTTCATTTGGTGGAAAGCCTTTAGCCAGACAAGTTGCTCCTAAAGAAGGCGGAGAAGAAGATGTATACTTCTTTACATTAAATTCAGAACAAGCAAACAAATACAAAAGCACTGCAGCATCAGAAAGAGCAGCATTATTTAGCAACGCGACAGTTGCTGAACTCAATTCTTATAAATCAACATTAGTGTTCAATAAAGGCGCTTATAAAATTACAGTTAATGGACAAGAATTAACTGAAGAAGGCGCTTTAGAAGTTAATGGTAAGAGCAGTGTTACAGTAAAAGTAACACCAAACGAATTTAAAGAAATTCACTCTATCGAAGTTAATGATAAGAGATTAGCGAACACCAATTACACTCTTAACCAAGAAGACGGTTCTATTACTTATACCTTTAACGCTAACGCTAAAAAGTATGACTTCTTCATTCAAACTAAACCTCAAGTCGTCACTTTAGCGTTAGATGGAACATCTACCCCTGGATATATCATTAAAGATTTGCCAAAAGAAGCTGTTGAAGTTGGTAAATCCATCGTCCTTACTCTTGGAGTCACTGATACTCAATATGGGTTATTTGATAAAAAGATTACTGTTACATATGATGGTAAAGAAGCTCAAGTAACTGAAGTTGAAGGAGAATTCAAATTCACCATTATCCCAGTTAAGGGTGTTTCAAGTATTAAGGTAATCGTTACTGATAATCCTCAACAATAAAAATCACACTAATAGAAAAAGTCGCCCTTCATGGACGACTTTTTTCGATTTTAATTATTTATGTGATTGTCCAAATCCATTTTTCCTGTTTTGTCTAAATTTTGCCTTCCTCATATACAAAGAAAAAGCCGCCCGAAGAACTCGTAAAACGGACGGCTGTGAAGGGATGTAAGTAAGGTGTGAGTTAGAAAGATGGAGGCTACAAAAACATTACAATTAATTTTCACACCTTACACCACTATTATGAGACTTATTTACACTGATTCGGTCCCTGCTCGAGAGACATTAAATTTTCAATTCTTCTACTTCATAACTTGTTAAATATTCTGGGTAATATTCTGTCATTCTTTTCGTTTCGTGATCCCAATATCGTTGAAGGCAAGATATATTGCTACTATCGAAAGACGATATACATACATTTCTTTTAAAAATCGAATAAACAACAACTTGATTACCATCGACCTTAACAATGATTTTCAAATCATCAGATAGCTTTCTTCTATAAACTTTCTTTGGTCTATCCGCATAAGCACTAGCAATAACTCTTTGATATTCTTTGTAATCAAATTTAGACATATTTAAACGCTCTCCTTTTCTTCGTTTTGGACTGATCTGAATACTTTTACTAACCCAGTAATAAAGTCGCTAGAAATGACTGTATGGTTAGTTTCTTTGGCAATATATCTAGTTAGCTTCTTGCTGTTCTTATCAACATTAATAACAACATACTCAACCGACCCGTCTTCTTTTATTTCTCTATAAAAACTTAATAGACTATCGCCAATATCTAGATTGATTGCAAGCTCGCTGTTGCCCTCCTTGTTTGGATAATCATCTATGATGACTTTTAGATTGTCTGATACGCAATCACCCGCATATGCTTCAATTTTCTTCATATGTAATCCTCTTAATTAACTTTTTTTCTACTCACTTCGCATAGACCAATTTTGTCGTTATAGACTACGTCGAAGAATTTAAGTTTGTCTGTTTTAAGATCAATTTCACAAACGATAGACTTATTAGGAAATAAAGTTAAAATGTGTTGTTTCCCGTCTTTTACAAAGTAAATGTTTGTCATGTGATCTTCAGGAATGAATTCAGCTGCTAATTCTGCCCCTACCTCTGGAAGCTTCACGCAATAATGAAATGGTTCTTGTTTCTTCATATATAATCTCCTCTTAATTATTTAAAATTTAAAATCTACTGGTTTAAGCATTACTATGTAATAAGCTGTCTTTTTGCTCTTCCTGTTCGTAATAGCTAAGGCCATGTTCCCAAGACTCGCATCTTTCAAAGAAAGCAAGTAATCATTGTCATTGGTAATAACATTGACTGTTCTCATATCGATGCCTTGACATGCTATATCATGTATTTTTAGCTCAATATCTGTCCCCTCAAGCTTGCCGTCAAAATCAACGCTTTCAATTTTCTTTTTCATATAAAAATCTCTCAATTGTTGTCTCTATTATGATTCGGTTTCATGGCTAAAAGGTCTCTCAGCAAGAGACACTTAAAGCCATTTCCCTTTTAGCTTTTTGGGCACACCACACCTTACCTTTAAATAAGAATTTTTTGAAATTATTAAAATTGAATGTAATGTAGTTGTAAGTGACGCCAGTATAGCCACCTTTAATATTACGAATTGTAATTAATTTATAATATTTTAATCTTTGGAAGGCCTCCGCCAAATCTTCATCATCGAAATTTAGATCTTTTTTTAATAATGATTTTTCGAATGAAATATAATCGAATGAAGAATTATCGAATTTAGGATCTTTATTTAATTTTTTAATAATATTTTTTAATAAGAATTTAAGTAAAGTACGACCCGAATAACGAAGTTTAACCCTGCACCCTTCATTGTTGATTACATCTTTGATGTAAGTTTTGTTGTTTTGGAATTCTTTTTTAAGTTGTGAGTAGTTCATAAATTTTTCTCCTTTAAGTTTTGTCACGTTCATTATGAGACTTTCTTAAAGGCTTTTTGTCACCGCTCAAGAGACATTGTATTTAGCAAGATTCATGGCTCTTCTCCCATACGTTGCTGACGCACAAAAAAACCACCGATTAAGGTGGCTTAATTTTCATTGATTCTAGCCCAGATTATGAGCTTCTACCAAACGCTTTGACTAATACTTTGAGAGGAAAGCGCTTTTTGTCCAAAACAGGCAAATTGCAACTGTCCAACTACAATTTAAATAATTAATCAGCAACATATGGGAGAAGAGCCATGAATCTTGCGTTTTTAATTGCAACGGCTAATTCTCTTTGATGTTTTGCACATGTACCAGTTGTTCTACGTGGAGAAATTTTTCCATTAGAAGCAATAAACATTTTCAATGTTTCAACATCTTTATAATCGATGTGGGTAATATTATTTTTCTTAAAGTAACAGACTTTCTTGTGTGGTCTAACTTTTTTAAATGCCATTTTTATATCTTCCTTTCTAGAATGGGAGATCGTCATCAGTTATTTCAATGCTATCAAGATTCTTGTTATCGTCGTCAGAAGCTGGATTCACATCATCAAATGGTGGAACATCCATTTCTTCATTTTCAGCGGCTTCTCTTCTTTCTAAGAATTGAACAGAATCGCAGATAACTTCAAGGACACTGCCCTTGCTTCCATCTTGTCTAACAAAGCTTCTTTGATTTAGACGACCTTCGACTCCTACTAACATACCTTTGCGAGCATATTTACCTACTGTCTCTGAACGTTGAGCGTTTAAGACAACACAAGGAATGAAGCTGGTGCTTTTTTCTTTGCTAAGGTTATCAACTGCAACGGTGAATACAGCGATTGAACCGCTGTTTCTTAATTCTGGATCGCGGGTTAATCTACCAACCAAAACTATACGATTAATCATAAATGATTATCCTCCTATTTGTGTTCTACAACAATTAAATGACGTAAGACACTTGGGTTAATACGAACTAAACGGTTGAATTCGTTAATTGCAACGTTGTCCATGTTAACTTTAAGTACAACATAATAGCCTTTGGTTTGATCCTTAATAGGATAGGCGAGATCACGTAATCCCATGGATTCATCGGTGTTTTCAACCTTACCACCATTACTGGTAATAATTGATGCGAGTTTGTCCATGACGTCTTTACGTGAAGCGTCATCTAAATCGGCTTTCAAAATGTACATAATTTCATATTTGCGCATTTCTTTTACCTCCTCTTTGGTCTAATGGCTGTTATCATAGTAACAGCAGAGTGTGCTAAGTTTTTAGCATATGTATTATACATATCACCCATATAGTTGTAAAGAAGTACTTACGTCGATATTTAAAAGTAGAAAATGGCGAACTACTTTTCTTAAAAATTTGAGTAGCAGTATCTAGGAAAGAGGAAAGAAATACCGCTACATTATTTTAATAGGCAGTTTTTTCGATTTTTTTGTCTAAAAATTTTAAGAAAATAAAAAGACCCAAAGGGTCTTATTTTTGATTGTCGATATGTAAATCAGTGGAAGATGGAATGTTAATGTCATTTTTAAGACATGCTTCATATATTTTTTCACTGAGTTCATTATATACTGGCCAATAGTTTTCGAACTTTACCCAACAACGTAATCTGATTTGAATTGAATAGCTATCAAGTTTGTTCACAAACACTGTAGTTCCATCTTCTTTAAGGATTCTAGTATCCTTATCTAATAATTCCATGAACACTGCTTTGGCTTTAGAGACATCTGTCTTATAACTAACTCCAACATCAAAGTCGATTCTTCTTTTGCCCATTCTAGAATAGTTAGTGATTGTGGCACTGGTCATATTCTTGTTTGGGATAGTAATGATTTGTCCTTGTGGAGTTCTTAAGTTAGTGAAGAAAAGGTGAACGCTTTTTACAAATCCTTCAGCAGTTCCAAAGGAATTAGTGACTGTGATAAACTCATCAGTCTTAATAATTTTTTGCTGGAGTAAAAGGATTCCAGAGAACATGGATCCAAGTAAATCTTGCAAAGCAAGACCAATAGCAACAGTAACAGCGCTAGTAATACCAACAGCACCACTAAGATCAATCTTTAAGATGCTACAAACTCCAAAGGAAACGGTAATCCAAAGAAGAGATTTAATAACAGTAACTAAAAATGATTTTGCAGAGACATCAAGTTGAGGTCCTTTTTTCTTAATACGGAATGCTTTTCTAAGTATCCAACCGACAAATTTAATGAGGAAGAACGCAACAAAAACAATCGCTACTGAGATTAAGATTCTTGCTAAATAGTTAAGCCCAGAAGCATCAGCAACCATAAAAAAGTTACCAACGTCTGTCCAGAATTTAATCCAGCCGTTATAGATTTGTTCTCCAGTTGTTTCTAACACTAAATTGTTCATAGTGTGTTTATTATAAATAAAAGTTAAAGATATAGCAACTTTTCAAAAAACGAGCCGTTATCAAGCTCGTTATTTTTCCAATTTATATAAGGTGATTGGTCCGTCTTTTCTAATAAAAATTTCTTTAACGTTATCATCGCCATATTTTTTCTTCATAGCTTTAATAACGTTATTAGTTTTCTTATCAGGAATCATTGCAATAACGCTTCCTGCAAATCCACCGCCATTAATCTTAACAGCACCAGTATTTTCACTTGCCTCTAATATTAAGTCACATGCTTCAAGTGGACTTCCTTCATATTTGCCGTTCACCATCATATTTTTGAGGTTCTTATTTGAACTAACCCTAGACTCATTAATTTGCTTTAAGAATTTCTCTTCATCGTTATCTCTAATAGCCTCTAAAGCCGCAAGAACCCGCTTATTTTCAGCATAGAAGTGTTTTGCTCTAAGGTATTCGCTCTCTTTTAATAAGTGCTTAACTTCTTCAAGTTTTTCTTCACTAGCGTCTCTAAGAAAATGAACTTTCATTTGGTTAGCAGCACTATACATATCTTGAGGAATTGAAGAATATAAATCACTTAGATTAGAGTGGTCTCCACCTGTATAGACCAATAAGAAACGTAAATCTTTAAATGGGAATTCAAATCTTTCAATTTTTGGATTATTAACATCTTCAAAATCAATCTTAACAATGTCTCCGTATCCCACTCCGATTTGGTCTAACATTCCACATTGTTTTCCGTAATAGACATTCTCCGCGTATTGGCCAGCCTTACATAATGTAAGTTTATCAATTTTGCCATCGTTATATAAAACGTTAAAAATATAACCAACAAGGACTTCAAAAGCAGCAGAACTTGAAATACCCGCTCCTTTAAAGATGGTTGATGTTGTATTAGCTAAAAATCCACCAACTTTATATCCGTGATCACGTAGATATTTAGCAACGCCTCTAATTAAGGCACTTGAAGTTCCCTTTTCGTCTTCCACCATTTCTAGAGAAGATAAATCAATTTCATCTGCTGGGAATCCTAAAGACTTTAAATTAACTAAATCGTTTTTATTAGCTCTAATAGCGGCAATAATCTCTAGATTACAAGCACTAGCGATACACAAACCATGATTATGGTCGGTGTGATTACCCAAAACTTCAAATCTACCACCACACGAAACCACCATTGATGGTTTACATTCATGGTAGACTTCAAATAAATTCACTAAGTTCTTAATGTTTTCTTCCATAGTTGTATGCACTTATAAAGTGCAATCAATATTATATAACTATTATTTATTTTGTTAAGAATCTTTTTAAAGATTCACATAAAATCTTAATATTTTCTAAACTTGTAGCGATATTAACACGCACAAATGTAGAGTAATGTTCGTGATATTGGCTACCTGGCAAAAGCTTAACCTTTTCTTGTTTGAAAAGCGACTCCACAAACTCATCAGAGTTATTTGAATAACGTGATATATCTATCCAAAGAAGATACGTATAATCTCCTCCAACAATCTTTAAATCTAAGTTGTTGTTTTTGATATAAGAAACCAAGTATTCTTTGTTAGCTTTTAAGTATTCGTTGAGTTCATAAACGTATTCATCACACTTAGTGTATGCTTCAGTAACTGGATGCGCAGAAAAGAAGGTTGCTTCTCCAACATCGTCTTCTATTAGCCCTTTTTCAATTAAAGATCGCAATTCTTTATCTTTAACAATAACAATAGAAGAATGTAATCCCGCGAGGTTAAACGTCTTCCCTGGAGAAAGAAGAACAATCATTTTGTCATATGAATAATTAGATAAAGCGGAAACATATTTCTTACCGTTATAGTCAATATCTGCGTGGATTTCATCACTCACTAAATAGACGTCATATTTCTTACATAATTCGATAATTCGATTGATTTCTTGCGTGTTAAATGCCTTTCCAATAGGGTTATGAGGATTACAAAAGATAAACATTTTAGACTGAGAAAGCTTCTCTTCAAAAAGATCCCAATCAATATCATATGAATAGTCTTTATACTCAAAAGGAATTTCTTCGACTTGTCTCTTATTATTCAAGATGCATTTATAGAACACGTTGTAATTTGGAGACAACAAAGAAATCTTGTCATTAACTTCCGTAAGTCTAGAAACAATCGTATCAATAGACGCAACAATTGATATGGAGAACAAACACCAGGAAGTATCTATATCAACTTGATAACGTGACTTCCACCATCTTTTGTATGCTTTAAAGTATTCTTTTGGAACATAGGTATATCCCATTGGTCCCTGATTAGCGAGTTCAATTATCTTGTTTTTAATTTCAGGAGCAACATCAAAATCCATATCTGCGATTGAATAAGAATATTCATCTTTAGATAAGTCCCATTTGTAACTATTAGTTACACGTCTATCGATTACTTTATCAAAATTGTACTTATTTCCCATAAAGAGTTATCTCAACTTTACTTCTATCAATCTTGTCGTTTTCTAAAATTAATTTCTTAACTCCAAGAACTTTGATTTTCCCGCTATAAGGATTCTTGATTGAATTCACCACACTAGTAATCTCAGCGTCTATATTTTCACAGAATTCAAAACACAAATCAGAATTGATGAGTTTACAGTTAACCATTTTAAGTCCATCAATATAACAAAGACCTTGATGAGAAATAATCTCACAGTTTATAAATGTTAGATTCTTTGAATTCCAACCTAAATACTCTCCATTGATTTTACAGTTAATAATAGTGATGTTTTCACAGTTCCAAAAACCATCTTTACTGTTTAAAGCAGAATCACGAACAACAATGTTCTTTCCTCCATCAAAACAGTAGTTACCATATAAAGTTAAATTAGTAGCCTCAACATTAGTTGAATTCATGCCAAAGTAATCACCTTTAGCAGAAACATTAATAAGTTTAACTTTGTCACAATTCCAAAGTGTCTCACTAGCGTTATTCATAGTAACGTTAATGAGTTCAATATCACTACTTCTTCTAAAAGTTTTTGGAGCATTGATATTAGAATCAAAGATTTTAATATTCTTAGTATTCCAGACCCCACTTCTAGCGGTTTCATCAAATGTCACATTATGGCATTCAATGTTATTAGAGTACCAAATGGGGTATTTCCATCTAAATGTTGATTCAAAGAATTGAATATTTCTACTTTCCTTTAATGGAGATTCTCCATTTTGAAAGACACAACGAAAGTAAACTGTGTCACTATTCATAAAATGAACACGTTCACCTTCAAACACTCGATTCTCAAATCTTTTCATGTAGAAAAATATTAGCAAAGATATATCTTTTCTTTCAACTTATATACAAAAAAATCCTTTTATCAAGGATTCATTTGTTCTTTCTTAATAGGATTACGTTTAACTTTCTTCCATTTTGGTTTAGAGAAGACTCCAATGGTGATTGTTATAACGTAAATGATAGAGAAGAATGGGAAGAGGAGCACTCCACTAATGAGGTCTCTTCTACGTTTAGCACCCATCTTCTTGTAATCACTAAGCACCATAAGTACGCCTTGGAGAATTCCACAGAAAGCGAATAAAACACCAATACAGAAGATGATTACGTATGCATAAGTAACGCACCACTCACTAGCAGTGTATACAGGGAACATACCAGCAATCGGTTCAATACCATTTCCGCTAGCTAAATTACCCGCTACTATTTCCGCTGGTCCAACTAAGCCCATAAAGTGATAAATGTAAGCATATACATAGTATCCTGGTAACCATAAACAAAGGATTGGGCAGATAGGAATGAATAAATAATTTAAGAATGCTTCAATGTAAGAAGGATTATGGTTCTTAACAGCATAGAAGAACATCTTAGGAGCATATCTAATTAACATTCTAGTATTACCAGCACCAAGTCTCTTGTTTCTAGCAAGAGTGTCTTCTAAGGTTGATGGGAGATCTTCATAAACAACTGCGTCTTCAACGAAATGTGGTTTAATATTCTCAAACATACGTTTGAAGTTAAATTCAGTATCTTCACACATTGTGACAGTATCATAACCACCAATGCGGCGGATAATATCCATCTCAATTAATGATCCTGGACCGTTAACGTGAGCGTCGATGTGTAATCTTTCTCTAACACGTGAACCACATCTACTATCAAAGATGTAGTATAGTCCACACGCTTTTGTGTACGCGCTTTGAGTCATATTTAAAGCAGATTCATATGGTCTACAAATCTTCGCACCTGAATTATATGCGTCATTCATTAATGAGAAAAATTCAGGATTGATATGGTTATCTGCGTCTAATCTAATTAAAAAATCATAGTATTTATTACATGGGATGGATTCTGGTTCTTGCCCTTTTTTTACTCTCTTCCATGGTTTAAGCACTAATTTAGAAGGTGTACCTTTTTCAGAATCAATCTTAAGGAGTTCTTTAAAACCATATTCTAAGGCAAAGCCCACCATATGATGTTTTGGATCTGGATCGGTGTGAACAAAAACAGTTGCTCCAGCCTTCTTTGCTAATTCTTCAGTTCTATCAGTGCAGTTATCGGCAATGACATAGACATCAAACATGTCTTTTGGATATTGTTGATTATCAAACAAATCCTTAACTGTGTCATAAATGACATCTTCTTCGTTGTGAGCAGGAATCACTAATGCGATTCTATTAATCTTTTTGGTCTTCTTAAATGTCTTTTTTGGAAGCCAGAAAAGAAGCATATAAATCATTTGAATCGCAAATGGAATACCAATGAAAATAAGAATGCCAACGTTTACTTGTGTTAAATAGTAATATACCCAATCGTACCACATACAAATTTAATTTTATTTAATCTTTAGATTAAATATCAAACTCCTTCTTAATCAATGAATCAATATACTGTTCAAGCTCATCAATGCCTTCATTTTTTATTGATGAGACCTTAAAAACTTTCGCGTCTTTGTTTCTTCTATGAATATATTCTACACATTTATTAAAATCAAAATCAAACACAGGGAGAGTGTCAATCTTTGTAATAACTGCAATATTACTCACTTGAAACATAAGAGGATACTTTAATGGTTTATCATGTCCTTCGGGCACTGATAGAAGCATCATGTTAATATTGCTACCTGTATCAAACTCAGCAGGACAAACAAGATTACCAATATTCTCTAAGATAACTAAATCTAAATCATTAACTCCAAAAGATGATAAAGCGTCATCCACCATTTGAGCGGTTAAGTGACATGCTCCAGAAGTATGAACTTGAATAGTTTTTATATTACATGCTTCACTTACTTTTAAAGCATCTACTTCACTATCAATATCGGCTTCAAGAACACCAATGCGGTATTTGTGTTTAAGACGATTGATTAAGTTAATAAGTAAAGTAGTCTTCCCACTACCAGGAGAAGCCATCACATTTATAAAATAAACTCTTTTATCTTTTAATTTTTTACGAAGACTGCTTGCTATTTTGTCATTTTGAGCAAGAACATCTTCCTTAACTTTGATAACTTGGTAATCCATAGGTCCATGATTATTTTATCAAAGATATAATAAATTGTTTCAATTATTTATTTTTTTCTTATAAGATAAATATGCAAACTATAAATAATATTTATGTCGGAAATCAAAACTATAATCGTTAATCGTTCAGCATATGCTGATAATGATTTAGAAGCTGATTTACTAAGAGATTATCTTAAAGATAAAGGTACATTTTTAGTTAATCTCATGTCTTCTCCTGGGGCAGGTAAAACCACCACTCTGACTAAACTCATCAATTCTTTAAAAGATGAACTTAGAATTGGAGTCATGGAAGCTGACATAGATAGCGATGTTGATGCGATTAGCATTGCTAAAAACACCGGAGTTAAGTCGATTCAAATTCATACATCGGGAATGTGCCATTTAGATGCTGGAATGACTAAAAGTGGCCTTGATGAAATCGGAATAGATGATCTCGATCTCGTATTTCTAGAAAATGTTGGTAACCTAGTTTGTCCTGCTGAATTTGATACCGGAGCAAGTCTAGACGTCATGATCCTCTCAATCCCTGAGGGTGATGATAAGCCACTTAAATATCCTTTAATATTTGAAAAATGTGATCTCGTTATCATCAATAAAATGGATGCATTAGGCTACTTCAACTTCGACCTAAAGAAATGTGAAGAAAATATCCATCTTAGAAATAAGAACGCTACTATCATTCCAATAAGCGCTAAAACAGGTGAAAACATTGATAAAGTTAAAGCCTATTTTATAAATAAGATTCAACACTGGAAGGAGAACTAACATGCCAGAGAAGAACAAAAAAATCGTCTCCAAATATGAAGGAGAACAAGGCTACAGTTACGAAAAGAAACTTTGTAAACTCGCCAAGAAAATTACAGACGTTGTCCCACACAAATTAAAAGGTGTAAAAACAACCGATCCTGAATATTGGGGATTAAGAGAAGTCTTAACTGAACCAATGATTGATGTTTTGCTCAAGATGAAGCAAAGAAAACATTATGTTTTTGAAGAGCTTCTTGAAATGAACAAAGAACTAAAACCAGAAGAACTTCAAAAGTTATTAGATGAAATGTCAGTCATCGGTATCATCGAATACGACTATGGCGATAACTATGCATGGGATCATCCACTTGAAGACAAACCAAAAGTTAAAAGATACATGTTATCTTTCTTTGTTCCTGGAAGTGCAGAGTTAATGAACTCCACAGTGGATAGAATTGCAAAGAATCCTGCTGTTGCTTCTTTCTTTGAAAGAATGACTTTCGTTCCTCTTGCCGGAGTTACAGAAATGATTCCTCCTGGAGGAGACGGTGTTGGTATGCACGTCATCCCAGTAGAAAAAGCCATTGAAAACGAACAAGAATCTTTAGATATTGAACATATCTCCCACTGGATGAGAAAATACGAAGGACATATCTCCGCTGGTATTTGTTCATGTAGAGCTAGTAGAAATATGTTAGGCGATGGCTGTATTGATGATATTGATGATTGGTGTATCCAATTCGGTGATATGGCAGACTACACTGTTGAAACAGGTAGAGCTCACTTCATCACCAAAGAAAGAGCGTTAGAAATCTTTGAACTCGCCGAAAAGAATGGCTTTGTCCATCAAATCACAAACATCGATGGTGAAAATAAAATTTTCGATATTTGTAACTGTGACGTTAAAATCTGTAACGCTTTAAGAACAGCCTTACTTTTCAATACACCTAACCTTGAAAGAAGTGCCTATACCGCGAAAGTTACTACTACTAGCTGTGTTGCCTGTGGTATGTGTGTTGAAAACTGTCCATCAGGTGCTGTTAAACTCGGACAAAAATTATGTAAGAAAGATGGCTCTGAGATGAAATATCCAGAAGCACCATTACCAGATAAACTAAAATGGGGTAAATATGCTTGGGATGAAAACTATAGAGACACTGCTAGAAGACACGATACCTACGAAACCGGTACCGCTCCTTGTAAAGTAGCTTGTCCAGCTCACGTCCCAGTTCAAGGTTATTTACAAAAAGCTAAAGAGGGAAAATATGACGAGGCTTTAGCGTTAATCAAAACACAAAATCCATTCCCAGCAGTCTGTGGTCGTGTTTGTAATAAAAAATGTGAAGACGCCTGTACTAGAGGTTTAATCGATAGGCCAGTTTCTATTGACGCAGTTAAGAAATTCGTCGCTGATTTAGAAATTAATTTTAAGAAGAGATATATTCCCGAAAAGATCGTTGCCTCTACATATGGTAAATTCGATGAAAAGATTGCCATTATCGGAGCCGGTCCTGCTGGATTATCCGCAGCCTACTTCCTCTGCTTAATGGGATTTAAGCCAACTGTCTTTGAAAAAGAAAAGAGACCTGGCGGAATGATGATGTATGGCATTCCTTCCTATAAACTTGAAAAAGATGTTATCGACGCTGAGATTGATGTAATCAAAGAATTAGGCGCTGAGATTAAATGTGGAGTCGAAGTTGGTAAAGACATCACCATCGAAGAACTCAAAAAACAAGGATATAAAGCCTTCTATGTCGCCATTGGTTGCCAAGGTGGAAAACGCCCAGGAGTACCAAATGACAATGCTAAAGGAACCGATATCGCAGTAAATTACCTTAAATCCGTCTTTGATAAGAAAGAAGAATTTAAAGGTGATGTTGTCGTCGTTGGTGGAGGTAATGTTGCCATTGACTGTGTGAGAACTGCTCATAGATTAAAAGCCGCCAATGTCTCTATGTTCTGCTTAGAAGATAAAGACCATATGCCGGCAACTAACGAAGAAGTTAAAGAGGCTTTAGAAGAAGATGTTAAGATCTTCAATGGTTGGGGACCAAAAGAACTCAAAGTTAACTCTAAAGGCGAAGTTACTTCTATCGTCTTTAAGAAATGTGTCTCCGTCTTTGACGAGAACGGCAAATTCGCTCCTAAATATGACGAAAACGAAGTCAAAGAAGTTAAGGCTGATAAAGTTATCTTCGCTATCGGACAAGAAATCGTCTGGGGTGACTTACTTAAAGGAAGTAAAGTTACTTACTGGCATGGAAATTATCCACTTGCTGACAAAGTCACATATCAAACCGCTGATGACGATATCTTCGTTGGAGGAGATGTCTTCACCGGTCCTAAATTCGTTATTAACGCGATCGCTGCCGGACACGAAGTTGCTGATGCATTAGCAAGACACGTTCGTCCAGACGCGCACCCAACTATCGCATTTAACCATCGTGGATTCACTCCACTCAATAAAGAAGATATTACTCTTCCTGGTTATGATGACGCTGGTAGACAAGAGAGTCCAATGGATGAATCAATCGATTACAAGAACTCCTTTAAAGATGCTCATGGAACATTAACTGAAGAGCAAGTTAAGATTGAAACTGCTAGATGCTTATCTTGTGGAGCAGCGCATGTTGACCCACACAAGTGTATCGGATGTGGTATCTGTACAACCAAATGTAAATTTGACGCGATTCATTTAGTTAGAGATCATCCAGAATGTTCTAATATGCGTAAAGCGGAAAAGAAAGTTGGAGGACTACTCAAATACGCTCTTAAACGTGAATTCAAGATTCTCTTCCATTCAGGTAGCAAAGAAGCACGTGAAATGAGAAAGAAACGTAAAGCGTGGAAGAAACACTATAAAGCAGTAAAGAAAGATCTTCCAGATACAGGATACGCAGTCGATGCATGAGTTAGGGATTGTCGTCCACGTAATTAAGCAAATCGAAGATTTAGCAAAAACTCAAAAGGTTGAAAAAGTTGTTGAACTCACTCTTGAAGTTGGAGAAGTTTCAGGAGTAGTTAAAGAATATTTCGTTGATGCCTTTGAATGGGCTAAAAAGAGAACTGAATATATGAAGGATTGTAAACTCAATCTCATCATTATTCAGGGAATCACATTCTGTGAAGATTGCAAAAAAACATATTCCACAACTGAGTATGGAAAAGAATGTCCATATTGCCATTCCACAAATACATATTTAGTTACTGGAAAAGACGTGATGATTAAAAACGTCAAAGTCCAATAAAAATGGAGAGATTTATTTCTCTCCTTTTTCTTTGTTATATCTTTCTATAAAAGTATGTAACTCACCTTTATTACGATACCCAAGAATCATATCTAAGGTGACGTTAGAAGCAGACATGAAGATGTTTTGCTCTACTTGAGGTATTTCTTTCTTTAATTCTTTAATTAAGTTTTTAGTGAACTTTCTCATGCTTCTATTTTCATCATCATGAGTTTCTTCAGTAAACTTACAAGCACATTGAATAAATTCAAGGTTATGATGTCTACTCCATGCAACAATATCTTTTTCTCTAATAAAGTACATCGGTCTAATTAGTTCCATACCTTCAAAGTTAGTGCTATGAAGTTTAGGGAGCATTGTTTGAAAAGAACCACTATTGAGCATATTCATTAGGGTTGTTTCTATAACATCATCATAGTGATGTCCTAAAGCGATTTTATTACAACCCAAATTCTTAGCGGCGGTGTATAAGGCTCCTCTTCTCATTCTCGCGCACATAAAACATGGATTCTTTTCGTCCTTAAGATTAGCGATTTCAAAGATATCAGTTTTAATAAATGTTGCAGGAATATGAAGTTTCTTGATGTTCTTTTTAACGAGATCAAAATTCTTTTTGTTATAACCTGGATTCATAACCAGGAAATGAACATCAAAATCAAAATCAGAATGACGTTTTAAAAGCATGAATAGCTTCGCCATGCACATTGAATCTTTTCCACCACTTATGCAGACACAGACTTTGTCTCCGGGAGAAAGAAGCTCATATTCTTTTAAGCCTTTAACAAACCTAGACCATAAACCGCGTCTATAAGTTGTAGATAAGCTTTTTTCAAACTCATCGATATGCTTATTTCCGTCACTCATATTTTTTTCTCGTATTTATTTTTTTATATTTAGAAAAATAATACAATAGAAAATGCGTAAAGGAGTTTTAACATATGGAATTATCAAGATTACAAGAATATGCGTCTTTACTAGCAGCGAAAGGTATTAAAGTTCTACCAGGAGAAGAAGTTTGGATCAATTGTCAACTCTCTCAAATTGAATTTGTAAGACTCGTAGTAGAAGAATGCTATAAAAGAGGCGCTAAAAAAGTTAGAGTAGATTTCTCTGATGACAAAATTAGTAAACTCAACTATCAATACATGAACCTTAAAGAATTATGTAAGGTTCCTGAATACACGATTAGTGAATATAAGTACATGGTGAAGCATCTTCCAAGCATACTTCATATTATTTCTGATGACCCTGATGCATTTAAAGGAATCAAGCAAAGTGTCCTTTCAAAATCCACGATGAAATTTAGAAAAAAGATCAAACCATATAGAGATTTAATGGATGGAAGATATAAGTGGTGTATCGCTGCTGTACCTAGCGAAGAATGGGCCAAAAAGGTCTTTCCAAAACTAGAAAAAGAACAAGCAATTGAAAAGCTTTGGGAGGCAATTTTATCAACGTCAAGAGTTGATGGAAATGCGATAGAAAATTGGGAAAATCATAACAAATCCCTAATGAAATATAGAAAATTGCTCAAAAGCCTCGATTTACAGTACTTAGAATATAAAGCTAGTAATGGCACAAATTTTAAGGTCGAATTAATTAAAGATGTTGCATGGGGCGGGGGAGTAGAATTCACTGATGATAAACGTGACTACAACCCAAATATTCCAAGCGAAGAAGTGTTTACCTCTCCACTTGCAGGAAGCTGTGACGGAATTGTTTATTCAAGCAAACCTCTCTCTTATAACGGACAACTTATCGATGAATTTTCCATTCGTTTTGAACACGGTAAAGTTGTTGAAGTTAAAGCCAAGAAAAATCAAAAACTTTTAGAACAGATGGTGAAGATGGATGAAGGTGCATCTATGTTAGGTGAAGTAGCCTTAGTTCCCTATGATTCCCCTATCCGTAATAGCGGGGTCCTCTTCTATGAAACCTTGTTTGATGAAAATGCAGCCTGTCACCTAGCTTTAGGTCATGGATTTAAAGAACTCTTACCAAACGGAGGAGCGTCCTTAAGTAATGAAGAAGCTAAAGCAATGGGTCTTAATGATTCTATGATCCATGTCGACTTTATGATAGGCACGAAAGACTTAGAAATTATTGGTACCTCTTTTAGTGGAAAGAAAACCACTATCTTCAAAGATGGTAACTGGGCTATATAGGAGATAAATATGGAAATTGCGTTAATTATTATTGCTAGTGTTGTTTTAGTTCTCTTATTAGTTACAATCGTTTTACTTCTTAGAAAGAAGGAAACGGGTGTTGCCACTAATAACGATAAAGAATTTGCGGTTCTCTCTGAACAAATCAAAAACATTGAAAAAGATATTGATAAAGATATGCGCTTATTGATTAGTGAAGAAATCGCTAAAATCAACAAAGCAAATCTGGACGGTAACGAAAAGAACAACGAAAAGTTAGAAAGATTCCAAAAAAATATAATTGAACAACTTAACGCTAGATTCGAGTTTGTTAATAACCAACTAGCCACCAAGATGAATGATATTAATAAGAAAGTAGAAGATAAACTCCAAGAAGGCTTTAAAGGTACTTCTGAAACAATGGCACAAGTTAGAGAACGTCTTAAAGTCATTGATGAAGCTCAAAAGAATATGGAATCCCTTTCTAAAGATGTCATTTCATTAAGAAATGTTATGGAAGGAAACCAATCTAGAGGACAATATGGTGAATATCAACTTTCAATGGTACTCCATAATGTCTTTGGAGATACTGTGGGTTGCTATCAAGAACAACACACAATCAAAAAAGGAAAAGATGATAATGATGTACGCGCTGATGCGGTTGTCTTTATGCCAGAACCAAACAAGATGATCTGTATTGATTCAAAATTCCCATTCCCTGACTATGAAAGAGTCCTTAATAGTGAAGGCGAAGAAAAAGAAGAATTCAAAAAGCAATTCGCTAGAGCAGTTAAACTCCATATCACTACGATTAAAGATAAATACATCATTGATGGCAAAACCGCTCCTGAAGCTCTTATGTTCATTCCTAACGATGGAGTATTCGCCTATATCCATCAAGAACTCTTAGAAGTTGTTGAATACGCTAGAGAAAAAAGAGTAATCCTTACTTCTCCAAGTACTCTTCCAGCAATCTTAGTTACCATTAATATGGTAAGAATTGAAGCTGAAAGAGCAAAGAACGTTAGAGAAATCTCTAAACAACTCAACTTCTTAGGTAAACAATTCAATCAATTCTCTAAAGAGTGGGAATCATTCTCTCATCAACTAGATATGGCAAGTAGAAGTAGAGAAAAACTCGATAATAGAGTCAATCGAATTAACACGAAGTTTGAAGCTATATCACAAAACGACGATATAGAACAAATCGAAGAAAAAGAAGAAGAATAAAAAATAGGACATTAGTCCTATTTTATTTTATATACTCTTTGATGAAATCCATTATCGTTTCATCATATTTTTCAGTGTTATGAATTCTGATGTGTGAATGAACACCTTTAGGGAACCATACAAGTTTTTTAGGAGCTTTAACTAAGTTATATAAGTCTTCTCCATGAGTGGCAAATGTATCTTCTTTTGAATACATGAATAACACAGGCTTATCAAGTTGACTAAATTTATTTATAGGACCATTTTTAACAACGTTCTTTCCACTAACAATATGCATCATTCCTAGGATAATTTGAGAAAACGGGAATACAGGTTTATGTCTTTTTCTTAGATTGTTATCTAATGTTTCTTTAAAACTTGTATAAGTACCTTCTGCAATTAATCCCTTTAAGTTAGAAGGACAATCTTTATCAATTAAAGCGTATAAACCAGTCGCTGATCCAATACAAATACCGTGAATAAGAACATGGTTAATACCTTCGTTATTTTGTAGGTATCTAGCCCAATTAAGGATGTCCTTGTATTCCTTCAAGCCTAAAGTGTTAAATCTTCCTTCACTTAATCCGTGTGAACGGTTATCAATTGCAAGGACGTTATAGCCCATTCTTCTATATGGTTCAGAGAAGTAATAGGAATATGTCCCACTTTCCATTCTTCCAGGAATAACAATTACAGTTTTATTGTTTCCGAAATCAAAATATTCAGCGACTAGATTAAATCCACAGGAATTGATCATTACCGTTTTACGGTATTCATCATATTTTTCACCCCAGGATTTCCCACTTGCGAACATTTGTCTAAGTTCTTCATCATCCCAGCTGACAGTTCTACTCCATTTTTTCTTATTTGTTCTAACAAACAAAACGGAATAAATCTTATTCGCAATTAAAAAGATTGGAAGAACTCCAAACACTAATATACCGCCCACAACTCCGAGAGTGATGTATAGCCAAAGCATTAGATAACTCCAATCAATAATTCGTATACACCTTGTTTTCCTTCAAGGACACTGACTTCTAAATTATCGTAATTATCAATAAAGAAGTCCTCTATTTCATCTTTTATTTCTTCTGGACAACTATTACCGGTTAAGACAATAACTCCAGATTTTTCACTTAAATCTTCAATTGAATCTAAGCATGTTTTTAATGAAATAAATAAGTCTTTATCCGCAGCTATCACTTTATGGTTAATACAGCTGACTTCATCTCCAATAGAGCATTTAACTCCACTACCTTCGTATTCTTTAATAGCTTTAGAAACACTTAAAGAAATAACACCTTCAAATCCGCTTTTTAAGCATGATAAACGTGTATCGGTATCTCCATCAGGTACATCCATCGCTAAAGAATAGTATCCTTCAATAATTGAAGTGGTTGGAATGACCACTATATTACGATCTTTAAATAATTTCTTAGCCTGGTTAGCGGTTTCAATAATGTTCTCGTTATTTGGGTAAATAACAATAGTGTCCGCTTTTATTTGCTTAATAGCGTCCGCAAAGTCGTTAACTGATGGATTCATGCTTTGTCCTCCATCAACAATGACATCAGCGCCTAAATCTTTGAATAGTGTTTTAACGCCACTTCCATCAACACAAGCAATAATAGCGAATTGTTTAACAATTAATTCTTTTTGTTCTTCTTTAGTAAGAGAAAACTCGTTATGTTGAACTTGCATGTTTTCAAGTTTGAAAGAAATAAACTCACCATATTTCTGAGCAATATCAATAACTTTGCTAGGAATTAAGGTGTGGATATGAACTTTAACAATCGTGTCGTTTTGAACAACCACTAAAGAGTTACCACACAAAGAAAGTTCTTTAACAAAGTTCTCATATCTAAAGTTTGTTCTATAGTTTTTTGAGTTCATAAGTTGGAGATGAAATTCAGTACAATACCCATCTTCAAACTTTGAATTAACGTCAAAATAAGCAGGTTCTTGCGTGTTTACCTTCTCTAAAACGATTTCATCATTCTTTTCAATGATGTTTCCAAGAAGATATTGATACATACCTTCGACTAAATAAATGTACCCTTTAGCACCACTATCAAGAACACCAGCGTCTTTTAATATAGGAAGCATATTTGGGGTATCTAACAACACCTTCTCCATCTCTTGTAAGTAGAGCTTATACATCTTTTCAAATGTCATCCTACCAACGATTTGAGTTTTGATATTTTCAATGCCTAATCTACTAACAGAAAGGATAGTGCCTTCAACAGGATTAATGACTGCTTTGTAAGCAGTTCTATATCCATAGATAAGGGCGTTAGCCATTTCACGAGGATAAGCATAGCTATGTCTAACTAAAGATCTTGCTAATCCAAAAAATAGTTGCGACAAAATAACACCAGAATTACCTCTAGCGCCTAGTAACATCTCCTTAGCAACACTAGAAAGATAAACACCAAGGTTAACATTACTCTTAGCGTTTAATCCGTGTTGAACAGTTAAACGCATATTTGTGCCTGTATCCCCATCAGCAACAGGGAAAACATTCATCGCGTTAACTTCGTTCTCGTGATTCACTAAATTATTGAAAGCATTTTTTAACATGCCTTCAAATATCTTGCCGTCAACAATATTGCTCATTAATTATTCCTTGTCTTCAGAAAGGATTTGATTGAAACATTTTGTTTCTTCCACTAAACCTTCGGTAATTGGTTTACCAACATAGTAAGCTGCCATTAAACCTGGGCCAATGTTAATTGAACAGTTAATACAAACAGGGTTAACATGAACTGCTTTAGGTTTGATGGTTTCTTCAATCATCTTCTTAAAGGTTTCCGCTTGAGCGTCTCTATTTGTAGTAGCTACGAAGATAATTTGATCTTCAGGATTTTCAATGTGAGCTTGAATGTATTTAATTAATACACGTAAAGCCTGTTTTTCACCTTTGGCTTTGCCAATAACTGTAGTTAAACCGTTATAGTCAAATTCTCCAACAGGTTTAATACCCGCTAAAGAACCAAAGAATGCTTTTGCATGGGTAAGTCTACCTTTCTTAGCAATGAATGATAAATCATCCATCCAACCAGATTGGTGAAATCTATTCTTGTTATCTTCAAGCCATTTAGCAACTTCTTCAAAGCTCTTACCTTCTTTTCTAAGTTCAGAAGCATATAAGCACATTAAGCCAAAGCCAGGACCAAATCTACGAGTGTCAATAACTTCAATTTTGGCTTCTGGATATTTTTGTAAAATCATTTCTTTAGCAGAAGTCATAAATGAATATGTTCCACTTAAACCACCAGAAATCGCCATAGCGATAATTGGTTCACCTGCTTTTACGTGTGGTTCAAAAGCTTCATAGATTTCTCCAACACTAGGAGGTGCGCTTTTAAAACCATCAGGATTTTTTCTTAATGCTTTAAAGAATTCATCCTTATTGATGTTAGACCAGTCAAATTCAGATGGATGTTCTTTTCCATCAGGAGTGACGTAATGGCCATTAATGACATCAATGTCATAATCTTTTTGATACT
Source organism: Bacilli bacterium (assembly GCA_045226015.1). Taxonomy (GTDB): domain Bacteria; phylum Bacillota_I; class Bacilli_A; order RFN20; family CAG-826; genus UBA2450. The sequence continues at coordinate 15,117 of JBGVBY010000008.1, read as the reverse complement.
TATGATTTAAGTCACAAGTAACATCAGGCATAATTGCAAATGCTTTTTTCATATCTATTCTCCTAAGAATTTATCTAACTGTTTAAAGTATATTTCTGCACTTGTGATTGCTCCCCAAGCGTGTTTTGCGTTAGGAACAATAAATTTGTCTTTAAGACAACCACAATTGTTATAATTATCGTTAAAAAATGATTCGTTTACAATAGCGTCTTTCTCACTACGAATAAAAACTGTATGAATCTTGTTTCTTTTTAATGATTCAACTGTATCAATTTTTCTCCAATCAGCTTTCGCAATATGACGGATACAAAAACCAAGTTCTCTTTTGAAAAGGTAGAATGGAATCTTTTGAGTTTCCGCGATATCATCTGCGAGCTTTTCTAAATTTGTGTATGCATCTTCAATAACAAGATGTTTAACTTTGTTAGAAGTGATATATTCACTCGCTAAAGCGATACTTGTGCCACCCATAGAAATGCCGTGGAGAATTATTTCATTAATCTCTTCAAGTTTGTCTGCGTATTCTATCCAAGAAAGGACATCTTCGTGTTCATAAAAGCCATAGGTAATGTATTTACCTTCACTGCGATGATGGGTTCTTTGGTCAACAAGCAAGATGTTATACCCCTTCTTTAAGAAATGAAGGGCTTGAAGTGATAAGTTCATATATGAATTAGATTGGAATCCATGAAATAAAATGAATAACTTATCACTACTAGCAGGATAATAATCACCCACTAATTTCTTGTTGTCTTTACTTTGAATAGAAACTTCGTGATGAGGAAAAGACTCGAGTTCTTGTATTGTGTTTTTCAAATACTCGTCTTGCTCTTCAGTTAAGTTCTTATATCCAATTTCAATAATTCTTTCGTTTGGTTGCCTGGTAAAAAACTTACGAAAAATCAAATAGACAACTAGGTAATGGGTCAAACCAAAAAACACTAGAAGTGAACATATGACAATAACAACAATTAACCAGGCGCTCATTTTATTTTAAACACTTTTGAATATAATCAATTGTTTCTCCGACAGTGCCGAAGTCGTTGACTCCAACATCTCCAAGTTCGATCTTAAATTTCTCTTCAATAGAAACGACCATGAAGAGCAAAGAGATAGACATTAAACCTAAATCTTCAATAAGCCTTGTGTCTTCTTTGACATCGTCAAGTTTTCCTTCTTTAGAAGGATCCATGGCGATTAATATTTCTTTTAATGACGATAAAATTTCTTCTCTACTTAGCATTTATGATACCTCAAGATCTTCATTGCAGGAGTTCTTTCAAAGTCTTTATCGCGAATGACGATACGTGAACTTCTCATATAAGGTGGAAGTGATGAATTAACTTTATAAAGTTCTTCCATTAAGAATTTCATCTTATCCTCAGCGTCAACTTTTCCGAGTTCCACCATACGTGGGACAACTTCAAGAGCAATGAAGTGTTTACCAGCTTCATCAACATCTTCAAAGATTTGAGAGTCTTGAACCCATGGTAAAGCATTGAAGTAGACTTCAACTTCAGCAGGAGAAACGTTTTCTCCGTTATCTAAGACGATGATTTCTTTACATCTACCGGTGATGTATAAGTAACCATCTTCATCAAATCTCACTAAGTCACCGGTCTTAAACCAGCCATCTTCATATGCTTCTTTGTTCGCGTTTTCATCGCCAACATAGCCAAGCATCATGTTCTTTCCCTTGATCCAAAGTTCGTTGTTAACGACTTTGAACTCTTGATGTGGGTAAGGATAACCAACAGAATCTGGTTTATTGAATTGATCTGGGTTGCCACTAACGAGGTTAGCGGATTCGGTTAATCCGTATCCTGGATATAAATCAATGCCAAATTTCTTATACTCTTTGATTAAGTAAGGTGCAACTTTAGCAGCGCCACAAATAACGCACTTTAAATCTTCTCCTAGCATGTTACGACCAAATTGTTTAGAAAGATTTAAGGCCATTTCTGCAACTGCAGGAACTAAGACTAACACTGTTGGTTTAAAGATAGCGATATCCTTAAACATGTCTTTATTGTTTTTAACAATATATAAGGCACTTCCTGTATATAAAGAAGTCATCACGTTACGAATAAGTCCAAAGACATGGCTCATAGGTAAAATGAGTAAGTATCTTTGATTGAAGACGTGTGGAGTACCATAACATCCGTTAACTGTACCTTGCATAACGTTCTCTTGAGATAAGAGAGCACCTTTACTTCTTCCGGTTGTGCCACCAGTAAACATAATTAAGGCTGGATCACTTCCTTTAGAAGACTTATCCATTTCAACAGGTTCAGCTTTATCTAAGGATGTCGCAAACTTAATGGCTTTATTCATGGCTTTAATAACACCAAGTTTTTCTTCCATATCACTCGTGTAACATAAAGCTTTTAAGCCAAACATCATTGAGACACCAAATAAGGTCTTATCATCTAAATGAGCTGGTAAAACAGCAACGCAATATCCACCAGTAATCGCGGCTAAATACATTTTCACAAGTTCATAACTATTCTTAGCAAAAACACCAACGCGATCACCTTTAGAAAGTCCTAAACCCTTAAGAACCCCTCTAAATTCCGCTGCATCTTTGTCTAATTCAGCATAACTATATGATTTTCCATCATCCACAATAGCAACTAGGTCAGCGAATTCTTTTCTAACGCTTTCCCACATTTCCACTACTGTGTCTTTTTCTTGAATTCTTGCAAATTGTTCAGCGTCGACAAACTTTGCAAAATATTCTCTATTTTTGTCCATGTTTACTTCTCTCCTTTTTGTAAACTAATTTTTCTAATTCTTTTTCTTGGTTTTGGATATCTTGATTTGCTCTTTCTATCCCTTGTAGATTAACGACTCCATTAACAGCGTAATCACTTATATTAATTGGAGTACCTACGGCAATTACTACTCTTGAGAAGAAGTTTTTTCTTCTTTTTAAGTAGACCGGAACGATTGGGGTTCCGCTTTTAAGCGCCATCATGATCATTCCGCTTTTGAAGGCTTGAATACCTTTTTCATCAACGTTTACATGTCCTTCAGGGAAGATAACTACTGCCCTCTTATCATTTAAGACATCAACAATCTTTTTAAAGGAACTCATTGAGAAATTAGTTCTACTAATTGGAATACACAAGAACCATTTTGTGAAGACTAATTTTCTAAGCTTATTAGTGACTAACTCATCCATCGCCACCATATGAAGTCTTCTATACCATATACCCATCATAATGGATATAGGATCACTTAGACTCACGTGGTTAGAGGAAATAATTGCTCCACCTTTAATCTTCTTTTGTTTTTTATCCAAATATAAGTGCTTAGGACGATATAGAATTAATCCAATTGCACCTGTTATCTTGATGATGTCATACATCAAATATTTGAAAGAAAAAACTTTACCTTTTCTCTTCATATAATCTTCTCAACTCTTCAATTTTGGATTTCAAAACGTTATTGATTATATCAATGTTTTCTTTCTCTGACAATTTTTCATTGATGTAATCATTTGGATATAGTGGTTTTCCAATAACCACTACCGCTCTACCTTTCTTAAAATAGTTACCATTCGTATAGGTAGGAATAATCTTCGTATTTGTTAATAACGCTAAATAAGCAACACTTGGCTTAAATTCAAGTAAAGGAGTTTCGTCTTTTCTAGGAATTCTACTTTCAGGGAAAGTACCAATAACTCCGCCTTTCTCTAAAATCTTTGAGGATTTATTGATAAAGGAGAAGTTACCACTATTACGGTCAACGTATATTCCACCCATCAACTTTAAGAAGAGACCTAGAAGTTTTTTCTTGAAAAGAACTTCCGCCATTTGATAACGAAGTGTTCTAAAGAAAAATACAAATAAATAAACAGCAAAATCGTATACCGAAGTGTGGTTGCTCGCTAAAATGGCCTTTCCTTTAATACGACGAGATTGAGCTTTCTTGTCTTCATATATAACTTTTGTTCTAAAAATGATTAGTTGCACTAACCATCCTGTAAACTTTACAAAGTAAGAAAACAAAAATATCATAACTTGCTCTTAATATACTCACTTATTGAGTTGATCGATGTCAAAGAATTATTCGCTACAGAATAAATATCAACTCCAAATTCATCATGTATCAAAGATACAATCGCGAAATAATCTAAACTTGTTCCACCTAAATCTAAGAAGATATCTCCATCTAGGTTATTAACTTCATGGTTTAAGGTATTAGAGAATATCTCCTTAACTTTGTTAGTGACCTCGTCAAGATCAGAACTAGAGACATTTTCTTTTTTATCGAAAGTTCTTAATTGACCACTATAGAATTTCTTCTCAACTTTCTTGCGGTTAAGTTTGAAATCATCGTTATCAATAAGATTATCTTTAACCAAAATAACTCTGCCTATTTGAGAAGAAAGGTTGTTATTTCTAATACGTTCTTTAATATTTGAGGTGACTTCTTCCACTTTTTCATTGCTTAAATATCTATTTACTTCAACGAGTAAAGTTGGGAGCTCGTTTTCTTTGCCTCTAATCAAACACACTTCTTTCGTATCACCTGATTTAATAGATGCCTCAACAATATTTGGGTTAATATTTTCTCCAGTAATAGGAACAATCAAATCATCCTCTCTACCCGTAATGTAGTAGTGGCCGTTTTTAACACTTACTAAGTCTTTTGTGTCAAACCAATCATTTTCGTTATCGATACGTTTTCCGTTCACTAAAACATAAGCCGCTAAAGAATTGCCTTTAACTAACAAATTGCCTGATTCACCAATCTTATATTCGTACCCAAATAATGGCTTACCAATAGAAGCACTGTTTAAATATTTAAATTTGTTAGACATTTCAAAAGAAGAAATACCAATTTCGGTCATTCCATATCCATTTGTGAGATGATAACCAATACCGTTAAAGAACTCTAAGACACGATTATCAATTACACTTCCTCCAGAAATTAAAAATACTGGAGAATCTCCAAATAGTTGAGTTCTTACTTGTTTTAGAAGTGTTTTTCTAAAGAATTTACCTAGTAAAGACGATCCTAACTTATTAGAAATTCTTAATCCTTTTGAGAACTTCTTATATGTCTTATCGCCTTTGGATTTAATCTCCTTCATCGCTGCTTCATATGTCTTTTGCCAGAACAATGGTACAGCGAATATATGAGTTACCTTATGAGAGGTTATTGTTTTTACAACATTTTTAGGACTTAAATCTTTAAGTTCAACAAAAGTTCTTGAGAAGAAAGAGAACCATGTATAAACCGCAACAAAGCCAAAGATATGATAGAAAGGTAATAAGGCAAGTAACTTAAGCTCTCCATCATAATGCTTTTTGATTAATGAGTTACCAAAAACTATATCTTTAGCCTTTAAGACAATATTAGTGATTTCTTTAGATGTATAAGCACATACTTTTACGTTATTTGAAGTGCCACTTGATACAAAGAATATCTCATCCGAAAAATCATATTTATCAATTTCTTCTTTTAACTCAATATCTTTGATATTAAGTGAAGGAACACTGAACTTTTTCCCATTAGAAATAACACATTCACACTTACTAGTCTTAATAACTTCTTCTAAGGAGTCATCACTTAATTTTAAATTAAGTAATAAAGGTCTATATCCAGACATAAGTAATGCCCAGAAAGTCTCAAGCCAAGTAATATCGTTATCTAAATATATTCCAATAATAGAGTTATGATTAAGATTAGTTTCTTTTTTAAAAGAAGCCGCTAGTTGTTTGATATGTTTATAACTCTCACCATATGTGATTTTAATTTGTTTAAACCCTTGGTCATATTCATAAAAAACATTCTCTTTTTCAGAGAACATAAGTTCAAATAAAGTTTCAAAGGAAACAGGTTTTTGTTTTAACAAATTAATCTTATATTCAACAAATGAGTTAAGAGTTTTATGTCCTGCAATATTTGTATATTTCATAATACAAAACAAAGTATACCACTAATAAAAGAAAAACCCACGATAAATCGTGAGTTAATCTTACATTACTGTGAAGTCTTATTCTTTTCTTGAAGAAGCAACTAATCCTAAGACACCACCGATGGCGTTAAGTTCTGCGCCACAGAGTAATCCAAGGACGATGTTTGCGATGAATAAGCCTTTGTTGTTCCTGTTTCTTGCAATAAATCCAAGGACACAGCTTGCAATAGCAACAAACATGAGGAGTAAGAAGATTACGCCGTCTGCTGTGAGTGTGCTTGCGACTTGTTGAAGTGTTAATCCTGATCTCTCTAATTCGATAACGATATCAGGAACCGTTCCACCAGTGAAGGTACCATCAATGATGGATTGAACAACTGCTCCAGCGGCTAAGTAAATGATTGCTAAGATCATCCAAACGATAGCCATAACGATACTAAGAATAGCACCGATGAGCAATAATGTTTTTGAAGCTTTTTTCATGAAAAAATCTCCTTTGTATAAATTTATTATATAGCAAATAAAAAATGGGACGCTACAATTAACGCCCCAATTTTTATGTTTAGTTCAAATTATTCAGCTTTTGGTTCAGCTTCTTTTTTAGGTGCTTTACTACCTGAAATTGCTTTATTGGCAATAGCGAGTCCTAATAAGATGAATAAGAAGATGAAAGCAAGAACTGGCATTGTACCAACATGGTATGAACGTGTCGCATTAGAGAAGACACCGCAGTACATGATTGTACAAACTAGATATCCAATACCGGCAAAGATGAAGGCAAGAATTGCAAATACCATTGCTTTGCTTTCTGGGACGTATGGTCTATTGACTCTCTTATATCTTTCTTCGTTGAGTTCAAGGGCTTCAAAAACGAGATTTTTGACAAAGCCAACACCAACAACAGCAAAGACGAATGTGAATAAAGATCCATAGAACAACATAATTGTGTTAGCAAGTGATTGTGGATTGTCACCGCTGTCTTTGAACATTGATGGTAAATCTCTAACGATGTTAAAGACTGTAACTTGTGTACCTAATCCATCATTAATACCACTGATGAACATGAATGATAATAAAACTGTTCCAATAGTAGCGATAACTGCACTGAAGATCTTTGTAATAAGTGGCTTTTCATTCTTATATAAGAAGATACTAGCAATAAGAATAGTAGCGCCAAGAAGGCTGAAGATTAAGCCCATGCTTGTTCCGGAAGCTAATCCGACAGTGCCTGTAACTGTGATAAAGCCATCAGTAACTGTTGATTTCTCCCAAAATACGAGATAAACAGCCATAACATAAGCAAAGAAAGAGAATGCGATATTTGCGTAACTTGCAAATAAGTCTTTAATTGCTCTAGTTCCTTTAAGTACTTGAACACCTCTAACGATAACAAAGACCATGTAAACAGTGATGATAATACTTGTAACGACAAACATCACAAGGACAACCATCCAGCCCATTAAGCTCTTAATCATTGCATCAATGTATTCAGCGCTTCCTTCACCAGTAATAGCCTCGATGTAATCAGTAACAACTTGCATAATACCGTTAGCACCAAAAATACCACGTGATTGTTCCATAACAACAACACCGTTATATGCTTCTGTTTGTTTGACTACAGGGAGGAAGAGTGCGATAAATGTAAAAGTAGTAAACACGAAAATCGCAATTGTGAAAATAATGTTTAAAACTTTTGTTTTCTTACTTGAATCCATTATATTTTTCCTTTCCTAAAATTCTAACAATATAATAACGACTTATATTTTTATGTACAACAAAAATATGTAGACGAATACATACTTTTTCCAAATAAAATTTTAATATTTGCTAAAAGCATTAATATTATGATAAAGTTATACAGCAAACTTTCTTAGGCGAAGTAATGTCCTAGGCGGAAGGAGAAACAAAATGAAAAAAGATATACATCCAAAGTATTATCGTTGCAAAGTTACATGTGTTAGCTGCGGCGCCACATTCGAAACAGGTTCCACAGAAAAAGAAATTAGAGTTGATACATGTAGCAACTGCCACCCATTCTACACTGGCAAACAAAGATACGTTCAAGCTGATGGTAGAGTGGATAGATTCAACCGTAAATACGGCCTTAAATAAAAAAAGATACTGCTTCATAAGCAGTTTTCTTTTACGTAAATAATGTATATAATTACTATCGCATAGATTTTAGGAGGCTCATTCGCTATGTCTAAAAAGAGATTCTATATTACAACCCCAATCTATTACCCAAGTGCAAAGCTTCATATTGGACATGCTTACTGCACTACTTTAACTGACATCTTTGCCCGTTCCAAAAGAGAAAGAGGATATGAATGTTTCTTTCTTACAGGCGCAGATGAACACGGATTAAAAATTGAAAAGAACGCATTAGAAGCAGGAGTAACCCCACAAGAATTTGTTGATCACATTGTTGAAGGATTCTACAAATTATGGGACTTACTAAAGATTTCTAACGACGACTTTATTAGAACTACTCAAGATCGTCATATCAAAGTTGTTCAAGACGCATTCTCAAAAATGCTCAAACAAGACGATATATATTTAGGAAAATATGAGGGCTGGTACTGTAAGTACTGCGAGGCTTTCTGGACCGACACTCAAGCAGGACCAAATCATGTATGTCCTGATTGTGGTAGAGAAGTCCAAAGAGCGGAAGAAGAAGCATATTTCTTTAGAACCAATAAATATTTACCTTCTTTACTAAAATTCTATGAAGATAATCCAAAATTCCTCGTTCCTGAAAGTAGAAAGAACGAGATGATTAATACCTTCATCAAACCAGGACTTGAAGATTTATGTGTTAGTAGAACATCTTTCTCTTGGGGTATCCCAGTGAAAGAAAACAACAAACACGTTGTCTATGTATGGCTTGATGCCTTAACAAACTACATAAGCGCGTTAGGTTATGGAAGTGACAATGAATCCTTATATAAGAAGTATTGGGAAGATGAAGATTGTGAAATCATCCATATATTAGGCGCGGATATCACTAGATTCCACGCGATCTATTGGCCAATGTTCCTTGAATCCTTAGGATTAAGAAAACCAGATAGAGAATTCGTCCATGGTCTGCTTATGATGAAAGATTCCAAGATGAGTAAATCTAAAGGCAATGTTGTTGATCCATATCCACTTGTGGAGCGTTATGGAGTCTCTGCAGTGAGATACTATCTCGCTAGAGAGATTAACTTTGGTAATGATGGTTCATTCTCTCCAGAACAATTCGTTGAAAGAATTAACGCGGATCTTGCAAATTCCTATGGAAACCTTGTTAATAGAACAGTCTCTATGATTCATAAATACTTCAATGGAGTTGTCCCAGAATATAAAGGACAATTAACTGAATTTGATGGATCTCTTGAATCCACAGTGGACTCCACGATTAAAAATTATGAAAACGCGATGGGTGATTTAAGAATCACTGAAGCGATTACTTACGTAAACGAACTCGTAAATCGAGCGAATAAATATATCGATGAAACCACTCCATGGGCTTTAGCAAAAGACGAGTCTAAAAAAGACGAACTCGCTAGTGTGATGAATCACCTCGCCTATAGCATCTTTGTTGCCTCTCGCTTATATCACCCAGTTCTAGTTGATGCGAGTGATAAAGCCTTTGAACTGTTAGGCTTATCAGTAGAAGAAAGTGATTATAAGAACATCAATAACAAAAACGTATTAGATAATCACGTTACGGTTAAAGGAAATCCACTATTCCCTAGACTAGACGCCACCATTGAAGTTCCGTTCATCAACGAACTCATGAATTCAAACAAATAAATTAAAAGAGACACGCGGTTGTGTCTCTTTTTTTACTTTGTAAAATTATTCAGCTTCTTTTTCTTTTTGGTTAAATAACACCATAAGAGGGAAGGCAAATAAATACATGAGATAATGATTTGTTTCTACAAATGAATATAGTAAGAAAGCAAGTACGCCTAAAGAAATTGAAATAGTTAAGTCTTTATCTTTTTTGAAACACTTAACAGTAACATAACCCACGTATCCAATAAGGAGTAGGTACGCTAAGAAGAAGATAATTCCACCTTCTGCGAGAACATTTAAATATCCAGAATGTGTAGGAATAACAGGTTCTTGATGTGAATAATTGTTCATTGGCTTAAGGAAAACATTCATAATTCCAAAACCTCTACCAATAACCCACCAGCCATCTCTAAGTAGCTGATAAGCGTTATCCCAAATATATTCGCGATATTTTAAGCTTGCGCCTTCATACGCGAATTCATTAATAACAGCATAAATCTTTCCAAACACTTTTCCTTTACTGACATAAGGGACTCCAATAAGAAGAACCGCTAAAAACACCACTAAGGCAATACAAGAAAGAACAATCGTGTTACGTTTCTTGTTTTCTTTAAATGTCATGATTAGACGGTATACCCAATAAATAAGGATTAATAGGGCTGATAAAATCAAACCTGTCTTATTAAAAGTGAAGCAAAGGTTGATAAAGAAGAAGACAACCGCAAGGTAATGCCACCAATATTTACGATATGTATGCACCACAAAACAGAAGATAATACACAACATGTAAGTCATTCCAAGAGGATTGCGGTGATCAAAGAACGATTGAACTGTGTAGTCATATAGCAAATCGCTTCTCTCAACACCTCTAATTCTATCTAACAAGAACTTTGGTAATTGAATATACTTATATGCCTCAGTCGCATAACTATAAATAGCAAGGAAGACGCCAACTAAAAGGATTCCATAACCAAGCCATTCAATAAACTTAAGGCTTGTAATTCTCTTTGAGAAAATAAAGAAGGCTGAATAAATTAGTAATAAGGTACCAATTAATTCAAACATAAAGAAGAATCTATGAATCACACTTACATAAAGTAAAACTGAGTAAGATTTACCCACTACTCCTGGAAGAGGATTGTCTTCAGGACGATATCTAACGATAACGTCTTGAGTGGAATATTCTGGTTGCACCATAATGACAATCGTGTTGATTAAAATGAGTGAAAGAACACCCATTAAAATATAACGATTGTATTTTTCTTTACGTACACCTAACTCGTAATATAAGTAGGCGCCAAAAGAGGCGCACATAAGTACGCCCAAAACAATAACAATCCAGTTTGGAATGTTAAGCTTTGCAGGATCCATTTCACCCATATATGTTTGGCTTAAACCAACGAAAAACGCGAAAGAACCCGCCGCAATTAATAAAAATAGGTCACTCCAACGGAGTTTCAATGATGATATAAATTCTTTAACTTTAATCATAAATTATTTTTCTAATGTAAATTCAATTGAGTGGATGAAAATTCTACCTAAATAGTCATCATCACTAATAGAGAACTCGGTAGTACCTAGTTCAAACTCTTTAGTTTCAATAGGAGGCATTTGTAAATAGCCTTCTTCATCATATTCTGCACCTTTAAGTTCCCAAGATTCGCCATTAACTTTAAAAGTAGTGTCTAAATCAACACTATAAGCAGTGTAATATTCACTATTTGGATCACTATAGTCTTTAGTGACGAATGCCTTGTAATATCCTTGAGCGGTAATCTTAACGGAAACAATTTTATGAGTTAATGTGATATTCATATAACCACTTTGAGTGCCGCTAGAAATTTGGAAAATAGTGAATGGATCAATCCCTGTTCCCGCGTCATACTCAAGTTTTTTGATACCGATATATCCCTCGTAAGACTCAGGAACATTAATCGCAGTAATCTCTACATCTTCACCACTATCATCAGAAGCATATAAAAACTTTCCAATTGTTTGAATGATGTGATTATCACCAACACTACTATTAGTTGTTTCTTTTGAACCACCTTCAAATTCATATTTGCTGAAATCCAAAGTCACTTTAAAAGTTTCGGCTTCAACTGGATCAACCGGATCGCTTGGTTCACCAGGTTCACCAGGTTCTCCACCTTCTGGAGTGATAGGAACATAAATTGGGTCTTTGTTAGAACAACTAACACTTAATAATCCACAAAGTAAAATTAATGGAAACAATATATTTTTTTTCATTTAAGTGGCCTCACTATGTGATTATAACATTTATTAGTAAGAATAGAAAAACGATAATCATTAAAATATAATGATGTAAATGAAAAATATTATCAAAGGTAAATGTGTTGATATATCAAGTGAAGGTAAAGGAGTCATCAAGACTGTTTACGGAGTTATTTTTGTAGACGCTTTGCTTTTAGGAGAAGAAGCAGAAATCGAAGTTACCTACGCTAGAAAAGGGGTCGCATATGGCAAGATAGTTAAATTGTTAACTAAATCGCCCTATCGCATTCAACCAAAATGTCCTGTTTCTACCGCCTGTGGAGGATGTACTTTTCAAAACGCTGAATATAAATATGAACTTGAATATAAAAAGCACAAAATCGAAGAGGATTTAAAGAGAATCGGACACCTAAAAAACATCAAAGTTAATGATGTTATTCCTATGGAAGATCCTCACCACTACCGCAACAAAATTCAAGTTCCTTTTGGTAAGGATAGAGGACATGTCGTGTATGGCTTTTATCGCGCAAATACTCATAAGATTATTCCTATTAAAGAATGTGACATTGAGGCTAAAGATGCTGCTCCAATTCTTCAAAGTATTGCAAATCTAATGGAGAAATATCGTATTGAACCATACGATGAAGATACAAGAAGAGGAATAATAAGACACGTCTTAATTAGAACCAGCTTATCCACTAAAGAAATCATGGTGGTCTTTGTGAGTAATATTGATACATTCCCAGGAAGAAATAACTTTGTCAAAGAGTTAACTTCAATTCATAAAGAGATATCCACTATTATCTTTAACGTTAACAAAAGAGACACGAATGTTATCTTAGGAGAAAGTGAAAAAACGCTATACGGAAAAGGCTATATCACTGATGAGATATTAGGACTTAAATTTAATATTTCTAGCAAGAGCTTCTTCCAAGTTAATCCAATCCAAGTACAAAAACTCTACGGAACCGCACTAGATTTAGCGGATATCCAAAAAAACGAGACTGTCTTAGACGCTTACGCTGGTGTCTGCACTATCGGACTATTAGCGGCTACAAAAGCCAAGAAAGTTACAAGCGTTGAACTAGTAAGAAGCGCAGTAATTAATGGAAAGAACAACGCTAAACTTAACAACATTACTAATATAGAAATTATTGAAGATGACTGCACTGATTATATAAACAAAACTCTTAACAAATTCGATGTTGTTATCATGGATCCGCCAAGAAAAGGTAGCACTCCAGATTTTTTAAATGCAATTCTTAAAATCAAACCAAAGAAACTCGTGTACATTTCTTGTGAACCATCAACTTTAGCAAGAGACCTAGAAATCTTATCAAAGCAATACGATATTCAAACTGTTCAACCAGTAGACATGTTCCCGAGAAGTTTTCACGTGGAGACAATCGTTGGCTTGATTTTAAAGAAATAAAACCCATTTATTTTTAATAAAAAACCTATATTTTTGAGTAAAGACATGACCCATGACTACCACTTTTACTTAATACATTTTGTATTAAGTAATTATGCCAAGAGATAGCCTATATCTAGGGTTGTAAGTGGTAACATGTTTTATGTTTTGTTCTTGAAGCTTTGATTCTTCAATGTGATAAAATATAAGGGTATTAAAATTATTGGCCTTGCAATTTTAACTTGGGATTACTCCTACCCCTTGTTAGATTGGGTGGAATGCTTGCCTCTAATTTTGGTGCAGATAGGAGGCTTTTATTTTGAAAGCAAAAATTAAACAGTGGTGGACCACATTTAAAACTTTTGACTGGAAGATGTATCTAGCTCTATGCTTGCTTGCATTAGTCCCAGCAATTTATCAAACAGTAATTACTAAGTTAATTACAATTAACACCAACCCAGGTGCATTAGATATCATCGGACAAATGGAATGGTTTGATCTCATTGATGAGACAATCTGTGCTTTTCTTATTGTTCCAATGTATTCGGTGCTATCTAAGGCCTATAAAAAGGAGCACTTCAACAAAGTAGTCTTTAAACTAGGAATTATTGTTGTCGGATTATATGCCTTATTCTCAATTGGCACATTCTTTTGGGGGGTTGGAATGATTAACTACATGAATCCGAATGAGATTGATGTAGCTGCCGCATTTCGCTATCTTTCTTTAGAAACAATAGCGTTTATGGTTGGTATCGTATTTAGTTATGCATGTGTTGTGTTCTTGGTTATTGATAAATCAAGATACATGTATGCATTCTTAGTCGCAAAAATATTACTAGCTCTGCTCTCCGATTTTGCCCTAATTCCATCTATGGGCATTAACGGTATCGCAGTTAGTAATATCATCGCTAACAGCATTATGGGTGTGTTGGCTGTTGTTCTACTTGTAGTTATTAAACAAATAAGACCAGGAAAATTTACAAAAGAAGACCTTCCTCACCTTAAAGATTGGGGACGTGTTGGCTTGTTTGCTGGTGGGCAACAATTTATTGATAACATTGTCTATGCTTTGATGATTTGTAAATTAGTCAATGCAGTCAGTGAATCTGGCAATTACTGGGTTGCCAACAATTTCATTTGGGGTTGGCTCTTAATACCAATCACCTGTCTAGTAGAAATTATTAGAAAAGACGCAGGTGCAGATGGATATAAGCTGAAGCAAATCAATTACTATTCCATTACAGCATTTACTCTTATAGTCTGGTTTGCTCTAATTCCTTCGTATCAATGGTTCTTTGGAACCGTTGAAGGATTGGATAATCCAGGAAGAATCTTTGAAATAGTAGTGAAGAATCTTGGCTTCTATGTCGCTTATGCATTCTCTCAAATACCTGATGCAATTTTTGTCGGTATGGGCAAAACCAAGTACAACGCTATCAATTCATTGTTCTGCAACATCGTCTATTACGGAATATGGTTCATTCTCTATAAAACCGGTGCGGTAGTAATGACGATGGACATGATTATTGTGATGTTTGGTGTTGGAAATATTGTTCACTGGGGAGTATCACTTGTTGAGGAGAAAGTGTTCCTTAGGAGAGAAATTAAAAAAAGCTGAATTAGCTCAAGAATAATCAAAAAGACCAGCAATTCTGCAGTATTTTGCGGTAAAACTGGTCTTTTTTATGTCTTAAACCAAGACAACTTTATAATGTAGGTGCTCATCTCTAAACCTTCTTTCTAATGTCACATCTCCTTCTAA